>JACPCW010000061.1:0-14224 GCA_016184365.1 Candidatus Rokuibacteriota bacterium
TCGGCGCGCTGGCCGGTCTCCGTCCGGAGATCACCGATGCGCGCGGGACGCTCCGCCTCGACGCGCGCGTCGCCGGCACGCCGTCGCGACCGGAAGCGACGGGCGACGCGACGCTGCGCGCCGACTACCTGGCGCTGCGCGACTATCCGACGCCGCTCCGTGACGTCCGCGCGCGGCTCACGGCGTCGCCCGCGCGGCTGTCGGTGACCGACGCGAGCGCGACCGTGGGCGGCGGCACGGTGCGCGCCCGGGGCGACGTGACCGTGCGCGATCTCGTCCCCGGTCCCTACGCCTTCACGGTCGAAGCGCGGCACGTGCGCCTCGAGCCGTCGCCGGACTTCACCACCGTCTGGGACGCGGATCTGGAACTCGTGGGCGCCGGCGGCCGCGCACGGCTGCACGGACAGGCGCGCCTGGTCCGCGGGGCGTGGGTGCGCGACACGCCGCTCCTCCGCTCGCTCCTCGAGCCGCGCGCGGGCGGCCGCGCGGCGTCCGGCGACGGCGCCGGCCTCGCGATCCGGCTGGACCTCGGCGAGAACCTGGTGATCCGCACCGCGGTGGCGCGGTTCCGCGCGCGCGGGACGCTCGATCTCCAGGGCACGACGGGGCAGCCCATCGTGTTCGGCACCGTCGAGGCCGTCGACGGCCACGTCCTCTTCCGCGGACACCGCTTCGCGCTCGCCCGCGCATCCGCGCGCTTCCTCGATCCCCGGCGGATCGATCCTGCCCTCGACGTGTTGGGCACGACGCGCATCGGCAGCTACGACGTCCGGCTGCAGGTGAACGGCCGCATCGAGGAGCTCGAGGTCCGCCTGGCCTCGAGCCCGCCGCTGCCGGAGGAGGACCTGCTCTCGCTGGTCGCGTTCGGCGCGACGCGCGCGGAGCTCGGCAAGCGCGGCGCCGGCGCCGTCGCCGGCGAGGTGGCCGGCCTGATCCTGAAGGACTTGTTCGGGATCGGCGGCGAGGGTCTCGGCCCGGTGGACACCGTCGAGATCAAGAGCGCCGACGCCTCGGGCCGGACGGTGGAGCTCGGCAAGCGCGTGGGCGACCGTGCCACGCTCCGGTACTCGCAGGGCGTCGACGACAGCACCGAGCGGCGGCTCCGCGTCGAGTACGAGGTGATCGGCCCGGTCCTGATCGCCGGCGAGCAGGATTTCCGCGGCGGCTTCGGCGCCGACGTGCTCGTGCGCTTCCGGTTCCGATGAGACATCCTGTGTCACCCCCGAGGCGCGCCACGGCTCCGCCGGGGCGCGTCCGAGCGTCGGGGGGTGTGGGGGGCCATGTCGGGGCCCCCCACGACGACCGATGAGCGTAATGGCGTGGGTCCTGGGGGCCAGCCTCGGGTGGATGCTCGCCTTCGCCGGGACGGCGGCCGCCGCGGTGCCGCCGCGCGTCGTCGCCGTCGAGCTCGCGTCGGACCACGCGCTGCCCGAGGCAACCATCCGTGCGGCGCTCGACGACCTCGCCGGCCGTCCCCGCAGCCGCGCGGAGATCCGCGCGAGCCTGGACCGTCTCTGGGCGCTCGAGCTCTTCGCCGACATCCGCGTCGAGGAGGAGCCCGTCCCCGGCGGCGTGCGGCTGCGCTACCGCTTCGTGCGGCGTCCGTGGATCGAGCACGTCGCCTTCGAAGGCGACCTCGGACTCGACGTCGCCACGCGTCGACGCGCGGACGCGCGTCGATCCGGCGACGAACGGTCACGCCGTCGTCTTCGTCGTCGACGCCGGTCCGAGCGTCCGGGTCGGCGAGGTTCGCGTCCACGGGACGGATCGCCTGTCGCGCGAGACCATCCGCGCCCTCTTCGGGCTCGCGCCGGGCGATCGCCATCGTGCGGATGCCGTCCGCGCCGCGCTCGAGGCGCTCGAGGGCGCGCTCCGGGACCGCGGCTTCTTCGAGGCCCGCGTGACGCTCACGGAGACCCGGCCGCATCCGCGCTCCGGCCGCGTCCACCTCGACCTCTCGGTGCACGAGGGAACTCACACGCGGATCGAATTCGACGGCGCCGGCGCGATCGCCCAGCCGGCGCTGCGCAAGCGGCTGACCTTCGGCGACGCTCGCGTCGTCGACGACCTGGAGGTGCGCGCGAGCGCCCGGCAGATCGAGGCCGCGTATCGCGAAGAGGGGTATGCGTTCGCGAAGGCGAGCGGCACGCTCACACGCGACCGTGACGGCCGGATCGTCCGGTTCCGGGTCGTGGAGGGGCCGCGCGTGCGGGTCGCGAGCGTGACGGTCAGCGGCGACACGGGCCTGCCCGGCGGGCGGCTCCGTGACCGCATGGACACCCGGCCGCCGGGAATGCTGGGCGGAGGCTTCTACCGCGCGGCCGCCGTCGAGCAGGACGTGCTCGGGCTCCGCAGCCTCCTCGAATCCGAGGGATTCGGCGACGCGAGCGTCGGTCCCGCGGACGTGACCTTCAGCGACGACCGCACCGAGGCGCGGATCACCGTGCCCGTCGCCGCGGGACCGCGCTTCATCGTGGGCGACGTGGAGGTCGCGGGCCATGCGGCCGTGAGCCGCGACGATCTGCGGCGCACGATCGCGCTGAAACCGGGCGCGGCGTGGAGCCGCGCGGCCGCGGACGAGGCCCGGCGGGCGCTGGAGCGCGAGTACGCGCGCCGCGGCTATCATGCCGCCCAGGTCGAGTACGAGGCGCGCCGGCGCGACGGCGTCGTCGACGTCACCTACCGCGTGCGCGAGGGCGAGCCGACGCGTATCGGACGGGTGCTCCTCGAAGGGCTCGTCCTCACCCGTCCGCGCGTGATCGAGCGCGAGCTGCCCTTCGCCACGGGCGATCGCTTCGACCCCGACGCGGTCGTCGAGGCGCAGCGGCGACTCACCACGCTCGGCCCGTTCGACCGCGTCGACGTCGAGCCGCTGCGGCCGCCGCCCGGGCCCTTTGCCGACGTGCGGGTCGCCGTGCGGGAACGGCCGCCCTGGCACGCCGACCTCGGGCTCGGCTACACGACGTTCGAGGGCGCCCGCGCGTTCGTCGAGGTCAAGCACGACAACCTCTTCGGCACCGCGCGCACGGCCACCTTCCGGCAGCGGCTGAGCGAGCGCGGCCACCGTACCGACCTCCGCTATGGCGAGCCGCGCGTCGCCGGAACGCGATGGGACGGCAGCGCCGATCTCTTCCGGGAGCAGCGCGAGGAGATCGGCTTCGAGCTCGAACGGCTCGGCGGCGCGCTCGGCGTGCAGCGCGACCTCCTCCCCGAGCGCGTTCGCGGGCTGCGCACGGTCGTCCGCTACGAGATCTCGCAGGTCGAACGGTTCGGCGTGGACCGGACGCTCGCCGGCGCCGAGGTCGTGACGGGGCGCGAGCGCATCGCGACGCTCACCCCGGAGCTGACGCTCGATCGGCGCGAGCGCCCGCTCGATCCGGCGCGCGGCAGCTTCCACCTGCTCTCGCTCCGCGGGGCGGATACGGTCCTCGGCAGCGACCCGAGCTTTCTCAAGGCGCGGCTGGAGACGCACTGGTTCTTCGACTGGCTGCCGCCCACGGTCCTGGCGCTCTCGGCGCGCATCGGCCTGGCCGGGCCGTTGCGCGAGACCCAGGCGCTGCCCATCGAGGAACGCTTCTTCGCCGGCGGCAGCACGACGGTGCGCGGCTACGAGGAGAACCGGCTGGGCCCGCTCGACGACAAGGGCAACCCGACCGGCGGCAACGCCTCGGTCGTCCTCAACGTCGAATGGCGGTTCCCGATCTGGCGCTGGATCGGCGGCGCGGGGTTCGTCGACCTGGGCGCCGTCGCCTCCGAAGTCGGCCGCCTCGATCCCGGGGACCTCAAGACCGGCGCGGGCGTCGGTCTCCGGGTGGCGACGCCCGTCGGACCGCTGCGTCTCGACGTCGGCTATCCGCTCGATGCCGTCGCGCACCAGGAACGCGAGCTCCGCTTCTACGTGAGCGTGGGGCACGCGTTCTGAGCGCCGCCGGCCGCGTCGTGGCGCTCGCCGTGACGCTCGTGCTCCTGGCCGGCGCGGCGCACGCTTCGGAACTGGTCGACGCGGTCGTCGGTGTCGTCGACGGCGAGGTGATCACCGCGAGCGACATCGCGCTGGCCAGAGCGCTCGGCCTGTTCGGCTTCTCGCCGTCGCCCGACCCGATCGAATCCGCGGATGTCGAGCGCTACGCCCGCGCGCGGCTCGTGCTCGCCGAGGCCCGCCGGCTGGCGATCGACGTCCCGCCGGACACCGCCGAGGACGGGTGGCGCGCGGTCGAGGCGCGCGCGGGCGGTCCGAGCGGCCTCGACGCCTGGCTCGCCGCCGCCGGGATCGACCGGGCATGGGCGCGCCGCGCCGCCGACACCCACGAGCGCTGGCGGCGCTTCGTCGACCTCCGCTTCGTCGCGCTCGCCTTCGTCACGCCGGCCGAGGTGACGGCCGCCCTCGGCTCCGGCGCCGACGACGCCGAGGCGCGGTCCCGCGCGCACGAGCGCCTGCGCGAGACCAAGGCCGAGCGCGCGCTCGCCGCCTGGCTCGACGAGCGCGTGGCGGCCGCATCGATCCGCCGGCGGCTCGCGCCCGGCGCGAGCGTCCCGTTGCCCTTCCACGCACCGGCTCGCTGAGCGCGCCGCTCGGCGAGCCCGTCGACATGATGTCGTGTCGGCGACGAGGTGTCCGCGGCCTCGGAGCGCCGTCGTCGCCGCACTGTACGAGAAGTCCCCGTCGCGCCGAGACATTTCGGCGATCCGGACATCTGGCATCGCCGTTGCGGTAGAGCACCTCATGCAGCGCGAGAGTCACGATCCCCTCGCCGGAATCCACGTGCTCGTCGTGGAGGACACGGCCTCCATCCGGAGGCTCATGCACACGATGCTCGAGACCGAGGGCGCGACGGTGGTCGAAGCGTCCACGGGACGCGAAGCCATCGAACTCGCGCGGGTCGAAGCGTTCGACGTGGTGCTGACCGATCTCGGTCTGCCGGACATCTCGGGCGAGACGGTCATCGCCGAGGTGCGCGCGGTGTCCCGCGGGCGCACGCGGATTGCCGTGGTGAGCGGCGCTCATCCGGACGACCTCGCGCACGCGCTCGAAGCGGGTGCCGAGCGCGCCTTCGCGAAGCCCGTGGAATGGAACGATCTGCTCCGGTACGTGGCCGGCCGGACGGCCTGCGCCGGCGCGCGGATCTCCGAACGGTGACGAGGAGACAGACATGACGGTGCTGATCGTCGAGGACAACCGTGCCATGCGAGCGCTGCTGCGCGACGTGCTCGAACGCGCCGGGCATGCCGTGATCGACCGCCAGGACGGCACGGACTTGCCGGAACTCGTGGAGCACGAGCGCTTCGACGTCGTGGTCCTCGACAAGGAGATGCCCGGGCCGAACGGGTTCGAGCTGCTGCCCTACCTGCGGGGCCGGCTGCCGGCCGTCCCCGTGATCCTCATCACGGCCTTCGGAGGTCCGGCGGCGGCGGCAGAAGCCGCGCGGCGTGGCGCCTTCAGCTATCTCGAGAAGCCGTTCCGGGTGGCGACGATTCTGGACACCCTGGACGCGATCGCCGTGCAGAACCTGGGGGCCGCGCCCCCGCTACGCCCGTGACGGCCAGCTAGCGACGCACCCCGACGTGCCGGAGCAGCACCTCCGGCTCGGCCGCCAGCTCGGCCGGCGTCGCGTGGCGCACCGTGCGGCCGTTCTCGATCAGCGTGACGCGGTCGGCGATCCGCAGCACCGCGTCGACCTTCTGCTCGACGAGCAGCACGCCGACGCCGCGGGCGCGCAGCTCGACGATCGTCTCGAGCAGCCGCGCCACCAACGTCGGCATCAGACCTTCCGTCGGCTCGTCCATCAACAGGAACGCCGGGCGTGTGCAGAGCGCCCGGGCCATCGCGAGCATCTGCTGCTCGCCGCCCGACAGCGTCCCGGCGCGCTGCTTCATCCGCTCGTGGAGCACCGGGAAGAGATCCAGCACGGGCGCGAGCGTATCCGCGCCGGCGCCGCGCACGAGCAGTCCGATGCGGAGGTTTTCCTCGACGGTCAGATACGGAAACAGCCGGCGCCCCTGCGGCACGTAGCCGACGCCGGCCTTCGGGATGTCGTGCGGCGGCATCCGATGGAGCTCGCGGCCGTCGAGCGTGATGCGCCCCGCCCGGGCGCGGACGAGCCCCATGATGGTGTGCAGCGTCGTCGTCTTGCCGGCGCCGTTCCGGCCGAGCAGCCCGACGATCGTGCCCGCGGCGAGCTCGAGCGACACGTCGTGCAGCACGCGCACGTCACCGTAGCCCGCCTGCACGCCGTCGAGCGTGAGCGTCATGGCGCCGGGGTCGCGGGCTGTCCGAGGTACGCGCGCTGCACCTCGGGATGCGATTCGATCTCGCGCGGCGTGCCCTCGGCGATGACACGTCCGCGGTCCATGACGGTGATGCGGCTGGCGAGCTCGAGGACGACGGCCATGTTGTGCTCGATCAGCAGCACCGTCGACTCCGCCGCGATCTCGCGCACGAGCCGGCACAGCCCGTCGATCTCCGCGGCGGCGAGCCCCTGCGTCGGCTCGTCGAGGACGAGCAGCGACGGCCGGAGCGCCAGCGCCATCGCGATCTCGAGCAGCCGCTGGTGCCCGTAGGCGAGCGAGCCGGCCGGCTCACCGGCGACGGCGAACAGGCCGACCTTGCCGAGCGCGGTCTCGACATCGCGTGCGAGCGTGCGCGCATCGAGGCCGAGCCAGTCCGTGAACCGCTGCAGCCTCCGCCGCTGCGCGGCGAGCATGACGTTGTCGCGGACGGTGAGCTTCCGATAGATGCTCGTGATCTGGAACGTGTAGACGATGCCGAGGCGCACGCGATCCGGCGCGCCGAGCCCGGTGACGTCGCGGCCGCCGAAGAACACGCGGCCCGTCGTCGGCGACAACCGGCCGCTGATGAGGCTGACGAGCGTCGTCTTGCCTGCCCCGTTCGGACCGATCAGCGCCCGCACTTCGCCGCGGTCGAGGCGAAGATCGACGCCGCTCACCGCCTCGAGTCCGCCGAAGCGCTTGCCGATCGCGCGCGTCTCGAGCAGCGGCGTCACGGCAGCCATCGCGCCCACCGCGCCCGGATGCCGCCGACCACGCCGGCCGGCGCCCACAGGATCGTCAGCACGAGCGCGGCGCCGACGACGATGAGGTACGCGTCGGTGATGCCGCTCGCGACATCGATCGCGTACGTCATGAGCAGCGTGCCGACGAGCGGCCCGAGCGTCGTGCCCGCGCCGCCGAGCAGCGTCCACAGGAGCGGATAGATCGAGTAGAGGACGCCGGCGAACGTGGAGCCGACATACGAGAACAGCAGCGTGTACGTGACGCCGGCGAGGCCGGAGATCAGACCGGAGACGATGACGGCGACGAGCCGGTAGCGTCCCGTGTGATACCCGAGCAGCCGCGTGCGCTCGTCGTTCTCGCGCAGCGCCACGAGCACGCGTCCGACGGGCGAGCGCACCAGCCACAGCGTCGCGAGCAGGCAGACCGCGAAGACGACGAGCGCGACGTTGTACTTCACGCTCGGATCGGCGAGCGAGAACATGCGCCCGCCGATGCCGATCTCGAGCGCCGGGAGGATGAAGCCCTGGTCGCCGAACGTCACGGTGTTGAAGTAGAGCGTCGCGAGATAGAACGCCTGCGCCAGCATCATCGTCACGATCAGAAATGCCGGCCCGGCCGTGCGGAGCGTCACGACCCCCACCGCACCGGCGGTCACGATCGCGCCGGCCACGCCGGCCACGGACGCCGCGGCGATGCCGAAGCCCCAGTGCTGGATCGTGAGCCCGACGCCGTACATGCCGGCCGCGAAGAACATCGCGTGGCCCAGGCTCATCAGCCCCGTGTAGCCGAGCAGCACGTTGTAGCCGACGGCATACGCGGCCAGGACCATGATCCGCGCGAGCATCCCGTGATGAAACGCGGGCAGCACGAACTGGAGCGCGGCGAGCGCCGCGACGACGGCGAGATGCAGGCCGAGCGTCACGCGGCCTCCTCGCCGAAGAGCCCGCGCCCGCGGACGCCGAGCACGAACGCGACGGCCAGCGTCGCGATGATCTTGGCGAGCGTCGGCGAGAACAGCACCGACACCACGCCGTCGGAGAGGCCGACGATGAGCGCGGCGACGACGGTGCCGCGCAGACTGCCGAGCCCGCCCAGGATCACGACGATGAACGACAGCAGGAGCGCGTCGAGCCCCATCAGGTAGTGCGCCTGCTGCACGGGCACGATCAGCGCGCCGGCGATCGCCGTGAGGCCGCCGCCGACGCCGAACGCGATGGTGTAGACGCGCCCGACCGGCACCGCGAACGCCTGGGCGATCTCACGGTCCTGCTGCGTGGCGCGGAGGTAGAGCCCGAGCGTCGTGCGCGACAGCGCGAGCCACGTCACCGCGAGCAGCAGCGCGGCGGCCGCGGCGACGATCACCTTGTAGCCCGAGTAGCCGAACCAGCCGAGATCGATGCGGAAGTAGAACGGCGCGGCGACGGGCCGGGCGTACGGGCCGTACGTCATGAGCACGACCTGCTCGAGGATGTAGAGCAGCCCGATGGTCGCGACGATCGTGCTTTCCGGCTCGTAGCCGATCGGGCGCAGCACGAGCCGGTCGGCGAGGATCGCGACGAGACCGACGGCGATCGGCGCCGCGACGAGTGCCAGCCAGAAGCTGCCGCTCAGGTCCGCGACGTACCACGTGACGATCGCGCCGAGCATGAAGAAGGCGCCGTGCGCGACGTTGACGATGCGCATGACGCCGAAGACGAGCGAGAGGCCGAGCGCGGTGAGCGCGAGCAGTGACGCGCTCACCACGCCTTCCATCAGCGCGAGCAGCAGGTGCGGGCCGAAAGCCACCTACAGCGGCTGCTTCGTGTAATCGCCCTCCGGCGGATACATCGAGTCCTCGATGGCCGTGCGGTGCACGACGTCGAGCCGCCGCTTCTCGACCTTCGAGATGAACTGATGCCCGTAGACCTGGTGGAGCTTGCCGTTGAACTTCTTCGCGCCCTGCGGATGCTCGAGCCCTTCCGGGAACGACTGGAAGCCCTCGAGCGTCTCGATGAAGCCCCTGTACTCGCCGGCCTTCCTGTAGCCGCTCTTCTCCACCACCGCCTTGATGACGTGCAGCGTCTCCCAGCAGCCGAACATGTGGGAGAACGTGGAGACGTCCTTCGGGTCGTTCACGCTCGCGCCGTTGTCGTTGACGCCGACGCGCTCGCGGAACGTCTTCACGTGCGCCGGCGTGTTGGCGGCGGCGTAGCGCGGGAACGCCTCCCAGAAGTACGTCCCCTCGAGGAACGCGAGCCCCGGGCTGGCGAGATCGACGCCCTCCAGCGAGTCGACGAATCCGAAGATCTTCGGACGCTTCGAGCCGTAGTGCTCGCCCATCTCCTTGACGAACGTGAGCACGCCGGGACCGACCATCACGTGGTAGAGCACCTCGGTGTCGGCCGGCACGCGCGGAAAGTACTTCGTGAACGACGTCTCGGTCGGCGGGATCGGGATCAGCGCGCTGATCGTGCCGCCCTGCGACGTCGCGACGCGACTGAAGAAGTCGCGGTGGTCGTGACCGAACGCGTAGTCCGGGAAGATCATCGTCACTTTCTTCCCGAGGTTTTTCAGGATCCACGGCGCGACCGCCGTCACCTGCGCGCGCACGTCGGTGATGCCCGGCTGGAAGACGTAGCGGTTCAGCTTGCCGGACGCGACGTGGTAGCCCTCGCTGACGACGAGGTACGGGATCTTCAGCTGGCCGGCGCGCGGCGCCGACGCGATGACGACGTGCGAGAAGAGCGTGCCGAAGATCAGGTCGACCTTGTGCTGGGTGGCGAGCTTCTCGACCACTTCGGCGCCACGCTTCGGATCGGTGCCGTCGTCCTCGGCGACGATCTCGATCGGCCGGCCGCCGATGCCACCCTTTCCGTTGATCAGCTTCACCGCGGCATTCGTCGTGCGCTCGTACCAGCGCCCGTACACGGCGCCGATGCCCGTGCGGTGCACCTGGAAGCCGAGCCGGATCGGGCCCGGCGAGCCCTGCGCGGCGGCGTGGCGCGTCCACGAACCGGGAAACTGCGCGCCAAGGGTGAGAACGGTGCCGGCGCCGAGAAACGTCCGCCTGGAGATGCTCATCACATCCTCCTCGTCATCGAATGAACCGCATGTGCAGTTTAACCATCAAATCGGGGGCCCCGAAATGGCCCCCGAACCCCCAGCGCTCGTCGCGTCCCGGGAAACCCGTGACGCTCCTCGAATTCCCGCAGGCGTCAACTGACGTCAGCCCACCGCCGGCGTCGACAGCAGCCAGAGCCCGAGCGTCGTGTACCCGATCATCAGCAGCAGCAACGGAAGCTGGCCGATCACGAGCGCGCGCGGCCGCGCGTCGATGCGCCCCGCGAGGCCGTGCGCCACGACGACGCCGGCCACGTGCGCCAGGACGATCAGCGCGACCTGCGCGTGCCAGACGACGTACACGCGTGAGGCGTCCGACACGATCGACGTGACGACGTGCAGGTCCCGTGTGCCGAACAGGTTCCAGCCGCGCGCGAACGGATCGGACACGGCGCGCACCGCCCATTGCACGTCCACCAGGAACACCGGCAGGTAGTGCGCGAAGTGATAGCCGCAGACGATCGGGACGAGCGCCAGCGCGAACGTGCGGACGAGCGCGCCGACCGGCTCGCGCACGCCGCCGAGCATCCTGCCGAGCGCGACGGCCACGACGTAGGCAACCGCCAGCGCGGCGAACAGTCCCGCGAGCCCGAGCGTGTTCACCCGCATCAGCGCCGTCCGGCCGGGATACGCGAGCGGGTTCTCGCCGATCAGCGTGAGCCACGCGAACGTGCGCGACAGCCCGTCGAACGACACGGAGGCGAGGACGAGCAGCACGAACACGACACGGCTCGCGGGCAGCGCCGGCGCGTCGAGCAGCTTCGCCGTCGGCGCGGTGACGTGGATGGTCCTTCGCTCGCCGCGCGCGAAGGGCGACACGGCGGCGATCGTTCGGAAGAAGACCGAAAACGTCTCGGCACGCGCGAGCCAGGCGGGCCCGAAGAGGATCGTGGCGACGAGATGCACCGCGGCGTAGGCGGCAACGGCGCGCGCCAGGATCGCGCCGTCCATCGGCGCCGGATGGATCAGCTCGAACCACGCGAAGAGCGCGAAGCCGAGGGCGGCCGGCCAGCTCGCCGCCCAGTCCGGATACCGCAGCGGCGGACGGGCGCGCCACGCGGCGAGCGGACCGCGCGTCAGCGCCGACCAGGCGCCGCGCCACGGGTTCACGACCGCCCACAGATTTCCGAAGACCGCGTGCAGGTACGTGAAGCCGATCCACCACACCGTCCACACGAACAGCGGCAGCGGGTTGTCGTACGGGTCACGGCTGCCGGCGCTGCCGGCGGCGATGAGCGCGACGACCACGGCGAGCGACGCCAGGCTCACCGCGGTCGCATGGTGCGCGCGCGCCGGGATCGTCGCGATGCGCATGCGCAGCGCGGGCAGTCGCACGAGCGCCCGCGCGGGTACGAACAACACCAGGACGAACGAAAGGGCGACGGTCACGGCGGCGCCGACGGTGTAGATGTGCGTCGGCAGCAGCTGGATGAACGCGGTGCCGCCGGCGTGGGCCGGGATCGTCACCGCGCGCGCTCGACCGCATAGAAGACGGCCGGCGCGCCGAGCGCCTCGACGTCCTTTTCCCAGCGCATGCCGAGCTTGTCCATGATCCGGCGCGACGGCGCGTTCTGTGGACGCGCCAGCGCAACGACGCGCTCGAGCCCGACGACGTCGAAGGCGTAGCCGAGGGCGGCGCCGGCCGCCTCGCTCGCGAACCCCTGCCCCCACGCGTCGCGCTCGATCGCCCACAGGATCTCGACCTCGCCGCCCGGCAGCGTGTTCAGACCGCACTGTCCGAGGAACCGACCGGTCGCACGCTCTTCCACGGCCCACACGCCGTAGCCGCAGGCCTTCCAGTGCGAGACGAACCGGCGCACCGCGCGCTCGGACCGCTCGCGCGCGAGATCGCCGAGCCACGGACCGTCGGACAGCCAGCGCGTGATCTCCGGGTCGGCGTACAGCCGCGCGTGCGCATCGAGATCGTCGAGCGTGAAGGGCCGCAGACGCAGTCGCGCGGTGTCCAGGAGGGTCACGCCGCGAATGCTACACTCGCGCCGGTGACGAAGCGCGAACGTCTCCACGCCACGCTGGCCCGCCGTCCGGTCGATCGACCCGCCGTCGCGTTCTGGCGTCACGTACCCGACGTCGACCACACGCCGCACGGGCTGGCGACCGCGATGCTCGACTTCCACCGCCGCTGGGATCTCGATCTCATCAAGGTCATGCCGAGTGCCGTGTACTGCGTCGAGGACTGGGGTTGCACGTCCGCGGACACCGGCTCGCCGCTCGGCGCCCGGCAGTGCACGGCACACGCCGTCAAGGAGCGGGCCGACTGGGCGCGGATCACACCGCTCGACCCCGGCGCCGGCGCGCTCGGTCGCGAGCTCGAGGCCGTGAGACTGATCGCCCGCGGCCGGCACGACGACGCGCCCATCCTGCACACGCTGTTCTCGCCGCTCACGATCGCGCGGAAGCTCGCCGGCGACCGGCTCGTCGACGATCTCCGCATCACACCGGCGGCGGTCCTGCCCGCGCTCGACGCGATCACCGAGACGATGGTTCGCTACGTCGACGCGGCGCTCGACGCCGGCGCCGACGGGCTCTTCTTCGCGACGCAGACCGGCAGCGCCGAGGTCTTGACCGAGCCGGAGAACGCCGAGTTCGGCGCGCCGTTCGCGCGACGCGTCCTCGAGCGCACGCGCGGCCGGTCGTTCCTGACACTGCTCCATATCCATGGCCGGCAGATCTTCTTCGATCAGCTCCGTGGGCTGCCGGTCGACGCGATCAACTGGCACGATCGGCTGACGCCGCCCACGCTCGCGGATGGCAAACGCCGGACGTCCGGGGCCGTCGTCGGCGGGCTCGATGAACACACGACGCTGCTCGCGGGGCCGCCGGCCGCCGTGGCGCGTGAGGTCGAGGACGCGATTCGTCAGACCGATGGCCTCGGACTCATCGTCGCTCCCGGCTGCGTGCTGCCGCTCGCGACGCCCGACGCCCACCTCGCCGCCGCCGTCGACGCCGTGAAGAGCGGGCGTCCATGAAGTCCGTCCCGCTCGTCGTCCTCGCCGCCGTGCACGTCGCGCTTCCCATGTCCCCGGCCACGCGGTGATCTCCGCCGCGCCATTCCGTGGACCCCGGAAACCTCGACCGACAATGAACCTCGCATCGACGATGCGACAGCGGGTACCAGATGCAGCAGGTCGACATCGAGCCACGCGCGATCGCCTGACGTGAACGCCGCGCGTCGACCAGTGGATGTATTCCCTCAGACGGCAGTGAGGTAATCTGCGAGCCGGAGGCGCGATATGGATCCCCTAGACTTTCCTGAGATTGCCGACCTCCTTATTAATAACCACAGTCGAACGACCAATATCGATACAGCGGCCGTCGCCCACGATCCAGGGAACTGGGCCCTCTACGCAGGCCACTATCGCGTGCATACGTCGGCTTATCCGTTCCGCGTCTTATACCTGCACTCGAAAGCCACGATAGACTCGCTACAAGCCGTAGCCACCTCTCATTTTCGCCCCGGTGAGACACAGGTGGTGTATGCACCATCTCTTGATCAACGTCATCGTGAACACCATCGGCTGTTTGCTCGGCGGGCAAATGGCTTCTGGACCACTAAAGACTATCTCGCCTCTTTCATTAAAGACGAACTCGACACTTACATCGCCAAGCTTCGCGCCCTCGCGCCTCCGTTCTACATCGACCCCCGCATTGAGACGCCAAGCGGATTCAAACGCACGAGACCGAATCCGCTAATGTCGCTGTTAGTGGATCCAGATCCCGGCATCGGGGTCCGCGAGGGAATGCTGGGCATTCTGTTGGCCGAGCCTGGTCAAGGCAAGACGTATATGAGCCTTGGGCTCGTTTCAGCCTTATCGCAGCAGAATATCATCCCAATTTATATCAACTCTTCACAATGGCTCTCTATGCCTCGTGAGGATTGGAGCTCGCTCTGGAAGACTATCATTCACTCGTTTCGACACTTTGAAGCGCCCATCGGCTGGCTGGAAGGGCAAGAAGATAAATTTCTTCACTCTTGTCCAAATTAGCGGTGAGGGCGGATGAGCCCACCTGACGTATGGTGCTGTCGAGGCGGCCAAGCTTCGACACTCCAACGGCAAGGAGGCTCACCCGTGAGCGGATTCTCCAGCATGTTCAG
>JACPCW010000061.1:14236-28014 GCA_016184365.1 Candidatus Rokuibacteriota bacterium
GCGCGCGGCTTCACCTGCTGGGGCCAGTTCGTGGCGATGCTGTTCTGCCAGCTCGGGCGGGCCCATTCGCTGCGGGAGATCTGCGGCGGGCTGCGCAGCAGCGAGGGCAAGCTCAAACACCTGGGCATCACGGCGCCGGCGCGCTCGACGTTGGCGTACGCGAACGCCCACCGCCCGTGGCAGCTCTATCGCGCCGTGTTCGACGAGCTCCTGGCCCGCTGTCAGCCGCTGGCCCGGGGCCGGCGGAAGTTCCGGTTCAAGAACAAGCTGGTCAGTCTGGACTCCACCGTGATCGACCTGTGCGCGACGCTGTTCGACTGGGCCAAGTTCCGGCGCACCAAGGGCGCCGTGAAGCTGCATTGCCTGCTGGATCACGACGGCTACTTGCCCAGCGTGGTCGTCATCACCGAGGGCAAGCGCCATGACGTGCGGGTGGCTCGCACCCTGCGCTTTGATCCGGGCACGGTCGTCGTCATGGACCGCGGCTATGTCGACTACGCCTGGTTTGGGCAACTGACGGCGCAGGACGTGTTCTTCGTCACCCGGATGAAGGACCACACGCGGTACACGGTGGTCGAGCGGCGCACGGTTCCGGAGCGCAGTGCGGTCTTGCGCGACGAGATCATCGAGCTGCCCAGCGTGGAGGCCGCGACGAAATGTCCGTTCCCGCTGCGCCGGGTGGCGGTCGACGATCCCGACAAGGACGGCACCCTCGTCTTCCTGACGAATCACCTGACGTTCGGGGCCACCACGATCGCGGCGATCTACAAGGACCGCTGGCAGGTCGAGCTGTTCTTCAAGGCGCTGAAGCAGAACCTGAAGATCAAGACCTTCGTGGGGACGAGCGCCAATGCCCTGAAGGTCCAAGTCTGGACGGCGCTGATCGCGATCTTGCTCCTCAAGTACCTGCAACTGCGCTCCCGCTTCGCGTGGTCGCTGGCGAACTTGGTCGCCCTGCTGCGGATGAACCTCTTCACGCATCGCGAGCTGTGGGCGTGGCTCGATCAGCCGTTCACCGGCCCGCCGACCGTGCTGACGGCCTCGCAGCCCGAGCTCACCCTTGGCTAATCGGGACAGCAGAACCCGGGAACCTCATCTCGGATCTGGCCCGATCTCGTCCCATACTCCCGCAAATCGCATGATCCACCGGAGCGATCCCGGCTAATTGGGACAGCAGTGAAATTTCTTAATACGACATTGAAGGGCGAGGTCTTCAAGATCATTTTCGACGGGTTTGACGAATACATTCTCTGGAATCGAGGAGCCGTTCAGCCACTCGAAGTGCTGGACGCTCTGTCGCAGCTCGTAGCGACAACCGGCGCCCGGATTATAATCACCTCCCGCACTTCCTTCTGGAATACAAATTTGCCTGGCGAAGAGACACGCGCGTTCCTCGAACGCACACACTCGGCTCTCTATAAACTTTTGCCCTTTGACGAACAACACGCCCGAAATTATTTCGCCAAACGCTTCACCGATCAGGCGAAGGCAGACCAGGCGATAGCGGTTACAGCCCAGCTACGCCACGCCGAGCACGACCTCGTCGGCCGAGGCTTTGTACTCAGCTTGATCGCAGACTTGGTTGACCGTTCAGACGGGCGTCGCCCCGTAGTCTCCGGCACAACCCACGCGGTCGATTGGCTCATGCGGGCTCTATGCGACCGCGAGACACTACGTCAACGGCTGCCTTTGAATGGTGACGATCAGATGCGGGTACTTCAACTGTTTGCCGTGGAAGTGGCACGCGGTGCCGCGCCAACCACGGATATGCTTACACTCGCTCTTCAAGAAGTCGTGCCGCGCCTTGAGTCTCATGAGCTCGAAGACTGTATCACTAAGTTCCATTCGCATCCGCTTCTGACGAAAGACCTCGCGACAGACTCATGGCAGTGGCAGCAGGAACAGCTTGAGATTGCGCTCCTCGCCGATCACTTGGTCACATTGGCGGTCTCGGCTAATCCCAGCGAGCCCGATTTCGTCAACTTTCTCACGAATGCCGATCTCTCAGGAAGTCGGGGGACCGACATCGCGTCAATGGTGGTCGAGATCGTCCGCACACGTCCGGGTGCCCCCGAAGATGAACTTCGCCGAATAATCGGGGCGATTTTGGCTGCAACGGTCGCATCACAGGACACGCTTAAGCGACTTAATGGTCGCCGCTTGGCTGTCGGAACAGCGTCAGTCGCGGTTGACCGACTCCTCCCACCGGGTGCACAGCGGCGCGCCCGGTCTGAACTACTTGTCAAGCTGTGTCAAGGCTCTCCTATTGTGCAACTGCCGTTCAGTGGAACGGTTGCACGGATGGAGCTGCGTGGCGTCACATTCTCACTCTGTCGATTTGAGCGAGTGACTTGGGCGAACTGTCTTTTCGACGAGACAACGATTTTCGAAGATTGCCACTTCCTCGGCGGGTCGAGCATTCAGTCCGAAGGTTTTGGGTTAGTGACGTTTAAACGTGGCCGCTTCGACCAAGAGGCGACGGCGTGGATTGGAGCCGCTCAAGTTCAGGAGGGAAAGAAAAAGTATTCTGCGGATGACCTTAAGAACGATATCA
Source organism: Candidatus Rokuibacteriota bacterium (assembly GCA_016184365.1). Lineage (GTDB taxonomy): Bacteria > Methylomirabilota > Methylomirabilia > Rokubacteriales > CSP1-6 > AR8. The sequence continues at coordinate 16,791 of JACPCW010000061.1, forward strand.
GCCTGGTAATCAATAAATTCCTAGTTCGTGGTGGACTAGGAGTCAAGACGCTGGAAGAAACGAATCTCAAGAAGGGACCGATTCGTGACTCCAGATATCGAAACGAAATCCTCGACAAGCTTTGCAGCAGCGTCCTCGGAGAACATGAGATATCCGGGCGCTCCGACAAAGGTTTTCATGTGAGGCCTACGGCGATCGACGCGGTAATTTTTTACGGGACAAACAACGTGTTTACCGGCGCGATACTTGTAGCGTTTGAGCGTCTAAAGGATCGCCTGAGACTCACATGAGGCCGCTCATCTTCCCTCCCGGCCTCAGACACTCCTCGGTGAGGTAGGCGCACGCTCGTCCGTCGGCTCCGCCTCGCCGCCGGCCTCGTGCTCGCCACCTACCTCACGCTCCATCTCTCGAACCACGCGCTCGGCCTGATCTCGCTCGGCGCGATGGACGCCGGGCGCGTCTGGTTCCTGGCGCTCTGGCGCAATCCCCTCGGCACCGCGATGCTCTACAGCGCGTTCCTCACGCACCTCGTCCTCGCGCTGATGGCCATCTACGAGCGCCGCACGCTGCGCGTGCCGTTCTGGGAGCTGCTGCGGCTCACGCTCGGGCTGTCGATCCCGCTGCTCGTCGCGTCGCACGTGGTCGGCACGCGCGTGTCGAACGCGTGGTTCGGCGCCCAGGATTCCTACGAGCGCATGATGTGGACCTACTGGCAGGCCCGGCCGGACATCGGGCTCAAGCAGGCGATCCTCCTCGTCATCGCGTGGACGCACGCGATGCTCGGGCTCCACTACTGGCTCCGCCTGCGGCCGTGGTATCCGCGCGCCGCGGCGTGGCTCTACGCCGGCGCGCTCCTCATCCCCGTGCTCGCCCTGCTCGGCTTCGCGAACGGCGGACGGGACGCGGCCCGTCTCGGCACGGACCCGGCGTGGCTCGCGCGCAAGCAGCAGGAGTGGCGTCCGCCGACGCCCGTGCAGCGTGCGGCCCTCGAGGAAACGTCGAGCCTGGCGTTCTGGGGACTCGGGATCCTGATCGCCGCCGTGCTCGGCGCGCGCGTCGTGCGCAACCAGTGGGAGCGGCGCGCGCGGGGCTACGTGCGCGTCTTCTATCCCGACGAGCGTCGCGAGGTCATCGTCGCCCTCGGCCGGACGGTGCTCGAGGCGAGCCGTTCCGGCGACATTCCGCACGCGTCGGTGTGCGGCGGCCGCGGCCGCTGCTCGACGTGTCGCGTGCAGATCGTGCGCGGCGTCGAGCACGCCTCACGTCCGCTGGACGACGAGGCGCGCGTGTTGCGGCAAATCGGCGCTCGCGCCGACGTGCGGCTCGCCTGCCAGCTGCGCCCGACGGGCGACATCGCCGTGCTCCGCCTGCTGTCACCGTCGGCGACGCCCGGCGACACGCTCACGGCCGTGACGCCGCTCGCGGGCGACGAGCAGGAGATCGCCGTCTTCTTCGCCGATCTCCGGAAGTTCACGCGTCTCGCCGAGCACAAGCTGCCGTACGACGTCGTGTACCTCCTCAACCGGTATTTCGACACGGTCGGGCGCACGATCGAGGCGAGCGGCGGCATCACGAACCAGTTCACCGGTGACGGCGTGATGGCGCTCTTCGGTGTGGGCGCCGGCGCCGCCGATGGCGCACGGCGCGCGCTCGCCGCCGCGCGGGCGGTCATCGACGGGCTGAACGAGCTGTCCATGTCGCTGCGCGCCGAGCTCCCCGAACCGCTCCGGATCGGGATCGGCATTCACACGGGCCCGGCCGTCGTCGGACGGATGGGATACGGCGAGGCGATGTATCTCACGGCGGTCGGCGACACCGTGCACGTCGCGAGCCGCTTACAGGATCTGACGAAGGAGTACGACTGCCAGCTGGTCGTCTCGGAAGACGTCGCGGCCGTCGCCGGCATCGACGCGAGCCCGTTCCCGCGTCACGAGATCCACGTCCGGAACCGCGAACGGCCGCTCGCGATCCGGGTGATCGACGACGTCCACCGCATCGTGATGGCATGATGAGCGCCGTGCGACTCATCGCCTGGAACATCCGGGCCGGCGGTGGCCGGCGGGTCGACGCGATCCTCGGGCAGCTCGAGCGCTGGACGCCCGACGTCGTGGCGCTGTCCGAGTTCCGCGCGACCGAGCCGAGCGTGACGCTCGCGCGCGGTCTCACCGCGCACGGCCTCGCGTACCAGCTGACGTCGGCGTCGTCGCGGACGCCGAACGTGAACGCGCTGCTCGTCGCCTCGCGGTGGCCGCTCCGGCGGGTCCGCATGTCGTGCGCCCCGGCCGATTGCCGGTGGCTCCTCACGGAGGTCGAAGCCCCCGAGCCGTTCGCCGTCGGCGCGATGCACGTGCCGAACCGGGTCAGTGGCCGCAAGTACCCGTTCCTCGACGCCGTGCTCGAAGTCGCGCGGCGATGGCGCCGCGGTCCCGCGCTGCTCGCCGGCGACACCAACTCGGGCCGCCGCGACATCGACGAGGAGTCGCCGGCGTTCAACATCCGGGAGGAATCGTGGATCGACGCGCTCGCGGCGTGCGGCTGGGCCGACGCGTTCCGCGCGCTCTCCGGTCAGCAGCGCGCGTACACCTGGTACTCGCCGAACGGCCGGAACGGCTTCCGGATCGATCAGGCGTTCGTGAACGCGGCACTGCGCGATCGCCTTTCGACCGCGCGGTACGTGTGGGCGCGCACGGGGCGCGGCGGCCGGCAGGACGCCATCAGCGACCATGCCGCGCTCGTCGTCGATCTCGCGCTGGCGCGCGCGGCCGGCACGCCGCCGCTGATGAACGCACGCAAGCCACTGGCGAAGGCGCCATCGGCGACGCTCGAGGTCACGTCGACCGTCCGTGAGGAGACATCGGCATGAGCACACCCGCCCGCCCTGCGCTGCGCGAAGCGCCGTACGGTTACACGGTCTCGCTCGTCCCCGGCGCGAGCGACGCGCTCGCCGGGTTCGTCGACACGCTGTGGAAGCCGTCGGGCACGGTGACCCCGCGCGTGAAGGAGCTCGTCTTCCTCCGGACGTCGATCGTGAACCAGTGCCACACGTGAGTGCGCTCGCACACCGCTTCGGCGAAGCGGCGCGGCGTGAGCGAGACGGAGATCGAGGCGCTCGTGGATCCGGCGCGCTGGGCGAGCGCCTTCCCGAACGAAGTGATCGTGGCGCTCGATCTCGCCACGCAGCTCTGCCACGACTCGCATGACCTCGGTGACGAGCTGGTCGAGCGCCTGCGCCAGCACTGGACCGATGCGCAGATCGCCGAGATCCTGATGGTCGCCGGCCAGGCGAACATGAACAACCGCGTCGGCTCGGCGGCGAGGCAGATCTTCCCGGCGCGCCGCAGCTCGTAAGCCGCGCGGTACACTTGGCGGCACTCGCACGAGGAGGCCCCGCCGATGGATGAAACCGCAGTCGCCGTCACGACGGGCGTGGCGCAGGTGTTCGATCTGAACGCGCTCAAGGCGTTCGCGCCCGACAAGCGCGTGCGCAAGATGCTCTTCAAGACCGACCAGCTCTGGTCCGAGATCGCGTGCTACGAGCCAGGCCAGTCGACGGTGATGCACCACCATCCGAAGGAAGAGGAAGCGATCTTCGTCCTCGAGGGCACCGCGAACATGAACATCGCCGGCGGGGAAGTCGCCGTGCCCGCCGGCGCCATCGTGACGTTCCCGGCGAACGTGCCGCACGACGTGCGGAATCTCGGCGACTCGCGCTGCGTGATCATGTTCCTCAAGGTCAATCCGAGGGTGCTGAAGGGAGACGCCGGTGGGTAACGTCGAGCGCTGCGACAAAACGCTCCCGCTGAACGAGATGATCTTCCACGTCCGGCGCGACGCGCGGCTGCGCGAGCGGTGGAAGACCGATCTCGAAGGAGTCACGAAGGAGTTCGGGCTGTCGGCCGCGGAGTACGAAGCGCTGCGCGACAAGGACGTGCGCCGGATGAACGAGATGGGCGTGCACCAGTACTACATTCCGCAAATCTTGAGATTGTTCTACGGCGCCGGCGCGAACGCGAACACGTCCGCGGTCATCGACGCCTACAAGCGCGCGTTCCCCGTCGAGACCGCGAAGGCGATGGAAGTCGAGCAGCACGGTAGCGTCTTCGTGGGCCCCTCCCTCAAGAAGGACGGTGCGTAATGGCGGACATCGTCGCGGCGATGGCGATGACGCACGGCCCCGGGCTCACCGGCTGGTTCCAGGCGGCGCCGAAGGAATACCAGGAGCTGACGCTCGCGGCGACGGCGGAGATGCGCCGCCGGCTCGAAGCCGCGCGTCCGGACGTGATCGTCGCCTTCTCGAACGATCACCTCCTGAACTGGCCGATCAACAACACGCCGGAGTACACCGTCGGCATCGGCGACGAGCACGTCGGTCCCGCCGACTGGTACGACGAATGGCTCGCGATGCCGACGAAGTACCGCATCCCCGGCCATCCGGCGCTCGCGCGGTACCTGGTCAACGAGGGCGCGCGCCGGCGACTCGCGCTGGCGTATCTCCGGCACATGCAGTTCGACGACGGCTTCTCCGTGCCGATGCACTACCTGAATCCGGTCGCGAAGGTCGCGCTCGTGCCGGTCGGGATGAACTGCACGGTCCCGCCGATTCCGACGCCGGAGCGCGTGTACCACGTGGGCGCCGTCGTGCGCGACATGCTGCGCGCGTGGCCGGGCAAGGAGCGCATCGCGATTCTGGCGACGGGCGGCCTGTCGCACGAGCCCGGCGGCCCGCGCTATCTGTACGTCGACGAGGAATTCGATCGCTGGTTTCTCGAGCTCCTCGCCAAAGGCGATCACGACACGATCCTGCGCGAGGTGACCCTCGAGCGCATGGAAGCCGCCGGCTCCGGCGGCACCGCGGAGCTGCTCGCGTGGATGGTCGCGCTCGCATTCACGGATGGACCGGCCGACGTTCTCGCGTACATGCCCGCGGTCGCCTGGCGCACCGGCACCGGCATGGTCGTGTGGAACGAGATGAGGCACTGATGGCCACGCACCAGCTCGACGATTCGGTCGTCCATTACGAGTGGAACAACGCGATCGCGCCGCGCCTCGAGATCGATCCCGGCGACACCGTCGTGTTCCGTACACGGGATGCGGCCGACTACTTCTACAAGAAGTCGTCGACGCACGCCGACGTGATGGCGCGCGGCCCGTTCCGCGGCCATCCCCTCACCGGGCCGGTTCGCGTCCGCGGCGCCGAGCCGGGTGATACGCTCGACGTCGAAGTCGTCGCCATGCGGCCCGCGCTCGATTTCGGCTTCACGAACGTCCGTCCGGGCCGCGGTCTGCTGCCCGAAAGCGACTTCGCGAAGCCGTTCTTACAAATCTGGGACGTGTCGGACGGGAAGTTCGCGCGCATGGACCGCCGCGTCGCCGTGCCGCTCGAGCCGTTTCCCGGCGTCATCGGCACCGCGCTCGACGAGCCCGGCGGACACTCGACGATGCCGCCGCGCAAGAACGGCGGCAACATGGACATCAAGCAGCTGTCGAGCGGCACGACGGTGTACCTGCCCGTCTGGGTGCCCGGCGCGCTGTTCAGCGTGGGCGACGGACATGGCGCGCAGGGCGACGGCGAGGTGTGCATCACCGCCGTCGAGATGGCCGCCGAAGTCACGCTGCGCTTCGGGCTCGAGAAGGGCCGGCGGCTCGCCGAGCCGCAGTTCCGCACGCGCGGACCGATCGGGGTCGGCACCAACACGCGCGGGTGGTACGCGACGACGGCGCACGGTCCCGATCTCTTCGCGTCGTCGCAGCAGGCCGTGCGCTACATGATCGACCACCTCGTGCGCGAGCGCGGGCTGTCACGCGAAGAGGCGTACGTCGTGTGCAGCGTCGCCGTGGATCTCAAGATCAGCGAGATCGTCGATGCGCCGAACTGGATCGTGTCCGCCTTCATGCCGGATTCCATTTTCGTGGGGTGACCGCACCCACGCACGACCGTCTCGACGCTCCGATCTACGACGACTACCAGACGGGCGTCGCCGGCGACGTGCCGTTCTACGTCGAGCAGGCGCGCGCCGCGGGCGGCCCTGTCCTCGAGCTCGGCTGCGGGACGGGCCGCATCCTGATCCCGGTCGCCGGAGCCGGCGTCAAGATCGTCGGCCTCGACATCTCGCCGAGCATGCTCGCGGTCGCCCGCGACAAGATCGGCAAGCTGCCGGTCGACGTCCAGCGGCGCATCACCCTCCACGAGGGCGACATGCGGGACTTCGCGCTCGGCCGCACCTTCCCGCTCGTCACGATTCCGTATCGCGCGTTCCTGCATCTCCTGACCGTCGAAGACCAGCGCCGCGCGCTCGCCTGCATTCATCGCCATCTGGATGGCGGCGGGCAACTCGTGCTCAACGTCTTCGATCCGAGCCTGCCGTTGATCGTCTCGCGGATCGCCGACGGCGGCGCGCCACGCCGGATGGGCGCATTCACGCACGCCGGGACGGGGCGGCTGGTCGTCGCGTGGGAAAGCTTCGTGTACGACCTGACCCGGCAGATGCTCGACGGACACTTCATCTTCGACGAGTACGACGCATCCGGTCTCGTCGTCGAGAAGCGCTACGCCGCGCTGACGCTGCGATGGGTCTACCGTTACGAGATGCAGCACCTGCTCGAGAGCGCGGGCTTCGCGATCGAGGCGCTCTATTCCGATTTCGAGCGCACGCCTTTCCGGGCCGGCGGTGAGCAGGTCTGGGTCGCGCGCAAGCGCTGAGCGCCGATGGCGACCAATGTGCGCCGACTCCAGGCCGAAGAAGCGGCGCTCTTCCGCGCCTTGCGGCTGCGAGCGCTGGAAGACGCGCCGGAAGCGTTCGCCAGCACGCTGGCGGACGCGCTGAAGCAGCCCGACAGCTACTGGGAACCACGCACGCAGTCCCTCACCGAACCGGGACGGAACGTGATGTTCGTCGCCCAGGACGAGGACGTACCCGTCGGCCTCGCGTTCGGCGTGGTCCACGAGCCGGGCGTGGCGCACCTCGCCGGGATGTGGGTCGAGCCGGCGCTCCGCGGATGCGGCCTCGGCCGCGCGCTCGTCGACGCGGTGATCGACTGGGCGCGCGGACGCGGCTTCGCGCGCGTCGACCTGTGGGTGACGGAGGCCAACGACCCGGCCGTTTGGCTCTACGAACGTACGGGCTTCACGGCAACGGGCCGGCGCGACGTCCTGCCGTGGAACCATGCCCTGACGACCATCGAGATGACGCGCGCCGTCTGACCCGGCTCTCTCACCGCCGCTCATCGCCGCCCAGCCGAACGACATCACGAAAAACCCGCCGAAGACGTGCCACGGCGCATCGGCCATCGTGAGCAGCGCCGCGCCGAGCGCGAGCACCCAGCAGCCCGGCAGCACGACGCGCCGCTGGCCCCAGCGCTCGATCGCGTCGCCGACGAACACGACCCACACCGCGCTCGCGAGGTAACAGAGCGTCACCGCAGACGCGATCTGCGCCGTCGACCAGCCGTGCAGCGCTCGAAGCGTCGCGAGATACACGCCGGGTCCGTAGAAGCCGAATCCCCACCCGGCCAGGGCGACGAGAAACGCGCACGCGACGACGTACCAGCCGTGGTAGATCGCGGCGCGGGTCATCGGGCGCATGACCCCGGACGCGAACCGGCATCGGTGGCCACGACTCGTCGGCTGCGAGCATGCTGTGGACGGCGAGCGTCGAAGCGCTCACGTCATGCCGCGAACGCGCAGCTTCAGCTGGCGCCGACGAGCGCTGACAGGTCCTGTGCCTCGACGCCGACCTTCACGCCGGCGTCGACGATCTGCGCCCACGTCGTTTCGTCGAGCGCGATGCCGGACACTTCACGCTTCGCGCGCGTCTCGCGCTCCGGATCGCCGGGCATGCGCACGCGATCGACGCCGTCACGACGCGGCGACGCGGTCACGAAATCCACGAACGCCGTCGTCTCGCGCGCGAGATTCTCCGCGGTGCCGGCGCGCACGGGGTCGATGACGATCGAGAGCATCCCGTTGTGCACGCGGCGCCGCCCGTCGCGCCCGTGGATCGCCTCCCCACCCGCGAGCGCGCCGCCGAGCAGCTCGCACGCGACGGCGAGCGCGTAGCCCTTGTGCTCCGCGAACGGCAGCAGCGCGCCGTACGGCTCGCGGACGCCGAAGATCGGATCGTTCGTCGGCTCGCCCTGGTCGTCGAGCAGCGTGCCGTCCGGCAGCTTCTCGCCGCGGTTGAACGCGACGCGGATCTTGCCCTGCGCGCTCTTGCTCGTCGCCATGTCGACGATGATCGGCGGCGCGCCCGTGCGCGGAATGCCGATGGTGATCGGGTTCGTGCCGATGCGCGCGTCGCGTCCACCCCACGGCGCGACGATCGGCCGCGACAGCACGTTGACGAAGTGCAGCGACACCATCCCGGCCGCGGTGCACTGCTCGGCCCAGTGGCCGATGCGGCCGAGGTGATGGGCGTTCGTCAGACCGACCGCCGCGAGCCCGGTCTCACGGGTGCGCGCGATGGCCATGTTCATCGCCTCGAACCCGACGGCCTGGCCGTAGCCGCGATTGCCGTCGAGCGTCAGGAAGACGCCGGCGTCGCGCACCACGGTGATGCGCTGGTTCGGCACGAGCTCGCCGCCGAGCAGTGATTCGATGTAGCGCGGCACCATGCCGACGCCGTGCGAGTCGTGACCGCGCAGGTTCGCTTCGACGAGATTGGTGGCGACGAGGTCGGCCTCGCGCGCATCGCTCCCGCCGTTCGTGACGATCCGGTGCACGGCGCTGACAAGCTGCTTCGCGGACGCGATCATCGGTGACGACCTCCTTGGAAGACGACGAAGCGTCGCAGGCCCGTCGGCGATCGTCAACCGGCGCGGCGGATGGCGAGCGCGCGGAAGATGACGAGATGGCCGGCCCACGCGGCCAGCACGAGCACCGCGGGGAGCCACACGAACGATAGACGCGCGTGCCCCTTGGATGATGACACCCCGCGACGGGATTCGCCGCCGTGCACGTCCCCGGTCGCGAGGGTAGAATCCGTCACCGTGTCCGAGCCCGGTCTCGTCCGTCTCGACCACCTCGTCCTCACCGTCCGCGACGTCGACGCGACGTGTCGCTTCTACGCGGACGTGCTCGGCATGCGCGTCGCGCGGTTCGGCGAAGGCCGGATCGCCCTGCACTTCGGCGCGCAGAAGATCAACGTGCATCCGGTCGGCGGCACCTCGTTGCTCGTCGCGGCTCAGCCGACGTCGGGCTCCGGCGATGTCTGCTTCCTGAGCGACGTGCCGCTCCCGCAGTGGCTCACGCACCTCGGCGCGCACGGCGTCGAGCCGATCGACGGCCCCGTGCGGCGCACGGGCGCCGAAGGCCCGATCGACTCCGTGTACTTCCGCGACCCGGACGGCAACCTCCTCGAGGTCTCGAATGCCGTCGAGCGCGGCGACCCGATCGCGCCGCTCCGCGCGTGGCTGCGCACCCTGGAATCCCGCGTGCGCGCCGTCGACTTCGACGGCGGCCGCACGCTCTGCGCCCCCGACCTCGTCGCGTTCGGCACCGTCGCGGAGTTCGTGCGCGGTCTCGATCGTGTCGTCGTCGACCAATGGCAGCGCGTCTGGCCGAACATCCGCGACTTCACCATTCGCGCCGACGAGGCGATCGGCGGCATCCGGGACGACCAGGGCTGGGTCGCCGCGCCGTGGGACTCGCTCGGCGTCCGCCCCGACGGCTCGACGTTTCGCCGCCCCGGTCGCCTGACCATCGCGTTCACGCGATCCGACGGTACCTGGCTCGCGACCCACACGCACTTTTCGCTGACGCCGACTCCGACTCCCTGAACCGAGGAGAACCACCATGCATACCGGCCTCTGTATCTTCGACACCGACTACTCCATTCCGATCGACGAGCTCGCCCGCGCGGCCGAGCAGCGCGGCTTCGAGTCGCTCTGGGTCCCGGAGCACACGCACATCCCCGCGAGCCGGCGCACGCCGTTCCCGGGTGGTGAGCCGCTGCCGAAGCACTATTCGCACACGCTCGACCCGTTCGTGTCGTTGACGGCCGCCGCGGCGGTCACGACGAAGCTGAAGGTCGGCACCGGCATCTGTCTCGTCATCGAGCGCGACCCGATCACCACCGCGAAGTCGGTCGCGAGCCTCGACCACTTCTCGAACGGGCGCTTCCTCTTCGGCATCGGGCGCGGCTGGAACGCCGAAGAGATGGAGAACCACGGGACCGACTTCAAGACGCGGTCGCGCCGGCTCCGCGAAAGCGTGCTGGCGATGAAGGAGATCTGGACGAAGGACGAAGCGAGCTTCAAGGGCGAGTTCTGCAACTTCGAGCGCATCTGGGCGTGGCCGAAGGCGATCCAGAAGCCGCATCCGCCGGTGCTGCTCGGCGGCGAAGGCCCGCTGACCGTGAAGCGCGTCGTCGAGTACTGCGACGGGTGGTTCCCGCGCGGTCGCAATCCGGAGGTGCTCCTCTCCGGCATGAAGGACCTCGCCGATGCCGCGAAGAAGGCCGGGCGCGATCCGAAGAGCCTCCCGGTGTCGGCGTTCGCCGCGCCCGCGGATCCGGCCGTCCTCGATCGGTTCCGCGAGGCCGGCGTGGCGCGCGCGATCTTCATGCTGCCGTCGGAGGGCCGCGACACGATCCTGCCGCTCGTCGACAAGTACGCGAAGCTGATACGTTGAGTCTCGCCGCGCCCGCATGGGCGCTGGATACACTGCGTCACGCCCGCGTCGGCCGGCTCGCCACCGCCGACGCGGGCGGCCAGCCTCTTGTCGTTCCCGTCTGCTACGCGTTCGACGGAGAGACGATCTACTCCGCGGTCGACGCCAAGCCGAAGCGCACGCGCGATCTCCGGCGGCTGCGCAACGTGCGCGACAATCCGCGCGTCTCGCTCGTGATCGACGAGTACGACGAGGACTGGACGCGGCTCTCCTGGGTGATCGTCGAAGGCGCGGCCGACGTGCTCGAAGACGGCGCGGCCTTCACGCGCGCGATCGATCTGCTGCTCGCGAAGTATCCGCAATACCGCGCGATGGGCCTGGCACGCGAGTCCGGCGCCGTCGTCCGCATCCGTCCGGCCCGCATCCTCACCTGGCGCTTCGCGGGCTAGAGCGGACTATTCATGAACGATCACGCGTGAGCCGCCGAAGCCGAGCGCCGGGCTGGGGACCGCTCCGGCCTTCCGCGAGTTGATCGCCCGCTCGCCGAGAAGCTTGGAACGCACTCCGTGGTGGCGCGTCGTCTCAATGATCGAAGCCAACGGAATGCCGGAGCGATCC
>JACPCW010000062.1 GCA_016184365.1 Candidatus Rokuibacteriota bacterium
GCGCCTGCGTGTCCTGGCCGCGCGGAGCCTGCGTGTCCTGACCGCGCGGCGCCTGCGTCACCTGACCGCGCGGCGCCTGCGTCTCCTGCCCGCGCGGAGCCTGCGTGTCCTGACCACGCGGAGCCTGGACCTCGGGGCGGGCGCCGGCGAGCGACCGCGGAGCCTGCGTCACCTGACCGCGCGGCGCCTGCGTGTCCTGACCGCGCGGAGCCTGCGTGTCCTGACCGCGCGGCGCCTGCGTGTCCTGACCGCGCGGAGCCTGCGTGTCCTGGCCGCGCGGAGCCTGCGTGTCCTGGCCGCGCGGCGCCTGCGTGTCCTGACCGCGAGGAGCCTGCGTCACCTGACCGCGCGGCGCCTGAGTTTCCTGGCGCGCACCGGCGAGCGAGCGCGGAGCCTGGACGTCCTGGCTTCTCGCGATGCCGCCCTTCTTCGCCAGCATGTCCTTCGCCTTCGCGACTTCGGGCGGGCAGGGCGCCTGCGCCTCGCTCATCGGCGACAGCGAGAACACGATGGCCATGCTCATGACGGCTGCAAGTGTCTTCTTCATCACGTCTCCGTTTCCTGTGGGTGGTGTGGTTCGACGCTCACGGCAGAGAGAGGTTGCCCCGGACGATCCTCGGTACATCTCACCCCCTGTCGGAATCTGGTCGTGGCCGGGAATCGGCATCGCGCCCGCAGTAACGCAACAGCGATGCCAGAGACCGAGACCGCCGAAATCATCAGCCTTCTCGCGCAGTTGACAATCCTGGAACGAGGCGCTTGTAGGCGTTGTGCCCGGCGCGTCTGCGGCGGTCGGCGGCATTCTGCCTGACGACCCGGTCCTCCGGAGCGCGGCCGCCGCGGTGAGGCCGTACAGTAGGCTCGTGCGCGCGATGGCGGTCCGGACACGGGTGGCGGGAACGGTGCTCGCCGCCGTTGTCATGGCCGGCTGCCTGACGGCGCGCCCGGCCTCACAGCCCGCTCACGACCTCTCCACGCCCAAGCGCGTCGTCCTGCCGAACGGCGTGACCGTCATCGTCCACGAGCATCGCGGCGCGGACGTCGCGGCCGTGCAGCTGTGGGTACGGGCGGGAAGTCGCGACGAGCAGGCGGACGAGCTCGGCCTGGCGCACTACCTCGAGCACATGCTCTTCAAGGGCACGCCGTCGCGACCTCCCGGCTTCGTGGACGCCGAGATCGAGCGCGTCGGGGGACGGATCAACGCGGGCACGTCACTCGACTACACCTACTATCACGCGGTCCTTCCCGCGCCGCGCGCGCATGCCACGATCCGGATGCTCGCCGACATCGCGGTCAACGCGAGCCTCGACGCGTCGTTCCTCGAAAACGAAAAGCGCATCGTCCTCGAAGAGATGCGCCTGCACGAAGACAACCCGCGGCGCTTCCTCGGCGTGCGGCTCTGGACGCTCGCGTTCGGCGAGCATCCGTATGCGCGCCCGATCATCGGCCGTCCCGACATCATCGGCGGCCTCTCGCGCGACACGCTGCAGCGCTTCTACCGCCGTCACTACAATCCGGACTCGTTCGCGCTCGTCGTCGTCGGCGCCGTCGACACGGACAGCGTGATCCGCACGGCGACGGACACGTTCGGCCGGCTGCTGCGCACCGCCGCACGCCGGCTGCCGCCGGCCGTCGCGCCGCCGGCGGCCATGCGGCGTGAGGTCGTCCGCCGTCCCGGGACGCACGCATGGCTCGGCCTCGCGTGGCACGCGCCGCGACTCGACCACGCCGAGGCGCCGGCGATGGCGCTCCTCAGCGCGGTGCTCGGTCAATCGCGCTCCGCTCGGCTCCCCGTCGCCCTGCGTGACCGTCTCGGCATCGTCTCGTCGATCGGCGCCGGCTACTCCGCGATGGAAGCCGCCGGCGTCATGAGCGTGACCGCGCAGACGACGCCCGCGGACGTCGAGCGCGCCGAGGCGGAGATCATTCGCGAGATCGGCCGCCTCCGCGACGGCGGCGTCACCGAGGCCGAGCTCCGGCGGGCCGTGACCACGGCCGACGCACGGCATCAGTTCCAGATCGAGACGGCCGAAGGCCGCGCGTTCTCGCTCGGACGCGCGGAAACGATCTGGCGCATGGAGGACGAGCTCGCCTGGGTCGACCATCTGCGCGCCGTCACGCCCGAACAGATCAAGCTCGTCGCGCGTCGATATCTCGACCCGCAGGTCTACGCGCGGCTCACGGTGCTTCCGGGCCGGCCATGAAGCGCGCGCTGGCGGTGCTGTTCGGAGTCCTCGCCATGCCGGTGCTCGCCGGCGCGGCCGAGACGTCCGCAGTCACGCGGCACGTGCTGCCGAACGGCATGACCGTCCTCATTCGCGAAAGCCGGGTGGCGCGGACCGTCGCCGCGTCGCTCCAGGTCGCCGCCGGCTCGGTCAGCGAAACGTCCGAAACGGCCGGCATCACGAGCTTCGTCCACCGCGTGATGGTGCGCGGCACGGCGCGGCGCTCGGCGACGCAGCTCGCGGAAGCCGCGGAAGACATCGGTGGATCGGTGGTCGGCTCGAGCGACGCGGAGCACGCGGAGATCCAGGGGCGCGCGCTCGCGCAGCACTGGGATGCGCTGCTGACGTTGATCGCGGACGTCGTCACGTCACCGGCGTTTCGTGACGACGAGGTGGAGCGTGTCCGGCGGCTGATGTCCGCGGAGATCCAGTCGCGCGCGGACAGGCCGCTCGCGTCGGCGATGGACGCGCTCATGCGTGATCTGTACGGCCGCCATCCCTATGGATTGCCGCTCGCCGGAACGCGCGACACGATCGCCGCGGTCTCACGCCAGGGGCTCGTGGACCACTACCGCCGCATGTATCGCGCGGATCGCGTCGTGCTCGCGGTGAGCGGGGACGTGCCGGGCGCGCAGGTGCGCAAGCGCGTCGAGCGGCTGTTCGGCCGGATGGAGCGCGGTGACGCCCGCGACTCTCGCGAGCGCGCATCGCCGACCCCGACACGGCAGCGCCGCGTGATCGAACAGGCGGCGCGGCAGGCGCAGGTCGTCGTCGGATATCTCACGCCGGCGCTCGGCGACGCCGACTATGCCGCCGGCAAGGTCCTTGCCGCGGTGCTCGGCAGCGGAACGTCCGGGCGGCTGTTCCGCGAGCTGCGCGAGCGGCAGGGCCTCGCGTACGCGCTCGGAGTGCTCAACGCGTCGCGGCGCGGACCGGCCGCGTTCGTTGCGCACATCGGCACGGAGGCGCGGAACATTCGGGCCGCCGAGGCCGGGATGCGCGCGGAGATCGACCGGGCGCGCGCCGAACCGCCGACGGCGGAGGAGCTCGAGCGCGCGAAGGCCTATATCCTCGGAACGCTCGCCATGGACCGGCGCACCAACTCGCGGCAGGCCTGGTATCTCGCGTTCTATGAGCTGATCGGCGTCGGGTGGGACTTCCCCGGGCGGTACGCGAAGTCGATCGAAGCGGTCACCGCCGACGCCGTGCTGGCGGCGGCGCGACGTTACCTCGACGGTCCGACGACCGTGGTCCTCACACCGACGACGCCATGATCCCGCTGAAAGACGACGTTCCCAGCCAGTCGCCGCCGGTGGTCACCGTGCTCCTCATCGCGCTGAACGTCGTCGCGTTCCTCTATCAGATGTCGCTCGAGTTCGGCGGAGCCGCCGTGCCGCGGGGCATGGTGCCGCCCGCCGAAGCGTTCGTCTTCGAGTTCGGCGTCATCCCGTGCCGCCTCACCGGGGCGTGCCCCGCGGACTTCCCACACCCGCTGCTGACGATCTTCACGTCGATGTTCCTGCACGGCGGGCTCTTCCACATCGCGAGCAACATGCTCTACCTCTGGATCTTCGGGAACAACGTCGAGGACACGCTCGGCCACGGCCGCTTCCTCCTCTTTTATCTGCTCAGCGGCATCGCGGCCGCGGTGGGGCAGACGATGGTGAGCCCGACGTCCGCCGTGCCGATGATCGGCGCGAGCGGCGCGGTCTCCGGTGTCCTGGGCGCGTACCTGCTGCTGTTTCCCTACGCCACGATCCTGACGCTCATCACGTTCGGCTTCTTCATCCGCTTCGTCCATGTCCCGGCGATCATCGTCCTCGGGCTCTGGATCATCGTGCAGTTCGCCAACGGCTTCCTCAGCCTCGGCATGCGGAGCGAGGGCGGTGGCGTGGCCTGGTTCGCGCACATCGCCGGGTTCGTGGCTGGTCTCGCCCTGCTGCTCCTCATGCGGCCGCGGCGGAGCCGGCGGCTCTAACGCCGCAGTTTCGCGGTGTTACCAAGCGTCTCGCCTATAATGCCCGCATGACCACCAAGCGTGCCCCGACGCGTGGCCGGATCGACCGGGTGCTGGTTGATCGGGGCCTCGTGGACTCCCGTGAAAAGGCAGCACGACTCGTTCTGGCCGGTGAAGTGCTGGTCGATGGCCGGCGCGTCGACAAGGCCGGCGCCTTGATCGACGCCGAAGCCGAAATCGAGATTCGCGGCCGGTCGCCCTACGTCAGCCGCGGCGGCGAGAAGCTCGCCCACGGGCTCGACGCGTTCCGCGTCGATCCCCGCGGTCGCGTGTGCGCCGACATCGGCGCGTCGACCGGCGGCTTCACCGACTGTCTGCTCCAGCGCGGCGCGACCCGTGTCTACGCCGTCGACGTCGGCACCGGGCAGCTCGACCAGAAGCTCCGGCGGGATCCGCGCGTGATCGTGATGGAACAGGTCAACGCGCGGAACCTCGACCCGCGGCTCTTCGAAGAGCGGCCGACGCTCGTCGTCGTCGACGTCGCGTTCATCTCGCTGGAAAAGGTCCTGCCGTCGATCTTCAACCTGTGCGCGCCGCGCGGCGAGGTCATCGCGCTCGTCAAGCCGCAGTTCGAAGCCGGCCGCGCGGCGGTCGGCAAGGGCGGCGTCGTGCGCGACCCGGCCGTCCATCGCGAGGTCGTCACGCGTCTCGCGCGCTGGGCGGTCCTGCGCGGCTGGCACGTGCGCGGCGCGACGGCCTCGCCGCTTCGCGGGCCGAAGGGCAACCGCGAGTTCTTCCTCCACATGGCCAATCACGGGCGCACGTCCGCCGACGTGGACGCCGACATCAGCCGGAGCGTCGAGGCCCCCGAGTGACCCGGGTCGGTATCGTCGCGAAGGCGAACGCCCCGGCGGCCGTCGTCGCCGGACTGTTGAAGTGGCTCGGCGCGCGCGGCGTCGCCGTGGTCGTGGAGAAGGAGACCGGGACGCTCGTGCCGTCCGCCACGGTCCCCGTCGCGACGAAGGCCGAGCTGCCGGGCATCGTCGACCTCATCGTGGTGCTCGGCGGCGACGGCACGCTGCTGTCGATGGCCCGCGAAGTCGGCGATCTCGGCGTCCCGCTGCTCGGCATCAACGTGGGCGGCCTCGGCTTCCTGACCGCCACGACGCTCGAGGAGATGTTTCCCGCCGTCGAAGGCGCGCTGGCGGGTCGGATGGCCGTCGACGACCGCATGATGCTGCGCGCGCACGTGGTGCGGAACGGCGCCGCGTTCGGCGATTACATCGCGCTGAACGACGCGGTCATCACGAAATCGGCGATGAGCCGCATCATCAACCTCTCCGTGTCCGTCGAGTCGCAGTTTGCGACGGCGTACCGCGCGGACGGCCTCATCATCTCGACGCCGACGGGCTCGACCGCCTACTGTCTGTCGGCCGGCGGGCCGATCGTGTCGCCCGGGATGGACGCGCTCGTGCTCATCCCGATCGCCTCGCACACGCTGACCAACCGGCCGATCGTGCTGCCGGGGACGCACCGGATCGAGGTCACGCTCGACACCGACCAGGAAGTCATGCTGACGCTCGACGGCCAGGTCGGTGTCCCGCTCCGTGAGAAGGACGTGGTCGCGGTGCAGAAGGCCGCGCCGCGCATCCGGCTGCTCCGCTTCCCGCAGAAGGACTTCTTCAACGTCCTCCGCACCAAGCTGAAGTGGGGCGAGCGGTAGCTCGCCGTCTCCGTTCCAATACTCCTTGAGGCGGCGGGAGCCGGTCCCGTAGCATCGGCCCGATGCTGAGAGAGCTGCGCGTCCGCAACGTCGCCGTGATCGATGCGATCGAGGTGGAGTTCGAGCCGGGGCTCAACGTGCTGACCGGCGAGACCGGGGCCGGGAAGTCCGTGTTGATCGACGCCATCCTCCTCGTCCGCGGCGCCCGCGCGCAGACCGACCTCATCCGGAGCGACGTGGAGGTCGCGACCGTCGAGGCCGTCTTCGAGATCGATCGCCGCGCGAGCGCGCTCGCCGTGCTGGACGACGCGGGTCTCGGCCGCCCCGACGATCTCCGCATCGTGATCCGGCGCGAGATCGCGCGGTCGGGCCGTCATCGCGCGTTCGTGAACGACAGCGCCGTGACCGTCGGGCTCCTCGAGCGGCTCGGTGACCATCTCGTCGAAGTCCACGGCCAGCACGAGCACCAGCGTCTCCTCGAGCCCGGGCATCAGCTGGACCTGCTCGACCGCTTCGCCGACGCCGAGGCGCAGCGCGAGCGCGTCGCCACGCTCGCCGCGAAATACCGCACCGCGCGCGACGCGCTCGACCGCACGCGCGCGGCCGAGCGCGATCGCGCGCAGCGCGAGGATCTCCTGCGGTTCCAGGTGTCGGAGATCGACGCGGCACGGCTCTCGGCGGGCGAGGAAGAAACATTGCGCGCGGAGCTCCGGCGCCTGCGCAACGCGGAGAAGTTCACGGGCGGGCTCGCGGACGTGCAGGGACTCCTGGCCGACGGACCGCAGGCCGCGAGTGCCGCGCTCGGTCGCGCGGTTCAGGTCCTGCGCGCGCTCGGCCGGCTCGACCCCGCGTTCGAGACGCCGATCGAGGCCCTCGACGCGGCCGCCGTTCAGCTCGACGAGGCCCTCGCGGCGCTGCGTCAGCTGCGCGACGGGCTCGTCTTCGAGCCGGGGCGGCTCGCCGAGATCGACGAACGCCTCGACGCGATCACGCGGCTCGAACGGAAGTACGGCGAAACGGAAGACGCGATCCTCGCGTTCCGTGCGGACGCCGCCATCGAGCTGGACCGGCTCGCGCGACACGAAGAGGTCCTCGCCGAGCAGGAGCGGCTCGTCGCCGACCTCCGCGCCGAGCTGTCCGCCGAGGCGGCCGCGCTGTCCGAGCGACGGCAGGCCGCGGCCGAACGGCTCGGCGCACAGACACAGCGCGAGCTCCGCGCGCTCGGCATGGAGCGCGCCCGATTCGACGTCGCCGTCGAGCCCGACCCCGGCGGGCAGGTGACGGCGCGCGGCCTCGATCGCGTCGAGTTCCGGCTGTCGACGAACCCCGGCGAAGACCTGCGACCGCTCGCGCGCGTCGCCTCGGGCGGCGAGCTGTCACGGGCGGCGCTCGCGCTCCTCACGGTGCTCGCCGCCGCCGATCCCGTGGCGACGATGATCTTCGACGAGGTCGACGCCGGCATCGGCGCGCGCGTGGCCGGCGTGGTCGCCGACAAGCTCGCGGCGCTCGCCGGCAGGCGCCAGGTGTTCTGCGTCACGCACCTCGCGCCGATCGCGGCCCGGGCGAAGCACCATCTGCGCGTCACGAAGGCGGTGCGCGCCGGACGCACGCGGACGGCCGCGTCGCCGCTGACGGGCGACGACCGCGTGCGCGAGATCGCCCGCATGCTCGCGGGCGACGCCGAGAGCGCGTCCGCGCTCGGCCACGCGCGGGAGCTGCTGCGCGGCAAGACGCGCTGAGCGCACGACCCGGGCGTCCGTCGCACCGGGTCGTATAATGAATCGCGATGCTCAATGCCCTCCTCCGCATGGTGTTCGGCACCAAGCACGAGCGCGACGTCAAGCGGATGCTTCCGGTCGTCGCCGAGATCAACGCCCTCGAACCCGGCCTGAAGGCGCTCGACGACGCCGCGCTGCGCGCGAAGACCGACGACTTCCGCAAGCGGCTCGCCGGCGAGGAAGACGTCGAGGACCTGCTGGTCGACGCGTTCGCGGTGTGCCGCGAGGCCAGCCGCCGGACGCTCGACATGCGGCACTTCGACATGCAGCTGATCGGCGGCATGGTGCTCCATCGCGGCGCGATCGCCGAGATGGCCACCGGCGAAGGCAAGACCCTGGTCGCGACGCTGCCGATCTACCTCAACGCGCTCACCGGCCGGGGCGTGCATCTCGTCACCGTCAACGACTACCTGGCCAAGCGCGACGCCCAGTGGATGGGCCCGCTCTACCACTTCCTCGGCCTGTCGGTCGGCGTGATCCAGCACGAGGCGTCGTTCCTGTACGACCCGTCCTACGTCACGTCGGACATCCGGCTGACGGCGCTCCGTCCGTGCTCGCGTCGCGAGGCGTACCACGCCGACGTGACGTACGGCACGAACAACGAGTTCGGGTTCGACTACCTTCGCGACAACATGCGGTTCTCGCTCGACGAGCTGGTGCAGCGGCCGCTGCACTACGCGATCGTCGACGAGGTCGACTCGATCCTGATCGACGAAGCGCGGACGCCGCTGATCATCTCCGGTCCGGCCGAGGAGTCGACGGACCTCTATTTCCGCATCGACCGCATCATCCCGAAGCTGAAGCGCGCCGCGACGATCGTCGAGGGCAAGCTGTCGGAGATCGAGGCCTCGGTCGAGGGCGACTACATCGTCGACGAGAAAGCGAAGGCCGTCGCGCTCACCGAGCAGGGCATCGCGCACTGCGAGCGGCTGCTCGGCGTCGACAACCTCTACGACCCGAACCAGATCGACGCGCTCCACCACATCCAGCAGGGGCTGCGCGCGCACGCGCTCTACCGGCGCGACGTCGATTACGTGGTGAAGGACGGCGAGGTCATCATCGTCGACGAGTTCACCGGGCGGATGATGCCGGGCCGGCGCTGGTCCGACGGTCTCCACCAGGCGGTCGAAGCCAAGGAGAACGTGCGGATCGAGCGCGAGAACCAGACGCTCGCGACGATCACGTTCCAGAACTACTTCCGCATGTACGACAAGCTCGCGGGCATGACGGGCACCGCGGAGACGGAAGCGGAAGAGTTCGGAAAGATCTACAAGCTCGACGTCACGGTCGTGCCCACCAACCGCACCCTCATCCGCGTGAACAACCCCGACGTCGTCTACAAGACCGAGCGCGAGAAGTTCGACGCCGTCGTGAAGGACATCATCGAGCGGCACGAGAAGAGCCAGCCCGTGCTCGTCGGCACGGTCTCGATCGAAAAATCCGAGCGGCTGTCGGCGCTGCTCAAGCGCCGCGGCGTCCGGCACGAAGTCCTGAACGCCAAGTACCACGAGCGCGAAGCCGAGATCGTCGCGCAGGCCGGTCGCGCCGACGCGGTGACGATCGCGACGAACATGGCCGGCCGCGGCACCGACATCCTCCTGGGCGGCAATCCCGACTTCCTGTCCAAGGAGATCCTGCGCCGCCAGGGGCTCGATCCGGCGCTGGCGCCGCCGGAGGCGCGCGCCGCCGCGCTCGTCGAGGCGCGGCGCGTGACGGAGCCGGAACACCAGCGTGTCGTCGAGGTCGGCGGCCTGCACATCGTCGGCACGGAGCGGCACGAATCACGCCGGGTCGACAACCAGCTGCGCGGCCGCTCGGGACGCCAGGGCGATCCCGGCTCGTCGCGGTTCTATTTGTCGCTCGAGGACGATCTGCTGCGCATCTTCGGCTCCCAGCGCATCCAGGGAATCATGGAGCGCCTCGGGATGGAGGAAGGCGAGCCGATCGAGCACAAGCTCGTGACGCGGGCGATCGCCACCGCGCAGAAGCGCGTGGAGACGCACAACTTCGAGATCCGGAAGCATCTCCTCGAGTACGACGACGTCATGAACAAGCAGCGCGAGATCGTCTACGGCATGCGCCGCCAGATCCTGGACGGCGAGAGCCAGGCCGAGGCGATCGCCGAGTGGATCGAGGAGACGGTCGCGGCGACCGTCGACACGTACGCGCCGGAGGAGACGCACGCCGAGGACTGGGACCTCGCGGGTCTCGCGGCGGCGCTGACGCAGCAGTTCGACATCAAGATCGCGCCGGCGCAGTTCATGGAGATCACGTCGCGCGGCGGCCTGGACGAGCTCGTCGCGAAGGTCGTGAAGGAGCGGTACGAGGAGCGCGAGCGCGAGCTCGGGCCCGACCTGCTCCGGATGCTCGAGCGCCACGAGATGCTGATCGTCATCGACGCGCAGTGGAAGGACCACCTGCTGTCGATCGATCACCTGAAGGAAGGCATCGGCCTCCGCGGCTACGGACAGCGCGATCCGCTGACGGAGTACAAGCGCGAGGCGTTCGATCTCTTCCAGGCCATGATCGACCGCATCCGCGGCACCGTCCTCGAGCGGCTGTTCAAGGTGCAGGTCGTCCGTGAAGCCGCCGCCCACGACGAGGCGAATCGCGAAGGTCTCGCGCAGTGGCTCGACTCGCAGCACGACCGGCGGCTTCAGACCGATCGGCTCGCCTTCGACCTGCGTCCGTTCGAGAGCGGCGGCGGCGAGCGACCGGCGCCCGCCGCCAGCACGCCGCGCCCGGCTCCGCGCACGGCCACCGGCGAGAAGGTCGGCCGTAACGATCCGTGTCCGTGCGGCTCCGGGAAGAAGTACAAGCGCTGCTGCTATCTCAAGCAGCAGGGGGGCTGACCGCTCAGGCCGCGCGCGTGCCGCATCGCCGCCGCTCTTCGATCACTTCCGGTCCCCAGATACTGACGTCGAGCGTCCGCGCGTAGTGCAGCGTCGTCGGCTGTCGCGCGAGGCGCATGTCGAGCGGCAGCGCCATCGTGTTCGTGTGGAGCTCCGCTTCCGCCCGCTGCAGCGGCCAGGGCGCGTGATGAATCTCGACGCGCTCGACCCGGCCGTCCCCGAAGGCCACGTAGAAGCAGTAGCGTTCGGTGAGCCACCACTCGAGCGAGCCCGGCGTCGGCGCTTCCGGACGCCCGATCGGCTGGTAGCCGCCGTCGAACTCGGCGGCCGGCGCGTCGGGATGGCTGCGCACGCTGCGGAAGCGAAACGCGTCCGCGCGGTCGTGCTTGCAGCTCGCGTAGAAGTACGGCAGCCGGAACCAGAGCCGCGCGACCTGCACGCCGAGGAGCGTATCGGCGTCGAGGCTGAAGAAGAACACGCCCGGCTTGCCGTCGATCGTCACGTAGGTCCGGACGTTGATCTCGCGGAAGGTCGAGATTCCCGGCACGGCCGGCAGTCCCCGCATCCGGAGTCCCCGCACGCTGAACGGCGTGACCGCGAGCCATGCGGATCCGTCGAACGTGTCGACGGGAAGCGCCGGCGGAACGAACGGTCGGAGATCCGACGCCCGAACCGCCCAGTGAGCGAAGAGCAGGTCGTCCCACACCTGCGCCATGAGCCAGGGCGTCCGCGGCGCGGGCCACGGCCGATGGTCGTCCGGCGGGAGCCGCTCGGATTCGAGCCGCTGGCCGAGGCCGTGGACGAAGCCACGGGCGGCCGCGTCGATGACGGACCGCGCGAGGTCCTCCGCTTCCGGAGTCGGCAGGCTCTCGGCCATGGTCATGAGTAGACGCGATTCCCGTGCCACTAGCCGCGCGGTGCCGCGTCGAGAAATATCGATTTCATCAATACTTTCGCCGGAAGGGATGACGCCACGGTTCAACCACGGTCGGTGTCGCCGGTGAGCCTCACCGGATTTCGCGGCATCCGGCGGGTATGTCTTCGACGCCTAGCGGGTGATCTCCCAAGAACCACAAGCCCTTGTATTTTTTCTTTTGGGGTCCTGGCGATCGCGTGATAGAAGTGCTCATGCGTCTTGAGCAAATCGTCCTGCACGGGTTCAAGTCCTTCGGCGAAAAGACCGTCGTCAAAGTACTCCCGGGCATCACCGCAATCGTCGGTCCGAACGGCTGCGGAAAGTGCGTTCTGGGGGACAGCCGCGTCGTTCTCGCCGACGGCCGCGTTTTACCAATACGCGACTTGGTCGATCCCGCCGTTGAGCGCGGTCGGGTGATCGAGAGATTCGATGACGGGGTCGCGGCCTTCGACGCCTCCGCACCTGAGATTCTCTCGCTCAATCCTGTCACCCTGCGCCTCGAACCTCGCCCGATTCAAGCCTGCATTCGGCGGACCGCGCCCGACTTCCTGCTGAAGATCACAACCCGAGCCGGCCGCGAAGTTGTCACGACGCACTATCATCCGTTGTTCACGCTGGAAGGCGCCGCGCTTCGAATTCTGACGGCAGAAGAACTCGTCCCAGGCGTCAGGATTGCCACACCGCGCGCCCTGCCCGTCAAGGACACACCGGCGATGTCACTGCAGCCTGCCATCCTGCATGCGTTCAGGGCAGAGGATCGCGTGCGCGTTCCGCTCAGTCTTGCGCTCGAACAGCTGTTGGTGAAGACAGCCGAGCGGGTCGGTGGATGGCGGAAACTCGCGGAGCGGTGCGGCGTTCCTGTTCACGAGTGGACAACAGTCCGGTCAGGACGCGGCGTCAATGTCGCCGTTCTCAGCCGGATCGCGACAGAGTTTGGCGCTATATCCGTTGACATCGAAGCGCTCCAGAGCACCCGGCGCGCCACAATCCGCGTGCCTGAAACATGCGACACCGAGCTTGCACGGTTTCTCGGTTATGTGATCGCCGAGGGCCACACGAGCGCCGACCACACGGTTCACTTCGTCAACAGTGACGCGCATGTCACCGCGGAATTCAGTCGGCTTGCACGAGAGATCTTCGGGATCGAGCCTCGTCACCGCCGGGTGCCGCGGGCGGTGAAGACGTCGATCTCATCGAAGCCGCTCTGTTTGCTGCTCGAGCGTGTGTTCGACATGCGCGTCGGCGCGACGTCCGCAAGCAAGACGGTACCCCGGTTGGTGATGGCTGCCTCGAACGATGTCGTTGCGGCGTTTCTCTCAGGACTTTTCGAGGGAGACAGCTTCGTCCATGAGGCGAAGACGAGCGCCGGGACGGCAATGCCGTACGTCGAATACGCGACGGCGAGCCGTCGTCTTGCCGAGGATGTGTGCACGCTGCTGTTGAGACTCGGTGTCCTGCCGCTCCTTCGAGCGAAACGAAAGTGTGCGACGAACACCAAAGCCCGGCAGCGAAGGACGTACTACTCCGTTTACGTCTACGGCGTGGAACAGGTGCAGCGCCTAGCGCAGCACGTTCGCTTCGTTGGCGAAAAGCAGGGGCGCCTCGACGCGGCGGTTGACCTCGATGTCGTCGGGAATCCGAATCTCGACGTCGTCCCCGACACCACCACACTCGTCCGCAGCGCCGCCAAGGCAGCGGGCCTGTCCGTGAAAGCTTGGCGACGGGTAAGCCCAAGGCTTGCCGCGTACGTCGAACAGCGATGCGAGGCGACGCGAGACGGTCTGCGCGAAGTCATCGACTTGATCGAAGGCGAGAGCCCGAATCCGGACGCCGCGAAACCGCTCCTTCGTCGACTCGAGACGCTCGCGGCGTCCGACGTTTACTGGGACGAAGTCGTAAGCATCGAGCGTATCGACCCACCCGATCCCTGGGTGTACGACCTTGAAGTGCCGGGGCCGCACAACTTCGTCGCGGGCGAGGGTGGCATGGCGTTGAAGAACACGGATGGGAGTCACATCCGAACCCTCCTCCTCACTTTCTTCTTCCGGCAGCTCAAAGGCGTGATCGAGCAGGGCCACGTCTTCATCGCCCAGCCGCCGCTCTACAAGGTCAA
>JACPCW010000087.1 GCA_016184365.1 Candidatus Rokuibacteriota bacterium
GCGAGCGGGCGATCGACTCGCGGAATGCCGGAGCGATCCCCAGCCCGGCACTCGGCTTCGGCGGCTCACGCGCGATCGTTCATGAATAATCCGCGCTAGGGCTCCTACCACTCCCTGATCGGCTCGTAGCTCGTCGTCCGCTGCACCGGCACGAAGCCGGCGTCGCGAATCAGCGTCACGATCTCCTCGACCGAGATGGTGTTCACGTAATCCGCCGCCTTGTGGACGTTCTCCTCGAAGAGCGTCCCGCCCCAGTCGTCGGCGCCGAACTCGAGCGCGATCTGGCCGGTCCGCTTGCCTTCCGAGAACCACGACGCCTGCACGTGGAGGAAGTTGTCGAGATAGAGCCGCGCGACCGCGAGCATGCGCAGATACGTGTTCGGCCCCTGGTACTGCGTGATCCACTTCTCCAGCCGCGTGTTGCCGGGCTTGAACGACCACGGCACGAACGCCGTGAAGCCGCCGTGAAGGTCCTGGAGCTCGCGGATGGCGTCGAAGTGGTCGAGGACGTCCTCGGGCGTCTCGACGTGGCCGTACATCATCGTCGCCGTCGACGTGAAGCCACGGCGGTGCGCTTCGCGATGCACCGCGAGCCAGCTCTCCGGGCCGCCCTTCTTCGGCGCGATGCGCGTGCGCACGCGTGCCGACAGGATTTCGGCGCCGCCGCCGGGGATCGAGCGCTGGCCGGCCTGCCAGAGCCGGTCCAGCACGTCGACGAACGTCAGGCCGCTCACGTCCGCCATCGTGTGGATCTCGGACGCCGTGAAGAAGTGCGGCGTCACGGCCGGGAAGCGGCGGCGCGTCTCGCGGACGAGGTCGAGGTAGTAGTCGAGCGGAAGCGCCGGATTGTGACCGCCCTGGAGCAGCACCGTCGTGGCGCCACGCTCGGCGGCGAACGCGATCTTCTCGAGCACCTCCTCGACGGTCAGCGTCCACGCCTCCTTGTCGCCGGGCTTGCGGTAGAACGCGCAGAACTGGCAGTCGGTGACGCAGACGTTCGTGTAGTTCGGATTCGAGTCGATGACGAACGTCACGCGCCGCTCGGGGATCTTGCGGTACCGGACCTCGGACGCGACGGCGCCGACGTCGAGCAGCGACGCATCGGTGAGGAGCCAGCGGCCTTCGTCGCGGCCGAGCCGCTCGCCGGCGAGCACCTTGTCGCGGACCGCCTCGATCGCGACGCCGCGGAGTGGCGGCAACAGGTCCGAGCGCGCCGTCGAGGAGCGCGCCGGCTCCGCCGGGGCGCTTCCGAGCGATACCGAGCCCGGCCGCGGCTTCGCCGCGGACGGTGCGAGTGAGTGGGGGGGGTGGGGGGCCATTTCGGGGCCCCCCACTTGACGATACAAGGCGTCACGCTCGACCGGGATCTTGCCCGCGTCGCGGATCATCCGGAACAGCTGCTCGCGCGCGACGCCCGCGGGCGTGGTCGCGCCGGCCATGTGCTGGATGCGCTCGTCCTCGAGCGTGCCGTTCACGTCATCGGCGCCGAAGTGAAGCGCGATCGACGTCGTGTCCTCGCCGAGCACGACCCAGTACGCCTCGACGTGCGGGAAGTTGTCGAGGAGCAGGCGCGCGGCGCCGATCGTCCGCAGGCTGTCCGCCGGCGGCGTCTGCCGCTGGACGACGCGCGCGGGGCCGACCTGGTAGGCGAGGGGAATGAACGTCAGGAAGCCGCCGGACGCGTCCTGCTGCTCGCGCAGCCGCAGCAGGTGCCCGACGCGCTCGGCCATGGTCTCGATGTGGCCGTACAGCATCGTTGCGTTCGTGCGAATGCCGAGGCCGTGCGCGATGCCGTGGATCTCGCACCAGCGATCGGGATCGGCCTTGCCGGTGTAGCGCAGGTCCTTCGCGAGCCGTGGCGAGAAGATCTCGGCTCCGCCGCCGGGCATCGAGTGCAGGCCGGCGGCCTTCAGACGCGCGAGCGATTCCTTCGGCTCGATCTTCCAGCGGCGCCAGAAGTAGTCGATCTCCGCGGCGGTGAACGCCTTGATCTGCACCTCGGGGTGCGCCGCGTGCATCGCCTGGATCAGCCGCTCGTAGTACTCGAAGGGCCAGTCGGGATGGTGCCCGCCGACGATGTGCACCTCGCGCACCTCGGGCCGCACCATCCGCAGCATGTCCTCGATCGTGTGCTCGTACGCGCCGGCCTCGCCCTTCTTGCGCGCGAAGTCGCAGAACCGGCAGGACAGCACGCAGACGTTGGTCGGCGTGATGTGCCGGTTGATCACGAAGTAGACGTGGTCGCCCTCGCGACCGCGCTTCACCCAGTCGGCCATCCGGCCGATGCCGAGCAGGTCGGATGTCTCGAAGAGCGTCATCCCGTCGTCGTGCGTGAGGCGCCGCTGCGCACGAACCTTTGCCCAGATCGCGTCGAGGCGGGGATCAGTGAATTGCACGTATCCTCCCGAAAAGGCGTCCGAAGCCGCCGGTGAAGGCCCCTCAGACCGACTGGTCGGTCTGACTATAGGCGACGCCCCGGCCACGGGCAACATTCTGTCGGCGGGTACCGACTGATCGCGCCTGAAGCCGGCTGATCGCGCTTGAAGCCGGCCAGATGAGCGACTAGGATGCGCCGCGTGTCGACCGTGACGCCGCCGCCGCGCGTCCTGCGCGCGCTGATGCGCGCGATCGACCTCGTGAACGACCGTGTCGGCCGGTGGTCGGCGTGGCTCGCGCTCCTGCTCGTCCTGGTGACGACGTACGACGTCGTGATGCGGTACCTGTTCCGGACGAGTTACGTCTTCATCCAGGAACTCGAGTGGCACATCTTCGCCGTGATGTTCCTGATCACGGCCGGCTATGCCCACCTCTCCAACAGCCACGTGCGCGTCGACATCTTCTACGCGCGGTTGTCGCCGCGCGCGCAGGCGTGGATCGACTTCGTGTGCGGCATCCTGTTCCTGTTCCCGACGGCCTTCCTCCTGATCTGGACGTCGATCCCGTTCATCGAGTCCTCGGTCCGGGCGCTCGAAGGGTCGCCCGATCCCGGCGGCATCCCCGGACGGTTCGTCCTGAAGGCCGTCATCCCCCTGGGCTTCCTGCTGCTCGGCCTCCAGGGCATCTCGGAGACGATCAAGAACTTCTACCACGGCATGGGGAAGGAGTGGCGGGCATGACGTACGACCTCCTGCCCCTGTGGATGTTCGTCGTCTTCACCGCGCTCATCATGATCGGCTACCCGATCGCGTTCACCATCGCCGGCACGGCGTTCGCGTTCGGGCTGTACGCGTTCGGCCTGGACTTCTTCAACCTCCTGCCGCTCAGGGTGTGGGGCGTGATGACGAACTTCACGCTCACCGCCGTGCCGCTCTTCGTCTTCATGGGCGTGACGCTCGAGCGCTCGGGCCTGGCGGAGGACCTCCTCGAGACGATGGGGCTCGTGTTCGGCCGAATCGCCGGAGGCATCGCGATCTCCGTGGTCATCGTCGGCACGCTGCTGGCCGCGTCGACGGGGATCGTCGGCGCGACGGTCACGACGATGGGGCTCATCGCGCTGCCCACGATGGTCCGCCGCGGCTACCAGAAGGAGCTGGCGTCCGGCGTCATCTGCGCCTCCGGCACGCTGGGCCAGATCATCCCGCCGAGCATCGTGCTCGTGATCGTGGCCGACATCCTGCAGGTCTCGGTCGGCGACATCTTCCTCGGCGCGTTCATCCCGGGCCTCATCCTGTCCACGCTCTACATCGGCTACGTGATCGTGCTGTGCGCGTTCCGGCCGGAGCTGGCGCCGCCGATCCCGGCCGAAGAGCGCGCCGCCGTCCCGGGCGCGATGCTGGCGGCGCGCGTGGTGAGGGTGCTGATCCCGCCGCTCGGGCTCATGGTCGCGGTGCTCGGCTCGATCTTCTTCGGCATCGCGTCGCCCACCGAGGCCGCCGCCGTCGGAGCGAGCGGCGCGCTGATCCTCACGATCGTGAACCGCCGGTTCACGTTCGGGATGCTCCACCAGGTCATGCAGACGACCACGAAGCTGACGAGCATGGTGTTCGTGATCCTGGTCGGGGCGTCGGCGTTCGGGCTCGCGTTCCGCGGCATGGGGGGCGACGCGCTCATCCGCACCTTCATCGCGGACATGCAGATGCCGCCCCTGGTCGTGTTCGGGAGCGTGATGACGCTGGTGTTCGTCCTCGGGTTCTTTCTCGACTTCATCGAGATCTCGTTCATCCACCTCCCGATCCTGGCCCCGATCCTCACCGAGATGGGGTTCGATCCGCTGTGGTACGGCGTCGTGCTCGGCGTGAACCTCCAGACCTCGTTCCTGACGCCGCCGTTCGGCTACGCGCTCTTCTACCTGCGGGGCGTGGCGCCGCCGGACGTGACCACCGGACACATCTACCGCGGCGTCATGCCGTTCGTCGTGCTGCAGCTGGCCGGGATGCTCGCGGTGATCCTCTTTCCGCAGCTCGCGCTCTGGCTGCCGCGCCTCGTCTTCAAATAGCTGGGGGGCCCCGAAATGGCCCCCCAGACCCCCCGACGCTCGCACCGGCCGCGGCAAAGCCACGGCCGGGCTCGAGCTCCCGCGCCTACGCGAACATCATGTGGTAGTAGGCGCGCTCCGAGAGGTTCGAGTACTCGAGCCACTGCTTCTTGAACTTCTCGTAGTGCTCGTGGACCTTCTTGGCGAACTGGCTCTTGTCCGCCTCCTCGCGCAGCACGTCCTCCGAGAGCTTCCGGAAATCTCTCAGCACTCCGTCCGGGAAGCGGATCAGCTGCACGCCGTGCTTCAGGATCCGTTCGAGGGCCCCGGCGTTCCCGGCTTCATGCTCGGCGAGCGACCAGACGTCGGCGACCTGCGCCGCGGCGTCGAGCACGCGCTGGATGTCGACGGGCAGGGAGTCGTACGCCTTCTTGTTGAAGAAGAACTCGCCGGCCGTCCCCGGCTCGTGCCAGCCGGGGTAGTAGTAGAGCTTCGCCGCCTTGTGGAAACCCGCGCGCTCGTCCTGGAGCGGTCCGACCCACTCGGTCGCGTCGATGACGCCGCGCTCGAGCGACGGGAAGATGTCGCCGACGGGCAGCAGCGTGACGGTCCCGCCCGCCTTGGCGACGACCTTGCCGCCGAGCCCGGGGATGCGCATCTTCAGCCCCTTGAAGTCCGCGGTCGTCTCGATCTTCTTGCGGAACCATCCGCCCATCTGCACACCCGTCGGCCCGCCACGGCGCGGGACCAGGCCGAACCCGCTGTACAGCTCGTCGTAGAGCTTCTGGCCGCCGCCGGAGACGAGCCACGCCTGCGTTCCCTGGGTGTTGAGGCCGAACGGCACCGCGGTGAACCACTGCGTCGCCGGCTCCTTGCCGGCCCAGTAGTAGGCGGCGCTGTGCCCGACCTGGATGGTGCCCTGCCGGCACGCTTCGAAGTTCTCGAATGCCGGGACCAGCTCGCCGGCGCCGTAGACGTCGATGTGCAGCCGTCCGCCGCTCATCTGCTCGGCGAGCTTGGCGAGCATCTCGGCCGCGATGCCCGGCGGGTGGAACTTCGGCGGCCAGCTCGTGGCCATTCGCCACCGGTACCGGGGCTGGGCGATCACGTTCGGGGCGTCGAGGATGGCGGCGGCGCCTGCCGCGGTGACGGCGCCTGCCTTCGCGAGGAATCTGCGTCGTTCCATAGACGGGTCCTCCCGAAGCGAGAGATTGGGCGAGGTGGCGGGAGAATAGCACCGGTCGGAGAGCAAGCCCACTGTGATTGAATAGGTTCCCATCCGCAACGCTGCACTCGAGGAGGTCACGCGCGTTCGATGCCCACACCGCCCAGGCGGTACTTCGAAGACATCGAGGTCGGTGAAGAGTACGAGTCGCCCGGTCGCACGGTGACCGAGACCGACATCGTGCTCTTCGCCGGCATTTCCGGCGACTACAACATCGTCCACACCGACGCCGAGTTCATGAAGACGTCGATCTTCGGCGAGCGGATCGCCCACGGGCTGCTCGGACTCGCGATCCAGGCCGGCCTGCTGACCCGCGCGATGCCGCAGCAGTACGCGACCATCGCGTTCGGCGGCCTCCGCTGGAAGTTCAAGGCGCCGGTGAAGATCGGCGACACGATCCGCGTCCGCGCGCGCGTGCTGTCGAAGAAGGAGACGAAGCCCGACCGCGGCGTCGTCGTGCTCGCCCGCACCGTCGTCAACCAGCGCGACGAGGTGGTGCAGGAGGGCGAGACCGACCTGGTGATCGAGCGGCATCCATCGTGAGCCACGCGGGCGTGAGCACGGCGGGGCCGCAGTGGTACTTCGAGGACGTCGTCCTCGAAGGCGTCACGGAGACACCGGCCATCACGGTCACCGACACCCACGTGCGGATGTTCCGCGGCCTCGTCGGACAGGCCGGTGAGGACGTCGGGGCCGTGCCCGAAATCCTGTTGATGTGCCTGTCGACGGGTCTCGGGTGGCGGATCCCGCAGCCGCCGCTCGCCGTGCTCGCGTTCCTCAGCATCGACTTCCAGTTCGTCCGCGCGCTCGCCGTCGGCGACACGATCCACAGCCGCGCGCGCACCGTCGTGAAGCGACCGATGCGAGACGCCGGCCTCATCGTCGAGGAGCGCGACATCCTCGACCAGCACGGCGATGTCATCCAGCACGGCCGGTTCACGTTCCTCGTCGCGCGCCGTCCGAAATAAGCCCAGCCGCCGGTTAGAAAGCAACCGGCCGTGTTTCAGCGCGATCGGTCTATCTGTGTGGATTTCCTCTCCTCGTTCAGCCGACGCGGCTTGGCAGGCGCGTTGCGTATACCCATGCCGTCGGTCTCTTTTCCGACAAAGGCAAACCAGTCGCGAGGCTGGGACGCAAAGCCACGGGTCAGGCACGACGCCTGACAGCCGGGTTGCCGAAGAAAGGGGTCTCGTGTGCGAAGGCGTGTGCTCGTCGTCGACGACGAAGAACCGGTGCGCTACGTCCTGCAGGACGCGCTCGGCGAGCTGTACGAGGTGGCCATCGGAGACAGCGGCGCCGCCGCGCTGGCCCGGCTCGACGACTTCCGCCCGGACGTCGTCCTGCTCGACTACAACATGCCGCGCATGACGGGCCTCGAGGTCCTCCGCGCGATCAAGGCGCGCGATCCGTCGATCGAGGTCATCATGGTGACCGGGACGTCGGACGCACAGATCGCGGCGACCGCCGTCGAGCTCGGGGTGTTCGCCTTCCTGCCGAAACCCTTCGTGGTCTCGCGCGTCGTCGAGCTCGTCGGCGCCGCGCTCGCGCATCGCGCTCCGAAGGCCGCATGCTAGACTTCCGCCTTCGGAGGGCCCTCACATGGCGTTTCCGCTCGCTGCCTGCACGCTCTCGGATGCCGGCCTCGCGCTCGAGCCGCTCGAGCGCCTCTTCCGACTGATCGACGAACACATCGCCGCCGGGCGGTATCCGGGCGCGCAGCTCGCCATCGCGCGTCACGGCCAGCTGGCGGTCTGTCGCACGTTCGGTCACGCGACGGTCGCGCCGACGCGGACGCCCGCCGCCGACGAAACGCTCTGGCTGCTGTACTCGAACACGAAGGTGTTGACCGCGTGCGCCATCTGGCTGCTCGTCGAGCGCGGCGCGCTGCGGTTCACCGATACGGTCGCGAGCCACGTGCCGGGCTTCGACGCCCACGGCAAGGGCGGCATCACGCTGATCCAGCTGCTCTCACACCAGGGCGGCTTTCCGAACGCCGACGTGCCGCGCGAGGCGTGGAACGACCACGACTTCCTCCGCCGCGTCGTGTGCGACTTCCAGCTCGAATGGGTGCCGGGCAGCCGTGTGCATTACCACCGGCTCGCCGCGCACTGGACCGCCGCGGTCCTGATCGAGTCGCTGACGAAGACGGACTACCGGACGTTCATCCGCGAGAACGTCGTGGACGTCCTCGGCCTGGGTGGCGAGATGTTCGTCGGCCTCCCCGAGGCGGAGGGCAAGCGCGCCGCGGACATGCACGAGCCCGATGCGGACGGCCGGCTCAGGCCGCGCGCCGAGGACAACACACCGGAATTCCGTCGCGCCGGCTCACCGGGCGGCGGCGGATACGCGACCGCGCGCGCGATGGCCGCCTTCTACCAGATGCTCGCGACGGGCGGCACGCTCGGACGCGTGCGCTTCCTGTCGACGCGGATGGTCGAGTACGTGACGCGCAATGTCACCGCCGACCGGCCGGACGGCTACATGGGCATGCCGATGCACCGCGGGCTCGGTCCGCACGTGCGCGGGTACACGGACACGATCCGCGGGCTGGGCTCGCTCGCGCACCCGCGGACGTTCGGACACGGCGGCGTCGGCTCGTCGTACTGCTGGGCGGATCCGGAGTCCGGCGTGTCGTTCGCGTATCTCACGAACTGCCGCGTGCCCGACCCGTGGCACGGCGAGCGGCTCGACGTCGTCTCGAACCTGGTGCACTCGGCGATCAACCCGTAGAAGGAGTGAGGACCATGGCGTTCGATCCCCGGCACAAGAGCCGCACGCTCCTCGACGGCGCCGACCGCGCCGCCGCCCGCACGTACTTCCGCGCCGTCGGATTCACCGACGAGGACCTGAGCCGTCCCCTGATCGGCGTCGCCCATTGCTGGATCGAGATCACGCCGTGCAACTCAAACCACCGCAAGATGGCGGACAAGGTCAAGGAAGGCGTCCGCGCCGCCGGCGGGACGCCGATCGAGTTCAACACGATCTCCGTCACCGACGGCATCGCGATGGGCACCGAGGGCATGAAGGCCTCGCTCATCAGCCGCGACTGGATCGCCGATTCCGTCGAGCTCGTCGTGCGCGGCCATCTGCTCGACGGCCTCGTGACGATCTCCGGCTGCGACAAGACGATTCCCGGCATGGTGATGGCGATGGCGCGGCTCAACCTGCCGGCCGTCATGCTGTACGGCGGCTCGATCATGTACGGCGAGTACGGCGGACGCCGCCTCACCGTGCAGGACGTCTTCGAAGCGATCGGCGCGCGCAATGCCGGCCGGATCGGTGACGACGAGCTGCACCGCATCGAGTGCGCGGCGTGCCCGGGCGATGGGGCGTGCGGCGGCCAGTTCACCGCCAACACCATGTCGACGGCGTTCGAGATGCTCGGCGTCTCGCCGATGGGATGGAACGGCGTCCCGGCCACGCATCCCGAGAAGGAAGACATCGCGTTCCGGACCGGCAAGCTCGCGATGGACGTGCTGCGGCGAGGACTGCTGCCGCGCCGCATCATCACGAAGAAGGCGCTGCTGAACGCGATCGCGGGCGTGATGGCGACCGGCGGCTCGACGAACGCCGTGCTGCACCTGATCGCCGTCGCCAGGGAAGCCGGCGTCAAGCTCACGATGGAGGAGTTCGACCGCATCTCGCGCAAGACGCCGGTCCTCGCCGACATGAAGCCGTGGGGCGCCTACACCGCCCCGGAGATGTTCGACGCGGGCGGCATGCCGGTCGTCGCGAAGCGGCTGCTCGACGCCGGGCTGCTCCATGCGGACGAGATGACGGTGACCGGTCGCACGATCGGCGAGGAGGCGCGCGCCGCGCGCGAGGCGCCGGGCCAGAAGGTGATCCGCCCGCTCGACGACCCGCTCAAGACCGAAGGCGGCCTCGTCATCCTGCGCGGCAATCTCTCGCCCGACGGGTGCGTCGCGAAGGTGTCCGGGCAGAAGAAGGACGTCCACCGCGGTCCGGCGCGCGTCTTCGATCGCGAGGAGGACGCGTTCCAGGCGGTGAAGGCCGGCCGCATCAAGCCGAACGACGTCATCGTGATCCGCTACGAGGGTCCGAAGGGCGGGCCGGGCATGCGCGAGATGCTGCACGTCACCGGTGCGCTCCAGGGCGCGGGGCTGGGCGACACGGTGGCGCTGATGACGGACGGCCGGTTCTCGGGCGCGACGCACGGCTTCATGATCGGCCACGTCGCGCCGGAAGCGCTCGACGGCGGACCCATCGCCGCGCTGCGGAACGGCGACGTCATCACGATCGACGTCAAGAAGCGGAAGCTCGACGTCGAGCTGTCGGCCGCCGAGATCAAGAAGCGGCTGAAGGCGGTGAAACCGCCGAAGCCGCGGTACACGTGGGGCGTGATGGCCAAGTACGCGAAGCTCGTCTCGTCGGCCTCCGAGGGTGCCGTCACAGGGTAGCGCGGGGACGGCGGCGGCCGTGCCGCCGCCGGGCGTCAATCCGACGTTCTGGCGGCTCCTCCTCGACGAGGATCTCGCGCGCCAGACCGTCGTCGACGTCGGCACGGGCGCCGGCCGCGTCGCGCTCGCGCTGGCGCCTCGCTGCCGCGACGTCGTGGGGATCGACCGCGATCCCGCGCTGATCGCCGACGCCTCACGCCGGGCGGAGGTGGCCGGTCTCGCCAACGCGACCTTCCTCGTCGCCGACGCCGACGCGCTGCCGCACTTCCGCGATCTCACGCCGGACGTCGCGCGTCCCGACGCGGTCGCCGCGCACATGTTCCTGTCCGACGCGCTGATCGCGAACGCGGCGGCGTCCGTGCCTCGCGGGGGCGTCGTCGTCTGCTGCGGCTTCCACGTCGATCACTGGGGCGAGACCGGCCGCCCGTCGCGCTTCGCGTACGATGAGCCTCGTATGCGAGCGCGCCTCGAATCGCACGGTTTCACCGTCGAGCATCTCGGCGTCGACCGCGACGTCCAGCAGTTCCCGTCGCTCGAGGCCGCGCTCGCGGCGGCGGTCGGGCTCGAGGAGCGGTGGCGCTCGGACGGCCGCTGGTTCCGGTACATCGACTTCCTCGAGCACGGCGGGCGCACGCTGACCCAGGCGCTCGTCGTCGCGAAGGGCCGGCGTCAGTGACGCTCGCCGGGCTGACGTTGAGCGCCGCCGTGAAGGACGAGGCGCACGCGCTCGGCTTCGACGCCGTCGCCATCGGTCCGGCATCCGGCGCCGATCACGCCGACGCGTTCGCGCACTGGCTCGACGCCGGCTACGGCGGAACGATGGCGTATCTCGCGCGGACGCGCGCCGAGCGCCGCGAACCGGCGCGGCTCCTCCCGGGCGCGCAGGCCGTGGTCGCCGTCGCGCGGAGCTATCACGCCGGCGCGGAACGCGACGCGGCGGCCGAGGCGCGCGGCTGGCGCGGCGTGGCACGCTACGCCCGCGGCCGCGATTACCACGACGTGATGCGGCCGCCGCTCCAAGCGCTCGGCCGGTTCATCGACGAGCGGGCCGGCGCGCGAAGCCGCGCGGTGGTCGACACGAGCGCCGTCCTCGAGCGCGACCTCGCCGCGCGCGCCGGTCTCGGCTGGTTCGGCAAGAACACGAACCTCCTGTCGACCGAGCTGGGCTCGTACTTCTTCATCGGCATCGTGCTGACGACCGCCGCGCTTGAGCCCGACGGCGCCGTCGCGGACCGGTGCGGCACGTGCCGCGCCTGTCTCGACGCGTGTCCGACGAACGCCTTCGTCGCGCCCTACGTGCTCGACGGGCGCCGCTGCATCTCCTACCTCACGATCGAGCATCGCGGCGACGTCGATGAAGCGCTCGCCGCGGAGGCCGGCGGCTGGGTCTTCGGCTGCGACGTGTGCCAGGAGGTCTGTCCGTGGAATCGCAAGGCCGCGGTCGCGTCGGAGCCGGCCTTCGAAGCTCGCGACGACTTTCCCGCGCTCGACGACCTGCTGCGGCTCGATGTCGCGGGATTTCGCGATCGCTTCCGCGGCACGGCGCTGTCGCGCGCGAAGCGGACCGGCCTCGCACGCAACGCCGCCGTCGTTGCGGCGAACCAGTGTGACGACACGGCGACGCCCGCGCTCGAAGACGCACTCGACGATGCCGAGGCGATCGTGCGGCGCGCCGCCGCGCGTTCGCTCGCCGTGCTTCGGCGCGCCACTCGCGCGTGAGACGTTCAACCGGTCCGCGACCTTCGTCGATCGATCGGGCCGGCGGGGTGGGTTGACCCCGCCGGTCTCGCTCGCTAGGTCTTCAGCTCCGCGCCGTTCAGCAGCGTGCGCGCGACGACCGGCACCGGCTTCGTCAGCGCCTGCCTCACGAAGCATCCGCGCTCCGCGTTGCGGATGACCCGCGCGATCATCGCGGGGTCGGCGGCGGACTCGACCTCGAGCACCGTCTCGGCGCCGAGCATCCGGCCTTCGATCGTGTCCTGCAGCACCGACCCCTCGACGCGATAGCGCGCCGTCACCTTCATCCGCAGCGCATCGATCCGGACCTTCAGCATGTGCCCGTACCGGGACACCTGGGTCATCAGTCAGAACGCGAGCGCGGCGCTGAAGTACATGAGCGGCGTCGGCGCCGAGTCGAGACCGCCGAGCGACGGGCCCTCGTCGCACGCGAACGTCATGTGGCCGCCGCCGTTGCGCGTCACCGTCGCCAGCTTGAGAAACGGCGTCACGCCGCGCACGTCGGCCTCGAACACGATCTCGCGCTTCTGGACGCTCGGGTCGAGCCCCTCGGGAATCGTCATCGTCGATGTCCTCCTCGTGAGGCGGATTATGCCCGGGCCCCGACGCCGCGCTGCTAGAATCCCCGCGTCATGCTGACGACCGACCGTGTGGCCGGCGCTGTCCTCGTCGCGCTCGGTCTCTTCATGACGTGGGAAAGCCTGTGGAGCGCGCGCCGACTGCCGCTCGGTTCGGTGCGCACGCCCGGTCCCGCGTACATGCCGACGTTACTCGCCGCGCTCCTCATCGTCTTCGGCGTCGTCGTCCTCATGCTCGGCGCCCGCTCCGGGCGAATCTCCGCCGTCGGCTGGACCGAGTGGCGGCATACCGCCGGCATCCTGGTCGCGTGCGCGGCCTGTGCCGTGCTGCTCGAGCGGCTGGGCTTCCGCCTCACGATCGCGCTGCTCCTGTTCACGCTGCTCGGCGTCCTCGAGCGGAAACACGTCGTCTTCGCGCTCGGCTTCGCGCTCGCGCTCGCGTTCGGCACGTTTTATCTCTTCGACACGCTGCTGCGCGTGCCGCTGCCGCGCGGTCCGTTCAACCTATGATCGAGACGCTCCAGAACCTGTACCTCGGCTTCTCGGTCGCGCTCACGCCCGTCATGCTGTTCTACGCGTTCGTCGGCTGTCTCATCGGCACGCTCGTCGGCGTGCTCCCCGGCGTCGGACCGCTCGCCGGCATCAGCCTGCTGCTGCCGGCGACGTTCGGGCTCGACGCGACGCGCGCCATCATCATGCTGTCGGGCATCTACTACGGCGCGATGTACGGCGGGTCGACGACGTCGATCCTGATGCGCATCCCCGGCGAGGCGGCCTCCGTGATGACGTGCATCGACGGCTATGCGATGGCGCGCAAGGGGCGCGCCGGCGCGGCGCTCGCCATTGCGGCCGTCGGCTCGTACATCGCCGGCAGCATCAGCATCATCGGGCTCATGTTGCTGGCGCCGCCGCTTGCGGAGTTCGCCCTGCGCTTCGGACCGCCCGAGTACTTCGCGCTCCTCACGCTCGGACTGCTCGTGCTCGCGTACATGTCGAGCGGCTCGATGGTGAAGTCGCTCGCGATGGCCGTGCTCGGATTGCTGCTCGGCATGGTCGGCATCGATCAGATGACCGGATATTTCCGCTACGCGTACGGGGTCGTGGAACTCGGCGACGGTATCGGCGTCGTGCCCGTCGCGGTCGGATTGTTCGGGCTCGCGGAGATCCTGGCGACCGCCGGGCAGGCGAAGGCCCCGGAGGTCCTGAAGCCGAAGCTCCGCGAGCTCCTGCCATCCCGGGCCGAATGGCGCGCATCGGCGGCGCCGATCGGGCGCGGGACCTTGCTCGGTTTCATGATCGGCATCGTCCCGGGCTCGGCGCACGTCATCTCGAGCTTCGTGTCCTATGCCGTCGAGCGAAAGCTCTCGAAACGGCCGGAGGAGTTCGGGAAGGGCGCCGTCGCCGGCGTCGCCGGTCCGGAGTCGGCGAACAACGCCGCGACGTCGGGCGCCTT
This sequence comes from Candidatus Rokuibacteriota bacterium, assembly GCA_016184365.1. Classification (GTDB taxonomy): domain Bacteria; phylum Methylomirabilota; class Methylomirabilia; order Rokubacteriales; family CSP1-6; genus AR8. Next base: position 13,826 of record JACPCW010000087.1, read on the forward strand.
CGTGCCGATGCTGGCGCTCGGCGTGCCGTCCGGGCCGATTCCGGCCGTGATGCTCGCCGCGATGATGGTGCACGGCATCTCGCCGGGGCCGCTGCTCATCGCGCAGAAGCCGGAGCTCTTCTGGGGCTTCATCGCGTCGATGTACGTCGGCAACATCATGCTGCTCATCCTGAACCTGCCGCTCGTGGGCCTGTTCGTGAACGTGCTCCGCATCCCGTACCCGATCCTCTATCCCTCGATCGTCGTGTTCTGCATCATCGGCGTCTACGCGGTGAACTCGAGCGTCGTGGACCTCTGGATCATGGTCGTCATGGGGCTGCTCGGCTGGATGCTGCGAAAGCTCAGCTTCGAAACCGCGCCGATCGTCCTCGGCGTCGTGCTGGCGCCGATGATCGAGCTCGCGATGCGGCAGTCGCTCGCGATGTCCGACGGCTCCTACATGATCTTCGTCACGAAGCCCATCTCGGCCACGCTCCTCGCGGTGGGTTTCGTCCTGGTGCTGCTCAGCCTCAAACCGCTCATCACCCGGCGCCGCGACTGGCGATCGAAGCTCGCGCTCGTGGAGACGGGCGAGAATCCGGGCCCGTGAACCTTCCGCCGGTTCTTCGAGGCGGACGCGAAGCGTCTCGCCGACGGCGTGCGCAAGGTCGGACGCGTCGAAGCGAAGTAGATCGACACGGCGACGGAGGGCTCTCTGGCCGCCTCTGGTAAACTGGCGGGGACATGGCGATTCGAAAGGTTGCGCGCCTCGGTCATCCGGTCCTGAGACAGGCCGCCGAGCCCGTCCCCGTCGGTGAAATTCGTTCACCGGCGATCCAGCGTCTCATCGACGACATGATCGAGACGATGCACGAGTACGACGGCGCAGGGCTCGCCGGCAACCAGGTCCACGAGCTCAAGCGGATCGCGGTCATCGAGGTCGCGGGCAACCCGCGATACCCGGATGCGCCGTCGATCCCGCTCACCGTGCTCGTGAATCCCGTCGTGACGCCGCTCACCGAAGAGAGGGAAGAGGGCTGGGAAGGCTGCCTGTCCGTCCCGGACATGCGCGGCCTCGTTCCGCGATACACCGCGGTGCGGCTCGAGGGCTACGATCGTGACGGCACCCCCATCGACCTGGTCGCGAAGGACTTCTTCGCGCGCGTGATCCAGCACGAGGCCGATCATCTCGACGGCGTGATGTACGTCGATCGCATGCGCGACCTGTCCACGCTGTCGCACATCGCGGAGTGGCAGAAGCACTGGCTGGGGATCGTCGAGCCGGACGACTGACGGACGCGGCGACGACGACGGGCCGCGTGCTGGCCGTCGTGAAGGACCTGTTCTTCGTCGCGCGGATCCGTGAAACCGCCCGCCTGGCCGGGGTCCCGCTGACGTTCGCGAAGACGCCTGACGATGTCGACGCGGCCATGGGCGATCCGCCGCGGTTCATCCTCCTCGATCTGACCGCCGGGCTGGACTACGCGCGCATCCTGGATGCCGCCGACACCGCGCGGGTCCCGGTCCTCGCCTTCACCACGCACGCGCTCGCACGGGAGACCCAGCCGTGGCACGCTCGATGTGCGCGGGTGGTCACGAAAGAGACGCTGACGCAGGAGCTGCCGACGCTGCTGCGGGAGGGAGTGGCCGGATGACGGCCGACGAGTTCGTCGCCGCACTGGATGCCGACAACCAGCAGCTCCTCGCCCGGCTGGCTCCCGACGCGACGCTGGCGCCGGAGGTCGAAGGCGATCTGACGGTGGTGAACCTCCTGAAGGTCGCGCTGAAGAACGAGGTCGAAGCCACCGAGATCGCAGCCCGCTGGCTCGTGGCCACCGACGACGTCGACGTGAAGCTCGCGTTCGCGCGGCAGGTGGGCGACGAGGCGAAGCACTATCGCCTGATCGCCGACCGGCTTCGCGCGCTCGGTGTCGACACCGCGCCGATCGACCCGCTCGCCAAAGGCGTTGGCCCGCTCTTCCGGTACCTCGATTCGCTGACGACGACGGTGGCCCGCGTCGCCGCGGGGCAATTCACGCGCGAGGCGATCGCCGTCGTGAAGAACCGCCAGTTCATCGAGTTCTGCGAGCGGGCGGGCGACAGGGACACCGCGACGCTCTACCGGGACGTCATCGAGCCGGACGAGCGTTACCACCACGAGCTCGGCCGACGGCTGCTGCTGCGGCTCGCGACGACGCCCGAGGCGCAGGCCTCGGCACGCGCGGCGGCCCGGCGCACGCTCGAGCTCGCCGAAGAACTCCAGCGCGTGGCGCTCACCAGCGCCGGCATCCATCACGCGCCGGGGTGCTAGTGCATCGTCGACGGTGTTGAGTCCCATGCCGGCGTTCGAGACCGTGGTCAAGGCGCCCGAAGAAGAGATCGACCTGGCGCTCGCCGCGTTGCTCGTCGCCCGCGTCGAAACGCCGGGTCTCGATCCGCGGCCGTGGCTCGAGCGCCTCGACGACCTGGCGCACCGGTCCGGCATCGCGGTGAGCTGCGACCCCTCGAAGGCGCTCACGCGGCTGCGGCGCTTCCTCTTCGAGGAAGAAGGCTTTCACGGCAACCGCGACGACTACTTCGATCCGCTCAACAGCTGTCTCGACCAGGTCGTCGAGCGGCGGATCGGCATCCCGATCACGCTGTCCGTGCTCATGATGGAAATCGGCCGCAGAGTCGGCGTCGCGATCGAAGGCGTGGGATTGCCGGGCCACTTCGTCGTCCGCGCGCAGACCATCTCGGCGACCGTCCTGATCGATCCGTTCCACGGCGGCAGCGTGCTGTCCGTCGCCGATGCGGAAGACGTCATCGCCGAAGCGGTCGGGCGGCGCGTCGACCTCCAGCCGGCGCACTTCGCGCCCGTGAGCAAGCGGCAGATCCTCGGCCGCATGCTGGCGAATCTGAAGTCGGTCTACATCAAGCGCGAGAACTGGGCGAAGGCGCTCCAGGTGATCGACTGGCTCCTCGCGATCGACGACGGCAGCGCCACCCAGACCCGCGACCGGGGCACGGTGCTCATGAAGCTCGGCCAGTTCCAGGCCGGCGCGGCCGCGTGGGAGCGGTATCTCACCCGGCATCCCAACGCCAAGGACAGCGAAAAACTCCGTGGCCAGCTCCGCCGGATCCGGCAGGCCCTGGCGTCCTTGAACTAGTCCGGCATCAGTCCGGGATCGCCCGTCTGAATACCCGCCGCGCTTTGCTAGACTAACCACGCGGGGGCAAGCATGAATCACGCGTGGCGGCCGTTTCATCGGACGATTGCGACCGTTCTCATCGTCGCCCTGCTCTCGGCCTGCGCGACCACCAAGCTGCCGCCGATCGGCGCGGGCCCGGGACAGTTCAAGCCCGAGGCGGACGAGCGCGCGCTCTGGGCGCGGGCCGAGAAAGAGGAGCAGGCGCTCCTCAAGAAGCTCAAGCCCTACGACGACCCGCTCCTCGACGAATATCTCGGCAAGATCGGCGAACGGCTGACGCCCGAGCCCGTCCGGACTGCCGGCGGCCCCGGGTTCAAGTTCGGTGTCATCAGCGACCCCACCCTCAACGCCTTCGCGATGCCGAACGGGCGGATCTACTTCCACACCGGACTGCTCGCGGCGCTCGACAGCGAGGCGCAGCTGGCCACGATCGTCGGCCACGAGATGACGCACGTCACGCACCGCCACGCCGTGCGCTTCAACCGTGAGGCGCAGAACAAGCAGATCCTCTATTCGCTCGCCGCCATCGGTCTGTCGATCGGCGTCGCGGCCGCCGCGGGGACCCGCGCGAAGGCCGGCGATCCGGTGGGTGCGGCGGTCATCAGCCAGACGGCCAACGCCGTGCTCGGTCTCGGGCTCCAGCTCGCGGCGATCGCCTCGATCAGCGGCTACGGGCGGAACCTCGAGCGCGAAGCCGATGTCGAAGGGCTCGACCGGCTCGCGAACGCGGGGTACGACCCGCGCGAGGCGCCGCGCGTGTTCGAGCTGCTCAAGAAGGAATCCGGCGACCGCGGCAGCCTCGAGACGTTCTTCTTCGGCAGTCACCCGAAGCTGCAGGAGCGGATCGACACGACGCGCGAGCTGATCCAGACGAAGTACGCGACGGCCGCGCCGACCGCGGAGCTCCGCAGCAACGACGAATTCCATCTCCGCATGCGCACCGTCGTTCGCGACAACGCGCAGCTCGACATCCGCGCCGGCCGGTTCGACACCGCGCAGAAGCAGCTCGACCGCGTGCTCGGGATCACGCCGAAGGACCCGCTGGCTCACCTCTACTACGGCGATCTGTATCGGCTGCGGGCCCAGCGCGCGAGGGCGACGACCGACAAGGCCGACTTCGCGAAGAAGGCGCTCGGCAGCTACGAGCGCTCCTCGGAGCTCGATCCGAAGCTGCCCGATCCGCATCGCCAGCTCGGATTCCTGTACTACCAGCAGAAGGACAACGGCCGCGCGAAGGACGCGTTCCAGCGCTACCTCGCGCTCAAGCCCGACGCGCCCGACGCCCGCCGCATCAAGGAATACATCGTCGAGCTCGACCGCTAGCATCCTGTCGTGACCCGGGTCCGCGGCGGTCACAACCAGTACGGCTTCACGGTCGGCATTCTCATGCTCGATACGCGCTTCCCGCGCATTCCGGGCGACATGGGCAACGCGACGACGTTTCCGTTCCCGGTGCGCTATCACCGCGTCGAGGGCGCGGATCCCGATCTCGTGGTGCGGCGCCGTACGCGGACGTGCCGCGCGAGACCGGACGGCCGGTCTTCGACATCACCTCGCTGGTCCGTCTCGTCCATGACGGTCTCGCCGGCGCGATCGGTCCCCGGGTTCCGTGAGCCGAGCGCCCGGAAAGGGGTCGCGTCAGCTTCGGCGCAGCCGGTCGATCAGCGCGCGGTCCGCGGGCGGAAAGTCGTAGTCGGACAACCGGTCGGCTTCGACCCACGCCATGGCCTGTTCCTCGAGGGGACGGATCGTGCCGCCGGTGAGCCGACACCGGTAGAAGTGCAGGACGATCGTGCGGTCGGGATACTCCCAGCGGATCGTCTCGACCTTTTCACCGACCTCGAACGTCGCCGCGAGCTCCTCGGCGAGCTCGCGGACGAGGCACGCCTCGAGCGACTCTTCGGCGTCGCGCTTGCCACCCGGAAACTCCCACAGACCTTCGAGGTGCGAACCCCGGCGGCGCTGCGTGATCAGGTAGCGGCCCGACGAGTCCTGGATGAGGGCGGCTGCGACTTCGATGATGAGTGGCATGGGTAGCTCGCGCAAAAGGACTTCATCGGGCAGCGTCCACAGCGCGGCGTGCGCGGCGTGCACCACGTCGCGCCGAAGTCCATCAGCGCCTGGTTGAAGTCGTAGCCTCGACCGCGCGGCACGAGGCTCGCCGACAGGTCCCACCAGAACTTCTCTCCCCGAACGCGGCGCATGCGCCGCGGACCGACGAAGACGCGCGACAGCACGCGGCGGACGTTCGTGTCCAGGATGGCCGCGTCACGGCCGAACGCGAACGACAGGATCGCGCCCGCCGTGTACCGCCCGATGCCGGGCAGGCGGCGGAGTCCCTCATCGGTCTCGGGCAGGCGCCCGCCGTACTCCGCGACCGTCTCGCGCGCGATCGCATGCAGCCGGTACGGCCGCGCGTTGTAACCGAGCGGATACCAGAGGCGCCGCACGTCGGCCGCGCGCGCCGCGGCGAGATCCTCGAGCGTCGGATAGCGCGCGAGGAACTCGTGATACTTCGGGATCACGCGGTCGACCTGCGTCTGCTGCAGCATGATCTCCGACACGAGCACGGAGTACGGTTCGCGAGTCCGGCGCCACGGCAGATCGCGACCGTGACGCGCGTACCACGACAGCAGACGGCGCTGGAATCGCGGCGCGACGCGCGGGTCGCTCGGACGCATGGCGCCGGAGTGTAGCATTCCGTCGCCGCCGGCGACCCGGGCGTAGAATGACCACGTGCCAGCGATTCCTGCCGATTACGGTGACGCTGCCGCCGAGTACCAGGCTGTTCGACGCGGCGCCGGTCTCGTCGACCGCAGCGACTTCGGCGTGCTCGAGGTCACCGGTCGCGACCGCGCGACGTTCCTGCACGCGATGCTCTCGCAGGACATCAAGTCGCTCACGCCGGGTCGCGGCGCCGCCGCGTCGCTGCTCGACATCCACGGCAAGATTCAGTGCCTTGCCGCCGTCTGGGCGCTGGACGCCACGATCCTCGTCGTCACGCCCCCGGGCCAGGCCGCGAAGCTCGCTGAAGCGCTCGACAAACACCTGTTCGCCGAGAAGGCGTATCTTCGCGACGCGACGGGCGAGCTCGAATTCGCGCTCGTGGCCGGCCCCGAAGCGCCCGCGCTCGTGTCGCGCCTCGCCGACGTGAAGGTCCCGGACGTACCGTGGGCGCACGTGGTCGGCACGCTCGGTGGCGTCGAAACCCGCATCGTGCGGGGCGATGGCGAAACCGGTGAGCCGGAGGTCTGGCTGGCCGCGCCGACGGCGCACGCCGAGCCGCCGCGCAGCACGCTCGTCGAAGCCGGGGCGCGCCCGGTCGGCCGGACGGCGTTCGAGTCGCTGCGCATCGAGGCGGGCACGCCGGTGTTCGGTGCCGATGCGGATGAAACGGTCCTGCTGCCGGAGATTCCGTTCGAGCCGCGCGTGTCGTATTCGAAGGGCTGCTATCTCGGGCAGGAGGTCGTGGTACGCATCCGCGACCGCGGGCACGTGAACCGGATGCTGCGCGGCCTCGTGCTCGACGGCACGCGCGTGCCGGAACGCGGCGACCGCGTGACCGCCGGCCAGGCGGAGATCGGGCACGTGACGAGCGCCGTCATGTCGTTCGGTCTCGAGCGGCCGATCGCGCTCGCGTTCGTGCGGCGGCAGCACGCCGAGCCCGGCACCGCCGTGCAGGTCGTGTCGTCGGACGGCGCCTCGATCCCGGCGACGGTCTCCGCGCTGCCGTTCGCCCGTTGAGGGTCCCGTGACGAACCGCCTCGCGAACGAGACCAGCCCGTATCTGCTCCAGCACGCGCACAACCCCGTCGACTGGTACGCGTGGGGCGACGAGGCGTTCACGCGCGCGCGCGCCGAAGGCAAGCCGATCCTCCTGTCCGTCGGGTATTCGGCCTGTCACTGGTGTCACGTGATGGAGCGCGAATCGTTCGAGAACCCCGACGTCGCCGGCGTCATGAACGAGCACTTCGTGAACGTGAAGGTCGACCGCGAAGAGCGCCCCGACGTCGATCAGATCTACATGGAAGCCGTCCAGTCGATGACCGGCCACGGCGGCTGGCCGATGACGGTCTTCCTCACGCCCGACGGTGAACCCTTTTACGGCGGCACGTATTTCCCGCCGGAAGACCGTCACGGGCTTCCCGGATTCCGGCGGCTGCTCGAAGCGCTGGCGGACGCCTGGGTCAACCGGCGCAGCGACGTCGTGCAGTCGGCACGCGAGATCGGCGGCCAGCTGAATCGGAGCGGGACTCTGCGCGGTGCGAAGTCGCTGCTGACGGACGAGCTGCTCTACTCGGCGTTCCACGGCCTCTCCGGCCAGTTCGACGAGCGCTGGGGCGGCACCGGCGGCGCGCCGAAGTTCCCCCAGCCGATGAACTGGGAATTCGTGCTGCGCTTCTGGAAGCGGACGAAGAACGATCGCGCCGCCGAGATGGTGCGGACCACGCTGACGCGGATGGCGCGTGGGGGGATTTACGACCACCTGGGCGGCGGCTTCGCCCGTTACTCCGTCGACGGCGAATGGCTCGTGCCGCACTTCGAGAAGATGCTCTACGACAACGGACAGCTCGCGTCGCTCTACCTGCACGCGTGGCTCGCGTTCGGCGACGCCGAATACCGTCGCGTCGTCGAGGAAACGCTCGACTACGTGCTGCGCGACATGACCGACGCGTCGGGCGGGTTCCATTCCGCGGAGGACGCCGATTCCGAGGGCCACGAGGGCAAGTTCTACGTGTGGTCCGCGGACGACATCCGCGCCGCGCTGACCCCGCAGGAAGCGGACGTCGCGCTCGCGTACTGGGGCGTGGATCGCGGCTCGAACTTCGAGGGTAAGAGCATCCTCCACGTCCCGGGAGAGCCGGATCCGGACCTGATCGCGTCGGCGCGGCGGAAGCTCTTCGAGATCCGCGAGCGCCGCGTGCGGCCCGGGCGCGACGACAAGGTACTCGCGTCGTGGAACGGTCTCGCCTGCCGGGCGTACGCGGAAGCCGGTCGCGCGCTCGGACGACCGGACTACGTCCGCGCGGCCGTGAAGAACGCCGACTTCATCCTGTCCCGGATGCGCGCGGACGGGCGGTTGCTGCGCACGTGGAAGGGCGGGCGCGCGAAGCTGAACGGCTATCTTGAGGACTACGCGCTCGTGTCCGGCGCGCTCGTCGACGTGTACGAGGCGACCTTCGAGCGGCGATGGCTCGACGAGGCGCGCACGCTCGCCGACGACATGCTGCGGCTCTTCTACGATGCCGATCTGCCGGGCTTCTACGACACCGGCACGGATCACGAGCGCCTGATCGTCCGGCCGCGCAACGTGTTCGACAATGCCGTGCCGTGCGGCAGCTCGTCGGCGATCGAGACGCTGTTCCGCCTCGGCGTGCTGACGGGCGAAGCCCGTTACGAACGAACGGCGCTCGACGCGCTCCGGCCGATGGCGGATCTGGTGGGACGCTACCCGGGCGGATTCGGCCGCTTTCTCTGTGCGCTCGACTTCAACATCGGGCCGGTCGCCGAGGTCGCGCTCGTGTGGCCGGGCCGGGACGGCGTCGACGCGCTCGTGAAGGAAGTCTTCGGCCGGTTCATGCCGAACCGCGTCGTGGCCGGCATGCCGGCGGGCGACGGATCGGCGGCGGCCGGGATTCCGCTGCTGCAGGAACGACCGGCCATTGGCGGCAAGCCAACGGCGTACGTGTGCCGCAACTACGCGTGTCAGCTTCCGGTCACGGACCCCGCCGCGCTCGCCGGTCAGCTCGAAAGCATGTGAACGCGTCGATCTTCACGCGGCCGGTCGTCGCGCTGTTCGTGCTCGCCGCGCTCCCGGCCACGGCGCACGCACAGATTCGCATCGACGATCTGCTCAAGGGCATGCCGCGCCAGCCGTCCGGCGGGAGCGTCGGCGACGTACGGATCGGCGAAGGGCTGAAGGAAGCGTTGAAGGTCGGCACGCGCAACGCGGTGAACGTGACCGGCCGGGTCGACGGCTTCTTCAAGAACCAGGCGATCAAGATCGTGCTGCCTGACCGTCTGCGGACTCTCGACCAGGGACTCCGCATGATCGGGTTCGGACGCGACGTCGACGACCTCGTCCTCGGGATGAATCGCGCCGCGGAGCGCGCGGCGCCGTTCGCGCGGGAGATTTTCTTCGACGCCATCGGCCAGATGACGATCGACGACGCGCGGCGCATCCTCGGCGGCGCGGACAACGCCGCCACGCGGTACTTCCGCGACACGACGAGCGCGAAGCTCACGACGGCGTTCACGCCGATCGTCGAACGGTCGATGAAGGACGTCGGCGTGAGCCGCCAGTACGACGAGATCCTCGACCGCGCCCGCGGCATTCCGTTCTTCCGCGTCGACGACTACGACCTCGACCGCTACGTCGTCGGCAAGGCGCTCGACGGCCTGTTCCACGTGGTGGGCGAGGAGGAGCGCAAGATCCGTCGCGATCCCGCCGCCCGCGTCACCGACGTCCTCCGCGACGTGTTTGGGAACGCGCGCTAGACGTGTTTCGATCGCGGGCCGTCGACGAGCGCCACGGGTTCCCCGGGGCGCTCGGAGCGTCTGGGGGTGTGGGGGCCATGTCGGGGCCCCCACGATCAGCGATACGCGCAGGGCGGCACCGTCGTCTTGAATGCCGCGCGCGTCAGGTGCTCGCCGTGTCCGAACAATCGCAGCGGTCGGGCCGGCAGCTCCGACGCGAGCCGCCGGCCACGCACCGTCAGGAAATACCCCGCGCGCCGCGCGTCCACGCCGAGCCGCCTCAGATCGCGCGCGTCGCGTGGCAGCGTGCGCGCGCGCTGCTCGACGAGCACGCGCGCCGTCCTCGGTCCGATCCCCGGGACACGAAGGGGTGTACACTCGAAAGCGTTCGCGGTGGGGGGAGGACTCCTGAGAACCGGGTGCGGCCCGGGACCCCTCGAACCTGCTCTGGGTAACGCCAGCGAAGGGAACACCGCCGAGCGAGGACATGTGGCCGCGCCCCTTTTCGGAGCGCGGCTTTTCGTTTATCAGGGGCAGGTGACGATCCGGTCATGCAGATCGCGGTGAATGGCAAGGCGATGGACGTGCCCGACGGGCTCACCGTCGACACGCTGCTGACGCACCTCGGGATCAAGCGCGAGCACACCGCCGTCGCGCTGAACCGCGAGGTGACGCCGAAGAGCGCGTACGCGGCGACCACGATCGCCGACGGCGACCGGGTGGAGATCGTTCGCCCGATGGGCGGCGGATGATGGGAGGACCTCGATGCTGACGGACACGAACCTCGTCCTGGGCGGCAAGGAATACACGTCGCGGCTCATCGTCGGTACCGGCAAGTACTCGTCGCTCGACGTGATGCGCGAGGCGCACGACGCATCGGGCGCGGAGATCATCACCGTCGCGCTCCGGCGGGTCAGCCTGCCGTCCGGCGAATCGCTGCTCGATCACCTCGACACCAAGCGCTACACGCTGCTGCCGAACACGGCGGGCTGCTACACCGCCGACGAGGCGATCCGCACGTGCTACCTCGCGCGCGAGGCGGGGCTCGGCGACATGGTGAAGCTCGAGGTCATCGGCGACGCGCGCACGCTCTTTCCCGACGTCGCCGGCCTGCTCGAAGCCACGCGCACGCTCGCGCGCGACGGCTTCGTCGTCATGCCGTACACGAACGACGATCCGGTGACCGCGAAGAAGCTCGAGGACGCCGGCGCCGCGTGCGTGATGCCGCTCGGGGCGCCGATCGGCTCGGGGCTCGGCATCCGGAACCCGTACAACATCAGGATCATTCTCGAATCGGTGTCGGTCCCGGTGATCGTCGACGCCGGCGTCGGCACGGCATCCGACGCGGCGATCGCCATGGAGCTCGGCTGTGACGGCGTGCTCATGAACACGGCGATCGCCGGCGCGCGGGACCCGGTGGCCATGGCGCGCGCGATGCGGTTCGCGGTCGAAGCCGGACGGCTGGCCGCGAAGGCCGGCCGCATCGGCAAGAAGCTCTACGCGACGGCGAGCTCGCCGCTCGAGGGCGTCCCCGATTGGACGAGCTGAAGCTCTGTCTCGTCACCGACCGCTCGCAGACGGGTAGCCGCGATCTCGTCGACGTCGTCGGCGAGGCCCTCGCGGCGGGGCTGCCGGCCGTGCAGCTGCGGGAAAAAGACCTCCCGCCCGCCGAGCTCGTTGCGCTCGCGCGACGCCTTCGCGAAGTCACGCACGCGCACGGCGCCGCTCTCGTCGTGAACGATCGCGTCGACGTGGCGCTGGCCGTCGGCGCCGATGCGGTGCAGCGCACGACGACGTCCATGCCCATCGCCGACATGCGGATCGTCGCCGGCAACCGGCTGCGCGTCGCGGCGTCCGTCCATTCGCGCGACGAAGCCGTCGCCGCCGAAGAGACGGGCGCCGACTGGATCGTGTTCGGTCCCATGTACGACACGCCGTCGAAGCGCCGCTACGGGGCGCCGCAGGGCATCGAGAAGCTCGAAGCGGTCGCGAAGGCCGTGCGAACACCGATCGTCGCGATCGGCGGCATCACGCCGGCGCGGGTGCCGGAAGTGCTCGCCGCCGGCGCCTGTGGCGTCGCGGTGATCGCAGCGATCCTCGCCGCGCCGTCGCCGGCTGCGGCGACGCGCGAATTCCTGGACGCGCTCGCGCGTCACGCCTGACAGAAGGAGCGTCGATGAACCGAGAGCACCTCAAGCAGCGTGTGTGGCAGGCGATCGACCGCCGGAGCGACGAGATCGTCGGCCTCGGCGAGGCGATCCGACGGAATCCCGAGCTCGGGTTCAAGGAAGTGAAGACCGCCGCGCTCGTCGAGGACACCATGCGGCGCATCGGTCTTCAGCCGAAGACCGGCCTGGCGCTGACCGGGGTGCGCGCCGACGCCGCGGGCCGGGCCGGTGACGGTCCGACCTTCGCGCTGCTCGGCGAGCTCGACGGGCTCGTAGTGCACGGTCACCCCGTTGCGGATCCCGCGACGGGCGCGGCGCACGCCTGCGGCCACAACGCGCAGGTGGCCGGACTGCTCGGCGCGGCCATGGGCCTGGCGGACGCGCGCGCCTTCGATCATCTCGCCGGCCGCGTCGTCGTCTTCGCGGTCCCCGCCGAGGAGTACGGCGACATCGACTGGCGCGTGGAGCAGGTGCGCGCCGGCCGCCTCGAGTTCCTCGGCGGCAAGCCCGAGCTGCTCCGTCTCGGACACTTCGACGACGTCGAGCTCTCCATGATGATCCACACGACGTCGCGGGTGGAAGACGGCCGCGCCGGCGTGCCGGCGTCGAACAACGGGTTCATCGGCAAGACGGCGCGATACATCGGCCGCGCGTCGCACGCCGGCGGCGCGCCGTGGAACGGCGTGAACGCGCTCTACGCCGCGCAGATCGGCCTCGCGGCGATCAACGCCGTGCGCGAGACCTTTCGCGACGGGGACACGATCCGCGTCCATCCGATCATCACGCACGGCGGATCGCAGGTGAACGTGATCCCCGGCGAGACGCGGCTCGAGATGTACATCCGCGGCCGGACCGTCGAAGCGATCCTCGACGCCAATCGAAAGATCGATCGCGCGCTGAAGGCGGGCGCCCTCGCGCTCGGCGCGACGGTCGAGATCGAAACGATCCCCGGCTTCCTGCCGATGTTCTGCGATCCGGTGATGTCGCGCTGCTTCAAGGAGAACGCGACCGCGCTCGTGGGCGCCGAGCACTACCGCGAGATCGGGCACCGCACCGGCTCGACCGACATGGGCGATCTCTCCCAGGTCATGCCGATCGTGCATCCCTACATGGGCGGCGCGAGCGGGACCGGACACGCGGCCGATTACGAGATCGTCGACCAGGCGCTCGCGTACGTCGGACCGGCCAAGGCGCTCGCCGGCATGGTGATCGACATGCTGGCCGACGGGGCCCGCGGCGCGCGCGAAGTCATCGCCGCATCCAAGCCGCGCATGACGCGCGAGGAGTACCTCGCGTTCCAGCGCGGCATCTGGAACCGGGAGGTCTGGGAAGCGTAGCGGTGTACAGCAAAGTCGTGCGCGCACACGAGGACCGACCCGGCTCCGCCGGGGCGGTTCCGAGCGTCGGGGGGTCTGGGGGCCATTTCGGGGCCCCCAGCTGATGTACGGGAAGGCCGGCGTCGATTTTCCGCGGCGCGTCGTCTGCCTGACGGCGGAGACGGCGGAGATCGCCTACGCCGTCGGCGCGGGCGACCGCGTCGTCGGCGTCCCCGGCACCGTGAAGCGGCCGCCGGAGGCGCGCGAGAAGGCGCGTGTCGGCGGCTTCACGACCTTTCGCGTCGACAAGATCCTCGCCCTCGAGCCCGACCTGGTGCTGGCGTTCTCCGACCTTCAGGCCGACGTGGTGCGCGATCTCGTTGCGAGCGGTGCCGCCGTGCTCGCGACGAACCAGCGCTCGTTCGCCGAGGTGCTGCGCGCGATCCTCCTCATCGGCGGCGCGCTCGGCCACGAGCGTGCGGCACGCGACGTCGTGCAGGACATGCGCGACGAGGTGAAGCAGATCCGGGAGTACTCGAGCGTGTGGCCGCACCATCCGCGCGTGTACTTCGAGGAGTGGTTCGACCCGCTGATCAGCGGTATCGGGTGGGTCTCGGACCTGGTCGAGATCGCGGGCGGCCGCGATGTCTTCCTCGAGCTGCGCGGGAAGGGCGCCGCGCGCGACCGTGTCGTCGATCCGGCCGAGGTGGTCCGGCGCGATCCGGAGATCATCCTCGCCTCATGGTGCGGCAAGCCGGTCGACCGCGACGCGCTCGCCGGGCGCTCCGGCTGGGAAAACGTCACGGCGATCCGCACCGGCGAGGTGCACGAGGTCGACGGCGGCGACATTCTCGTGCCGGGCCCGTCGCTCATGGTGGGTCTCCGGCAGATCCACGAGGTCGTTCAGGCCTTCCAGTTGCGGTCCGGCTGACCGGCGACCCCACCGGTACAATGAGGCTCGACGTCCCTTCCGGAAAACTTTGGGGGGCCCGGGCCCCGGCGATAGCATTGGAGCCCGTTGCCCGTCCCAGGAGCCGAACGCAAATGACTGATCTCGTCCACGACCGTCCCGAACGCTTCTTCTCGGAGCGCTTCAACGTCACGCCGGACCTCATGGACCGGCTGCTCGGATCGGCCCTCCGCGGCCGCGTCGAGGATGCCGACATCTACCTCGAGTACCGTGTGAATGAAGACCTCGTACTCGAGGAAAGTACTGTCAAAAAAGCGTCGCGCCACGTGAGCCAGGGCGCCGGGGTCCGGGCGCAGGCCGGCGAGCGGACGGGCTACGCGCACACCGACGACATCTCCGTCGGCAATCTCGAAGAAGCGGCCCGGCAGGCGCGGGCGATCGCGGACCAGGCCAATACCTCGGCGGTCGTGGGGGTCGGGCGGGACGGGAGACCCCACGACCTCTATACGCTGGCCGAGTCGCCCGTCGTCGCCGACCTCGGCCGGAAGCTCGACCTCCTGCGGCTGGTCGACCGGGAGGCGCGCGCCTACGACCCGCGCATCAAGCAGGTCATCGTCACGGTCGCGACCGAAGAAGTCGTCATGCTGATCGCCACCGCGTCCGGCTGGACGGTCGGCGATATCCGGCCGCTGGCGCGGCTGTCGGTCACCGCGATCGCGGAAGACGGCGGCAAGCGCGAGATCGCCGCGTTCGGCGGCGGCGGCCGGGTGCCGTTCGATTTCTTTCTCGCGGAGGACCGGTGGCGGCGCTGGGCTCGCGAAGCGGCACGACAGGCCACGATGAAGCTCGCTGCGGTGGACGCGCCCGCCGGATCCATGACCGTCGTGCTCGGCCCGGGTTGGCCCGGGATCCTCCTGCACGAAGCCATCGGGCACGGTCTGGAAGGCGACTTCAACCGCAAGGGCGTGTCCGCGTTCTCCGGCCGCATCGGACAGAAGGTTGCCTCCGAGCTCGTGACGGTCGTCGACGACGGCACGATCGCGAACCGCCGCGGATCGCTCAACGTGGACGATGAAGGCACGCCGACCGGCCGCAACGTCCTCATCGAGAACGGCGTGCTCCGCGGCTATCTGCAAGACAGGCTGAACTCGCGCCTCATGGGCATGCCGGCCACGGGCAACGGGCGGCGCGAGTCGTTCGCGCATCCGCCGCTGCCGCGCATGACGAACACGTTCATGCTCGCCGGGCCGGACGACCCGGCCGACATCATCCGCTCGGTCGACCGCGGCCTCTACGCGGTCTCGTTCGGTGGCGGCCAGGTCGACATCACGAGCGGCAAGTTCGTGTTCTCGGCGAGCGAGGCGTACCTGATCGAGGGCGGCCGCGTCACGTCGCCGGTGAAGGGCGCCACGCTGATCGGCAACGGGCCCGATGCGCTGACGCGTGTGACGCACGTCGGGCACGATCTCGCGCTCGACGAAGGCGTCGGCACGTGCGGCAAGGACGGCCAGTCCGTGCCCGTCGGCGTCGGCCTTCCCACGATCCGGATCGACGCGATGACGGTCGGGGGCACCGCCGTCTGATGGGTGGCGGAGCGTAATGGACGAGTCGCTGCTGGTGTCGGCGCTGGCCCGCGCGCGCGAGCGCGGCGCAACCGCCGCCGATGGGTATCTCGTCGAAGACCGGAGCTTCTCGGCGGCCGTGCGGCTCGGGCAGGTGGACACCGTCACGCATTCGCACGACCAGCGGCTCTCCCTCCGCGTCTTCGTCGGGCGCGCGTCGGCGGCCGCATCGACGTCGGATCTCTCGCGCGCCTCGCTCGAGCGCGTCGTCGACGAGGCGACGGCGCTCGCCCGCATCACCGCCGAGGACGAGTTCGCCGGACTTCCCGAACGCGACCTCTTGATCGGGCAGGTGCCGGACCTCGACCTCGAAGATCACGAGCCGGACGTCGAGCCGGAAGCGAAGATCGACGTCGCTCGCCGCGCCGAGGCGGCCGCGCTCGAGAGCAGCCCCGAGATCGGCAACTCGGAAGGCGCGGAGTACTCCGACCGCCGCGCCCGGTACATCTACGCAACGGCGGACGGCTTCGCGCACGGCTACACGACGACGTCGTTCGGCCTGACCGTCTCGCCGGTCGCGAAGCGCAACGGCGAGATGCAGCGCGACAGCTGGTACACGTCCGCGCGGAAGCGCAGCCGGCTCGAGGCGCCCGAATCGGTCGGCCGCACCGCGGCGAAGCGGGCGCTGCGACGACTCGGCGCGCGCAAGATGAAGACGACCGAGGTGCCCGTCATCTTCGATCCCGAGACGGCCGCCAGCCTGCTGCGGTCGATCGCCGGCGCCGCCAGCGGCCCGAGCCTCTATCGGCGCGCGTCGTTCCTCCTCGACCGGCTCGGCACGCGGATCGCGTCGCCGTCGATCACGATCGTCGACGACGCGCTCATGCCCGGCGCGCTCGGCTCGCGGCCGTTCGACGGCGAAGGGCTGCCGACCGGGCGCCTCACGATCGTCCGCGAAGGCGTCCTCGAGTCGTACCTGCTCGACACCTACAGCGCGCGAAAGCTCGGGCTCCGCTCGACACACCATGCCGCGCGTGACGGCAGCGGCGTCACCGTCTCGACGACGAATCTCATGCTGCGGCCCGGCACGGCGACGCCGGAGGAGATGATCCGCTCCGTCTCGAACGGCTTCTACGTCACCGAGCTGATCGGGTTCGGGATCAACGGGGTGACCGGCGACTACTCGCGCGGCGCCGCGGGCCTGTGGATCGAGAACGGCGAGCTCGCGTATCCGGTCGAGGAAGTGACGGTCGCGAGCAATCTGCTGCGCATGTTCGACAACGTCGAGGGCGTCGGCAACGACCTCGTGCTGCGGGACCGCACGGCGTCGCCCACCCTCATGATCGGCCGCATGGTCGTCGCGGGCCAGTGAGGCAACGCATGATCGTCGACTCCCACGCGCATCTCCACGATCCCGCCTTCACCGACCTGCGCGCGACGGTCGAAACCTCGCGCGCCGCGGCGGTCTTCGGCGTGATCGCGGTCGGCTGCGATCCCGACACCAACCTCCGGACGCTGGCGGCCGCCGCGGCGGCGCCGAAGACGGTGTGGCCGGCCATCGGATTCCATCCGGAGTGGGACCAGCTGACCGACGAGGATCTCGACCAGGTCGAAGCGCAGGTGGCCGAGCACTATGGCAGCCTCGTCGCCCTGGGCGAGGTGGGGCTGCCGTGGTATTCGCTCGAGAACGCCGACGACGCCGCCGAGCGGATGCTGCGCGGACGCGCGCGGCTCGAGCGGCTGGTCGGCGTCGCGGCGCGCTGGGATCTGCCCGTCATCCTGCACGCGCCGCACGGCGCGGCGGTGCCGGCGCTCGAAGCGCTCCGCCGGCACGCGATCGAGCGCGCCGTGTTCCACTGGCACAAGGCGCCCGACGACGTCACGCGCGCGATCATCGACGCCGGGTACTTCGTCTCCGTCACGCCCGACGTCGTGTACCGCGAGCGCGACCGTGCGCTCGTCGAGAACGTCCCGCTCTCGTCGCTGCTCGTCGAAAGCGACGCGCCGTGGCCGTATCGCGGTGAGTTCGAAGGCCTGCCGTCGGGGCCGTGGCTCGTCGGCCGCGTCGCCGAGGAAGTGGCGAAGCTCAAGCAGCTGCCCGTCGACGACGTGATGTGCGAGCTGACGGCGAACGCCTGTCGCCTGTTCGACCTGCCCTGGAAATGACTGGATGGGGGGCCCCGACATGGCCCCCCCAACCCCCCAACGCTCGGCGCGTCCCGGGAAACCCGTGACGCGCCTCGAGCACGCGGCGGTTCCGGTGCCCGGCGGCACCGTGGCGCTGGCGCTTCATCTGCCCGAAGGCTCCGGACCGTTCCCGTACGTGCTGGCCTGCCACGGTCTCAGCGCGTCGAAGGAAAGCGACAAGTACCTCATGCTCGGCGAGGAGCTTCCGCGCCGCGGTCTCGCGCTGGCGCGATTCGATTTCCGTGGCTGCGGAGAGTCGTCGGGCGTCGAGAGCGACACGACGGTCGCGACGAGGATCGAGGACGCGGACGCCGTCCTCGATCGGCTGGCGAAGCATCCGCGGCTCGACACCCGCGTGGGGCTCCTCGGCTCGAGCATGGGCGGCGTCGTCGCCCTGCACGTCGCCGCGATACGCGGCGACCGGCCGCCGGTGGTGACGTGGAACGCCCCCGCGGACTTCACGCGGCTCGCGCGTCCCGATACGCCGGGCGGTCTCGGTCCCGCATTCTTCGCGGAAGTCGAGACCGGACGCTACGCGTCGACGCCGCCGGGCGTCGCGCGTCACCTGACCGTGCAGTCGGCCGACGACGACGTCGTGCCGCCGGATCACGGTCGCATCCTTCACACGCGAGCCGCCGAGCCGAAAGCGCTCCTGCGCATCGCCGGCGCGGATCACCGGCTCAGCGACCCGGATCACCGCCGTCTGGCGATGATCGCGAGCTGCGACTGGTTCCTTCGGTTTTTTCATCTTCGTGGGGGCCCCGACATGGCCCCCACACCCCCCGACGCTCGGTAGCGCCCCGGGACACCCGGGGCGCTCCTCGACAACCCCGACGCTCGGGCCGCCCCCGGGACACCCGGGGCGCTCCTCGACCGCCCACCGGTCCGCGCGTCACCGGCGCTTCGTGGGGGCCCCGACATGGCCCCACACCCCGATGCCCGCGTAATCTGCCTACACTGCCCGTGGGCAGACGAGCGCCATGTTCTCGGCGCGCTCGTCGCGGCAGTACTCGAAAATCTCCGGCTCTTCCGCCAACAGCGGCTCCAGGTCGGCCGGCAGCGTCGTGACGCTGAACGCGGTCGCGCTCGCGCCGGCAAGCGCGCGCGCCTGGTGCACACCCGCCAGCAGCACGATCACGGGGGGTTGTTCGAGCGACTGCGCCAGCATGACGTAGGACGGCTCCCACGCGCTCACCGCGCGCTCGACGAAATGCGCGAGCTCCGCCACCGCGCCGGACGCGCAGCCAGGCCGGGCGATGAAGAGCGCCAGCGAGAGCGACGAGGCGTCGAGCGGCACGCGACGGAATTCGCGCACCACCATCAGCGAATGATCCTCGGTCCCGACGCGAACGAGCGCGGCCCCGGGCGTCGACGTATCGGCAAGCGAATAGAGCGCGAGACGTCGCGGATTCTCGCGGCTGCGGAACCGCGAGTGAGCGTGGGGCGGCAGGCCTTCGAGCGTGTCGAGCGAGGCCGCGACACCCGCCATGGCGCGAGCGTCCGGCTCCCAGAGCGTCAGACCGCGTGTCCAGATCGGCCGTGAAGCAATCACGAGCGGGCGTCGAGCAACGGTCGTGCCGTGCGCGATTCGAGTCGAAGTCGGCGCCAGAACGGGGACATGTGCGCGTTGCGAGAATTTCAATTGCGCGTGGCGGACAGCGTGCCGTCAGGTCAGTGACGAGGCACCGCGGGCAGGGAAACTTTTTTCCCTGGCGAAAGGGACCGTCCGTGCGGCCCACGAACCCCGCTGCTATCATGACCAGTGCATGTCCTTCGGCGCCCTGGACGCGCTTCATCGCCTCGCCAACGTCGTCCTCGGCACGTCCGCCCTCGTCATCGCGGCGATCATCGCGCACGCGATCCATCGACGAGCGACGCGGCGGCTCGAGCCGCTGAGCGTTGTCTTCTGCCTCGTGTTCCTCGCCATGGGACTGCGCGGATGGGTGCGTGTCCTGTCCGGCGAGCTCGCCACGTTCGAGCTGACGATCGCGAGCGGCATCGTGGTCATCGACTGGCTCGCGGCCGCGGCGGTGCTGACCTTCCTCGCGATGCACCGCCGCTACGGGCTCTTCGTCGAGAGCGCGGATCTCGTTCGCGAGTTCGAGAGCGAGTACGCGGCGAAGGAACGGGAAGCGCGTGCGCTGGCGCAGGTGAACGAGGAGCTGCGCCGCCTCGACGAGCTCAAGAGCGAATTCCTCGCGATGGTGAGTCACGAGCTCCGCACACCGCTGACGGCCATCATCGGATACAGCCGGCTGCTGATGCGCCAGGTGCACGGGCCGCTGTCGCCGCGCCAGCTCGAGCAGCAGGAAGCGATCTACCGGAGCGCGCAGCGCCTGACCGACCTGATCAACGACCTGCTCGACGTCTCCCGTCTCGAAGCCGGACGCGTCGAGCTCGTTCCGCGGCCGACGCGCGTGCGGCCGATCGTCGATCAGGTTCTCGCCGTCGTCGGCGTCGCCGCCCAGGCGAAGCAGATCCGCGTCGCCAACGAGATCGCGCCGGATCTGACCGTCGTCCACGCGGATCCGACGCGCCTGCAGCAGGTGCTCGTCAACCTCGTCGGCAACGGGGTGAAGTTCACGCCGTCCGGCGGTCGCGTCCGTATCAACGGGGGCGCGCGCGGCGACCAGGTGTGGATCACCGTCGAAGATACCGGCGTCGGGATCGCACGCGAAGAGCTCGCGCGAATCTGGGACCCGTTCTACCAGGTCGAATCGCCGCTCCACCGCCGGCATGGCGGTTCCGGTCTCGGGCTGACGATCGTGCGCCGCCTGGTCGAGCTGCACGGCGGCGTCGTCCGGGCCGAGAGCGACGGACTGAACCAGGGCAGCCGGTTCACGTTCACGCTGCCGGTCGCGCACGAGACGGCGCCGGAGGCGCAGCCGCCGGCCGAGCCGCGCGTCGAGCGTGTCCTGACCGGCCGCGACGTCCTCGTGGTCGAGGACGAGAAGGAAAACCAGGCGCTCATTCGCGCGGTCGTCGAGGACCTGCTGGGCGGCAAGGCGATCCTCTGCGAGGACGGTGAGCGCGCACTGCACGAAGCGATGGAGCAGCCACCCGCGCTCGTGCTGCTCGACCTGATGCTGCCGGGCGTCAGCGGCTGGGAAGTCGCGCGCCGGCTGCGCCAGAGCCCGCGCACGCGGGACGTTCCGATCATCGCGGTGTCCGCGCTCGCGCGCGCGCAGGAGCGCGAAGCGGCGGTACACGCCGGGTGCGACGCGTACATCTCGAAGCCGTTCACGCCGGAAGAGATGGCTCGGGTCATCGCCGGCACGGTCGGACGGCAGGGAGCGGCCGCGAGATGACCGCCATCGAGGCCGCGCGCATCCTCGTCGTCGAAGACAACCGCGACACCTCGGCGCTGCTGCACGACCTGCTCGAAGCCGAGGGGTATCACGTCGACTCCGCGCCGACGGGGGAAGCCGCGTTCGAGCGGCTCGACGCCGAGCCCGACATCGACCTCCTCGTGCTCGACCTCATGCTTCCCGGCATGAGCGGGTACGAAGTGCTCGAGCGGCTGCGCGCGCACACCGACGTGGCCGACGTGCCGGTGCTCGTGCTCTCCGCGCTGTCGAGCGCGTCCGCGAAGATCCGCGGCCTGCGCGAGGGCGCGGACGATTACATGACGAAGCCGTTCCTGCCCGAGGAGCTCGTGGCGCGCACGCGCACGCTCGTGACGTCGCGCCTGCTCCAGCGGCGCACGCGTGAAATCCACGCGCTCGCGCAGATCGCGCAGGCCGCGCTCACCGCGGCGACCGCGGACGTGCTGCTGCAGCGCATGGTCGAGATCGCGGTCGAGGTCTTCGAGGCCGACGCCGCGATGATCATGCTCGTGGACGACCGGCGGCAGGAGCTGCGCGCGCGCGCGGCGGTCGGCCTCGGCGACGGGCTGCCGCAGATGTCGATTCCCTTCGGCGCCGGCGTCGCGGGCAGCGCGATGTCGTCCCGCAATCCCGTGCTGATCGCCGACGGCGCCTCCGCGGATCCGCGCGTGCTGAACCCCATCCTGCGCCGCGACGGCTTCCGCTCGCTGATGATCGCGCCGCTGCTCGTCGCCGGCGCGCCGATCGGCGTCCTCGAAGTGGCACGGCGCACGCGCCGGCTCGATCCGCGCGCCGAGCGGCTGCTCCGGATCGTCGCCGACCGTCTGGCAGTCGCGATCGAGCAGGCGCGGCTCGAAAGCGAAGCGCGCGAGCTCGCCGACGTCGTGCGCCGGATCGGCGAGGGCGTCGTCGTCGCCGACGTCGACGATCGGATCGTCTTCGCGAACCGCGCGTTCGCCGAGATGATCGGCGCCACGCCCGACGGGCTCGTCGGCCGGCACTGGACGGAGTTCCTGTCGACCGCGCAGGACGTCGCGGCGCTCAGCGTCGAGATGCGGAACCCGGCGTTCCACGGCGAACTGCTGCTCATCACGCGCGGGGGCGACCCTCGACCGGTGCTGGTGACGCTCTCGACGGTGGAGCGACACGACGGCGGCGGGCCGCAGCGTATCGGGGTGTTCCGCGACATCAGCCGCGAGCACGAGCTGCGGTTCCGCGTGATTCGCGAGCAGAAGTTCCGCACCCTCGGCTCGCTCGCCGCGGGCGTCGCGCACAACATCAACAATCGCCTCACGCCGGTGCTCGGCTGGACCGAGATGCTCCTCGAGCGCCTGGACGCCGGTGAAACCATCGATCGGCAGGAGCTGCAGCACGCGCTGCGCGTGATCCACCAGGGGGCCGGCGACAGCGTCGGCACCGTGCGCCGGCTGCAGGAGTACTCGCGTCCCGGTCGCGTCCGCGGTCCCGAGGCGGTGCAGCTGCGCGACGTCGTCGAGCACCTGCTCGCGCTCACGCGGCCGCAGTGGGACAACGAGGCGGCGCGGCGCGGCATCAGGTACGAGATCGACCTGCGCATGGAAGCGGCGCCGCCGATCCTCGCCGTCGCCAGCGAGATCCGCGAGGCGCTGCTCAACATCCTCGAAAACGCCCTGGCCGCGATGGAGCGCGGCGGGCGCCTGACCATCCGCGTGCGCGGCGTCGACGATCGCGCCGTCGTCTCGATCGCGGACACCGGGAAGGGGATGAGCGAGGAAGTGCGGCGCCTCGTCTTCGAGCCGTTCTTCACGACCCGATCGAGCGAGGGCGGCACGGGACTCGGCCTCTCGCTCGCGCAGGAGATCGTGCACCGCTACGGCGGCGAGATCGGCCTCGAGAGCGAGGAAGGCGTCGGCACGACGTTCACGCTGTCGTTCCCCGCGCTGGCGGTCGATACCGCGAAGCCGTCGGTCTTCCTGCCGGTCATCGAGCCGCTGCGGATCCTCGCCGTCGAGGACGAGCCCGAAGTCCTCGACGTGCTCCGCGCGATGCTCACGCATACCGGCCACGGCGTCATCACCGCCGCATCCGGTCGGGAAGCGCTCGACCTCTTCGCGCGCGAGCACAACGTCGATCTCGTCATCACCGACCTCGGCATGCCGGGCATGACGGGGCTCGCGCTCGCGACCGAGCTGAAGCGCGCGCGGAACGTGCCGGTAATTCTATTGACGGGCTGGGCCGAGGAGCTCGACGAGTCGAGCACCGGCGCCGTCGAGGTCGTCGTCGCGAAGCCGTTCAACCGCGAGAGGCTGCTCGAGGCGATCGCGCGCGCCATGCCCGACCGCGTCAAGAACTGACGCGGCCGCCCGGGATCAGAGCGCGACCGCCGCGATGGTCGCGGCGAGCACCAGGCGGTAGATCACGAACGGCAGCAGCGACCGGCGCTTGAGGTAGCTCACCAGAAACCAGACCGCGAACCAGCCGCTGACGAATGCGGCCACCAGGCCGGCGATGAGCGGCCCCACCTCGTCGGTCACCACACCGACCTTCAGGACCTGGAGCGCTTTCAGACTGCCGGCCGCGGCGGTGATCGGAATCCCGAGCAGGAACGAAAACCGCGCCGCCGTCGCGCGATCGAGACCGCCCATCAATCCCGCCGTGATGGTGATGCCGGATCGCGACGTGCCGGGAATGAGCGCCAGCGCCTGCGCGACACCGATGCCCATGGCCTGCGGCCACGTCACGCGCTCGAGCGCCTCGCCCGTCTCGACGCTCGCGCGCGACCGGCGATCGGCGATCCACATGACGATGGCCCAGAACGCGGTGGCGGCGGCGATGACGACCGGCGCGCGCAGGTGCGCTTCGACGAGCGCGCCGAGCGCGAGGCCGATCAGGCCCGCCGGGATCGTCGCCGCGACGACGAGGACGATCACCCGGCGGGACATCGCGCCCGAGACCATCGCGAGCAGCTCGGCGCGGAAATACGCGAAGAGCGCCGCGACGGTGCCGAGGTGCATGACGGCGTCGAACGTGAGGCCCTGATCCGGCCAGCGGAAAAGATGCGGCACGAGAATCAGGTGGCCCGAGGAGGAGATCGGCAGGAACTCCGTGAGGCCCTGGACGAGACCGAGGACGAGTGCCTGCGTGTAGGTCACGTGCGATCGAGGTGCACGGCGCATTCTAGCATCGTAAAATCCGGGCAGACATGCCGAAGACCGCCGGGATCATCCTCGTCGGCAACGAGATCCTCTCCGGAAAGATCCAGGACGTGAACGCGGCGTATCTCTGCCGCGAGCTCCGGGCGCTGGGCGTCGACGTGCGCCGCATCGTCGTGATCCCCGACGAGGTCGAGCTCATCGAGCGCGAAGTGCGCGCGTTCAGCGCGGACCACGACGTCGTGTTCACGTCCGGCGGCGTCGGTCCGACGCACGACGACGTGACGATCGAAGGCGTGGCGCGCGCGATGGACGTCGGCGTCGTCCGGCACCCGGCGCTCGTCGCGCTGCTCGAGCAGTACTACGGCGACGCGCTGAAGGACGCGCATCTGAAGATGGCCGAGGTGCCGGCCGGCGCCGAGCTGTTGAGCGGCGAGAGCGCGCGGTTCCCGACGATCGTGATGCGCAACGTCTACGTCCTGCCGGGCGTGCCGGAGATCTTCCGGCGCAAGTTCGACGGCATCCGCGAGCGCTTCCGCGACGTGCCCATCCATCTCCGGAACGTGTTCGTCAGCATCGGCGAAGGCGTCCTCGCGGATTACATGAACGATCTGGTCCGCGAGTTTCCCGGCCTGGCCGTCGGCTCGTATCCGGAGTTCTCGAATCCGGAGTACCGCGTGAAGGTCACGATCGAGTCGCGCGATCGTGAGTACGTCGAGCAAGCCCTCGCCACGTTCCTCGGCCGCCTGCCGACCGACGTCGTGGTCCGCGTCACGTGAGCCGGCCGGGCGCCTAAGCTGCGCGTGCTCGTCCTCGTCGGTCTCGTCGTTGCCGCCCTCGCGCTCACCGGTCTCGGTCGCGCGCCGTTCATCGACCCGCCCGAAGGCTTCCACGCCGAGATCGCGCGCGAGATGGCCGCGCGCGGCGACTGGATCACGCCGCGTCTGAACGGCGTTCGCTACTTCGACAAGCCGCCGCTGCCGTACTGGCTGATGGCGGCGTCGTTTGCCGTCGCCGGACCGACGCCCACCGCCGCACGGGTCTGGGGCGCCGTCGCGGTGGTCGGTGTCGCGCTCGTCACCGCGGCGCTCGGCCTCATGCTGCGTGGCCCGCGCCTCGCGCTGCTGGCCGGTCTCTTCGTCGCCGCGAACCTCGGCGTGTTTCTCTACGGGCGGATCCTGAAGCCCGACCTGCCGTTCGTGTTCTTCATCTGGCTCGGGTGGCTCGGGATCGCGATCGCGTGGCGGGCGGGACCGCGCCCGGCGATCCGAGGTCCGAACGCGGCGCCGGCCCGGGCACCGGACGAGAAGCGGCGCGTCTTCGGGCTGGCGCTGTTCTACGCCGCGCTCGCGCTCGCCGCGCTCACCAAGGATTTCCTCGGCGCCGTCGGGCCGATGGTGGCGCTTGCCGTCACGCTGTGGTGGACCGGTGAGCGCGCGCGGCTGCGGTGGTTCCCGTGGTGGGGGCTGCTGATCCTCGGAGCCGTCGCGGCGCCGTGGTATCTCGCCGTCGAGCTCCAGAATCGCGGCTTCCTCTGGTACACGCTCGTCGACAACCACGTGATGAACGTCATGCAGCAGCGCGCGTTCCCGGACGAGGACGTGCCGCTCGGCGCGCTGGAGTTCCTTGCCGTCACCATCGGCGCCTTCCTGCCGTGGATCGTCGCCGTACCGGTCGGGATCGCGCAGACGCTCGCGCAGCGGCCACGCGGTCCGATCGGGAAGCTGTGGCGACTGGTCACGCTCTGGGGTGTCGCGGTCGTCGTGGTGTTCACGATCTCGCCCTTCAAGCTGCCGCACTACGCGCTTCCGGCGTTCCCGGCGTTCGCGCTGCTCGCCGCGCGCGCGTGGGACGCCGCGCTCGCCGGGCCGCGCGGCGCGCGCCGCGTGATCCTGCCGGCGCTCGCGGTGTGCGTGATGCTCGCCGGCGTCTTCCTCGCCATGACCACGGGCGTGCTGAAGCTCGGGGCCGACGAACTCACGAGCGTGGACGTCGCGACGCGAAATTTCTCGGCGCGCGGCCAGTCGGTGAGCGCGCCGTCGCTCGAGGCCTGGGGATCGATCATGGCGGCGGCGGCCGCGATCTTCGGCGCCGCGGCCGTTCTGCTCGCGGTGGCCGCGTGGCGCCGCGCCATCAGCGTCGCCGTGGTCGCCACCGTCGGTGCGATGCTCGCGTTCCTGCCGGCCGCCGGCGTCGGCATGGGCATCTTCGCCGACGTGCGGTCGCTGCAGCCCGTCGCGAACGCGCTGACCGCCCGCGCGCGACCCACGGATCTCGTCGTCCACGAGGGCGCGCTCGAAAACAGCGGCTCGCTGCTGATCGCGCTCGGGCGGCCGGTCCACGTCGTGAACGGATTGCGATCCAACCTGGCGTACGGCGCGACGTTCGCCGACAGCCGCGACGTGTTCTGGGACACGCCACGTCTCGTCCGCGAATGGTCGGGGCGGGAACGGCGGTTTCTGGTGAGCATCACCGAGCCCGATGCGAGCGTCGTGCGCTGGCTGCCGGCCGATCGGGTGCATCTGCTCGCCCGATCCACCACGCACTGGCTCTACTCGAACCTTGCCGATTGACGCGACCGGCGCCCATAATGGCACGCGTGGCTGAAGAAGTTTCCCGCTACCGCTTCAAACCCGACGCCTACAGCAGTCATTCGGTGATCTTGCGCTGGCTCGAGGACGGCGGGGGCCGCCGTCTTCTCGACGTCGGCGCCGCCGACGGCCTGCTGTCGCGCCCGTTCACGGAGCGCGGCTGGCGCGTGACGGGCATCGAGTGCGATCCGGCCGCCGCGCAGGCCGGCGCGCGGTGGTGCGAGCACATGGTCGTCGCCAATCTCGATCGCGCCGTGCCGCGACTCGAATCGCTCTACGACGCGATCGTGTATGGCGACGTCCTCGAGCATCTCGCCGACCCGCTGCGGGTGCTCAGCGAGCTGAACCGCTGTCTCGCGCCCGGCGGCGTCGTCGTCGCGTCCGTCCCGAACGTCGCGCACTTCGTCATCCGGCTGTCGCTGCTCGTCGGGAAGTTCGAGTACATCGATCGGGGCATTCTGGATCACACGCATCTGCGATTCTTCACGGAGCGGTCGCTCCGCGCGCTCGTGGCGGACGCCGGGCTCACCGTGGAGCGTTTCACGGCCACGCCCGCGCCGCTGTACCAGGTGCTGCCCGCGCGGTTTCATCGGCCGTGGCTGGCCGCGACCCATCGGATGAACGCGTGGCTCGCGCACTCGCTGCCGCGGCTGCTCGGTTACCAGTTCATCGTGCTCGCGCGTCCCAAGGAGGCGCACGCCTCAGGACCGTACCGGCCGATGCCGGCCGTCGCTCGTCGTCGGGGAAACATTCGCTGATGAACGCACAACGCATGTCGGTTTCGCCGAAGGTCGTCGTCGTCATGCCGGCGTACAACGCCGGCCGGACGCTGCGGATGACCTACGAAGAGCTGCCCAAGGACGCCGTCAACCTCGTCATCCTGGTCGACGACGGATCGACGGACACGACGCTCGACGTCGCGCGCCAGCTCGGACTCGAGATCTTCGTCCACAACCGCAACTACGGCTACGGCGCCAACCAGAAGACGTGCTACGCGGAAGCGATCCGCGCGGGCGCGGACGTCGTGGTCATGGTCCATCCCGACTATCAGTACGACCCGACGCTCGTGCCGAAGATCATCCAGCCGATCGTGGACGGGACGGCTGACGTGGTGCTCGGCTCGCGCCTCGCGAGCGGCGTGTCGCCGATGGCGCAGGGCATGCCGTGGTGGAAGTTCGTCGCGAACCGCTTCCTGACCGGCGTGGAGAACCGCATCTTCGGCCTGTCGCTCTCGGAGTACCACACCGGGTATCGCGCGTTCCGCCGCGACGTGCTCGAGACCGTGAACTTCGCCGCGAACTCCGACGGGTTCGTCTTCGACCAGGAGATCGTCGGCCAGGTGGTGGCCGCCGGCTTCCGGATCGCGGAGATTCCCGTGCCGACGCGATACTTCCCCGAAGCGTCGTCGGCCAGCTTCGTCGCCTCGTCGGTCTACGGTCTGCGGATCCTCGCGATGCTGTTCTGGTTCCTGCTCCACCGGCGGGGCATCCGCCGCTCGCGCCGCTTCGACAGCCTGAGAGCGCGGTACACCCGCCTGCCGTGAGCGGCACGGCCCGCCTGCTCGACGCCCTCGCGGTCGGGCTCGGCGCGCTCGTGCTCGCCATCCTCCTCACCGGCGGCTTCACCGTCGCCGGGGCGCGGCTCACCCGGCCGGAAGACGTCGTCGTCGCGCTCGCCATCCTGGCCGGCATCCGCGCGTTCCTCGTTCCGTACCGGCTGCCCGACGTGCGCCCGCAGCACGCGGTGATCGGCGGTGTCGTGGCGTACGTCGTGCTCATGGCGTTCGTCATGGTCACGCGCCACCAGGCGCTCCGCACGCATGCGCTCGATCTCGGCTACTACGTGCAGCTCGTCTGGAACATGTCCCGGGGATACGGCGCGTACGTGACGCTGCCGCCGATGCACGCCTGGGGCGATCACTTCTCGCCCGTGTTCTACCTGTTCGCGCCGATCGCGTGGATCGCGCCGGGCGCCGCGGCGCTGCTGATCGCGCAGACGCTGATCCTCGCGGTCGGTGCGTTCGCCGTGTACCAGTTCGGCTGGCTGCGTCTCAAGGACGACGGGCACGCCGCGGCGTTCGCCCTGCTGTATCTGCTGAACCCGTCCATGCACGGCGTGAACATTCGCGACATCCATCCCCAGGCCTTCGCGATCGCGCTGGTGCCGGCCGCCGCGCTGGCGTTCGATCGACGGCGCTACCTGCTGTGCGCCCTCGCGCTGGCCCTGACGCTGGCGGGACGGGAGGACGCGGCCGTCGTCGGCGTCGGCTTCGGCGTGTGGATGGCGGTCGCGCGCGCCCGATGGCTGGCCGGCGCCGGTGTCGCCGTCGCGAGCGTCGCCGTGCTGCTGATCGACGTCACGTTCGTGATGCCGTACTTCCGCGGCGCGCCGTATCCGCACCTCGGCCGCTACGCCTGGCTCGGCGCGTCCCTCGGCCAGATCCTCGGCGCGCTCGTTCTCGAGCCGTGGGTGTGGCTGCCCGTCGCGTTCGCGCCCGCGAAGCTGCTCTATCTCGTCGCGATGCTCGCGCCGCTCGGCTTCCTGCCGTTGCTCGCGCCCCGGGCGCTCGCGGCGGTCGGGCCGCCCCTCGCGATGAATCTGCTGTCCGTCGACTCCGTGCTCTTCCATCACCGCACCCAGTACCAGTCGTTCGTGCTGCCGTTTCTGATCCTCGCGGCCGTGGAAGGATGTCGCCGGCTCAGCGCGCCGGTGTCACGGACCAGATCACCGGTCTCGGCGACGACCGTCATCGCGTTCGGCTTCGTCGTCAGCGTCGTGCTCGCCTCGCGGACCGTGAACGATCTGGCCGTCACCCGCTGGCTGCTGGCGCCGGAGCACCGCGCCGCCTACCGCCTCATGGAGCAGATCCCGGGCGGCGTGCCGGTGAGCGTCAACGAACGCTTCGTGCCGCATCTCGCCACGCGGCGCGAGATTCACATCTTCCCGGCAGGGCTGCCGGCGAGCGAATTCATCCTGGATCTCTCGACCGTGGGGTCGAACGTCCCGCCGACGTATCGCAAGGTGATCAGCGAGGGACCGTGGACGCTCTGGAGGAGGTCGTGAGCGCTACGCCGGCTCGGACGACGCGGTCAGCACGTGCGACGCGTGGTGGTGGACGAGCCGCCAGCCGTCGGCGCCACGCTCGAACAGGTTCGTCGCGAGCACGGACGTCACCGAGATCCGGCCCTGCACGGACTGGAGAATGTTCTCGGTGCACGTGACCCATGCGAGCGATCCCGTCGCGACCGTCGAGACGTCGCCGATCGTGAACCGCATCTCGGCCGTGTTCTCGAAGATCGCGCGCCAGGAATCGCGCACCGCGTCCCAGCCGACCAGCAGCGGCCAGCCCGGGTGCACGCACTTGACGTACTCCGTGTGGGCCCAGACCGCGTCCATCCGCGCGAGGTCCAGCGCCTCGAACGCCTGATAGAACTGCTCGTTCGCAGCCTCGACCTCGGGATGGGTCCGGTCACCCATCGCTCAGCGACGGAGCCTCACGGAACACGCACGACGACGCGGTCGCCGTCGCGCTGCACCGTCAGGGGCGTGAGGCGGTCGCCCGCGCACGGTCCGCCGAGGCAGCGCCCCGTCGCCGGCTCGAAGATCGCACCATGCGTCGAGCACACGATCTCGCGGCCGTCGTCGGAGAGAAATTCGTTCGGAAACAGATCGAGCGGCGTGCCGACGTGGGGACAGCGGTTGACGTATGCGCGGTATCCGTCGCGCGCGTGCACGAGGAACGCGTCGACGACGCGACCGTCACGGACGAGGCGAAGCGTGGCGGTGGTATCCGGCGGAACATCGGACGCCGCGCAGCTCCACTCGGCGGAGGGCGTCATCGCGCGCATGGTACCATCACGCCCATGTTGGCGATCGACGCGCGGGAGGTCGCCAAGACCTTCCGCGCGGGGCTGATCCGCCGGCGCGAAACTCCAGCCCTTCGCGGCGTGTCGCTCACCGTCGAGCGCGGTGCGGTCTTCGGTCTCCTCGGTCCGAACGGCGCCGGCAAGACGACGCTGCTGTCGATCCTCGCGACACTGCTCACGCCGGATCGCGGCGAGGTGTACGTGCTCGGTCTCGACGTCCGCCGCGAGGCGGATGCCGTGCGTCGCCGGCTCAACATGGCGAGCGGCAACGCCTCCTTCCTCTGGAACCTGCGCATCCCGGAGATCCTCGCGTTCTACGGGCGGCTCTACGGTGTGCACGGCGCGACGCTGCGCCGGCGCGTCGACGAGCTCATTCACACGTGCGAGCTCGACGCGCATCGCCGGGTGCCGTACAACGAGCTCTCGACCGGGCTCAAGCAACGCCTCGCCCTCGCGAAGTCGCTGCTGAACGAGCCGGAGCTGCTCTTCCTCGACGAGCCGACGCTCGGGCTCGATCCCGACGTCTCGGCGCGGCTGCGCCGCCACATCGCGTCGCTCCGCAGCGAGCGCGGCATGACGATCGTGCTCACGACCCATTACATGCGCGAGGCGGAAGAGCTGTGCGACGAGATCGCGTTCATCAAGGCGGGACAGATCCTCGCGCGCGGCACCGCCGATCAGCTGAAGCGCCAGATCGCGATCGGTGACGTGATCGCCTTCCGTCTCGACCCCGGCGCCGGCGCGCGCCTCGGCGAGATGACGGGCGTGCTGCGCGCCACGCCGACCTCGGACGGCCTCGAGTGCACGGTCGACTCGGCGGAGAAGCGGCTGCCGGAGCTGCTGGCTGCGCTGCACGGCGAGGGCGCGACGGTGCGCGGTGTCGCCGTTCGTGAGCCGCAGCTCGAGGAGGTCTTCGTTGAACTGGCGCGGTGAGCTCATCGCCGCCGGCGCGTTCGCCATCCGGAATCTGCAGATGGCGTCGCGCAACGTGTTCCTGATCTTCGAGCTGCTGTTCTGGCCCGTGGTCGGCGTGGTGCAGATCGGCCTCATGAGCCAGTTCCTCACGCTCTCCGCGGAAGAGAAGTCGTTCGTGCTGATCGGGCAGATGGCGTTCTCGATCGTCGGCACGTGTCAGCTCGACGTCGCATACTCGGTCCTCTACGACTTCTGGTCGAAGTCCATGAAGCACCACTTCCTCGCGCCGATCGGCATCCGGCATCTGACCGTCGGGTCGTGGGTCGTCGGCATCCTCCGCGGCACGGTCGTGTTCGGGCTCACCGGCGGGCTCGCGTGGTACGGGTTCGGGTTCAATCCCTTCGCCGCCGGCGTGATGCCAGTCGTCGCGCTCCTCGTCGGGTGCTATCTGACGGCCTGGATCGTCGGGGTGTTCGTCTGCGTGCTGATCCTCCTCTTCGGCGGCCGGGCCGAGACGGCGGCGTGGGCGAGCATCAACCTGGTGCTGGCGCTCGCCGGCATCTTCTATCCGGTGTCGCTGCTGCCATGGTGGGCGGCGGCAGTCGGCGCGGCGATTCCGCTGACGTATTTCCTGGATGCCTACCGCGCGCATTTCGGATTCACGGCGGAATTCGCGTTTCCGGTGGTCACGGGCCTGGTGCTGTCGGCACTGTACGTCGCGCTCTCGCACGTGACGCTGCACGCGGCAGTCAACCGCGCGCGCCGGACGGGACTGCTGCTGAAGATGTCGGAGTAAACGCGAGACGAGGGCGCCATGCTATCTTCCCGCGGTGCCCGTCGATCCCGTCATCGCCGCAGCATTCCTCGGTCTCGTGCTCGGCCTCCAGCACGCCACGGATGCCGACCACCTCGTAGCCGTCGCCACCATCGTCAGCCGCGAGCGCCGCTTCGGCGATGGCGCGCTCATCGGCGCGCTCTGGGGCATCGGGCACACCGCGACACTGACGCTGGCCGGCTTCGTGATCGTCACGCTCGACGTGCGCGTCGTCGATGGCGTCGCTCGCGGGCTCGAGCTCGCCGTCGCCCTGATGCTCGTGCTTCTCGGACTCATCCGGTTGCGCGACGCGTTCCGCGGGCTGGGCACGGTGGCAACGGATCATCTCGTCGCCGACCACGATCACGGCGGGCGCGAGGTGCTGCACAGCCACAGCCACGCGCATGACGGCGCACCGCACCAGCATCCCCACGTCCATCCGTCGCGCCGTCTGCTCGACGCGCTCGCGAACCGGCGCGGCGTAGCGCTCCGGCCGTTCGGCATCGGCGCCGTGCATGGCCTCGCGGGGACGGCCGCGGTGTCCTTGCTCGTGCTGGCGACGACGCGGTCGCCGTGGGCTGCCGCGCTCTACCTCGGCCTGTTCGGAGTGGGAACGATCGTGGGGATGACGGCGCTGACGGCCGCGATGGCGTATCCCGTGAGCATCGCGCTCAGGTTCGAGCGTGCACGGCGCGCGCTCGGCGTCGCCGCGGGTTTCGCGTCAATCGCGTTCGGCGGAATCTACGGCTGGCGGCTCTTGTAGATGGGGGCCCCGACATGGCCCCCATACCCCCCGACGTTCGCCGGCCCCGGAGTGAATCCGGGGTCGGCTCTACCTGCCCAGGAACTTCCGCACGCTCGACGCGATGCCGCCGGCATCGAGGCCGTGCTTCGCGTAGAGCGCCTTCGGTGATCCCGACTCGCCGAACCCGGTGACGCCGAGCCGGCGCAGCGGCGTCGGCATGACCTCCGACAGCAATTCGGCTACCGCGCCTCCGAGCCCGCCGGCGACGCCGTGGTCCTCGATCGTGACGACGTGCCCCGTCTTGCCCGCCGAGCGCAGCAGCATCTCTTCGTCCATCGGCTTGATCGACGCGGCATTGAGGACCTCGGCGTTGATGCCGTCGCCGGCCAGCACCTTCGCGGCCTCGAGCGTGTTGAACACGGTCCCGCCGCTCGCGATGAGGGTCACGTCGTGTCCCGGCCGCAGCGTCGCCCACGTGCCGATCTCGAACCGATAGTCGGCGGGGGACACCGCTTCGAGGTTCTGGCGCGTCAGCCGCAGGTACACCGGCCCCTGATACTCCGCCGCCCAGGCGACGGCCTGCCTGGTCTCGAGTTCATCCGCCGGCTGGACGATCGCGACGTTCGGGAGCGCGCGCATCATCGCGATGTCCTCGAGGCCCATCTGGCTGTAGCCGTCCTCGCCGATCGCGATCCCCGCGTGCGTGCCGACCAACTTCAGATTCGCGTTGGTGTATGCGACCGAGATGCGAATGGTCTCGAAGCGGCCGATGAGGAAGCACGCGAACGAGGCGACGAACGGGACCCAGCCGGCGAGTGCGAGCCCGGCGCCGATGCCGATCATGTTCGACTCGGCGATCCCGACGTTGAAGGCGCGATCCGGAAACTTCTTCGCGAACGCGCCCGTCATCGTCGACTTCGAGAGATCGGCGTCGAGTGCCAGGATCTTCGGGTTCCGGGCGCCCAGGTCCACGATCGCTTCGCCGAACGCGGCACGGCTGGCTTTGGCCATGGATTCCCCCTACGCGAGCTGACGAAGCTCGTCCACGAGCCTGCGCGTCGCCGCGTCCGCTGCGACGTGCGCGTCCCACTTGTCGGCCGGTACGCCGAGAATCTCGCGAATCGCTTCGATGGCCTCGGCCGGCTTCGGCGACTTGCCGTGCCATCCGGGGTCGTTTTCCATGAACGACACGCCCTTGCCCTTCACGGTGTGCGCGACGATCAGGCTCGGTCCGCCCTTGACCGCTTCCGCCTGGTCGAGCGCTTTCGCGATCTGGTCGAGGTCGTGACCGTCGATCTCGGTCACGGCCCAGCCGAACGCCTTCCACTTGTCGACGACCGGCTCGAGATCGAGCACCTTCGCAACGAAGTCGTCGAGCTGGATCTTGTTGTAGTCGAGGATCACGACGAGGTTGTCGAGCGGATACCGCGGCTGCCCGAGCTTCGGCGCCGACATCGCGGCTTCCCAGACCTGGCCTTCCTGGATCTCGCCGTCGCCGAGGATCGTGTAGACGCGCGCCGGCGATCCCGACATGCGAAGGCCGAGCGCGCTGCCGACGGCGACGGAGAGGCCCTGGCCGAGCGAACCCGTCGCGGCCTCGATACCCGGGAGCGCCGTGCGATCCGGATGGCCCTGGAGCGGGCTGCCGAGCTTGCGCAGCGTCGGCAGCTTCGCGGCATCGAAGTAGCCGGACTTCGCCATGACGGCGTAGAGCGCGGGGACGGCGTGGCCCTTCGACAGGATCACGCGGTCGCGATCCGCCCAGTCCGGACGCTTCGGATCGTGACGCAGGCGCGAGAAGAACACGGACACGAGCACGTCGATGACCGACAGCGAGCCGCCCGGGTGGCCGGAGCCGGCGTGCGTCAGCATGCGGACGATCTCGACGCGGCACTCGCGAGCGATGGCGGACAGACGGGGATCGGCCATCAGCGGATGTCCTCCATGAAGCCTGCGATCGATTCGACGCGGACGCCGCGGACGGCGATCTCGGGGGCGTAGACGACTTCGTCCGCCGCCCACACGATCGTGCCTCGCGGCCTTTCGGTCACGCCGATGACGTTCTCGAGGATGTTGGTGATGTTGTCGTCGATGCGGATGACGTTCGCCCTGAGCGGCGCCGCGATCCGACCGTCGCGGATGATATACGAGTCGCCGACGACCGTACAGGTGAAATCGCCCGCGCGGAGTCCGTTGATCGGGTACGTGTACCAGATGCGCCCGACGTACAGTCCGTCGCCGACGTCGCGCAGCAGCTGTTCGCGCGACACCGCGTCGCGACCTTCCACGACCACGTTCGACGCCGAGATGCCGGGCTGCATGTCGAACTGCCGCCCGGCGCCGCCGAAGCGGAAGCCGTTGCGCGGCACGAGGGCGGCACGCGCGGCCTCGCCCGACGCGCCGAGCTTCGTCGCGACGCCGGCATCGCGCACGAGCCGTTCGGTCTCGTACCAGGACGACAGGCAGCCGACGAAGACGCCGTCGCGGATCAGCTCGGTTCGTCCCGTCGGCAACCCTTCGCACGTGATGCCCTTCGAGCCCATGAACCGGGGCCGCGCGCCGTCGTCGTACACGCTGAGCCGCGGCGATGCGACGCGCTGGCCGAGCTTGCCGAGGAACGGCGTGCTGGACGCGTAGAACGACGGCGACGTACAGGCCGGAACGATCAGGTTGTTCGCGAGGTCGGCGACCGGCTGCGGACCGAAGACGACCGCGTAGCGTCCGGACGCGACGCGCTCGCCGCCGATCGCGGCGATGGCGTTCTGCGCGGCCTCGGATCCGGCCTCGTCGGTGAGGTCGTCGAGCCGCGTGCCCGTCGACCAGCCGGAGCCCTTCGCACCCTGCGCCTCGACCATCGCCGTGACGAACGCGGTGATCAGCGTCGTCTCGTCGGTCTGCGCGTCGGGCATCGCGGTCGAGGCGATCGCGATGCGCTCCTGCACCACGGTGACGTCGCCGCCGACGATGATGCCGAGCTTGCGCAGCCCGTGGTCCGAGCCGGCGAGCTCCGCGAGCGCGCTCGAGGCCTGGAACGTCCGGAGCGCGCCGCCGACGACGTTCCATCCCGCATCGACGAGCGCCTCGTCGCCGAGCGTCATGAGGGCGGGGTCGTGGTAATCGCGCAGTCGACGCGCGCCCGGCGCAGGACGGGGAAGCGACACGAACTCCGGATCCACGACGGCCGCTCTGCGGGCCTTGTCGAGCGCGCGGCGCGCGCCCGGCGCCCCGAGATCCGACGGCTCGCTGCCGAACCCGATCGCGCGACCGGCCGGCGTGTCGAACACCGCCTGGATCCCGAGCCCCCATGCCTCCGCCGACTTCGGCTCTTCGACGCCGTTCGACGGAATGTGCGAGGTGTAGTTGAGCCGCGTGAGCAGCATCGCGTTCGCGGCGACGAAGACTTCCGCCTCGAGCAGGCCCGGCTCGCGGCGGGTGAGCTCGAGCGCTTCGCGGGCGGCGCGCGCGAGCTCGCCGGCGCCGATCATTTACAGACTCGCCCTGCCATCTAGTGCTGCGGCTTCGCGCCGGGCTGCGTCCCGGCGACGGGATAGCCCCTGTCGACCCAGCCCGGCAGCCCTTCGTCGAGCACCTTGTGGTTCTTCCAGCCCAGCGCCGACAGCACGTGGCTCGCCCCCCGGGCCAGCGCGTGCGGACAGGTTCAGTAGAAGACGACGAGCGTCGTGCGGCTGATCTCGTACGCGCGATCCGGCACGATGCGGAGCGGCATCGAGCGCGCGCCCTTGATGTGCTGTCGCACGTACTCGTCCCACTTGCG
The DNA here is from genome assembly GCA_016184365.1 of Candidatus Rokuibacteriota bacterium. Classification (GTDB taxonomy): domain Bacteria; phylum Methylomirabilota; class Methylomirabilia; order Rokubacteriales; family CSP1-6; genus AR8. Next base: position 50,779 of record JACPCW010000087.1, read on the forward strand.
GACGTCGATGATGTCGGCGGCGCCGCCGCGGTCGAGATGCGCCTTGAGCTCGTCGACGGAGATGAACGAGACCGGATGGTCCGGCGGCGCCGCCGGCGCGGCGCCCAGCAGGACGAACGCCGCGGCCAGCGTCGATGCGACGAGCGCCCTCATGCGCCCGTGAGCCGCGCGCGGCTCCGCAGCGTCGGACCGCCGTTGCCGAGCCGTTTCACCTGCATCGGCTGTCCCTTTCCGCAGTTCGGGATGGGGTAGAGGCGGAAGTCGTCGCCGACCGCGTCGACGTTCATCAGGAAGTCCCGGCTGTCGGCCTCGATGCCGCCGTCGCGATACAGCCGGCCGAGCCGCCCGTGCTCGATCTCGTAGACCTTGCGCGCCGAGATGCGGAAGTTCTCGCGGCTCTCGGCGATGGACGGCGTGCGGTGCCCCGCGAGATACCAGCCGTGC
>JACPCW010000063.1 GCA_016184365.1 Candidatus Rokuibacteriota bacterium
GTCGACGCCACGCCGATCTCCGGTCCCGCGTGCATGTACAGCACGCCGGTCGCTTCGCGCGCCAGCGCCGAGCCGACGACGTTCGTGATCGTCAGCACCACGCTCGGCTTCCGTCCACGCCGGTGGAGCGACGGCGTCGGGACGAAGGTCGCGCTCGACCTCGCCGCGAGCAAGCTGCCGCGCGCGGTCAAGACGCTCGTCGCCGCCGGCTGGCACGTGGAGGCCGACGGCAAGCTCTACCGGCCGGCGGGTGCGATCCGCGTCGAGGTGCGGTCCGGCACCGACTGGTTCGAGCTGCACGGCACGGTCACGTTCGGGACGGCCGAGGCGCCGCTGCCCGCGCTGCTGGCGGCGCTCCGCCGCGGCGAGAAGACGGTGGTCCTCGGGGACGGCACCTACGGCATGCTCCCGGAAGACTGGCTGGCGCGCTACGGCTTCCTCGCGGGGCTTGGTGCGCGCGAGGACGGGCACCTCCGATTCGGCCGCCGACAGGTCGGCCTGCTCGACGCGCTGCTCGCGAGCCTGCCGGAGGCGACGTGCGACGCCGCGTTCGCGCGAGCGCGTGAGGAAATCCGACGCTTCGACGGCATCCGGCCGGCGGACCCGTCAGCCGACTTCGCGGGCGAGCTGCGCGGCTACCAGCGCGACGGCCTGGGATGGTTTCACTTCCTGCGGCGGTTCGGCTTCGGCGGCTGCCTCGCCGACGACATGGGCCTCGGCAAGACCGTCCAGGCGCTGGCGCTCCTCGACGCGCGCCGGGCCGAGCGGGCCCGCGCGGAGGCGGAGGGCGCCACTCCGGCCGGCCCGCGCGCGTCGCTGGTGGTCGTCCCGCGCTCGCTCGTCTTCAACTGGACGGCCGAGGCGGCGCGCTTCGCGCCGAAACTGCGCGTCCTCGACCACACCCGTGCCGACCGGCGCCGCACCGGCGAGCGCTTCGAGGACTACGACCTCGTCCTGACCACGTACGGGACGCTCCGGCGCGACGCCGCCGCGCTCCTCGACGCGCGCCTCGACTACGTGATCCTGGACGAGGCGCAGGCGATCAAGAACGCCGGCACCGAGACCGCCAAGGCGGCGCGCCTCCTGCAGGCCGAGCACCGGCTCGCGCTGAGCGGCACGCCCGTGCAGAACCACCTGGGCGAGTTGTGGAGCCTCTTCGAGTTCCTGAACCCCGGGATGCTCGGCTCGGCCTCGGCGTTCGGGCCGAACGGCGCGACCGCGCGCGATCCCGACGCGCCGACGCGCGCCCTGCTGGCCCGCGCCCTCCGGCCCTTCGTGCTCCGGCGGACCAAGGAGCAGGTCGCGCCGGAGCTGCCGTCCCGGCTCGAGCAGACGCTCTGGTGCGACCTCGGTCCCGAACAGCGCGTGCGGTACGACGAGCTGCGCCACCACTACCGCCGTACCCTGGGGGAGCGCGTCCGCCACGGCGGCATCGCGCGCTCGGCCGTCCACATCCTCGAGGCGCTCCTGCGCCTTCGCCAGGCCGCCTGCCACCCGGGGCTCATCGACCGGTCGCGCGCGGGCGAGCCGAGCGCGAAGCTGGAGGTGCTGCTCTCGCGGCTCGCCGAGGTCGCCGCGGAAGGGCACGCCTCGACGCCGAGCGCCTCCCGTACGCGTACCTCGACGGCGCCACCCGGGACCGCCAGGCCCACGTGGCGCGCTTCCAGGAGGATCCCGACTGTCGGCTCTTCCTCGTGAGCCTCAAGGCGGGCGGGCTCGGGCTCAATCTCACGGCGGCGGAGTACGTCTTCCTCCTCGACCCGTGGTGGAACCCGGCCGTCGAGGCGCAGGCGATCGACCGCACGCACCGCATCGGCCAGGCCCGCCCCGTGTTCGCCTACCGGCTCATCGCGCGCGACACCGTCGAGGAGAAGGTGCTGGCGCTCCAGCAGGAGAAGCGTGACCTGGCCGAGGCGATCGTCACCGCGGACGGAAGCCTGATCCGGACGCTCCGGGCCGAGGATCTCGAGCTGCTGCTGTCCTGAGTGCCCGCGGGACCTTCGGCGCGCACGAACCGCGGTCTTCTTGCCTTCAGGTCGGCCGAATCAGGGCAGGGGCGAGAGCGGAAGCCCCAGCTTGATCGCCGCGGCGCGCACCCTGGCGTCATTCGAACAGAGCGGCCAGGACTAGTCACGCGTGACCACGGCGGCAAGTTCCCCGTCATTCCTCGGTCGCCCCGCCGCGCCTTCATGCACGGTCACCGCGTGATCAGGACAGCCTGGTCTTCGACCTCATCGAGTCGTCTCGGGCCGGCAAGGATCGCATCCGTCGACAGCCTCGACAACCCCGCGAGCCTGAGCGGGCTCGAGGTCGCATCGGATCCGCCTGGCGTCGCCTCTACTCGACCGTGACCGACTTCGCCAGGTTGCGCGGCTGATCGACGTCGCAGCCGCGGCGCACCGCGATGTGGTACGCGAGCAGCTGGAGCGGGATCGTCGTGAGGATCGGCAGCAGCAGCTCGGCGGCCGGCGGCACCTCGATGACGTGATCGGCCTTGGCGGCGAGCGTGCGATCGCCGGGATGGGCGATGGCGATGACCAGCCCGTCGCGCGCGCGCACCTCCTCGATGTTGCCGAGCATGCGGTCGTAGGAGCCGTCGCGCGGCATGAGGGCGACGACGGGCAGCCGGTCCGCGATGAGCGCGATCGGCCCGTGCTTCATCTCGCCGCCGGCGTAGCCCTCGGCGTGGATGTACGAGATCTCCTTCAGCTTGAGCGCGCCCTCGAGCGCGATCGGATACTGCAGACCGCGACCGAGGTAGAGGAAGTCCTTCGCGCCGGCGAGCTCACGCGCGAGCGCCGCGATGCGGCCGTCCTGCTCGAGCACCGTCTCGACGAGCCGCGGAATCTCGACGAGGTCGTGGATGCGCTTCTTCACGTCCTCGGCCGTGATGGCGCCACGCTGCCGTCCGAGCCAGAGGGCCAGCAGGTACGTGGACACGATCATCGTGACGAACGCCTTGGTCGACGCCACGCCGATCTCCGGTCCCGCGTGCATGTACAGCACGCCGGTCGCTTCGCGCGCCAGCGCCGAGCCGACGACGTTCGTGATCGTCAGCAGTCTCCGGTCCGATGACGGCGTCGCGATAACGGAACTCGGAGGCGAGATCCACTTCTGCCGGCAGGCCCGCGAGGCGCTCGATCATCGAGCGTCCCAGCATGCCCGCGTGGAACGCCGTGCCGCACGCGACGAACACGACGCGCTGGAGGCCACGCACCGTCTCGGGGTCGAGGTTCACGTCGGACAGCACGATGTTGCCGGTCTCCGGCGCGATGCGGCCGCGGAAGGTGTCGGTGATCGCGCGCGGCTGCTCGTAGATCTCCTTGAGCATGAAGTGCCGGTGGCCGCCCTTCTCGGCCATGATCGGATCCCAGAGGATCTTCTGCGGCTCGCGCTGCACCGGCTCGCCTTCGAGCGTCGCGATGTCGACACCGTCGGCGGTGATGACGGCGACCTCGCCGTCCTCGAGGATCACGACGTCGCGGGTGTGCGCCAGGATGGCGGGGATGTCCGAGGCGACGAACATCTCGCCCTTGCCGAGGCCGACGACGACACTGCCGGCGCCTTCCTTGGCGGCGATGAGGCGATCCGGCGCGTCCGCGCAGACGACGCCGACGGCGTACGAGCCCCGCACTTCGGTCAGCGCCTTCTTCACCGCGCGATCGATCCGCCCGGTCGTCTTCAGGTGATGCTCGACCAGGTGCGCCAGGACTTCGGTGTCGGTCTCCGACCGGAAGGTGTGGCCCTCTTCGCGCAGCCGCTCCTTCAGCTCGAGGTAGTTTTCGATGATGCCGTTGTGGACGACGACGAGGTTGCCGGAGCAGTCCGTGTGCGGATGCGCGTTCTCGTCCGACGGGCGCCCGTGCGTCGCCCACCGCGTGTGGCCGATGCCGAGCCGGCCGGTGACGGGACGCTCGCGCAGGATGCCCTCGAGCATCTTCATCTTCCCGGCCGAGCGCCGCACCTGGAGCACGCCGTCCTGGAGCACGGCGACGCCGGCGGAGTCGTAGCCGCGATACTCGAGCCGCTTCAGGCCTTCGACGATGATGCCGCAGGCGCTCTTGTCACCGACGTAGCCGACGATCCCACACATGCCTCACGCTTCCTTCTTGGTCTTTCCGGCTTTCTTCGCGACGTTCGCGGCCCGCCACCGCGCCGCCCAGCCTTCCTTCGTCACCTGCGGCGAGCGCTCGACGACGAGCGCGTCGGGCGGCACGTCCTTCGTCACCGTGGAGCCCGCGCCGATATACGAGCCGGCGCCGATCGTGATCGGCGCGACCAGGCTCGAGTTCGTGCCGACGAACGCGCCGTCCTCGATCGTCGTCTCGTGCTTGTCGAACCCGTCGTAGTTGCACGTGATGGTGCCGGCGCCGACGTTGACGTCTTCACCGATGGTCGCGTCGCCCAGGTACGCGAGGTGGTTCGCCTTCGACCCGCGGCCCATCGTCGTCTTCTTCAGCTCGACGAAGTTGCCGATGTGCGCGTCGGGGCCGACGTGCGCCTTCGGCCGGAGATGGCAGAACGGTCCGAGCATGGCGCCGTCCTCGACCACGCTCTCGGTCAGCACGCAGTACGGCTTGAGCCGGACGCGGTCGCCGATCGCGGTCGACGAGATCTGGCAGCCGCTCGCGACGATGCACTCGCTGCCGATCGTCGAGGCGCCTTCGATGAGCACCTGCGGGTAGATGACGGTGTCCGCGCCGATGCTGACGGTGTCCTCGATGTACGTCGTGTCGGGATCGAGGATCGTGACGCCGGCGAACATGAGGCGGTCGAGGATGCGGCGCCGCTGGATCAGCGCAGCGGCCGCGAGCTGCTTGCGGTCGTTGACGCCCATCGCTTCCGTCGGGTCCGACACCGTGACCGCTTCGATGCGCGCACCGGCCCGCGCCAGGATCGCGATCGCGTCGGTCAGGTAGTACTCGCCCTGGTCGTTGTCGGGCTTCACCTGCGCGAGCGCGGGCCAGAGGCGGCTCGCCTCGAAGCAGTAGATGCTCGTGTTGATCTCCGCGATCTTCTTCTGGTCGTCGGTCGCGTCGCGATCCTCGACGATGCGCGTGACGCGTCCGCCCTGACGGAGGACGCGGCCGTAGCCTTTCGGATCGGCGACGACGGCGGTGAGGATCGTGGCGGCCGCGCCGGTTTCGCGATGATGCGTGACGAGCCGCTCGATCGTTTCCGCCTGCAGCAGCGGCATGTCGGCGGCGAGCACGACGATCGCGCCGTCACCGCACTCGGGCTTGGCCTGCAGCACGGCGTGGCCCGTGCCGAGGCGCTCGCTCTGCTCGACGCCGCGCACGTCGGCGCCGGCGATGGCGCGGACACCGTCGGCGTTCTTTCCAACGACGAGCACGAGGCGATCGGCGACGGCGCGTCCGAGGCGCAGCGCATAGCCGATCAGCGGACGCCCGCACATCGGATGGAGAACTTTAGGCTGCCGGGAGCGCATGCGCTTCCCCTCGCCGGCGGCGAGGATCACGGCGGTGAGGCCCTTCATCGTGGCGTCGTTCATTCTAGCACCGGGCCGGCAAACGCTGTGCCATAGCCAGTTCCCCTTTCATGTCGCGCGCTGCATCGCACCGCTGTCTCTCAGATGAGACAGCAGCCGCTGGAACCGTGGTGGAAGCGGTGCACCGAACTCCATCCGTTTTTGGGTAACCGGATGCACGAACGCGAGCTCGATCGCATGCAGCGCCAGTCCCTCGAACTCGATCGGCGCCTTCGCCGCCGTCCCGCGTCCGTACAGCTCGTCACCGACGACCGCGTGTCCAAGCGACGCGAGATGCACCCGGATCTGGTGCGTGCGGCCCGTCTCGAGCCGCGCGTCCACGTAGGTGTGATGCGAGAACCGCTCCAAGACCCGGTAGCGGGTGACGGCGCGCTTGCCCTTGCCGGCGGGGCGCACGGCCATTCGCACACGGTCGTACGGATGTCGGCCGATCGGAGCATCGACGACACCGTCGGCCGGCCGCACGCGCCCGGCGACGATCGCGACGTAGCGCCGGGTGACGGTCCGCGCGGCGAGCTGGCGCGTGAGCGAGTCATACGCGGCCTGCGTCTTCGCGATCACGAGCAATCCCGACGTGCCCTTGTCGAGGCGGTGCACGACACCGGGGCGCCGCGCGCCGCCGACGCCGGCGGTGCCCGGCGCGTGCGCGAGCACGGCGGAGGCGAGCGTGCCGCGCGCGTTGCCGGCGCCCGGATGCACGACCATGCCGACGGGTTTGTCGACGACGAGCACCTCGTCGTCCTCGTACACGACGGCGAGGTCGATCGGCTCGGGCTCGAGCGTCTCGGGCGGCAGCGGAGGAATCTCGACGTCGACGACTTCACCGGCGCGAAGACGGTGCGCCGGCTTCACGACGCGTCCCCCGATCCGGACGTGACCGTCGTCGATGAGCGTCTGGAGCCGCGCACGCGAGACCTCGGGCAGCTGCGCGGCGAGCCAGCGGTCGAGCCGCGTGCCGGCCGCCCCAGCGTCGACCGTGAGCCGCCGGGCGGTCACCAGGGGGAAGTAGAGGACGGCCGCGGCTTCGCCGCGGACGTTCCGAACGCCGGGGGGGTATGGGGGGCCCTACGGTGGACTCGAGCAACAGGTCCGAGCGCAACGTCGAGGAGCGCCACGGCTCCGCCGGGGCGCGCCGAGCGCGGGGGGGTATAGCTGCGGTAATAGACGTCGATGAAATCGATGACGGCGCCGAAGCGCGCGCGATCGATGAGGTTACCGACCGCGCCGCCGAAGATCAGGCCGATGGCCGCGAGGTCGAGCCATCCGCCTCCGGGAAGAATGCGGAGCGCGACGCGCGCGAGCACGCCGAGCGCCGCGATCGACAGCGCGGCGACGACCCAGCGCCACGCGACGGGAAGGTTCGCGAGCAGACCGAACGCGAGCCCGGGATTCATGACGAGGGTGAACGCGACGAGTCCGTCGACGACTTCGAGACGCACACCGGGCGGGAGGCCCTCGAGGACGACGAACTTCGTGATCTGATCGACGACGACGATCGTCGTGGCGAGCGCCGCCACGCGGATCATCCGCGCCGGCGCCAACGCGTCCGTGCGGGCCGGTGCGCTCAACGAGATGGGACCGGGTTCATCCCGGGCCCATCGAGCGTGGGGGGGTCTGGGGGCCTTCGAGGCCCCCGGCGACAACCGGTACGCAGCGCTCGCAGAGCTCGGGATGCTCTCGCGACTCGCCCACCCGCTCGCTCCAGACCCAGCAGCGTGCGCACTTCGTTCCCGGCGCGCGCTGTACGCCGACCGTGACTCCGCTGGCGTCCGTGCTCGCCCGGACGTCGACGCGCGACACGATCAGCACCGTCGGGAGCAGCGCGGCCTTGGCACGAAGCAGATCCGTCAGCTCGCCGGGCGGCGCCGTGATGCTGACCGCGGCTTCGAGCCCGCTGCCGATCAGTCCCTGTGCGCGCGCCGTCTCGAGCGCCTTCGCGGCTTCACGACGCACCTCGATCAGGCGGTTCCAGTCCCGCTCGACGCCGTCGTCCACCCACTCGGACGGGACGTCCGGGAAGCGCTCGAGATGGACGCTCTCCGCGTGCGCGCCCGGGCAGTGTTTCCACGCTTCCTCGGTCGTGAACGTCAGGATCGGCGCCATGAGCCGCGCCAGCGCGACGAGCACGTCGTAGCACGCGGTCTGCGCGGCCCGACGCCGCGGATCATCCGGTCGCGACGTGTAGAGCCGGTCCTTGACGATGTCGAGGTACAGCGCGGACAGATCCACCGCGCAGAAGTTGTGCACCGAGTGGAAGACGGCGTGGAACTGGTACTCGTCGTACGCGCGCACCACGCGCGTCACGAGCCGCCCCAGGCGGTCGAGGATGAACCGATCGACCTCGTCGAGCCCGCCATACGGGCGCCGGTCGCGCGCCGGGTCGAAGTCCGCCAGGTTCGCGAGCAGGAAGCGGAACGTATTGCGGATGCGACGGTACGCGTCGGAGAGACGCTCGAGGATCTCCGACGACAGCCGGATGTCCTCGGTGTAGTCCTCCGCCGCGACCCACAGCCGGAGGATCTCCGCGCCGTATTTCGGCAGCAGCTCGTCGAGCGTGACGTAGTTGCCGAGCGACTTCGACATCTTCTTGCCGTCGCCGTCGACGACGAAGCCGTGCGTCAGCACGCTCCGGTACGGCGGCGCATCCCGCGTTCCGACGGCCTCGAGCAGCGACGAGTGGAACCAGCCGCGATGCTGGTCCGAGCCCTCGAGGTACATCTCCACGGGCCAGCGCAGCTCCGGTCGCGTCTCGACGACGGCGGCGTGGCTGCACCCGGAATCGAACCACACGTCGAGGATGTCCGTCTCTTTCCGGAAGTCGTCACCGCCGCATGTCGGGCAGCGCGTCCCGGCGGGCAGGAGCTCGCGCGCCGTCCGGCGATGCCATTCGTCGACGCCACCGCCGTCGCGGAAGATGTCCGCCACGTGCTCGACGAGGCGCTCTTCGACGAGGAGCCCGTCGCACTGGGTGCAGTAGAACGCCACGATCGGCACGCCCCACACCCGCTGCCGCGAGATCGTCCAGTCGGGGCGGTGCTTGATCATGTTGAAGATGCGTTCCTGGCCCCACGACGGGATCCACTGCACCTCGTGCGTGATCGCCTGGAGCGCGCGCTCGCGCAGCCCGTCCCGGTCGAGCGCGATGAACCACTGCTCCGTCGCGCGGAACAGCGTCGGGTTCTTGCAGCGCCAGCAGTGCGGATACTCGTGCGTGAACGGCACGTCCGCGAGCAGCGCGCCGACCGACTTCAGGTGCGCGACGATCTTCGGATTCGCGTCCCAGACGGTCTGGCCCGCGAAGTGCGTGATTTCCGCGATGAAGCGGCCGTCATCGTCGACGGGGTTGTAGATCGGCAGCCCGACCCGCCGGCCGAGGTCGTAGTCTTCCTCGCCGTGCCCGGGCGCCACGTGCACGAGCCCCGTGCCGCTCTCCATCGTGACGAAGTCCGCGGTCGCGACCTTGCCCGTCCGATCGATCCACGGATGCCGGTACTCGACGCCGTCGAGGTCGCGCCCGCGCAGCACGAGGCCGCGACGCGCGTCGCTCCAGCGCGCGAGCCGCACCAGCTCGTCGGCGAGCTTGGACGCGACGACGACGGCGTGTCCGCCGCCCTCGACGACGACGTACTCCGCGTCGGGGTGCACGGCGATCGCGAGATTCGCCGGCAGCGTCCACGGCGTCGTCGTCCAGATCGCGAGCGCGGTGCCCGCCGGAGCGCCGGCGAGCGCGCCGACCAGCGGGAACTTCACGTACACGCTCGGCGCACGCTCCTCTTCGTACTCGACCTCCGCCTGCGCCAGCGCCGTCTTGCAGTCCATGCACCAGTGCACGGGCTTGAGACCCTTGTAGACGATGCCGCGCCCGACGAAGCGGCCGAACTCGCGCGCGATGACGGCCTGGTACGCGGGCGCCATCGTGAGATACGGATGCTCCCAGTCGCCGAACACGCCGAGCCGCTTGAACTCCTCGCGCTGGATCCCGACGAAGCGCATCGCGTACGCGCGGCACTTGCCGAGCTTTTCCAGCGGATCCATCGCGCGGCGCGCGGCGAGATCGGTGTCGAGCCCGAGCTCCTTGTCGACCTGGTGCTCGATCGGCAAGCCGTGACAGTCCCACCCCGGGATGTACACCGCGTCGAAGCCGGCCATGGCGTGCGACTTCACGATGACGTCCTTCAACACCTTGTTGAGGACGTGGCCCATGTGGATGTGACCGTTCGCGTACGGCGGACCGTCGTGGAGGATCCACGGCGGGCGGCCCGCGGCCGTCGCGCGGAGGCGCTTGTAGATCCCGATCTCGTCCCACCACGCGAGCATTTTCGGCTCGGCCTGCGGCAGGTTCGCACGCATCGGAAACGCGGTTTTCGGCAGGTTTAGCGTGCTCTTGTAGTCCATGACCCGGAGCGTCATCGTACCACGCGGTCCGGAGGGCTCCGCCGCCGCGGGGCGACGCGACATCGAGGGGCGCCCCGGGGTCGAGGGGCGCCCCGGGAACCCGGGGCGCCTCCGAGCGAAAGGGGGTAAAGGGGCCCTTCGAGGCCCCCTTTTTATTTAGGCGAGAGAGTCACGACGCCGCGCGTGGAGTCGATCGTGAGGTTGAATCGATCGAGGAAGTCGCGGCCGAGCAGTCCGTCGGACTCACGCGAGCCCATCTCGTACGCGACGACGGGCATGCGCTCGACGCGCGCCTGCCCGACCTCCATCGAATCGAGCATGACGGCGATCACGCGGTCACTCCCCGTCACGCCGCGGATCTCCGCGCGGCCGGTGGAGCGCGTCAGGTCGGCGCCCGCTGCGGTGAGCGCGCTCGGATTGATGAGCGTGACGTCGGCGCCGGTGTCGAGCAGCAGCCGCGCCGACGCGCGACCGTTCAGACGGACGTCGACCAGGATCCGCTGGCCCGGGACGTAGTTGATACTCGCGCCCCCGGCCGCGACGGTGGGGCCGGACGGCGCGGTCGCCCCCGGCGGCGGCGCCGGCGCGTTCCGGTACCCGAGCGGCTCGGCGCGCGAGCGATAGCGCTCCGGAATGCCGAGGATCCTGTCCGCGTAGTGGGCATTCCCCTGATCGTCGACCCACCGATAGACCTGCGCGAGCGCCGGAGAGGCGGTGCCGATCAGGAGCGAGACGAGGAGCGCGAACGTGCCGAATCGCGACATCGGGCGATCATACCGCACAGCGCAGAAGCCGGTACACGACCATCTCGTCGCTGCCGGACACGACGTTGCGCTCGAGCCGGACGCGATGGATCGGCTGGAGCATCCACGCGCGCTTCGTCAGCTCCGGGAACCACGTCGGAAAGACGATGACGAAGTCCGGGCACGTCTCGCGGACATAGTCGATGACGCCGGCCTCGCCGCGCCGGCGATAGGGAATGATCTCCGGCGTCACCAGGCCCATCAGGTCGATGACGTCGCGCCGCGAGACATACACGATCGCGCCGATGTCGTTCACGGCGATGCGTGCGGTCCGCGGAAGGTTGCGATCCACCCAGTGGCCGAGCGAGACCTGCATGCCGTTGATGTTCTGCACGGCCCACGCGTAGCGATCGGCCGCGCCCGGCCACCGGACGACGGCGATGGCGAGCCAGACGATCAGCGTCGCCCGCGCCCAGCGCGGTCCGCGAGGCACCGCGATCGCGAGGATCACGAGCGCGAGCGGCAGCAGATGCATCGAGTACCGGCCTTCCTGGAACGACGGATCGCGATACGGGGCAAGCAGCGCCATCGCGAGCGGGTGGGCGAGCAGCGCGAGGCCGGGAATCGCGAGGCGCGGACCGCCGCGCCACCAGGCGATCGCGATCCCCGGCATGACGGCGAGCGGCAGCAGCCAGTGCGTCGTCGCGAGCCAGCCGAACCACGCGACGAGAAACTGCCATGGACGGCGCAGCCACGTCTCCGCCGGACTCTCGCGCACGCCGGAGAGAAATCCGATCAGCCCGCCCTCGATCTTTGCGGCGGCGGTCGCCGGTACCGGTGAGCCGACCGTCGCGAGACTGAACAGGACCGCGGGACCGAGCACGAGCGCGGTCACGGCCGTGAAGAGCGCGAGACGCCGGAGCGTGAGACGTCCCGCGACGGCGAGCAGCGGGACGAGCACGATCGCTTCCGGCCGCGCGAGCGCCGCGAGCGCCGCGGCGACGGCCGCGCCCGTGGCCGATCCGCGTGCGTGCGCAAGGAGCGCCGCCGCGACCAGCAGCGCCGCGACGCTGACCTCCATGCCGGACAACGCGCCCCACGCCATCGCGCCCGTCCAGACGAGCGCGACGCCGCCGGCCGTGGCCGCGGCCGGCGTCGCCCCCCACGCGAGCGCGGCACGACGCGTGACGATGCCGGCGGCGATGGTCGCGGCAACGCCGAGCGCCTTGGCCGTCATGATGGACGCGCCGACGACGAGGGCGGCGCCGGCCACCATCAGCGTCCAGAGCGGTGCCGTCGAGCCCGCGACGGGCTGGCCCGGGTTGTACGAGAAGCCGGCGCCCTCGATCAGGTTCCGCGCGAAATGGAGGTGAATCCACGCATCGTCGAGCGGGAAGCCGGCGGCGCCGGCGATCGCGCGCTCGCGCGCCACGAAGAGCGCGAGCGGCACGAACGCCGACAGTGCGACGAGGAGATCACCGCGCCGCGCGGCGGGCACGTGGCGGTGGGTCGTCGCGGATGAAGGTGTAGCCGGCGTACTCGACGATGCGGTTCCCGAGGGGCAGCACGTAGAGGAAGCGGCCGTACGGGAGCTCGATCTCCACGAGACCGTCCGGGCGCTCGGAGCGCGGGCTCCAGTGGTCGACGAACCACACGAGCCGGCGCGCGTTCGGCGGCAGATGGATCTCCGTATCCGGGAATGGCGTCATCGCGGACGACAGCCGCGGCGCGTAATACCCGGGCGGCACGTCGCCGACGCGAAGCTCGAAGATCGTGTACTCCGACAGGTAGAACATCGCGTGCCGCAGCCACGGATACGTCCGCGGGTTACCGAGCTCGGTGAGGACGATCGTCTCCGACGGGTCGTGGAGCCCGCGGATCGTGTCGACGAACGTGCGCACGACCGCCTCGTGCTCCCGCAGCGCCGCCGCGGTGCGGCTGAAGATCCAGTCGAACGCCTCGTCCTCGGCGATCTGCTGCCACCGCGGCTTCGCGGCGTCGAAATCACGTGGCCGCGGGCGCGCGTTCACGAAGAACACGCCGTTGAGCAGCACGACGGCGACGATGACGGCCGTCGCGACCGCCGCGCGGATGCGCGGGTGCCGCATCGCGAGCGGCGCCGGCGGGACGATCGCGGCGATCAGCACGCGCGACAGGAGGATCACGATGGCCGGCAGGAACGTCAGGACGTATCCGGCCTGGCCGAAATGCACGAGCGTGTAGACGACGACGGGCGGGATCGTCCACGCGGCGAGGAACGTCTCCCGGCGCGACCATCCGAAACGGCGCACGTACCACGGCACCAGGACGGCGGCGAGCGCGAGCGGGCCGAGGCCGACCAGCACGGACTCGATCACGTACCGCGACATGCGCAGCGTCGCCTCGAACGCGCCCGACATGATCGACGTCGGCATGACGACGGTCTCGGCGAGGTCGCGTGACGCGGCGAGGTAACGGTCGAGTCCGCCGGTGAGCCGGATCATCGGGACGAACCACGTGACGACGGCGACGGCGAGCACACCGAGCCCGACCGCCGCGACCCGCGGGCCGGCGCCGACCAGCACGGCGCCGAGCCACAACGGAAACAGGAGCACGAGGATCGACTGCCGGATGCCGCCCGCCAGGCCGAGATAGCCGGCGGCGAGCCACGCGTCGGTCCGGCTGCCGCGGAGCGCTCGATAGGAGAAGTACGCCACCGTCGCCGCGGTGAGCGCCTCGGCCGCATACGTGAGACCGACGGAGCCGTAGAACCAGAAGAGCGGGCTCACGGCGAGCAGCGAGGCGGCGGCGAGCGCGACGGCGCGGTCGTAGATGGCGCGCGCGAGGTAGTACACGACGAACGTCGTGAGCCCGCTGAACACGACGGCGAGGAGCACGTAGGCCGCCGCTTCATCGAGGAGCCAGGCGTTCGCGACCCGGCCGAGCGCGACGTAGAGCACGTAGCCGGGCGGATGCGGCTGGTGCTTCATCACGTCGTACTCGCGCAGCGCGAGCGCGAACTGGACGGCGTCCCAGTTGTAGAGCATGCGCGCCCGGTAGGGCAGTCGCGACGCGACGGTGAGCAGGGCCAGCGCGCTGGCGCAGACGAAGTCCCAGCGATCGCGGTGGGCCATGGCGATCAAAGTATACCGGCGGGCTAGGTGGAGGCCGGGCGGGCGAGCGCAGCGGCGCCGACGACGCCGGACCACTCGCCGAGCTTGGCGCGCTCGACGGCGATGGAGGCCCGCGCGAGCACGGTCGTCCGGGCGAGCAGCGCGGGCACCGCCGCGTCGAGCAGCGCGGGCACGCTCTCGACCACGCCGCCACCGAAGACCAGGCGTTCGGGGTTCACGACGGTGACGTAATTCGCGATCCCGAGCGCGAGATACCGCTCGGCGTCGCGCACGATCTCACGGGCGAAGTCGTCACCCGCGGCGGCCGCCGTCCACACCATCGGCGCGGTGAGCCGCGTCGCGTCGCCGCCCGTCACGTCGGCGAGCCGCGTCGTCACGCCCGAGGTGATCGCTGCATCGAGCCGCCGCTGGAAGCCGTTGCCCGAGACGTACTGCTCGAGACACCCGCGCTGACCGCACCGGCAGAGCAGGCCGTCGACGACGACCTGCGTGTGACCGACTTCGCCGGCCACGTTACCCGCGCCGCGCCACAACCGGCCGCCGAGGACGGCGCCGGATCCGACGCCCGTGCCGACGAACACGGCGAGCAGGCTGTGCGCGCCGCGGCCGGCGCCGAAGGCGAATTCGCCCCATGCCGCCGCGCGGACGTCGTTTTCGAGGACGACGGGCACCTGGAGCCGGGCGCCAACCCGCGCGGCCAGCGGCACGTCACGCCAGCCGAGGTTCGGCGCCTGCACGACGACGCCGTCGTCGGGGCGGATCTGGCCGGCGCATGCGATGCCGACGCCGGCGACGTCGCGGACGGACGCGCACACTTCGGAGACGGCGTCGTAGAGGGTATCGAGCACCGCCTCAACGCCGCGGTGGGCTTCGGTGCGACGCTGAAGTCGGGCGAGGAGCTGACCGTCGGCTCCGACGGCGCCGACGCGGATGCGCGTGCCGCCGAGGTCGACGCCGATCGCGGGAGTTACGCCTTCTTCTCCTCTTCCTTCCGGTCGGGCGTCGTCGTGTCCTCGACCTTCGCCTCGTTCACGCCCTTCTTGAATTCCTTGACGCTGGATCCGAGCGACCGTGCGAGCTCCGGCAGACGATTCGCGCCGAAGAGCACCAGCACGATGACGAGGATGATGAGGAGTTCCTGGTAGCCGAGACCAAACATGGCGGCTCCTTTCCGGCAGCTCTCACCTTACTCCGCCGCCGTCGACCCCCGCAAGACCCGTCGTTCGCCGACGCGACGCGTGACGCCGCGCGTGTCGAAGTGTTCGAGCAGCGGAATCGCGTACTTCCGCGAGATGCCGAGCAGGTCCTTGATGTCCGCCGGGCCGATCTCCTTGCGCTCGCGGAGCAGGTCCACGAGCCGCGTCTGGATCGACTCGAGGCTCGACGCGTGGAAGTACAGCGATTCCTTCACGCGCACGAGGCGACGCGATTCGAGGAGCGTCTGGAAGAGCTCGTGCTCCTCGTCGCCCGTGACGCCCGCACGGCCGAGGGCCTCTTCCGGGCTCGGCGGCGCGGCGTCGGCGCGGCGAAACTCCTGCTCGACCTGGTCGACCACCCGCTGCTGCTCCGCGGTGAGCCGGACCTCGTGCGTCGCGAGACGAACCTTGTCGCGATCGACACGCAGGACGCCCTCGGCTTCGAGCGCGCCGAGCAGGTGCGCGAAGACGCGTTCGTCGACGGCGCCCGCACGGCTGCGAAGCTCTTCGCGTGACATGCCGGGCTTGAGCGGCGACTGCCGGTGAAAGCTCGTGAGCGCGTCGGTGATGAGCCCACGGACGCGGCCGGCGCTCTCGGGGTGCACGAACCAGTCGCGATCGACGGCGAGCAGCCGTCCGGCCGCGAGCAGCCGCGCGAGCTCTTCGCGGAGCTGCGCGGGGCCGAACGGGACACGACCAGCGAGCGCGTTGGCGCGTACGCCGGCGATGCCCGCGTTCTTCACGTGCTCCTCGAGGACTTCCGGCGGCATGCCCTGCTCCAGCAGTGCCAGGTGCGCGACGAGCGCGGGCGCCTTGCGCTTGAAGCGCGGCGGCGCCACGTCGAGGAGCGTGCCGCCGCCGATCGTCACCATCGGCGAGTACGAGCGCACGACGAACCGGTCGCCGGGGACGGCGACGAGCGGCGCTTCGAGCCGGAATCGCGCGAACGCGGTGTCGCCGGGCGCGAGCTCCGCGCGGTCGACGAGCAGGACGCGGGCCATGATCTCGCTGGTGCCGGCGTGGAAGCGCACGCGATCGCGCGACTTCACCGGGCGCGGCGCGTCCTTCAGAAGCTCGAGCGTGCCGTCGACCAGGACGGCGCTGACGAGCGTGCCCGGCAGCCCGACGAGGTCGCCGCGATCGACGGCCGCGCGCTCGAGGCCCTGAAGATTGATCGCGGTGCGCTGGCCCGCGCGCGCCTCGTCGACGGCGTGGCCGTGCGTCTGCAGGCCGCGCACCTTCGCGTGCAGCCCCTTCGGATACACCTCCACGCGCTCGTCGGTCTTGATGCGGCCCGTCATCAGCGTGCCGGTCACGACGGTGCCGAAGCCCTTGACCGTGAAGACGCGATCGATCGGCAGCCGCGGCAGCTGGTCCGTGCCGCGATCCGGAACCGTCCGTGCGAGCCGCGCGATCGTCGCGCGGAGCTCCGGAAGTCCATCACCCGTTTTCGACGACACGGGCACGATGGGCGCGCCGTCGAGAAACGTCCCGCGCACGAGCGTCGCCACGTCGTCGCGCACGAGCTCGAGCCAGTCGGCTTCGACCATGTCCGTCTTCGTCAGCGCGACGAGCCCGGCCTTGATGTGGAGCAGCGAGCAGATCGCAAAGTGCTCGCGCGTCTGCGGCATCACGCCTTCGTCGGCCGCGATCACGAGCATGGCGAGGTCGATGCCGCCCACACCCGCGAGCATGTTCTTCACGAACCGCTCGTGGCCGGGGACGTCGACGATCTCGATGGTGAGCCCGTCGGGCTCTTCGAGGAACGCGAACCCGAGGTCGATGGTGATGCCGCGGGCTTTCTCTTCGGGGAGGCGATCGGTGTCGATCCCGGTGAGCGCGCGGACGAGCGACGTCTTCCCGTGATCGATGTGGCCGGCGGTGCCGACGACGACGTGTCGTGATGATTTCATATCGGAGCGCTGCGCGCTCCTATCGGGGGGAGCGCAGCGCCGCTCCTCCCCGAACCCCCCACCGCTCGAAGACGCGGCGCACATTCCCACGACGGTTGAGTGGCGGCATCGCCGCGGCGATTGCGCCGGCAAAGCCGGCGCTCGGAGCGGCCTGACATGACGCTCGGCCGCGCAAACTGCCGTCCACCGTCATTCCCGTTTGTCCGCGGCGATCCGGGTCAGGATCCGGACGAGCGTCGGCACATCCGACGCCATCACCGTGCGGAAATCGAGCAGCAGACGGTCGTCCGCGATGCGGCCGATCACCGGCGGATCGCCCTGGCGCAGCGCGACGTCCAGCGCCCGCGCATCGGCCGGGTCCGCGCCGATCGCCAGCGCCGCCGTCGGCAGCTCCACCGTCGGCAGCGCGCCGCCGCCCACCTGCCCCAGTCCCTTGACGACCCCGGCGGAGAGCCGCCGGCGCGTTGCCGCGTCGAGACGGCGAAGCGCGGCGCGCGCGCGCGCGAGCACCGCGGTGAGCGGCTCCGTCAGCTGCCGCAGCGTCGGAACCGTCTCGCGTGCGTCGCCCGCTTCGTACGCGGCCAGCGTGGCCTCGAGCGCCGCGACGGTGAGCTTGTCGATGCGCAGCGCCCGATTGAGCGGATTCTTCTTCAGCCGCGACACGAGCGCGCGCTTGCCGACGATCAGACCCGCCTGCGGCCCGCCGAGCAGCTTGTCGCCCGAGAACGTGACGACGTCGACGCCGGCCGCGACGACTTCCGGCACCGTCGGCTCGTACGGAAATCCCCACGGGCGGAGATCGACGAACGAGCCGGAGCCGAGGTCCTCCATCACCGGAAGGCCGCGCTCGCGCCCGAGCGCGACGAGCTCCGCGCGCGACACCTCGGCCGTGAATCCGACCGTGCGGTAGTTGGACGGATGCACCTTCAGGAGCAGCGCCGTGTCCGGGCCGATCGCGTCGGCGTAGTCCCGCGGGTGCGTCCGGTTCGTGGCGCCGACTTCGACGAGGCGCGCGCCGCTCCGGCGCATGATGTCCGGGATGCGGAACTCGCCGCCGATCTCGATGAGCTCGCCGCGCGACACGATCACCTCGCGCCCGCTCGCCAGCGTCTCGAGCGCCAGCAGCACGGCGGCGGCGTTGTTGTTGACGACGAGCACGTCCTCGGCGGCGGTGAGCCGCTGCACGAGCTTCTCGACGTGGCTGTAGCGGGATCCGCGCTCCTTCGTCTCGATGTCGAGCTCGAGATTCGAGTAGGCGGCGGCGACCTTCGTCAGGCGATCGAGCGCGGCGGCCGAGAGCACCGCGCGCCCGAGATTGGTGTGCAGCACGACGCCCGTGGCGTTGATGACCGGCCGCAGCGAGAACGCGCGCCCGGCGAGCGCAGCGACGACGCGCGCGCCGAGCGCGGCCGCGTCGGCCGGCGTCCCGCGCGTCTCGACCACGCGGCGCCGTTCGCCATCCAGGACTTCCCGCGCGGTGGCCGTCAGGCGCGCCCGCGACACGTCCTGCAGCGCGGCATCGCCGGCCACCGCGCGCACGAGCTGATCGACCGACGGCAGCGTGCGCAGCGACGCGACGACGTCAGGATTCACTGAGCTCGGTCTCGACGCGCTCGCGCACGCGCGCGATGATCTCCTCCGTCTCCTGGCGCACGGCCGGCGGTGTCCACTTCGGGTCGAACGTCTGCGCGGCCCGCCGGATCGCTTCCTCGGTGAGCGCCGCCCACAGCTCGTCCATGTCGCTCCGCGAGAGCTGCTGTCCGCGCAGCGCGCGCGTCCATTCGGCGGCGAGGCTGTCGACGAGCCGGTCGCGCTCGGCGGCCAGCCGCCGGGACCGGCGGATCAGATCGGCGAGTCGGGGCGCCATCAGTCGCGCACCAGCTCGCGCACGGCGTCGATCAGGTTGAGCTCGAAGCGCCCGGTCGACGCGCACTGATACACGGGCGTCGGGCGCAGCTTTCCGGAGCCGCCCTTCCGGTGCGCCTGCGTGCGCGCCTTGGCGTTGACCTGCACGCTCGTCGCCGATCCGTTGGCCGTCGCGAACAGCGTGTACGACACGATGGCTTCACCTTCCAGGCGCTCGTCGCCGAGGCGGCCGCAGTCGGCATAGAGGCCGATCGGGGCGACGATGTCGTCCGACGCGATGACTCCCGAATCCCGGGCCACCGCGCGCAGCGGCACGTTCTTCACGGCGAGCGCCTTCACGATCGCGCGCCACGTGCGGTCGTACGACGTCGGCAGCTCCGCCCGGTAGGGCGGCGGCGCCAGCGGCGACACGTAGCGACCAGCGCACCCGGCGACGGTGAGCGCGATCATCGCGACGACACTACCGCGCAGGATGGTGGTCGACGCCACGGTACGCCTCGATGAACCGCGTGATGCGCTTTTCGTCGACTTCGTCCATGGTGTCGATCCGCGTCCAGGCGGTCAGGGCGATGCGAGGCTTCATGGCCGGATACGGCGCCAGGATGACGAAGCGGTCGTAGCGCCGGACGATGTCCGCGAGCTTGTTCGCGACGTCCGGACAGTCGCAGTTGTACTGCACGAGCACGCCGCCGTCCTCGAGGTTGTGCACCTGGAGCTCCGGACTGATCGGTCGCGTGTGGACCCCCCAGGGGGCGATGTAGCCGAGGTGCGGTCCGGAGGTCGGGGGATCCGAGTTGTAGGGCTCGTGGGCGCTCGTCGCGGACGCGATGTGGCGGTTGCCCTGGTCGGCCACCTTCAGCCCTGGCGTGTCGGAACCCCCGCGAAACGCAAAGACCGCAGCCGCCGCGGCGGCCACCAGCACGACGATGCCGGCGACGATCGCGACCCGCCAACGCCCCGTCCGTTTCGCTCCCGTTCTTCCGTGGTGTCTCTGCATCGAAACGTTGGCGGAAGCGTGTGGGAGTCGAACCCACCTCCGACTTGTCTAGAGCCGGACACCGGATTTGAAGTCCGGGAGGCCCACCGGGTTCCTAGACGCTTCCGCGGCCTGTGTGCTCCTGAGCCCTCCGAGTGTACCACCGTGGTTCGGAGGCTCGAC
>JACPCW010000088.1:0-10137 GCA_016184365.1 Candidatus Rokuibacteriota bacterium
ACGAACACAGGGCCTTCGCACACCCGGAAGGCCTCGAGAGGCTGAGCAATCAGCTCGCCGAGCTACGATGTCCCGTCGTGCTCACAACGCGGACCGAGCACTTCGATGCGATGTTCGGCACCTTCGGCGCCGTCTTTGAGAAATTCTCGAGCAAGGACGGCCCAACTCGACCGGCGAGAGTTTTCGAGCTGGCTCTCTGGGGACCTGCGCAGATCTCCGACTTCCTCGGCCAGGCGTATGCGACCACGGATCTTGACGAGCGTGAGCGTGACTACCTCCGGCAGCTCCGGGAGGCGTTTGCAGGTGAAGCGTGGCGGGAACTCTACGGCGACGTTGCAACGCATCCACTCTTCCTCCAGTTCATCGTCGATGAAGCCCTGGACGGCGGCTTGCGGAAGGCCAGTCGCACCTCGCTGCTGTCCGGTTGGGTCGAGCGGAAGATCCGCCGCGATCTGGTCTCGTGGGCGCCAGGCAGCCGAACGTCCCGCGCGTCCGTTGATCCGACTTTGGATGTCGCGGATTACGTCGCGAGAATGATGGAGCTGATGGAGAACGTAGCGGGCCTCATGGTCGAGGCGGCGGCGAGTGGTGTAGCGCTGCGTGAGTCGATCGAGGCCGAGGCCGTCACGGCGGAAGCGCGAAAGATCTTCGGCGGCTCGGGCGAGCAGATCGTCGCCATCCTCCTGACTTCGATCCTCGTCTCGCACGGACCTCGTCAGGGCCGGTCGCTTCGCGTCAGTTTCATTCTCAGGATCTTCCAAGAGTACTTCACAGCGCTCCACGTCCTGCGTCGCGGTCAGCGGCCAGACGTCTACCCCGAGGCGGTGAAGTCGTTCTATGACGAACTCTCGGTGGACAAGACGTGAATCGTGTGAGGGCGATGTTTCGCTCCGCAGATTCGATCCTGGGGCAGTCGCCTGTGCCCAAACTGTGCCCGGACGCACCGCGAAGGAGCGCAAACGCCAGGGTACCCGGCTTTCGCATCCACGCGATTTCCTTGCGCACCGCGACAGCGGCTCGCGGCGGGTGACGCCCGCCTCCGGGCTCATAACCCAAAGGTCGCTGGTTCAAATCCAGCCCCCGCAACCAATCAGGTCGCGTAGTTAGCCAGGGGGTGGCGCCCGCCACCCCCTTCGTTTCCGAGGTCTCAGCGCGGCGGGTTGTCGGGGCCAGCCTCAGGTCGTTCGCCCTCGTCAGCGATCACCGGCCCCCGCTCGGGGCGGGCAGTACCTGTCGATCCGCTATACCGAGCGCCTGGCCGAAGCGGGCATCGAGCGCTCCGTCGGCAGCACCGGCGATTCGTACGACAACGCGCTCGCCGAGTCCGTCATCGGTCTCTACAAGACGGAGGTGATTCGCCGGCGCGGGCCGTGGAAGGGGCATCGACGAGATGGAGTTCGCGACGTTGGAGTGGGTCGCGTGGTACAACACGCGCCGCCGGCTCGAGCCCCTCGGCTATGTTCCGCCGGTCGAGTTCGAGCGGCCTACTACAACCGCCAGACGGCTTCGGCCGAGCTGGCCGCACTCACGTAACCGAGTCTCCGGGGAAGCCGGCGCGGTTCACATCCCGAAAGACGAAGGGGGATCTACAAGTCAATTGAGGTCGTCGCGATCAGGCGGGTCGTCGCCTGAGAACCGAGAAGGCGACAAGCGAGGCAAGGGCTCACGAAGGTCGAGACGCGCGGTTGGAATCGACTTCGCGGACTTCTCCGAAATGCCGGGCACTTCGTCCACGGCGAGCAAGCAACGGAAGCCCATAACCGGCAGTCTCGCGCCGGAACACGGTGTCGGCCACACCACCTCGCCGTGGCCGGTCCTCGAACGATGGGGATGCCGCAACCATCCACAACCCCGCGCAACCTGCCGGTGTTTCGTGGCAGCGGACCACGGGGACCACAGTGCGCTGAGTCGATCGCGATGGACCATATTGCCTCGGCGCTCGGCCGCTCTAACTGAAGCGAAAGTCGTTGAGATCGATCGAGACCATCAGTAGATCGCGGATCGGACGCAGATCGGGTCCCCGGACGCAAGCGCGGCGCTTGGTCGGGAAGCGAAACCCGTCGACGTCCACGATGTCGTGGACGTATTGCGCTGCCGGAAAGCTGCCTGCGACGTCGACGCGGTAATCGTGCCTACGAAGGAGTAGGTCGTGGTCGCCGTCAGCCGGTTCGCCCACCGGGCGTCCCGTTGCACCGGGTTCCTGGTGCGCACGGCGGATTGCCACGGCGGGGAAGTGTCAGACACGATTGCCGGACAATGCCGCCGGCGCCCACTGCAGAGCCCATCGACGAATCGCGAGCGGCGCGTCTCTACACGAGCCTGAAGGACGCGATCACGCGGGGCGCGTACCTGCCCGGCGCGCACCTGGTCGAGGCCGAGCTCGCGATGAAGTACAGCGCGAGCCGGCCGACCGTCCGGGAGGTCCTGCGCCGCTTGCTCGCCGACGACCTGGTGGAGCACGTGGCGCACCGGGGCGTGCGCGTCCGCCGGCTCACGCTGCCGGACATCGTGGAGATCTACACCGTCCGCGACCCGCTGGAGGCCCTCGCCGCGCGCCTGGCCGCCGACGCGGCGAAGCAGGCGCAGCGCGGCCTCACCGCGCTTCACCGCGAGGCGGAGGGCGCGGTGCGGGCGCGGGATCCCGTTCGCTTCGTGCGTCTCAACTCGGCGCTCCACCGCGCGATCGCGGAAATCACGGGCAATCGTGCGCTCCTCGCGGTGCTGAGCCGATTGAACGCGCCGCTCATCGGACTGCAGTTCGTGTCCGTCGACGGCGCGCTCGACATCGCCAGCGCGCATCGCGACCACCAGGCCGTGATCGACGCGATCCTCGCGCGGGACGCCGCCGCGGCCGAGGCGGCGATGCGCCGCCACCTCCAGCACACGCGCGACCGGATCGTGCGGGCGACGGCGACGCACGAAGCAGGCAACGGAACGACGACGGCGACGCTGACCAGCGTCCGGAGGAGGAGACGGTGACGATGCGGGCGAGCACGAAGCTACGCGAGCTCCTCGCGGCGCCGGACATCGTGGTGGCGCCGGGGGCGTACGACGGATTCTCCGCGCGGCTGATCGAGCGGACGGGATTCGCGGCGGTGTACATGACCGGCGCGGGCAGCGCCGCCTCCGTGCTGGGCCAGCCGGACCTCGGGCTCATGACGCTCACCGAGATGGCCACGCGCGCGGCGCAGATCACGGCGTGCGTGTCGCTGCCGGTGATCGCGGATGCCGACACGGGCTACGGCAACGTGCTCAACGTCGTGCGGACCGTTCGCGAATACGCGCGAGCCGGCGTCGCGGGTCTGCACATCGAGGATCAGGTGGCGCCGAAGAAGTGCGGGCACATCTCCGGCAAGCAGGTGATCTCCACTGCCGAGTTCTGCGACAAGATCCGCGCCGCCGCCGAGTACCGGCCCGATCCGGATCTCGTGATCATCGCGCGCACCGACGCGCGCGCCGTGACCGGGCTCGACGACGCGATCGAGCGTGGCAACCGCGCCGTCGAGGCGGGCGCCGACATGGTGTTCGTGGAGGCGCCGCAGAGCCGTGAGGAGATCGAGCGGGTGGCGCGCGAGGTCAAGGCCCCGCTGCTCGCGAACATGGTCCCGGGCGGACGCACGCCCGCCGTCAAGTTCTCGGACCTCGAGCGGCTCGGCTTCCGGCTCGTGATCTACCCGGCCGTGTGCATGGCCGCGGCCGTGACCGCGATCGAGCAGGCCCTCGCGCGCCTGCGCGAGACGGAAACCGACTGGGGCGAGGGCCCCGTCCTGAGTCCGATGGAGATCTTCAGCCGCGTGGGGTTCGACTGGTGGCACTCGATCGAGCAGCGCTTCGGGCGCCCGTGACCGCCCCCCGCGTCCCGAGGTACGCACGATGACGAGCGCGTTTCCGAGGCTCTTCGAGCCGATCCAGCTCGGCCCCCGCCGCGCGCCCAACCGCGTGATGCGGCTGGCGACGGTGACGAACCTGGCCGAGCAGAACCAGGTCGGCGACCGCCTGATCGCCCACTTCCGCGACGTCGCGCGCGGCGGCGCCGGCGCGCTCGTGACCGAGGCGCTCCGGGTGCATCCGAGCGACCGCGGCCGCTACACCGCGATCCTCATGTATCGCGCCGAGGTCGTCCCCGGTCTGCGGCGGCTGTCGGATGCCGTTCATGCGGAGGGCGCGCTCGTGATCGCGCAGCTGAACCACGGCGGACGCCAGCACTTCGGTCGCCGGCTGCCCACGCTGTGGGCGCCGTCGGCGATCGCGTGCCCGCGGAGCGGCGGCATCCCGCACGCGATGACGGCGGCGGAGATCGAGGAGATGATCGAGGGCTTCGTCGTGTCAGCCGAGCACGCGCGCGAGGGCGGGTTCGACGGCGTGGAGGTCCACGGCGCGCAGGGGCACCTCGTCGGCCAGTTCGTCTCGCCGTTCAGCAACCAGCGCACCGACGCCTGGGGCGGCTCGTTCGAGAACCGCCTGCGCTTCCCGCGCGAGATCCTGCGTCGCATCCGCGCCCGCGTGGGGCGCGATCTCGTCGTCGGCTACCGGCTCGGCGTCGAGGAGTGGAGCCCGGGCGGGCTCACGGCCGAGGACAGCCAGGAGGTCGCGCGTCGGCTCGCGG
Organism: Candidatus Rokuibacteriota bacterium; assembly: GCA_016184365.1. Classification (GTDB taxonomy): domain Bacteria; phylum Methylomirabilota; class Methylomirabilia; order Rokubacteriales; family CSP1-6; genus AR8. Next base: position 4,607 of record JACPCW010000088.1, read on the forward strand.
AGGACGGCCTCGTCGACTACCTGTCACTGAGCCAGGGGAACTTCAACAGCATCGAGATGCACCTGCCGGACCGCCATTTCCCGGCCGTGCCATTCCTCGATCTCCACGCCGGGGTCAAGGCCGCCGTCGGCACGATACCCGTGGTCACGTGCTCGCGGATCAAGACGCCGGCCGAGGCCGAGCAGATCCTCGCCGCCGGCAAGGCCGACGTGATCGGGCTCTGCCGGGCGCTGATCGCCGACCCGGAGTGGCCGGTGAAGGCACGGATGGGCCGCGCCGACGACATCCGCCTCTGCATCGCGTGCAACCACTGCTGGGCGCTCGTGACCGACGGCGAGCCGATCGGGTGCTCCGTGAACGTGACGCTCGGGCGCGAGATCGAGCTCGGCCCGCCCGCACCGGCGCCGCGGCCGAAGCACGTCGTAATCGTGGGCGGCGGCCCCGCCGGTCTCGAGGCGGCGCGCATCGCGGCCGGCCGCGGGCATCGCGTGACGATCCTCGAGCAGACCGACGCGCTCGGCGGCAAGACCCGTCTCGCCGAGGACATCCCGCACCACGAGGAGGTCGCGCTCGTCCGCCGCTTCCTCGTCCGCGAGGTCGAGCGGCTCGGCGTCAGCGTCCGCACGAACGTCGAGGCGACCGCTGAGCTCGTTGCCGCCGAGGCGCCCGACGTCGTGATTCTCGCCGCCGGCGCCACCCCGCTGGCGCCGGAGCTGCCCGGCGACGATTCGGTGCCGGTCTCGGCGAGCGGGGGCGTCGTCGTGGCCGGCATGCTTCCGGGCGACAACCTCGTGGTCGTCGACGAGGACGCCTACCACTGGGCGGCCGCGGTCATCGACACTGCGACCGAGCAGGGCAAGACGGTCTGGGTCGTCACGCGGTTCTTCGAGGTGCTCCGCGAGCTGCCGATGGTCTCGCGAATCATGATGCTCCGCGGCCTCGACGAGCGCGGGGTGATGCTGCGGCCGAACGCCTTCGTCGACCGCATCGAGAACGGCGACGTGGTGATCCGCCACTACCTCTCCGGCCGCGAGGAGCGCGTGCCGAAGGTCGCGGCCGTCGTCTGGGTGGGTCCGCAGAAGGCGAACGACGAGCTGCGCGCCGCGCTCGAGGCGCGCGGCATCGGCGACGTCCGGGTCGTCGGCGATGCGTACATGCCGCGCCGGCTGACCGACGCGATCCGCGAGGGGCACCTGGCGGGACGGGCGGTGTAGCGGTGCACCGGGCCGAGACCGCGATCAGCGCGCTGTGGACGTTGCTCGGGATCGGCATCACCGCGGACGCCGTCCAGCTCGGGATCTGGGAGCCGGCGGGGCCGGCGAGCGGGTTCGTGCCGCTGCTCGCCGGCGTCGTCATCGGGATCGGCGGCATCGCGCTGCTCCTCCGCAGGCCGAGCCGCGCGGACGGTCGACGCTTCTGGGAATCGGGCGCGCCCGCTCTGCGGGTCGGCGCCGTGCTCGGGGCGCTCGCCGTCATCGCCGTGCTCATGGACCGTCTCGGCTTCGTCCTCACCGCGATCCCGATGATGGTCTTCCTGCTGACCGTGATCGAGCGCCAGCGCTGGACGTGGGTCATCGGGCTCGCCATCGGCGCGAGCGTCGGCCTCTACTGGCTCTTCGACCGTGTGCTCGAGATGTCGCTGCCGAAGGGGCCGCTCGGCTTCTAGGCGGATGCCGGCGTCATGGATGTCCTGAACGCACTCGCGGCGGGGTTCGGCGTGATCCTCACGCCGGCCAACCTCTACTACTGCTTCCTCGGCAGCCTGGTCGGCACGCTGGTCGGCGTCCTGCCGGGGATCGGGCCGCTCGCCGCGCTGTCGTTGCTGCTGCCGTTCACGTTCACGCTGCCGCCGGTGGCGTCGCTGGTGATGCTCGCGGCCATCTTCTACGGCGCGATGTACGGCGGCTCGACGACGTCGATCCTCGTCAACATCCCGGGCGAGGCCGCGTCCGTCGTCACGTGCCTCGACGGCCACGCCATGGCGCGGCAGGGGCGCGCCGGGGCCGCGCTGGGGATGGCCGCCATCGGATCGTTCATCGCGGGCACCGTGAGCAACCTGGCGCTCACCGTCGCCTCGCCGGTGCTGGTCGCCGTCGCGCTGCGCTTCGGACCGCCGGAGTACTTCGCGATCATGATGCTCGGCTTCGTCACGACGCTCTACATGATCTCCGGCTCGCGCGTGAAGGCGATGATCATGCTCGGCGCCGGCGTCTTCCTCTCCACCGTCGGCATGGACGTCGTGAACGGCGCCGAGCGCTTCACGTTCGGCTCGGTGAACCTGTCCGGCGGGTTCGACCTGGTCGCGGTGGTCATGGGGCTGTTCGGCGTCTCCGAGATCCTCCTCAACGTCGAGCACCTCGCGCGCGCCGACGTGTTCACGCGCGCGATCCGCGGGCTCCTGCCCACGCTCCGCGACTGGATCGACTCGTGGGCGGCGATCCTGCGCGGCAGCGTGGTCGGGTTCGGCCTGGGCGTGCTCCCCGGCGGCGGGCCGGTGACCGCCTCCTTCCTGTCCTACGCGATGGAGCGCCGGCTCGCGCGGCGCCCGGAGCGCTTCGGTCAGGGCGCGATCGAAGGGGTCGCGGGCCCCGAGGCCGCCAACAACGCGGCGGTCGCCGGCTCCATGATCCCGCTGCTCTCGCTCGGCCTGCCGTCCAACGCGGTGACCGCGCTGCTGCTCGGCGCGCTCATCATCCATGGCGTTCAGCCGGGCCCGATGCTGATGACGCAGCACCCGGAGATCTTCTGGGGCGTGATCGCGAGCCTCTACGTCGGCAACGTGATGCTGCTCGTGCTGAACCTGCCGCTGATCGGGCTGTGGGTGCAGCTGCTGCGCGTCCCGTACCGCATCCTCTTTCCCTGCATCCTGCTGCTGACGGTGATCGGCACGTACTCCATCAACCACAACGTCTTCGACGTCTGGGTCATGATCGCGTTCGGGCTCGCGGGGTACGTGCTGCGCCGGCTCGGCTACGAGCTGGCGCCGCTGGTCCTCGCGATGGTCCTCGGGCCGCTGCTCGAGCAGGCCCTCCGGCAGTCGCTGATCATGTCGGGCGGCACGCCGGCGATCTTCCTGACGCGCCCCATCGCGGCCTCGCTCGTCTCCGTGGCCGCCGTGCTGGTGGCCGTGCTCGTTCTGCGCGGCGTCCGGGTCGGCCCGACCGACGCCGCCGCGCCACACCCCACACTGGAGGGATCTCGATGAGAAGGATCGTTGCGCTCCTCGTCCTCGTGCTCCTCGCCGGCGCGCTGCCGGCGTCCTCCGCCGAGACAGTGGCGGACACTCGCGCGCGGCTCGCCGCGTTGAAGCCCAAGGACTTCCCGACGCAGCCGCTCGAGTTCGTCGTCGTGTATCCGGCCGGCGGCGGCATGGACACGACCGCGCGGCTGCTCGGCAAGTACGTCGAGAAGTACACGGACCACCGGGTCGTCGTCGTGAACAAGACGGGCGGCGCCGGCTTCATCGGCCACACCTACCTCGCGACCCAGGCGAAGCCCGACGGCTACACGGTCGGCGTGCTCGCCGGCGGCGTGTGGTCGGACGCGATGCAGAAGGCGAAGGACAAGTGGTCCCACAAGAACTTCGAGGCGGTGGCGTTCATCAACTACGCGCCGGTGACGTGGATCGTCTCCACCGAGGGGCGGTTCAAGGACAAGTCGCTGAAGGACGTGGCGGCGGCGATCAAGAGGGAGCCCGGGACCGTGAAGGCGGCGATCGTGCCGAGCATCAGCTTCGAGTTCCTCGCCGAGCAGGTCGAGACGAAGGCGGGCGGCAAGGTCGTGAAGGTGCCGTTCCAGGGCGGGGCGCCCGGCGTCACCGCGCTCCTCGGCGGCCACGTGGACATCGCGACCGGATTCCTGTCGGAGTACCGCGGGCATCTCGAGGCGGACAAGGTGAAGGTCGTGGCCACGGCGGCCGAGCAGCGGACGTCCGACATGCCGCAGGTCCCGACGTTCAACGAGGTGCTCGGCGCGAAGAACATGGTCTGGTCGGCGTGGCGCTTCGCGGCGGTGCCGCGCGGCGTGCCCGCCGACCGCAAGAAGTACCTGGAGGCGGTCCTGGCGGCGGCGCTGCGCGACCCCGAGCTCCAGGCCGAGTACCGCAAGACTGGGTCGATCGTCGACAACCCGTACGCGAACGCGGCGGCGGTCGACGCGGCGATCGACAAGCTCGCCGCGCTGGAGCGCGAGTTCCTCGCCGGCACCGGGCGGCTGGCGAAGTAGGAGGGAACCGATGTCGACCATCACCAAGCGCACCATCGACGCCGCCACCGCCGGCCGCGCGATCGACGCGGCGGCGGCGAAGGCGCGCGGCCTCGGCGTGCCGATGTGCATCGCGGTGTGCGACGACGCCGGACACCTGAAGGCGTTCCTCCGCATGGACGGCGCCCCGTTGCTCTCGCTCGAGATCGCGCAGAACAAGGCGTACACCGCGGTGGGCTACGGCGTGCCGACGCATGCGTGGCACGACTTCATCAAGTCCGATCCGCCCCTGCTGACCGGCATCCCGCACACGCCGCGGCTCGTGATCTTCGGCGGCGGCTACCCGATCAAGGACGGCGACCAGGTGCTGGGCGCCATCGGCGTGAGCGGCGGTCACTACACGCAGGACATGGAGTGCGCCACGGCCGCGCTCCAGGCGATCGGCGCACCCGCATGATGCCGTCGGTTGCGCCCGCTGCACCACACAAATGAGACGAACGGCATCTTCGGATGGTCCGCGTGCAGTGGTACAGGTCTGCCACACGATCATCGCCGGGTGCGTGCCGGCACACGCGCCTTCGTCCGGGAAGGGAGGCTGACATGCCGGGGAAGAACGTCGTTCAGAAGATCCTCGCGAAAGCGGCGGGACGAGCGACGGTCGAGACCGGCGAATACCTCACCGTGACCTCCAACTGCCCCGTCACGCTCCTCGGTGACATCGTGGGCAGAGGTCCCGGCCAGGTGATCGCGCTCGGCATCGACAAGGTGTTCGACCCGAACCAGATCAAGATCGTGGCCGGTCACGTCGGCGCGGGCGGACCGCTCACCGTGGGAGAGTCGCGGCGACGGGTCCGCCGCTGGGCGGACCAGGTCGGAGTGCCGAGGGAGAACTTCGTGGATCTCGGCGAGCAGGGCGTCGAGCACGTCGTGGCCGGCGAGCGGGCCTGGGCGCGGCCCGGTGAGATCTACTTCTCCGTCACGGACGGCCACACCACCGCGCTGGGCGCGCTGGGCGCCTTCGCGGTCACGCTCTCCTACGAGTCGGGTGCGTATCTCGTCAAGGGCTCGTCGTGGGTGGAGGTCCCCGAGGTGGCGAGGATCACCCTCACCGGCACGGCCCAGGACGGCGTGCACGCCCGCGATGTCTACGAGCACGTGCTCGGCGAGATCGGGGAGACGGGAACGCCGGGGCAGGTCATTCTCTGGGACGGCGATTACGTCGCGGGCCTGTCCATGGACGGCCGCTTCACGCTGTGCGCGAACGCCCTGTTCTCGAGCGCCTGGACGGCGATCATCGAGCCGGACGAGCGGACGCTCGAGTACGTGAA
>JACPCW010000088.1:10185-87298 GCA_016184365.1 Candidatus Rokuibacteriota bacterium
TGCGCCAACGGCCGCCTCGAGGACATGCGCATCGCCGCCCGGATCCTGAGGGGTCGGCGCGTGCATCCGAACGTCGTCCTGAACGTCACGCCGGGCTCGGTGGCGGTGTACCGGCAGGCGCTCGACGAGGGGCTCATTCACACGTTCGTCGACGCCGGCGTGTTCCTGCCGGCGCCCTCGTGTGGCATGTGCTCCGGCGGCGCGAACACGCCGCTCGGGGACGACGACGTGTGCCTGTCCTCGGGAACGTGCAACTACCCGGGGCGGATGGGAAGCGATCAGGCGCAGATCTATCTCGGATCGCCGGCCACCGTCGCCGCTTCGGCGGTGACGGGACGTATCACCGATCCGCGAGAGTTCCTCTAGTCGTCAGGGTGACAGTGTCGACCCTGCTTCGAGGGACCGCTCACTGTTACGGCGGCATCGTGGACGGCACCGCCATCTCGCCGCTGAGCGACCGCCGGGTACTGAGAGACGGTGAGCGGAACGGTCTGACGTACGACGACCAGTTGCGGGAGCTCGCCCGGAATTGCCTGAAGACGGTCGACGTCGACTTCGTTCGCAAGGTCGCGCCCGGCGACATCGTGATCGGCGATCGCGGGTTCGGATGGGGCCATGACTACGAGCAAGCCGTCATGGCGCTGAAGGGCGCGGGCGTCGGAGCGGTCGTCTGCGAATCCACGCGGACGAACTTCAAGCGTAACTGTCTCCACCATGGTCTTCCGCTGGTGGAGCTTCCCGGCGTCCTCGGCGAGGTGAAGACCGGGGATGACGTCGAGATCGATCTCGCCGGAGGAACGCTCGTGAACATCCGGTCCGGCGCGGTGCTGCGGTTCTCTCCCTATCCGTCGTTCCTGCTGGACATCGTGAGCGCGGGGGGGCTGTACGAGCACCTGCGCCGGCGTTTCCAGCCGGATCCCGGACGGTGACGATCGGCGAGGAGGCGAGCATGGAACGAGTCCTTCGCGGAAACGCGTGGCGCTTCGAAGGGATCCTCGACGTCGACTGGGAGATCTGCCCGATCCACGAAATGATGAACGTCACCGGCGGGTTCGGCGGCACGCGGCGCATGAGCTACGAGGAACAGCTCCGGGTCCTCGGTACTCATTGCCTGACCAAGGTCGACGCCGATTTCCCGAAGAAGGTCCGGCCCGGAGACTTCGTCGTCGGCGGCGAGGGCACCGGCTACGGCCACGACCACGACCACGCGTGCATCTCCCTCCGCGGCGCCGGGGTGGGCGCCGTGCTCTGCGAGGCGACGAACTCGAACTTCAAGCGGAACGCCATCCATCACGGCCTCCCCGTCGTGGAGATCAAGGGCGTCATGTCCAGGGTGAAGACCGGCGACGAGCTGAACGTCGATCTCGCCGGCGGCACGCTGAAGAACGTGACGACTGGCGCCGTGCTCACGTTCCGCCCGTATCCCGGGTTCCTCCTCGACATCCTGGACGCCGGAGGCCTCTACCCGCAGCTCAGAGACGAGGCGAAGTCCGGCAAGTACGCGTGACGATGCGCGGCGCGAGATCCGCGAAAGAGAGGCTTCCATGAAGAGGTCGACGGTGCTTCGACAGCTGTTCAATGCAGACGAGCCCTTCGTCGGGGTCGCGATCTCCCTCGCGATTCACGCGAAGATCGCCGAGCGCCAGGGCTTCCAGGCGCTCTGCATCTCCGGCGCGAACACCTCGACGCACATCCTCGGTCTGCCGGACGCCGGCTTCATCACCATGAGCGAGCTCGTGCAGAACACGCGGTACATCTGCGACGCGACCTCGCTGCCGGTCCTGGTCGACTGCGATACCGGCTTCGCCGTCGGCAAGTACCGCGCCGCCATCGACGCGAAGAACGAGCTCGACCCCGACTTCGTCATCATGTCGCGCTGCGACGCGCGGGGCGCGGTCGGCGGCAGCCTCGAGGAGTGCGTCCGGCGGCTCCGCGCCTACAAGCAGGCCGGCGTCGACGTGCTCTACGCGGAGGCGCTCCAGTCGATGGACGAGGTGCGCGCGGTGCGGGCGCAGATCGAGGGCCCGTTCTTCGTGACGACGATGGCCATCCGGCCTCGGCCGACGTTCAAGGATCTGCAGGAGGCCGGCGTGTCCGCGGCGCTGGTCTTCCTCCCGCACGTCGGGCTGACCGCCATGTGGGACATGCTGGAGGAGGTCCGGACGCGCGGGCTCGACGCCTGGAACGAGTACGTGGACCGCACCCAGGACCACCCGCTCGGGAACTTCCGCGTCTTCGACCTCACCGGGTTTCCGACCGTGCGCGAGTGGGAGCAGAAGTACCTGTCGACGGAGACGCTCGAGAAGTACGAGCGATCGATCGGCGCCTACGAGCCGCGGGCGGGCGCCTGAGGCGGGCCCGGGGAGGCGAGGCCGGCCATGGGGCTCACGATGGCGGAGAAGATCCTGGCGCGCGCCGCCGGGAGGGCTCGTGTCGAGCCGGGGGAGATCGTCACCGTGGAGGTGGGCAAGGCGGTGCTGATCGACCTGAGCTTCGTGCCGACCTCGTTCCTCCGGTCCGAGATCCTGCGCGTGAAGGATCCGGAGCGCGTCGTGATCGTCTTCGATCACATCGTTCCCGCCCGTGACGTCCAGAGCGCCGAGGCGCTCAAGATCGGGCGGGAGGTCGCCACGCGCCTCGGCATCCGCCGCTTCCACGACGTCGGGCCGGACCAGGGGATCTGTCACCAGATCATCGCCGACTATGGCTACGCGGTTCCCGGAACCGTGCTCGTCTGTCCCGACTCCCACACCTGCAGCGCCGGCGCGTTCAACTGCGCCGCGCGCGGCGTCGGCGGCCCGGAGGCGGTGTACGCCGCGTGCACGGGCCAGACGTGGTTCCGGGTCGCGCCGACGATCAGGTACCTGCTCGAGGGCGCGCCGCGCTTCGCGGTGAGCGCGAAGGACATCTTCCTCCACATCGCCGGCACGTGGGGTGACCACGTGAACACGAACGTCGAGTTCACCGGCCCGTACGCCGCGGCAATGACGCTCGACGCGCGGCGGACGCTCACCACGATGTGCGCCGAGATCAGCGCGGAGTTCGCGCTCTTCGAGGCCGACGACAAGACGATCGCGCACGTCCGCGCCCGCACAAGCGAGGCGTTCGAGCCGGTCGCGCCGGATCCCGACGCGCGGTACGAGGACGTCCGGACGATCGACGTCGGCGCCATCGACCCGATGGTGGCGCTGCCCGACACCGTCGTCCGCAACACGCGGCCGGTCGCGGAGGTGGGCGACGTCGCGATCCACCAGGCGTTCGTCGGGTCGTGCGCGAACGGCACGCTCGACGACCTGGCGATGGCGGCGCGGGTCGTGAAGGGCCGCCGGGTCGCCCCGGGTGTCCGGTTCATCGTCACGCCGGGATCGCAGGCGATCTATCTCGAGGCGCTCCGGCGCGGTCTCGTGAGGACGCTGACCGAGTCCGGCGCGATCGTCACGTCCTCGACCTGCGGGGCGTGCGCGGGGCTGCATCTCGGAGCGCTCGCGGCCGGCGAGGTGTGCGTCACCGCGAGCACGAGGAACTTCAAGGGCCGCATGGGGAGCCCGGACGCGAAGGTCTTCATCGCGTCGCCGGCGACCGTTGCCGCCTCCGCCGTCCGCGGGAGGATCGTCGACCCGCGGGAACTGCTCCGGCGCAAGCGTCCCGCACGCGCCCGGAGCGCGAGCGCCCCATGATCCAGGGACGCGTCTGGAAGTTCGGCAGCGACATCAATACGGACCTGATCCTGCCGACGCCGGTGATCTTCAAGCCGCCGGAGGAGCAGCCGCGGTGGGTGTTCTCCGCCAATCGTCCGGGGTGGGCGCAGGGAGTCCAGCCCGGGGACGTCATCGTGGCCGCGCGCAACTTCGGGACCGGCTCGGGCCGACCCGCCGCGCGAGTCCTGAAGGACCTCGGGATCGCGTGCGTCGTCGCCGAGTCCATCAACGGGCTGTTCTTCCGCAACTGCGTCAACTACGCGCTTCCGGCGCTCGAGTGCGCCGGCATCCACGACGCCTTCGACGAGCTGGACGTCGCCGAGATCGATTTCGAGCGCGCCACGGTCCGCAACCGGCGGACCGGACGCGCGCTCGCGGGGCGGCCGTGGCCGCTCTCGCTGCGCCGGATCCTCGAGGCCGGCGGATTGCTCGCGTTGCTCCGGACGGAGGGCTATCTCGGCCCCGTCGTCGAGAGCGGCACGGTCGGGACCGCCCCGATGGCTGGTCCCTGAAACGGGAGGCTGCCAATGCGACGCAACATTCTCTGGGGTGCCGGGTTCGTTCTCGTCCTCGCCGTGCTGCTCGTCGTCCTCCCCGACCTGGCCGAGCGCCGTGGCGCGCCCGGCGCGGCCGTCGCGAGCACCGAGAAGCCGGAGCCGGGTGGCATCCCCCGCGTCGGGAATCGCCGGGATCCCGACGTGTCGGACCCGATGCAGTGGACCAGCATCACGTACGCCCAGCCGCAGTACAACCTCTACAGCCAGCTCGTCCGGCGCGGGTATCCCGACGAGACGACGGTGGAGCCGGATCTGGCCGAGCGCTGGGACGTGAGCGCCGATGACCGCGTCTACACCTTCCATCTCCGGAAGAACGCGAAGTGGCACGACGGCAAGCCGTTCACGGCGCGGGACGTGGAGTACTGGGTGAACCGCGGCAAGACCCCGCCGGCCGGCGTGCTGAACCTCTTCAGGGCCACCTTCGCCGAGATCGCGAAGCTCGAGGTCCTCGACGATCGCACCGTCCGCATGACGCTCGTCAAGGGACGTCCCGGGTTCCTGTTCGACCTCGCGACGAACTACAACCGGATGGCGCATCCGCGCCACCTCTTCGAGGGCAAGGAGCCGCAGCGTCCCGACGCGGTCGGGTACGTGGGCACGGGGCCGTTCAAGTTCAAGCGGTACCGCCGGGGCAGCCTCTTCGAGATCGAGAAGAACCCGGACTACTTCATGCCGGGCCTGCCGTACCTCGACGGCATCCAGTACTTCATCACGCAGGACGCCGCCACGCACTTCGCGCTGTTTCGCACGGGCCGCCTCGACCTGACCGGACGCGCGGCCGGCTGGTACATGACGTCGCCGCAGATCGACATCCTCAAGCGCGAGATGGGCGAGCGCGTGCGGTTCGGCTCGTTCTTCAACGTCGCCTGGCACCTCCTGTACAACCCGTCGTTCGCGCCGTTCGCCGACGTGCGCGTGCGGAAGGCCATCACGCTCTGGCTGAATCGACAGGAGGCGGTCCGGGCGATCGAGGAGGGACAGGGCGTGCCCGGCGCGTACTTCCCGCCGCGTGCCGCGTATGCGCTGATCGACTGGTCGCGCCAGCCCGGCTGGCGCGCGAGCAAGGAGGCGGACCGGGAGGAGGCGAAGCGCCTGCTCGCCGAGGCCGGCTACAAGAACGGCTTCAGCTTCGTCCTGCTCACGCGAGACCTGTGGGTGCGGCCCGGGGAGTGGGTGCTCGGTGACCTCAAGGGGCTCGGCATCACGGCGACCCTCGACGTGGTGGACCAGCCGACGCGGTCGAAGCGCAACGCGGAGGGGCGCTTCCAGGCCGACCTCCTGACCATCCAGGGCATCGCGCTCGAGCAGATGCTCGCGGACTTCCACACCTCGAACACGACCGGGATGCTGCCGGCGTGGAAGGGACGCCCGGAAGCGGCGCACGTCGACAAGCTGCTCGACGCGGCGGTGGCGACGGCGGATGCCGCCGAACGGAAGCGGATGGCTACGGAGCTCGAGCGGTACATCTACATCGACCAGGCCCTCGTCGCGCCGATCGACGTCCCGCGCACCACGCAGGCGTGGCTCGACACCGTGCACGGCTACCGACAACCGATCGTCGACCAGTCGGTGCACAACGACATGCAGTGGGTATGGCTGAAGCGCCGGTAGAGCGGACGGCCCCCTGACGGGGGCCAGGGGACGGGATGCGCGTCTACATCGCGAAGCGCGTCCTCCTGTTCGTGCCGACGCTTGCCATCGCGTCGGCGCTGGTCTTCCTGGTGATGCGCGTCCTGCCGGGCGACGTCGCGCTCGCGATCCTCGTGTCGCGCGAGACGCCGGGCGTGGTCGCGAACGAGGACGACATCACACGACTCCGCGCCCAGCTCGGTCTGGCGGACCCGCTTCCCGTCCAGTACCTCACCTGGGTGCGGAGCCTCGCGACGGGCAACGCGGGCCTGTCGCTCTACACGCGGCGTCCCGTTGCCGAGCTCATCGGCGAGCGCCTCCCGGTGACGCTCCACCTCGCGGTCTACACCGTGCTGATCAGCCTCTTCGTCTCGATCCCGCTGGGCGCGCTCGCCGCGGTGCGGCAGGACCGCTGGCCGGATTACGTGGTGCGCGCGGGCACGATCCTCGGGCTCGCCACGCCGGGATTCTGGATCGGGCTGATCGTGCTGCTCCTGCTCGTGCTGCTGTTCCGGTGGGTGCCGAGCCCGGTCTACTACCACGTCTGGGAGGACGCGCGCGAGAACGTCTCTCTCCTCGTGTTCCCGGCCGTGATCCTCGCGTGGCGCTTCAGCTCCTACCAGGCGCGCATGGTCCGCGCCAACCTGCTCGAGGTCCTGCGGCAGGATTACATCCGGACCGCCTACAGCAAGGGGCTGGCGGAACCCATCGTGGTGCTGCGCCATGCGCTTCGCAACGCGATGCTTCCCGTGCTGACCCTGATCGGCGGCGAGCTCACGGCGCTCATGTCCGGCACCGTGATCCTCGAGAACGTGTTCAACGTCCCGGGTCTCGGCGACGCGCTCATCAACGCCATGCGCCAGCGCGATTACCCCGTCGTCGAGAACCTGCTGATGTTCTACATGACCTTCACGCTGACCATCAATCTCGTCATCGACCTGGTGTACGCGGTGATCAATCCGCGCATCCGGTACGCTGAGTAGCGCGCGCGATGGGCCTGCCGCGAAGCGCGACGGAGCGAGCGGAGGTCCGCGCCGGCGCGTCATCGGCGACCATCGCCCCGCCCGCACTGCCGCGGGCCGCCGTCCGCGGCGACGGGTATCCCGCGGCGCGCGCCGGCGGTGCCCCGATCGCCGCCAGGGCGCGCGGGTGGGCGCGATCCGTGCTGCGTTTCGCGCATCGCAAGCCTCTCGGCGCGGCGAGCGGCGCGGTGCTCACGCTGTGCGTCCTGGCCGCGCTCCTGGCGCCGGTGGTGAGCCCTCATGACCCCGTCGCCCAGGACGTCCCGAACCAGTTCCGGTCTCCCGATCGCACGTACTGGATGGGGACCGATCACCTCGGCCGGGACGTCCTGAGCCGCATCATCCACGGTGCTCGTATCTCGCTGTCGGTCGGATTCCTCGCCGTCGGCGTGGCGGCGCTCATCGGCATCGTGGCCGGTACCAGCTCCGCGTATTTCGGCGGCCTGCTCGACCTCCTGCTCCAGCGCGTCATCGACACGATGATGGGCGTCCCGGCGCTCGTCGTCGCCATGGTCATCATGTTCGTGCTCGGTTCCTCGCTGACCAACGTCGTTCTCGCCATCACGGTCGCGTACACGCCGCAGTTCGTGCGCATCGTGCGCTCGGAGGCGCTGGCGGTGAAGGAGACCGATTACGTGGTGGCCGCCGCGGCGTCGGGAGCGAGCTCGGCGCGTGTGCTCGGGTTCCACATCATTCCGAACACGCTGACCTCCGTCTTCGTCTTCGCCACGGGCGCCCTCGGCGGTGCGATCGTCGCCGAGGCGTCGCTGTCGTTTCTCGGGCTCGGCATCCCGCCGCCCGCGCCGTCCTGGGGCCAGATGCTGCAGGGCGCGGCCCGGCTGCACATGGAGACGTTCCCGTGGCTGGTCATCTTCCCGGGCCTGACGATCACGCTCGTCGTGTACGCGTTCAACATGCTGGGGGACGCGCTGCGTGACGTCCTCGACCCTCGCTTGCGCGAGCGATAGGATTCCACCGCATGGGCACCACCGAGATCCTGGCGCGTCACATCGTGGAGACCACCTACGACGCGCTACCGGCCGGGGTGGTGCGCGCCGCGAAGGACGTCATCCTCGACGGCGTCGGCGTGATGCTGGCGGGCTCGCAGGAGGAGCCGCCCCGCATCGTCGCCGAGTACGTCCGCGAGATGGGCGGTGCGCCCCGGTGCACCGTGTTCGGCCACGGCTTCAAGACGTCGCCGCCCATGGCGGCCTTCGTCAACGGCGTCTCCGGCCACGTCCTCGACTTCGAGCCCATGTGGCACCCGGCCACGCATGCGACCTCGCCGACGCTGCCTTCGATCCTCGCCCTGGCCGAGACGCGCGACGTCACCGGCCGGGACGCGATCACCGCGCTCGCGGTGGCGTTCGAGGTGCAGGGCCGCCTCCGGCTCGGAGGCTTCGCGACCGAGGAGATGGCGCGCATCGGCTTCCATCCGCCTGGCACCGTGGGTCCGCTCGGGGCTGCCGCCGCCGGGGCGGTGCTCCTGGGGCTCGACGTGCAGCAGACGCGCTGGGCCCTCGGTCTCGCGGCCAGCCGGAGCGGCACGCTCGCGGCGAACATCGGCAGCATGACGAAGTCGTCCCACTGCGGCAACGCCGGGCGCATGGGTCTCGAGGCGGCGCTGCTGGCGGCGAAAGGTTTCACGGCCAGCGAGGACGTCATCGAGGCGCCGGCCGGGTGGGCGCGGCTCTTCCATCCCGAGGGCTTCGACTTCACCGCCGCCGAGGCGTTCGGCCGCCCCTGGCGCATGGTGGATCCGGGCCTCGCCACCAAGAAGTACCCGTCGCAGTACGGAACGCACCGCGGCATCGACGCCGCGCTGGAGCTGCGACGGACGCACGGCCTCGATCCCGCCGGGATCGCCGGCGTGCTGATCCGCGGACCGGTCATGCCGTACATCGACCGGCCGTTCCCGAGGACCGGCCTCGAGGGCAAGTTCAGCTACCAGTACACCGTCGCCGCGGCGCTGCTGGACGGCGGCATCGAGATCGACACCTTCCGCGACGCTCGCCGCTTCGCTCCCGAGATGGAGGCGTTGCTCCGCAAGGTGGAGCTCCGGATGGACCCGGCGATCCCCGGCGACCTCGAGAACATGTGGGTCGAGGTGACCGTGCGCACCGCCGCCGGCCGCACGCTGACCGCGCGCTGCGATCGGCCGCGCGGCATCTGGGGCAACCCGCTCACGCCGGACGAACGCCTCGCGAAGTTCCGTGCCACGGCCGGCGTGCTGCTCGCCGCGCCGCAGGTCGAGCGGGCGCAGGCGCTCATCGAGAGCCTCGAGACATTGCCCACGCTGCGGGATCTGATCGAAGTGCTGCACGCGAAGGAGGCATGAACCGTGAGGACATCGACGAGGCTGCGACAGCTCCTCGAGCAGGGTCTCGTGTTCGCGCCGGGCGTGTACAACGCGATGTTCGCGAAGCTCGTCGAGCACGTCGGGTTCGACGCGGTGTACGTGACCGGCTTCGGAACCGCGGCCCGGTACGGCTACGCCGACGTCGGGCTCGTCACGCAGACCGAGATGGTCGACAACCTGCGCTACATCTGCCGGGCCACCGGCCTGCCGGTCATCGCCGACATGGACACGGGCTACGGCAACGTCATCAACCTGCGCCGCACCGTGCGCGAGTACGAGCGCGCGGGCGTCGCCGGCTTCCACATGGAGGACCAGGTCTTCCCCAAGAAGTGCGGCTTCATGGAGGGCAAGCAGGTGATCCCGATCGAGGAGGCCGTGCAGAAGGTGCGGGCCGCCCTCGACGCGCGCGCCGACCCCGACACGGTGATGATCGCGCGCACGGACGCGCTCGCGCCGAACGGCTGGGACGACGCGATCCGGCGAGCCCGCGCCTACCGCGAGGCCGGCGCCGACCTGGTGTTCATGGATGGCATCCGCACCCGCGACGAGCTCGAGACGTACAGCCGCGAGCTCGCGACGAAGGGCGTGCCGTGTCTCTACAACGGCGTCCTGGTGTCGGCCGCCGAGGCCCAGGCGCTCGGATTCAAGATCCAGATTCTCGCCGGTGCCGCGCTCGCCGCCGTCTGGGCCAGCGCGAACGCCGCGATGGAGGAGCTCATGTCGGCGGGCACCGTCGAGCAGGCGATGGCGCGCTACGGCGTTCCGCCCGAGGGCGAGACGTTGACCGACCTCCTCGGAGTGCCGGAGGTCTACGAGCTCGAGCGGCGGTACGGTCGCTACGAGACGCCGCCGATCGCGGCGCGGTGAAGGGGATTCGTGCGATGAGCAAGGGCAAGCAGCTTCGCGAGGCAATGGCGAACGGGCTCGTCGTCGCCCCGTTCGTCTACGACGGGTTCACGGCGAAGATCGCCCGGCGCCACGGTGCGAAGGCGATCTACATGAGCGGCTTCGGCACCGCGGCGCAGCTCGGGATGCCGGACGTCGGCCTGACGAGCTTCGCCGAGATGGTCGACAACCTCCGTTACGTCGCCGGCGCCGTCGACGTCCCCGTGATCGCGGACGCCGACACGGGGTACGGCAATCCCGTCAACGCGCGGCGCACGGTGCGCGAGTACGAGGAAGCGGGCGCGGCCGCGCTCCACCTGGAAGACCAGGTCTTTCCCAAGAAGTGCGGCTTCTTCGCCGGCAAGCAGGTCGTGCCGAAGGAGGAGCACGTGTACAAGATCCAGGCGGCGCTGGACGCGCGGCAGGACCCCGAGTTCGTCATCATCGCGCGCACGGACGCGCTCGCCCCGAACGGGTGGCCCGACGCGATCGATCGCTGCCTCGCCTACCACAAGGCCGGCGCCGATCTCGTCTTCGTGGACGGCATCCGGACGCTCGAGGATCTCGACATCTACCAGCGAGAGCTGGTCGGCCAGGGAGTTGCGTGCCTGTACAACGGCGGGCTCGAGCCGACCGCGCGCGTGGCGGCGCGCGGGTTCCGCGTGATGATCACCGGCAGCGCTCACCGCCTCTCGTACGCGGCGTTCCGCCACGCGCTCCTGGAGATCAAGAGCACCGGCGGCACCGGCCAGCCCCGCAACGCCGATCAGTTCCGCGCGATCACCGACCTCCTGGGCTTGCCGGAGGTGTACGAGCTCGAGCGTCGTTACGCGAGCGCGGCCTCGGGACCTGGCCGCTCGGAAGGGAGCTGACGTCATGGGTATGACGATCGCGGAGAAGATCCTCGCGGCCCACGCCGGTGTCAACAGCGCGAAGCCGGGCCAGTACGTCTGGTGCAAGGTCGACGCGACCGGCGGGCACATGCTCCCCGCCCTCGAGCGCCTCGGAGTGGACCGCGTGTGGGACCCGGAGAAGGTGTTCGTCGTCGACGATCACCAGGCCCCGCCGCCGACGATCGATGCCGCGAACCACGTCAAGAACGTGCGGCGGCTCGTCAAGAAGTACGGGATCAAAAACTACTTCGAGTACGGGCGGGGCGGCATCCTTCACCAGGTGTTCGCGGAGCACGGCATGTACGCTCCGGGCGATCTGGTCGCCCAGGGCGACTCGCACTCGACGTCGGGAGGCGTCTTCAACGCGTGCGTCACCAACGCCGCGCTGGACGGGGTGCACATCCTCGCCTTCGGCGAGCTGTGGTTCCGCGTCCCCGAGTCGGTGCGCGTGGTGCTGAACGGCACGCTGCCGGCGTGGTGCGTCGGCAAGGACGTCATCCTGAAACTCGCGAGCGAGCTCGGGACCGACTTCGGTCTGTACCGGTCCATCGAGTACGTCGGTCCGGTCGCCTCGCAGATGACGCTCGCCCAGCGATGGACCATCACCAACATGGGCGTCGAGGTCGGGGCGAAGTTCGCCATCTTCGAGGCGGACGAGAAGACGGACGAGTTCCTCCTCGGGCGGGTGAGTCGGCCGTACACGCGCGTCACCGCGGACAGCGATGCGTCGTACGCGGCGGAGTACGAGTTCGATCTGAGCGACCTCGTCCCGATGGTGGCCCGGCCCGGCGACCCCGGCAACGGGGTGCCCGCGGAGGCGGTCGCCCGCGAGCACGTCAAGATCGACCAGGCGTTCCTCGGCTCCTGCACCAATGCGCGGCTGGAGGACCTGGAAGTCGCGGCGCGGATCCTGAAGGGAAAGCAGATCCACCCGGACGTTCGCATGCTGGTGAGCCCGTCCTCGCAGGAGGTCTTCGGGCACGCCTTGAAGGCGGGCTATCTCGGGATCCTCGCGGAGGCTGGCGCGCTCGTGGAGCACTCGACGTGCGGCCCTTGCTACGGCGGCCACCTGGGCGTGCTCGGCGACGGCGAGGTCTGCATCTCGACGAGCAACCGCAACTTCCAGGGGCGCATGGGCAGCCCGCTCGCCAGCGTGTACCTCTCGAGTCCGGCGACCGTCGCGGCGTCGGCGCTCGCGGGCGAGATCGTCGACCCGCGCGCGTACCTGTAGAGGCGTTTTCGAAAACCGAGGAGTGACGCCGTGAAAACCGTCTACACCGGCAAGGTCTGGAAGTTCGGCGACAAGATCAGCACGGACCTCATGGTCCCCGGAGCCAAGGTCCTCGCGCATCCCAACATGAGCCCGCAGGAGGCGGCGCGGTTCTGCATGAGCGCCAACCGCCCGGACTGGGCCGGGACGGTGCAGCCCGGCGACCTCCTGGTCGGCGGCGTGAACTTCGGTTGCGGTTCCAGCCGCAACGGCTCCGGGCCGCTGAAGGCGCTCGGCATCGCCTGCGTCCTCGCGGAGTCGATCTCGCGGATCCATCTTCGTAACGCCGTGAACACGGGCCTGCCCACGCTGGTGGCGCCGGGCATCACGAGCTTCGTGGAGGAGGGCCAGCGACTCCGGGTCGACATCGCCAGCGGCGAGGTGGAGAACCTCGACACCGGCAAGACGATGCGCGTCCAGGGCTGGCCGGCGGACTCGCCGCCCTTCCAGATCCTGATGGCAGGCGGGCTGGACGAGTTCATGCGGCGCAAGGTTCGCGAGGCCGGCCTGGTCGGGCGGTAGACCAGCCGAATCCCTGCCCGAGCCTGCGGCGGCCGACCAAGGAGATGTTGCAGAGCGCCTCGCGCCCCGCCGCCAGGCCGTGCTCGACGAACCAGCCACATCTAGGGGGTTGACCGTAAATGGTCTTATGGATATAACCATAAGCCGTCATGGCCGCCAGCGACGTCCGGTTCGACGACGCGACGCCCCTGCACCTGCAGCTCCGGAATCTCGTGCGCTCATCGATCGAGGCCATCGAGCACTCGCCGGGAAGCCGGCTACCGCCGGAGCGCACGCTCGCCGAGATGTACGGCGTCAGCCGTATCACGGTGCGCCAGGCGCTCGACGCACTCGCGCGCGAAGGGCTCGTGCGCCGGGGACGCGGACGGGGCGGCGGCACGTTCGTGCAGGACCACGACGGCACGGCGGGCCGGCCGAAGGTGGCGGGTTCGTTCGGCGCGTTGTATTCCTCGCGGCAGATCGAGCGTGTCGACATTCTCACATTCGCGCGGCGGGCATCGAGCGGTGAGGTGAGCACCGCGCTGGGTCTCGCGCCGGGAAGCGAGGTCCGGTACATCGAGCGCCTGTTCATCGCGCCGCGAGGCCCGTTGGCCCACGTCCGCAGCTTCCTGCCGCCGCCGATCGGCGACCGCCTCCGGCGTTCCGAGCTGCGGACGATGATGCTCCACGAGGCGCTCGTCCGGCGTCATCGCGTCAAGATCAGCGAGGCGCGCGACGAGATCGAGGCCGCCCTGGCCGACAGCGTCGCGGCGCGGCTGCTCGACGTGGAGCTCGGGCGCGCGCTCGTCCGCGTGCGCCGTGTCCTGGTGGGGCGGGGCGACAAGCCGATTGCCCTCTCGCTCATGGTGATCGCCACGCATCGGTATCAGCTCGTCATCCGCCATCCCGCGTCGCGCGAATAGAACTCACACGGAAAGCCAGGCCCCATGAAGAAATCGACCGTGCCGCGCGCGCTGTTCCAGGGGAACGAACGAGTTACGTCGACCGCACCCGCGACCACCCGCTCGGCAGCTTCCGGGTCTTCGATCTGACGGGATTTGCGAAGGTGCGCGAATGGCAGCAACGGTATCTGTCTCCTGAGAAGGCTGGCGAAGTACGACCAGTCGATCGGCGCCTACGAACCCTGAGAGGGGAGCGACAACATGACGAACGGTCCTCGTGCGCTCCGCACCCTGCTGGCCGGCCCCGACGTCGTCGTGGCCCCCGGCTGCTACGACGCGTTTTCCGCGGTCGTGGCGCGAGAAGCGGGCTTCAACGCCGTCTACATGTCGGGCGGGCTGTCGGCCACGTCACTGTGCGGGATGGGTGACATCGGCATCCGCACGCTGTCCGAGCTCGTGCTGCAGGCGCGCCACATCTGCAACGTCGTCGACGTGCCGGTGATCGCCGACGGCGACGCCGGCTACGGTGGCCCGGTGAACACGTTCCGCCTGATCCGCGACCTCGAGGACGCGGGCGTCGCCGGCCTGCACCTCGAGGACCAAGACCTGCCCCGCCGCTGCGGCCATCTCTCGGGCAAGCGCCTGGTGTCCGCGGACGAGCACGTGCTGCGGATCCGCGCCGCCGTCGACGCGCGACGCAACCCCGACTTCGTGATCATCGCGCGGACCGATGCCGTCGCGGTGACGGGGCTGGACGACGCGATCGCGCGTGCCCAGCGGTACGTGGAAGCGGGCGCCGACGTGGCGTTCATCGAGGCGCTCGAGACGCGCGAGCAGATGACGCGGGCGATCCGCGACGTCAAGGCGCCGCACCTCGCGAACATGGTCGAGGGCGGCAAGACGCCGAACCTGCCCATCCGCGAGCTCGCCGACATCGGCTTCAAGCTCGTGATCTACCCGTGGTCGGGATTCGGCGCGGCCTTCAAGGCGATGCGCGCCGTGTGGGCCGAGCTCCGGCGCACCGGCACCACTACGGGGTTCGCCGACCGCATGGAGCCGCTGACGGAATGGTCGGGCCTGCTCCAGACGGACCGGCTGCTGCGCGACTACGAGCGCTACGTCCTGCCGGACGCGCGCTGATCCCATGATTCCAAACCAGGAGAAGTCGATGGATTCGCATTGCCTGAGCCGCCGCTCGTTCCTCGGACTGGCCCCGTCGATCCTCGGCGCCGCCGCCGTGCCGACCGCGTTCTTCGAGTCCGTCGCGTCCGCGGCCGTCGCCGGACGCCCAGTGCCGGAGCTGGTGCTGTCGCACCAGACGACGGGCGGCGAGCCCGAGATGGCGCGGAAGCTGTCCGAGGACCTCGAGAAGCTGGGACTGCGCATGAAGCTGCGCCCGCTGTCGCTGCAGGCCTGGCTCGACGCGATGACCCAGCGCACCTACGGCGACATGACGAACCGCGTGAAGACGCCGCTCCCGCAGCGCATCGCGGACCCGGAGTCGTTGCTCTTCGAGACGTATCACTCGAGCCAGGCGCAGTCACCGCGGTACAACTTCGGCAACTACAAGCAGCCGGAGTTCGACAAGTGGTACGAGCTCCAGGCGCGGGAGTTCGATCCCAAGAAGCGACTCGAGTACATCGGCCGAGCGGCGAACGTCATCGGCGCCGACTACTTCGACTGCTTCCGCGGCAACGGCCCCAGCGTGCTCCACGTCTACAACAAGGACTGGACGGGCGGGATCGGCACCGCCGGCTACGGGCTCGCCGGAACGGCCTTCAACTGGACGTGGCCGCTCATCCGCTCGGCATCGGGCAAGCGCCGCGTGGTGGTGGGACAGCCGAGCATGCGCGCGCACACCAACCCGTTCGCACCGGACGGATGGTCGTACGAAGGGCAGTACGTCTTCGACCGGCTCGCCACCCTCGACGAGAACCTCAAGATCATCCCGTGGGCGCTCGAGTCGTTCGGCTCGAAGGACGCCGTCACGTGGGACGTCGTGCTGCGGCGCGGCATGAAGTGGCACGACGGGCGGCCGGTGACGGTGGACGATCTCAAGTGGACGTTCGACTTCATCCTGGCGCACAAGCCGTCGTTCTTCTCGCCGGTGTGGGACAACGTCGCATCCGTGACGGTCACCGATCCGGCCAGGCAGGCCGTGCGCATCGTGTGCAAGCAGCCGTACGCGTCGTTCCCCGCCGCGGTGCTCGTCTTCACGTCGCTCTATCCCCGCCACGTCATCGAGCCGATGATGCGCGAGCAGGGCGTGAGCAAGCCGCACGAGCTGCGCTTCGAGTCGCGGCACGTCGTCGGCAGCGGGTTTTTCAAGCTCAAGCGGTACACGCGCGACGTCGAGATGGTCTACGAGGCGAACAAGGACCACTGGTTTGCGCCGAAGGGCGTCGACGAGTTGGTGTGGAAGGTCGTCCGCACCGTCGACGCGATGATGGGCCAGCTCCAGAACCGCGAGATCGACTTCGCGTACATGAGCTTCACGCCGAGCCAGGTCAAGGAGCTGCTCAAGAGCCCGTACCTGGCCGTCAAGGAGCATCCGACGACGGCGGCGCCGTACTACACGTTCCGGATCGACCAGCTCCCGTGGCGCGACATCGAGTTCCGGAAGGCCTTCCACTGGTCCGTCGACCGCAACTACCAGGTGCAGGTGATGTGGGAAGGCGCCGGGCGCGTGGTCACGGAGGATTCGGTGTTCGTCCCGAGCCATCCCTTCTACACGCCCGTCGAGACCAAGCACGGCTACGACCTCCAGCGCGCCCGGCAGATCCTGAAGGACGCCGGCTACACGTGGGACGGGAGCGGCCGACTGGTTCTTCCGGTGGACGGCGATCCGAACTTCCGCAAGCGGGTGAACGACGTGGTGATTCAGTACCCGGGACAGAAGAACCTCTACGCGCCGGTGCTGTAGGACGCGCCCGCGGTGAGACGGTTCCTTGCCGCGCGGATCCTTCTCATGGGGTTCGTGCTGTTCATGATCGCCACGCTCATGTTCGGGATGTTCGTGCTGCTGCCCGGCGATCCGGCGGCGAGCTTCGTCGAGGAGGGGCTGTCGCGGAAGGCCCTCGAGCGCCAGCGGGAGCTGTGGGGCCTCGACGCGCCGCTCCACGTCCAGTACCTGCGCTATCTCGGCAACGTGGCGACGCTGGAGTTCGGCGTCTCGTTCCGCGCGCAGGTGCCGGTGCGCGAGGTGCTGGTCGAGAAGTTCCTGAACTCGATCGCGATGATGCTGCCGGCGCTGATCCTCATCATGGTGGGCGGCACGGTGATCGGCGCGTACCTCGGCTGGCGGCGCGGCACGGCCGTCGAGAAGACGGCCGTGCTCGCCGGTCTCGCCGTGGAGTCCATGCCGTCGTTCTTCGCCGGCATCGTGATGCTGATGCTGTTCTCGTATGGCCTCGGATGGCTGCCGTCGTCGGGGATGGGGCCGTCGGGCTCCGGCGGCTCGTTCGTGGCGACGGTCTTTTCGAGCGACTTCCCGCGTTACGCCGCGCTGCCCGTCCTCACGCTCGCCGTCCGCGGCGTGAACGGCCCGATGCTGCTGATGCGGACGAGCATGATCGAGATCCGCGGCTCGGACTTCCTCATGCTGCTGGAGGCGAAAGGCGTGTCCGAGCTGCGGATCGTCCGGCACGCGGTGCGGAACGCGATCCTGCCGATGATCACGTACTTCGGCGTGCTGATCGGGACGCTCTTCCAGGGCCAGGTGCTGCTCGAGACGGTGTTCGGGTGGCCGGGCATCGGGCGCGCGGTCGTAGATGCGCTCGCCGCGCGCGACTTCCCCGTCCTCCAGGGCGCGTTCTTCTTCACCGCTATCGTCGTCGTCGGCATGAACCTGGTGGTCGACGTCCTCTACGGCTACCTCGATCCGCGCGTCCGGGTGACCGGGGACGAGGTCCGCGCGTGACCCGTCGCGTGCTCGCCGGCAGCCGCGCGCTCGTCGGTGACCCGCTGACGGCCGTCGCGTCGGTGGGGCTCGCCGTCTTCGTGCTCCTCGCCGTTTTCGGCCCCTCGCTCGCGCCGCACAAGCCGTTCGAGACGCTGTCGGACGCCGGCGGACTCCCGCTTCGTCTGAAGGCGCCCGGACCCGGGCACTGGCTCGGCACGACGACGCGCGGGCACGACGTGCTCTCGCAGATGATGCATGGCGCCCGCATCGCGTTCATCGTGGGCGTGATGTCGGCCGTGGTCGCGGGCCTGATCGGCGCCGCGATCGGGCTGCTGTCCGGCTACTACGGGCGCACCGTGGACCAGGTGCTCATGCGGCTGACCGATGTCGCGTTCGGGATTCCGACGCTTCCGTTCGCCCTCATCGTCGTCGGCATCCTCGGGCCCGGCGTGCTCAACACCATCGCCGTCATCGCCGCCATCCTCTGGCGCACGCAGGCGCGCGTGATCCGCTCTCAGGTGCTGACCATCAAGGAGCGGGCGTACATCCGCGCCGCGCGGATCGCCGGCGCCGGACACGGACGCATCATGCTGCTCCACATCGGGCCGAACATCCTGCCGTTCCTGCTGCTCTACCTGGCGCTCTCCGTCGCGCAGAGCGTGCTGCTCGAGGCCGGGCTGAGCTTCCTCGGCTTCAGCGACCCGCGCGTCATCACGTGGGGCGGGATGCTGAACGCCGCGTTCGAGGCCGGCGCGGTCCGGACGGCGTGGTGGTGGGTGCTGCCGCCGGGCCTCGCGCTGTCCGTTGTCGTCGTGTCCTCGTTCGTCGTCGTCCGGCAGTTCGAGGAAGCCGTCAACCCCCGGCTGCGGACGGTCTGAGATGCCGCTCCTCGCGATCGAGCGCCTGCGCGTCGAGTACCAGACGCGCGCCGGGGTCGCCCGCGCCCTCGACGACGTGTCGCTGACGCTCGGCGACAACGAGTGCCTCGGGCTCGTCGGTGAATCCGGATGCGGCAAGAGCACGCTGGCGCTCGCCGTGCTGCGGGTCCTGCCGCCGAACGGACGGATCGCGTCGGGTCGCATCGTGCTCGATGGAACGGACGTCACCGTGCTGTCGCCGCGTGAGCTGCGCCGGCTCCGGTGGGAGCGGATGGCGCTCGTGCCTCAGAGCTCGATGAACGCGCTCGATCCCGTGTACCGGATCGGCGGCCAGATCGCGGAAGCGATCCGCGCCCATCGCTCGACCCCGGCGGTCGAGGCACGCCGAGCCGCGGGTGACCTGCTCGCGCTCACCGAGGTGCATCGCGAGCGGATCGACCACTACCCGCACGAGCTGAGCGGCGGCACCCGGCAGCGCGTCGCCATCGCGATGGCGCTGGCGCTTGGCCCCGCGCTGCTCGTCGCCGACGAGCCGACGACCGGCCTCGACGTGATCGTGCAGGACCAGATCCTGCGACGCCTGCGCGAGCTGCGGCGCGACCGCGGGATGGCGGTGCTGCTCATCACGCACGACATGGGCGTCGTCGCCGAGAACTGCGACCGGGTCGCGGTGATGTACTCCGGCCGCGTGGTGGAGCAGGGCGCCGTGGGGCCCGTGTTCGCGGAACCTCTCCACCCGTACACGATGGGCCTGCGCAACGCGTTCCCGAACCTCCTCGCCGACGCGGCGGAGCTGATCTCCATTCCGGGCAGCCCGCCGAACCTCGTCGAGCCGCCCGCCGGCTGCCGCTTCGCGGACCGATGCCCGTTCGTGCTGGAGCGCTGCCGGACGACCGACCCTCCGCTCGTGGAAGGCGCGCCCGGTCACTGGACGGCCTGCCTGCGATGGCGCGAAGCAGACGAGCTCCGCGGGAGGGCTCGATCCGGAGCGACATGGCAGACCGCGTGATCATCAGCGTGCGCGACCTGCGCGTCTGGTTCCCCGTGCGCCGCACGTTCGTCGACGCCGTTCTGCGGGGCGGGTCCGGCCGGTTCCTGCGCGCCGTCGACGGCGTGAGCTTCGACCTCCGTCCCGGCGAGATCCTCGGGCTCGCCGGCGAGAGCGGCTGCGGCAAGAGCACGCTCGCGATGACGCTGCTCGGCCTGAACCGCCCGACGGCGGGTCGCGTCGAGTTTCTTGGCGAGGACCTCACGACATGGATCGCGACGAAACCCGACACGTTTCGTCGCTCGGCGCAGCTCGTCTTCCAGGATCCGTACGAGTCGCTCAACCCGCGATTCACGGTGGGCCAGACCGTGGAGGAGCCGCTGGTCATCCACGGGCTCGATGACGCGACGGGGCGCCGCCGCTGCGCTGCGGAAACGCTCGAGCTCGCCGGGCTGACGCCCGCGCGGCAGTTCCTGCCGCTCTACCCGCATCAGCTGAGCGGCGGCCAGCGGCAGCGCATCGCGCTCGCCCGCGCCGTGGTGCTGCGGCCGCGGTTCCTCGTCACCGACGAGCCAGTCTCGATGCTGGACGTGTCGGTGCGCGCGGGAATCCTGCGACTGCTGAAGTCGTTCGCGCGCGATCTGGGCGTGGCGATCCTCTACATCAGCCACGATCTGTCGACGATGAGGCACATCTCCGACCGGATCGCCGTGATGTACCTCGGCCGGATCGTGGAGCTCGCCGCGGCCGATGCGATCGTGAGCCGGCCCCGGCATCCCTATACGCAGGCGCTCATGGCGTCCGTGCCGATCCCGGATCCGGCGCGCCGTCGCGTGCCGCCGCGGATCGATGGGAGCATCCCGAGTCCGATCGGCGAGTTCGCGGGCTGTGCGTTCGCCAGCCGCTGCCCGCACGTGATGGACGTCTGCCGGCACACCGTGCCGGCGTTGCGCCCGGTCGGGGCTGGTCATGCCGCCGCGTGTCATCTGCACGACGTCACTCCCGCCGAGGCGGGAATCTCGAAAGGAGAAACGAATGACCCTGTTGTCCAGAGGTGAACAGCTGCGCGCATTGATCGAACGCCCGGAGATCCTGGTGATGCCCGGCTGCGCCAACGCGCTGCAAGCCGTGATGATCGAGAAGGCCGGGTTCGAGGCGGCCTACATGTCCGGCGCCGCCACGGCGGCGAATCTCATCGGCATGCCGGACGCCGGCTTCACGAGCCTGACCGAAGTGGTCATGAATGCGCGGTACATCGCGGGCGCCATCAACCTCCCGCTGCTGGCCGACTCGGACACCGGGTACGGCAACGCCGTCAACGTGCGCCGTACCGTCCACGAGTTCATCAGGGCCGGCGTGGGTGGTATCCACATCGAGGACCAGGTGTTCCCGAAGCGCTGCGGGTTTGTCTCGGGGAAGGAGGTCGTCCCGATCGGGGAGGCGGTGGGCAAGTATCGCGCCGCCGTCGCCGCGCGCGACGAGCTCGATCCCGGGTTCGTGATCATCGCGCGCACCGATGCCCGCACCGCGGTGGGCGGCGGGCTCGAGGAAGCGATCACGCGGGCCAAGGCGTACCGGGCGGCCGGGGCCGACGTGGCCTATTTCGAGGCGCCGCAGTCCGTCGACGAGATCAAGGCGTTCGTGGCCGAGGTCAAGGGCCCGGTCATGGCCACGCTGGTCGCGCTCGACCCGGCACCGACGTGGGAGGAGCTCGAGTCCCTCGGCGTCAGCGTCGCGTTCTATCCCGCCCACGGCATGATGGCCGGCAACGTCGCCAACTGGGACTTCCTGCAGGACTTCAGGAAGCGCGGCCCGCAGGCGGAAGCGGAGCTGAAGGCGCGGACGAAGGGGCATCCGGTCGCCGGGTTCGCGCTCTTCGACCTCGTCGGGTTCCCGAAAGTGCGCGAGATGGAGGAGCGCTACCTGCCGGTCGAGCACCGGGAGAAGTACGAGCGGTCGACCGGAATGTACACGCCAGGGAGGACGTCGTGAGACGGACAACACAGCTCAGACGGCTGCTCGATCGCGGCGAGCTCATGGTCGCTCCGCTCGCCGATTGTGCGTACACCGCGAAGATCATCGAGGCGGCCGGCTTCCCGGCGGTGTACCTCTCGGGCGGCGGCACGGCGGGCACACTCTTCGGGGTGCCCGACGCGGGACTCGTCACCTCGAGCGAGACGATGATGGCCGCGCGCCTCATGGTCAACGCGGTCAACGTCCCGGTGATCGTCGACGCCGACACGGCGTACGGCAACGCGGTCATCGCCACGCGGACGGCGCGCGATCTCATCCAGGCGGGCGCCGCCGCGATGCAGATCGAAGACCAAGTGACGCCGAAACGGTGCGGCTGGGTGGCGGGCAAGGAACTCGTTCCGCTCGACGAAGCGGTCGGCAAGCTGCGCGCTGCCGCCGACGTCCGGAAGGCGCTCGATCCGGACTTCGTCATCGTCGCACGCACCGACGCCCGCGGCGCCGTTGGTGGTGGTCTGGACGAGGCGCTTCGCCGTGGCCAAGCGTACGTCCAGGCCGGCGCCGACCTGGTGTTCGTCGAAGGCCTGCGGTCCGCGGCCGAACTCGACGCCGTGATCCAGGGCATTCCGGGTGCGCATCTGAACTGGTCATACGATCTCGACGTCGACGAGGTTCAGCGGCGCGGGCTGAAGGTGTTGCTGTTCAGCGGCGCGGCCGCTGCCGGGCGCCGAGCGATCTGGGATTTCGTCCACGATCTGCGCCAGCGAGGGACCCAGGCACATCGCGCGCTTCGGGACGTGCAGCGCGGCCATCCGCTCGGGTCGCTCGAGGCGAACTTCGCGTTCCTCGGGTTCGGCGCGATCCGCGAGTGGGAGGAGCGCTATCTCCCCAAAGAAGCGAACGGCAGCAAATACGAGGAGTCGCTCGGGTGGCGGCCAACCCGCTTCGGCGCCGCAGGCGGTGCCTCGACGACGCCTTGACTCGGCGACCGAAAATGGAGGGTTTCGCGCAGAGTGCCCGGTCTCGAGTTGCGAAAGGGCACTCCGTCAGGGGCACCGCATCGTCTCGCCTCGGCAACGGCGTGAGGTCCTGCGGGTCGTGTGGTTCCCGGATAGGTCTCACCCAATAGGTCGTGGGCACCGTGTAGCACTGTGCAAAACTGGCCCCCGCAACCAACAAAAACAAAGGGTTAGCCGTAAGCCCCGGCTAACCCTTTCGTCGTTCTGTTCGAGTTCTTAGCTCGAGTGGCGCGAGCCAATGCCGCCCCGTTCGGGCGCTCCACAGGTATATGGATGCCTGGCGCGGCGTCGGCGGCGTCGTGGATGCGGTGCGCGTGGAGGGGTTTCGACTCGTTCACCTCTCAGCCGGCATCCCATGTTCGCGTCGGATGGTTTGGGACGGGCAGGACGCCGTGGGTGGCGTTGAAGGATCCGAGGACGGCGGAGACCGGGAGGCCGTAGGAAGCGCCCACCATCTGGACCCGATACTTGCGGTGGCGATATGGTCCATCTGTGTGTGCTCCCGGGTGGACGCCGTAGCGGACCGTCGCGCTCGTGGGGACGGGTGCGCTTTTAGCGTGACGCGCACAAGATACGAGGGGCTCTGACTTGCGAAAGGAGGAGGAGGTGGTGAGAAGTCGGCGGGTGCTGCCGTCTCTTTGTCCCCAGCGTCGAACGCGATGGGGTGACGCCCATCGATCAGGCACATTGGGTCGACGACGACGCCTTGGAGATGTTCGGGCGCGTCTTCGGCGGTGCAACGGCTTACCCGAAGGCGCAGGGCATCTGGCGCGACGATGAACGAGGTGGTGCACTCGTGAAGGACGAGCCTGTTGTCGTGCACTGCTACACGACGCCCGCCGCCATCGAGGACTCCAGGAACCTCGCCAAGCTCGGAGACTTCTGCAGGAGGATGGGCCGCGACGGTCGCCAAGGAGAGGTCGGCCTGGTGGTCGGCGACGAGTACTTCGCGATCCGCGACTTACCGAGACCTCCTGCGGCGGCGCATCGCTGCGCTCGGCGACGATCGCTCGCTTCATCTCGAGTCCTCCCGCGAAACCTTGGCCGCCGGGGCAGTTATTCCCACCTCCTGCCGGCGCGCCTCGGTGCTTACCGGTGAACCGCGGGCTGCGTCGTACAGACCCATCGGCTGTTGCCTCGATCGGTTCAGACTCAGCGGCAACGGGGGAGGATTCACCGAACCCAGCTGCTGGAGAAGCTCCGGGAATAACAGGCCGAGCCGTACAGGATGGCCGGGCGGCAGACGCTGCGTAGGCCGTACTCACCTCGACCCTCGCGGTCGTCAGCGTCGTCTCAGGTCTCATCTCGCTACGTTCCGCGTTCCTTCTCGCCGTACGCGAATGCCTCGACGAGGACAGGATCCCGCTTCAGGCGCTCGTCCACTTCGACACCGAGCCCGTTGGCCATGCGACAACGCAGTGCGTAGTAGGCGGTGACCATCACGATCTCGAAGATCTGCTCGTCGGAGAACCCCGCTTGACGGAGCGTTTCGACATCGTCCTTGGTCGCCCGGTTCGGGTTCAGCGCAAGGAGCTCGACGTGGGCCAGCATGGCCCGCTCCGCGGGTGCGAGAGGTAGGTCTCGCCAGTTCTGGGCCAGGGTGAGCACCTGTTCCGTGTCGCCTCCGATGACCTGACGGAGAGCCTCTCCGTGAGCGGTCGTTCAGTAGGCGCAGCGGTGCAGCGCCGAGGTCAGGACGGCGATCATCTCCTGACGGCGCTTACCCAGGGCACAATGCGGGCCGCGGAGCGCCTGGAGAAGCTCGGCCAGCGCGACCATCACGCGCGGGTTGATGCTCGCGGCCGCAGCGATGTTCGACACGGAGCCATTCAGTTTCCTGATGGTCGTGTACGCTTCTGCCGCGTCGTCCGTAGCCTCCGCTTCTGGAACGGTCTTGATCCAGGTCATCGCCACTCTCCTCGAAATGGGTTCTGGACCGACAATTGGTCGGGACGACCGCTCACGTCTTCAGCGCGAGGAGGCCCTCCACGACTTCCGTGAGCGTACGACCCCGCACCGTCGGCTCGCCCATCGCCGGCTGGAACGCTGACTCCTCCCGCGAGACCCAGCCGGTGGTGAGGCCGGCGCGACCCGCACCCAGAACGTCCCAGGCGTGCGCCGCGACGAGCGCCAGCGCGGTCGGCGTGACGTCGAGGACGCGCGCCGCATGGAGGTACACCTCGCGGTGTGGCTTCCAGCGCCTCACCTCGTCGATCGAGATGATCCGCTCGACGAGGGTGGCCAACTCGGCCCGCTCGAGGAGTCGCCGAGTCGTTTCGGCCGCACCGTTGCTCAGCGCAGCCACGCGTATCCCGGCGCCGCGGAGTTGCTCGAAGGCGGGGCGGACATCGGAGTGTGGGGGTAACTCGGAGAATCCCTGGAGGACGGTCGCCGCGCTCGACGCCGGCAGACCGTGCTCGGCCAGCATCACTTCCAGCGCGCCGCCAGCCACCTGGCGGAACGGCACGTAGCCGCCGGCGGCGTCGAGGGCGAAGGCATCGCGCAGGAAACGCGCGAACCACTCGGTCAGCCGGCCGTCCGGCAATCCGGCCTCTCGCATCCTGGCCGCGATCGGATCGAGCGAGAACAGCGTGCCGACGACGTCGAAGGCGACGACCGCCGGGCGGGTCCGCGGCGCGTGAGCCATCCTTCCTCCGTGACGTCAAGGGGCAAGGCTATGCCGGCGACGCGAGCCCGGCGAGCCACGTCGTCAGCCAGTACAGCGCGGCGTACACGATAACCATCGTGCCGGCGACGAGGCCGATCAATCGCCACTGCTGGCGCGCCCCACGGAGCGAGCACGACTTCCTCGCCCTGAGGATCACGATGACGCCCGCAACGGCGACCGCCAGTCCGGCAAGCCGAAAGTACCAGCCGTACTCGTAGTAGAGCGTATTGCCCAGACCGATCGCGAAACTCACGGTGCCCAGTCCGAGTAGCACGAGGGCGGCAGGGGTGACACAGCAGGCGATGCCGACGAGGCCCGCGATCGCACCGAGGAGAAAGCCGCCACCCTCCGCGATCCTCATGCGCGGAGATCGATCGCCGTGCGGCTCAGGGTCTCCAGCGAGCGATCTTCGAAAGGATCGGCGCCGCCATGGCTTCGACGATACTCCTCGATCGTTCGCGCCTTCTCTTCCTGCAGCGTTTCGATCTCGGGACGAAAGGCCTCGAAGGCGAGGTTCACGAAGCGGATGAGCGGCGCGATCAGCGGCCGCGATCCACCACCCCCGGCCCTCGACATGTCTGCCTCGGCGCGTTGGTCCTCGATCCGGAAGCGTCGCACGTAATTCTTGAGGTTCGGGAGGCTCTCCTCGGCGTCGCCCACCGCCCACAGGTTCACGGTGAACAGCGCCGTGGGCCAGCCGTCCGGCGCCATCGATATCGCGACCAGGTGGGCCACGCGATCGGGGAACAGCCGGACGGTGTGGAAATGCCCTGCCTCGTGGTCGGCATTCTCATGGCGATGGTAGTAGAACTGCGAACGCGTGCTCCGGTCGAAGACGCCGTACTCGCCCGGATAGATCACCCACGGCTCGGGAACCTCGTGGCCGCACAGGCGCTCGACGACGCTGGTGCCTTCCTGCTCGAAGGTCTCGAGCAGTTGCCGGAGCTCGATAGCAGCCTGCGCAGGAGAGCGTGTCGCCCTGTCGGTCATCGCCGGAGGCGCCGAGGGCCAGACCGCTCGGTCACTGGCCGGTCTTGCAGGCGAGGAGAGCGTCGACGAGAGCCCGGCCGTCGCGCTGGGTCCACGAGCGCGGCCCGATCGCTCCTCTTCAGCGCATCGCCGAGCGACGTCTTCTTTCGCGAGGTACCGCTCACGCATCGTGCGCGCGCGCGGTGGGGGAAACGGCGGCGTCGAAACCGACATGCCGCCAGCGCTCGGCGTGGCGGCGCGCGGTGAGGGCGAGAGGTCTGCGCCTCGCCGGTGCCACCACAGGCTCGCCGGCCGAAGTCACTACTTCTTCTTCGGCCCGGCGGCGCACGGGTTCTTCGCCGCGCACGGATTCTTGGCCGCGCAGGGGTTCTTGGCGGCGCACGGGTTGACGGGCGCCGCGCCCATCGCCACCGGCTTGACCTTCATCGTGGTGCCGGTGCCGAAGACGTAGTCGTTGGCCTTGGCCTGCTGATGGCAGGCGGCGCAGAAGTTCGTTGCCTGTCCTGCCTTGCCGCTGCCACTCATCTGGACCGCGCCCTCGGGATCGACGATCGCGTAGTGCCAGTCACCGTTGGCGCCGTCGTAGCCCTTCCTGCGCTTCTCCATCACGAAGACGTTGCCCTTCGCCCCCGGCTTGCCGCCCTGCCCCTCGAAGGACTCCTTGACCAGGACGGCACCGGCCGGGAACGGGAACTTGCCCTGCGTACCTGCGGGCTCGGCTGTCTTGTTCAGGTAGGTGAACACATAGGTGTTGCCGTGGGTCGCGCTGAGCACCGGCTCGCTGTTGACCTTCTTCCAGTTCTTGTACTGCTTGGCCGCCGCCTGCGCGGCGGGATCCTTCGCGGCAGCGCTGCCCTTTGCCGCGCACGGGTTCTTCGCAGCACACGGGTTCGCCGCACAGGGGTTCTTGGCGGCGCAGGGGTTGGCCTTGGCCTGAGCGAGCACGTCGGTCGCGCCACCGGCGACGAGTACGCCAACCACGGCCAGGGCGGTGAACGTCTGTCGGATCATGGAACACTCCTCCTGGGAGGGATCAGCTCTCGAAGCATGGGCTCCCCCTTCGCGCCCCGTAAGACGGGGCGAACCTGCCACGAGGTTCACGGGACCCACACCTTTCCGCGTCACCGATGAATCGAATCTGCAGGGCCCCCGATTCGCTCCTACGGACATGAGCTGGCTGGCGTGGCTTCCTGGTGCAGGGGCGCTGATCGCCCTGTTCGTTGTGTGGGACCTGATCTCCTGCGGCGGGAGACGAGGCAGGGAGTCCTTCTTCGACCGACCAGACCGGGACGCGCCGTGATGGCGGAGCCGACACGCGTCGTGATCCTGGGCGGCGGATTCGGGGGCACTGCCGTGGCCCGCCGGCTCGAGCGGCTCGTTGGCCGAGACGCGTCGGTCGAGATCACGCTGGTCGATCGCGAGAACTTCGCCCTCTTCACCCCGCTGCTGCCCGAGGTCCCGTCCGGGGCGGTCGAGCCCAAGCACGTGGTGTCACCGCTCCGGGCGCTGCTGCGGCGCACGATCGTGCGTCACGCCGAGGTCCGCAGCATCGACTTCGCGAAGCGGACGGTGCTGGTGTCCCACTGCCCGAGATGTCGCATTGCCGTGCTGCCCTGGGATCACCTCGTCCTGGCTCTCGGGTCGGTCCCGAACTTCTTCGGGCTGCCGAATGTCGCCGCTCACGCGCTCACGATGAAGAACCTGGCCGACGCCTCGGCGCTCCATGCCCACGTCGTCGACAAGTTCGAGCACGCCGACATGGAGGAGGACCCCGCGGTCCGGCGCGAGCTCCTGACCTTCATCGTGGTCGGCGGCGGCTTCGCGGGCGTGGAGACGGCCGGGGAGCTGAACGACTTCGTCCGGGGGGCGGGACCCTTCTATCCCCGCCTGGGCCGCGACGATGTCCGCGTCGTCCTCGTGCACCTGGGCTCGCGCATCCTGCCCGAGGTCAGCGAGCCACTCTCGGCGTACGCGTTGACGAAGCTCCGCAGCCGTGGCGTCGACGTCCGGCTGGCAACGCGGATCGACGAGTACACCGGAACACTTGCGCGCCTGTCGTCCGGCGACGAGATCCCGAGCCGGACGCTCGTGTGGACGGCCGGGATCGTGGCGAATCCGGTGCTCGGCGCGCTCGGCGTGCCGACCACGTCGGCGGGAAAGGTGGAGGTGACGGACACCCTCGAGGTGAAGGGCTGCCGGGGAGTGTGGGCGCTCGGCGACTGCGCGGTGGTTGTCGATCGGGCTACGGGCCGGCCATACCCGCCGACGGCCCAGCACGCGGTCCGGCAGGGGCGGCGCGTGGCCGACAACATCGTGGCGACGATCCGAGGACGGGCCTCGACGCCGTTCGCGCACAGGCCCCTGGGCATCCTCGCCGGGCTTGGTCGCCACTCCGCGGTGGCGGAGATCCTCGGCTTCCGGTTCTCGGGGTTCTTCGCCTGGTGGCTCTGGCGAACCGTCTATCTCCTCAAGCTCCCGGGCCTCGAGCGGAAGGTGCGGGTCGCGCTGGACTGGACGCTCGATCTGTTCTTCCCGCGCGACATCGTCTACCTCCGCCCGCTGCACCTGTCGCAGGGGTCCGGACCGGTCGGGGGAGAGGTACCTGCGCACGAGCCGGACCCTCGAGGCTCCGGCCCGCGCTGAGGGCGTGCATGAGCCTCTGCGCATCGTGCGGGGCCCAGCTCTCGGGTGACTCGAGCCTGTGTTCACATCATCTCCTTACGCACGGAGACGACTGGGCGGTCGCGAACCGCATCATGTGCGACCTCCTCCACCGGAAACAGGCACCGCCCGATGTTCCTTCGAACGAGCCGAGCGACCCCAGCCGCGCGTCCGTGGCCGAGGCCGCGTAAATGTCCGCCGTCCAGATGGCGCGCTGGTCCCGGCGAACGACAGTCGACCTCCCGGCAGCGCTACACCGGTCCTTCGGCGCGCTGGACCACCGGTTGAGACAGGCGGTCGCGCGCTTCCTCAACCGCCGCGTCACCACGGACGAGCTCAAGGTCCCGAACGACATGACGCAGCTCTACCGGCGCATCCGTAGAGGGGATGTCGTGCTGGTGGAGGGGGAGCTTCGCGTCAGCCAGCTCGTCAAGTACGTCACGCAGAGCCAGTGGAGCCACAGTGCCCTCTATGTCGGCGACGAGCTCCTTCGCCGCGGGGGGCCGTTGCGCGAGCAGGCCCTGGCCAATTTCGGCGAGCGGGCTGATCGGCTCCTCGTCGAGGCGCTGACCGACGAGGGCGTGATCGCCGCCCCTCTCGCGAAGTACCGCGCACACAACCTCCGCCTCTGCCGACCCTCGGGCCTCCATCCGGCCGATCTCGAGCGGGTCATCGACTCCGTCGTGGTGGATCTCGGCAAGCAGTACGACGCCCGGAACTTTTTCGAGCTGGCCCTGCTGCTGCTGGCGCCGGCGCGGCTCGGCCCGCTGAAACGATGGACGGCGCGGACATGCCTTGGCAATTGCACCGAGCTTCAGGTGATCTGCTCCGGCATGATTGCCAAGGCCTTCCAGCGGGTGGGCTATCCCATCCTGCCTGAGCGCCGACACTACTCGCAGATCCTGCCGCGCGACTTCGACTTGAGCCCGAACTTCCAGGTCATCAAGGCCAGCGCCATCGACGACGGCGGAGTCGATGCCCTCGACGCCCAACTCGAAGGACAGATGGAGACCGTCGCACAGCGACAGGAGGAGCGAGGGGAGCGCCGAACAGCATGCTGGCCCTTCTCGTGTGGAAGGGGGATGCGTGCGGCCGGGTGCTGATGGGGCGTGGCGTGATGCGTGTGTCGGGAGAGGGCGTCGCGCCATGAACCTGCCAGAGGCGAGGTCCTTCACCAACACCCGTCCAGGACACCCGAGGGCGGCACCTCGCGATCGGCGTCCCGCGAACTGACTTCGCCGCATTCCACCACGCGGGGAACGGCGCGCGCCTCCAGTCGAATGCGATCGAGAGTGCGAGGTGCGAACTCGCGCAGCGACTCGCCGAAGGCGCGCTGGAAGTGTCCGAACCGGTCATCCGAGCCGTCGAACGCACGGAAGTACGTGATCAGGCCGGCGAGCCCGTGTCGCCGCACCAGCTCGTCGGTGAGGAGGAATGCGAGGCCGTAGGTCGCTGCGGTTCCGACTTCGGAGAGGCGCGCTCTCCATCCGCGCGGGTGACCCAGGACGACGAGGTCGAGGGGTTCGTGGCCGTCGGTATCCACCGCCGCCACCGCGCGGAGCGCGCGGCCTCGCCGCTCGTCCACGTCGGCCTCGCCCAGCCGGTCGAGGATCCGCGCCGAGACCCAGTCCGCCATCCCCTCGCGCAGCCACTGCTCGGAACGCCCACGCCGCCCGCCGGCGAGCTCGTACTGGGCCACGTGCGTCAGCTCGTGCGCGACCAGGCCGAGCCAGGCGCGTCGCGGGGCCCCCCGCAGTGCCTCATCGTTCACGAACAGCCGGCGCTGCTGGGCGAGACCGAGCGAAGCGATGGTGATCCGCGCGGCGCCCGTCGGCGAGAGGCCTCCCTGGCGGACGAGGCCCTCTTCGTATTCCGCGCGAGTCGGATAGACGAAGACCACGAGGCGCCCGGGCAACGGTAGCCGCAGCTCCGCGACCATGAGGCGCGCGATGGCTCGGATCGCCGACTCGTAGCCGCGCACGGCACGCGGAGCACGTGCCGTCGCCGCGTCGGGGCCGATCTGAACCGGGAGGATCTGCGTGGCGCGGGCACATCCCGCGAAGGCCAATGCGAGCGCGGCCGCGGCGACGAGACCGGGACGATGACGTCGTCTTCGCCCGGTCACCGCGTCGCCGATTCGGGGCCCGCGACCGAGCGGCGGCGGAGCGGGACCGTCGATGCCGCTCCGCCGCGCCCCCATCAGAAGCTGAACCAGGCGATCGCCTCGATCTTGTTGTTCTCGTTCTCCCGGCTCCTGGAGCCGCCGGCCGGGAACACCTGGCGGAAGTCCGTCTTGGTGTGGTTGTAGGCCACGCCGAACGTGAATGGCCCCGGGGTCCACCAGAGGCTCACTTCCGACTGCCGGTTGTTCACCCGGAAGAAGGTGTCGGCGGCAGGGCCACCGTCGGTGATCAGGCTCCCGAAGACGACTGGACGGTCGTTGTCGAGTGCGTGCTGGGCACCGCCGGCCCACCGGATGCTGACGGTGTCCGTGATCCAGAAGATCGGGTTGATGAATGCCCCGACGCTCTCCGCCTCGGTCAGCGACCCGTCGCTGTCCCGGATGATCTGCCGGTCGAACTCGGCGTTGAGGTGGCGCGCCTCGCCGCGGGTCCAGAGGCCGCCGCCCCTGAGCTGAAGCGTCATGGCGCGTCCGGTCTGATTGAAGCCGATCCGGTCCAGCGTGAACGTGCCCCATGCTGTCTGATTCGTGAAGTGCCGCTCCGAGAAGTTCGTCTCCGCGGCGTTGCTGACGGTGCCGGCCGCGGTGAATCGCTCCTCGAACTCGCCCCACGTGGTTCGGAGGTAGACCTTGACGCTGCCGATCGGGCCGATGCGGCCGGTCTCGAGACCGATGCCGCCGCTCACCGCGGGAAAGCCGCTGAGGTCACCGCCGCCGAGGTCCCCACCGATCGCCGTGTTGTCGAAGAACGGACGCTCGAAACCGAGCGAGCTGACGAGCTTGACGCCGGGCCCGACGGGGTACTTGTGGACGATCTCGGAGCGTGGATTCCGGCGGAGCGCGGCACCGAGGCCGCCCAGCATGGTGTTGAAATCGATCGTGTCAGGGCTGTTGTCGGCGAAGCTGGTCGTCTGCCCGAGGGTGAGGATCAGCTCGTCGCCTTTCGTCATCAGATCGTCGAAGCTCCAGCGGCCGAAGCCGTGGCGCAGTCGCGGGTTGTTGTTGACGGCGCCGCCCTCGCCGGCGGTGAATTGCCGGTTGAAGTCCATCTCGAAGAAGCCCTGCGTCTTGCCGCCGAGGGTCGGCGGTCCCTGGATGGCGAGATTGAGGCGCGTGCGCCCGGCGAAGGCGCGGAAGCTCTCACGGTCGGCGTTGTTGCCGCCGCCCGGCGTTGCGGCGGGCAGCAGGGCGCGCGTCACGGATTCTCCGACCGGCGTGTCATTCGCCTGCACGTGCAGTCGGAGCGAGCCACCCAGCCGGACCTTGAACTTGTCGCTGGCGAAGACGTTGCCCGGGATGTCCTTCCCGAGCGGGCTCCGCTCGCTCTCGGCGCCCTGCTTGCGCCCGCCCTGGAGGTCGAAGAAGTTCTCCCACCCGTCGAGGAACGAGGCGACCCGCTCTTCCTGCTTCTGAAGAGAGAGCTGCTGGCTCTCGACCTGCTTCTTGATGCTCTCCAGCGTGCGCTGCTGTTCTTCCTGGCTGCGCTGCTGCTGGGTACGCTCGGCTTCGCGCTGCTCGAGCGTTCGCTTGAGCGAGTCGATCTGCTCGCGCGTCGATCGCTCCAGCTCCTGGATTCGCTGCTTCAGCTCCTCGGCGCTCTGTGCTCGCGCCGCCGGCGCGTCGAGCATGAAGACGAATGTGCCTGCCACAACGAGGACCAGCCACCGCTTGAGCCGCATGTTGTCTCCCCCCTCGGTCGGTGTGTGCTTCATCTGCGCGGGCTCCGGCGCGCGGCCACGATCGACAAACAAAAAACCCGCCCGGAGCGCGAACGCTCTCGTGGCGGCCTCCTGTCCGTCAGGTCGGCCCGGGCCGGGAACGGCCGGCGCCTTCCGCTACATCGCGAGCCTCCTCAGCACGTCGCGGTCGATCTTCTCGATCAGCTCGACGTTGACCATCCGCCCCTCGCTGATCGTCACCGCCAGGCGGCCGAATCTGCGTCGTTTCACCCGGGCGAGCCCGTCGAGCAGGAGCATCGCCTCCCGCTCGGTGACGCCATCGGGCAGATTCAGGCCCACGCTCATTCGATCGACGGCCACGCTCGCGTCCTCCCGCCGATCCGGTCAACCGCCGTCGGCTGCGAGATATTCCTGCTCGGCGCGTCGATATCCGGCGCATTCGATCCAGGTCGACGGTCGTCGCGACCGCGCCTGCCGCCATCGTGACTCGAAGAGGGCCGATGCTCGTCTTCATGAGGTCATGCTCATCGGGCTGGCGGAAGGAGTGGGGCCAGCTCCTTGCGGACGAACAATCGCGCCCGGTGGAGGCGCGACTTCACGGCCGGCACGCTGAGCCCGAGCGCCCTCGCGACCTCCTCGTTCGGCAGCCCCTCCACATCTCGCAGCACCAGCACGGCGCGGTACTCGTCGGGGAGGGCCGCGATCGCGCGTTCGAGCCCTGCCCGCATCTCCGCCGCGACGGCTGGATTTTCCAGATCGCGCGACCAGTCGACGACCGGTCCGATGTGGCGCCCCTCGGCGTCGAAGGCCGGCAGGACCGCGTCGAGCGCGATCTCCTGCCTGGCGCTGCGCCGGGCGCGCACGCGCTCGTACGCGGCGTTCGCGGCGATGCGGTAGAGCCAGCTCGAGAAGGCGGCCTCGCCCTTGAAGGTGCCGATCTTGCGGGCCACCGTCAGGAGGACGTCCTGCGCGATCTCCTCGGCATCTCGCGGGTCACCGACGACCCGGACTGCGACGCGGTAGATCCACCCGCCGTAGCGATCGACGAGCTCCTCGACGGCCTTCGCCTCGCCGCGGCGCAGACTCTCGACGAGTCCACGGTCCTCGCTCCGGATGGCCGCACGCCGTCGCTCCGCCGACTCATCCATCGTCGCGGCTCTCCTCGGCCCACACCTCGGATACCCCTGAATTCCGCGCGCCGCCGGGAAGTCCATTCGTCCGCCTCATTTCCGTGGACTCGCATTCCTGGGTCATGGCTCGTACCCACCCCGCAGCAGGTCCTGGAGGAACGCCGAGCAGTTGACGACGATCAGGCGCGGCGTCCCAACCCGCCGGAACAGGGCGACGCCGCGGCCGTCGATGAACGTCACGCCCCCGAGGTCGAGGCGGATGGTCCGTGCTTCCTGGAGAGCCTTGCAGCACTCGCGCTCCAGCACGTCGACCCACTCGGAGACGACGCGGCCCTCCACCTGCAGCGTGACGGCGTCCGCTCCCGGTTCCGTCGTCTTCGTGATCCGCAGCACAGCGTCCCTCTCTCGTCTGGAATGTCGCGTGATCGCGCATGGGGATGACGGCATGCGCTGTGCCAGACCCGGGCAATACGGTGCGGTGCCCTGCATGTGCGCGCGGTGGCTAGCAGTTCCTACGAGTCGAGGCAGGGAAGGCGAGCGCAGGGCCGCACAGGGCGTCCCGATATCTTGGGAGCTTCACGACATGTTGGGACGGCGCCGTGAGGAGGACCTGGGGCCCGAGGCCGGCACCGGCTCCCAGCTAGGAATCCTCCGCACGAGCCGTTCCGTCGTACGAGTGACTCGTCAAGAGAAGCTGGCCGAATCTGGCCGAGACAGCCGACGAGGCTGCGAAAGGGGGACCCGGAATGATGACCGGTTCCGCTCTGCGGTGTCCGGTGTGTGGATGCGACCGGCGAATCCTCTGTTCGCGTTGCCGGGAGCAGCGCTGCGCGAGACGGTGATGGTCGGCCGCGGTCAGAGCCCTGCGGGCCTCAACGTGACTCCGGTTCCGCGCCGGGTCGCTCTCGGGAGCGCCAGAGGCACGATGTTCGGTTCCGCGGTCGATGCGCGGGAGGTGACGCAGCGGCACCGGCGATCCGAAGCTGACAAGCCGCGCTCAGCAGCCGATCTCACGACGATTCTGATCGTCGCCGGAGCGATGGCGTTGCTGTGGCGGTGCCTCGTCTGAGAACTTGGGGGGCCTCGAAAGGGCCCCCCAAACCCCCCAGCGCTCGGACGCGCCCCGGCACAGCCGTGGCGCGCCTCGACCGCGGGATTCGTTCACGGGCACTGAGCCGCGGCGACGCGCGCGAATCGAAGCAGAACGAGGGTGCTGGACGAAGAGACCGTTGCGCCGACTCCCGGGGTGAGACGCCGGGAGGCACGACCGCAGGGATCGAGATCAGGAGGCGCGTCGATGAAGGTTACGCTCCAAGCTCGTGTCGGGCTCGCTGTCGCTCTCGTGCTCGTCGCGTTCGCCAGCCGGGACGCCGCCGCCGGCGCGCCCACCGAACAGTTTCGCCACTACGCCGACCGGGCCCTCGAGGTCCTGGGCGCTGCCGATCTCCAGAAGGCGAGCGCCACCGAGGAGCGCCGGGCCGAGCTCCGCAGGACCGCCAGCGACGCCTTCGACTTCGGGGAGATGACGAAGCGCACGCTCGCCCGGCACTGGCAGGTGCGCACGCCGGCCGAACGCGAGGAGTTCATCGCGCTCTTCGTCTCCCTCCTCGAGCACGCCTACCTCGGCAAGATCGAGCTGTACCGCGGCGAGAAGGTGAGCTATGTCGGCGAGTCGATCGACGGCGACCAGGCGACCGTGCGCACCAGGATCGTGACCAAGCAGGGCGCGGAGGTCCCGGTCGACTATCGGATGCACCGCCGGGGCGACCGCTGGCTCGTCTACGACGTCGCCGTCGAGGGGATCAGCCTCGTCGGGAACTATCGCACGCAGTTCGACCGGATCATCCGGCGGTCGTCGTACACGGAGCTGGTCGCGAAGCTGAGGTCGAAGGAGTTCCCGGTCCCCGAGGCCGCGAGCGCGAAAGGGCCCTCGCGCGACGGCCAGGCGCGATGAACGAGAGCGCGACCCGGCGCCGAGCCCGTCGGGCCTTACCTGCGGGCTGCCGACGAGGCGAGCTCCGGCTCGACGATCGCGGAGATCACGTGCACCGCCGCCGTGATGCCCGCCCACACGACCGCCGCGGCGAAGGAGAAGGCCGGCGTCCCGAGGAGGAAGCCGGGGAGGAAGATCCAGGCGTAGATGTTGCGGCGGCCGCTGATCCTTCGAAAGCGGCGGAGAAACGAGCTGACCTCGGCCAGGTTCCGGCCGCGAAAGCGCGAGACCCAGATGTTCGCCAGGTTGTCGGTCACGTCGAACGCCACCATCGCCAGCGCAGCGCCCCAGGCCCACGGATGCCCGTGCGTCGACAGGCGGAACCCGAGAGCGACGTACCACGAGTTCTCGTAGAAGAAATCGAGCACGTGCTCGAGCTCACCGGGCTTCGAGGTCATGCGCTTGATCCGGGCGAGCTTGCCATCGACGCCGTCCAGCACCTCGACGACGATCGCGAGCAGGACGCCAACCCGCAGCCACCCCGTCGCGAACAGGCCCGCCACCCCGAAGCCGAGGAGGCCGGTGGCCGCGGTCACCTGGTTGGGCGTGATCCGCGTGCGGCAGAGCAGCCGTACCAGGACATTCTCGAACGTGGGGTCGAAGTATCGAGCCGGCAGGTCCAGCGTGCGCTTCTGTACGTGATCGAGAAGGACCCTCCAGCCTTCCTCGGCATCCCGGTCCGAGGTCACGCGAAGGAGGTGCACCGGGACGTCTCCGCGCTGCTCCTTCCAGTACGCCGGAAAGTCGGTGATCGCGACCACGGCGGCGGAGGCGAGGGAACGGGGCGGCTCGAGCAGGATCGTTCGCCCGACCGTTCCCAGGAGCTCGGGCTCCCTGGCGTTCGCCGTGACGAGCGTGTCGGCCGTTCGGGCGGCGAGCCAGGAGAGGATTCGCGGATCGACGAGAAGATCGGCGCCGATCACGAGGAAGCGCTCGCGCAGGAAGCCGCTCGCCGCCCGCAGCATCGTCCACGGGTCTCCCGGAGCGACACGCACGACGCGGACCGGCGTGGCGACGCGGCAAGAGGGCTCGGCGGGCCCAGCGCGAGGACCGCGGACGATCAGGATCTCCTGCAGGCTTCCGAGCTCGGAGAGCTGTCGCAGCAGCCGCTCGATCAGCGAGAGGCCCCCGACCTCGCGTGACGGGTCTCCCCCATCCGGGACGCAGACGATCACCGCCTGGGTCACGGGGGTCATCGGCGGCCCTCGATCCCCTGCCGGCGCCATTCGTCATAGGCGGACGCGGTTCGCGCGCAGCCGATGCTGCACATCTCGCGGCATGGCTTCACCGCGTGGAACTGTCGCTTCAGGTCGTCGAGCGAATAGTCCATCAGGTCCTTCGAGAAGAGTTCCCGGCTCTGGCTGCACCAGTGGACCTGGCCGAACTCGTCGACGTAGAGGTACCGGGCTCCCGCCCGGCAACGGAACGGAGCCGTCCCCGCCTGGATCAAGCGCTCCCGATAGTCGCCTGCCTCCCGGCCCGCCCGTCCGAGGATCCGCTTCACCTCGTGGTACGCCGCCAGCTCCTCCGGAGACAGCTTCACGCGGCCGAGCTCGTCGTGGATGAGTAAGACTCTCGGCACGAACCCGTGGCTCCGCGCGAAGCGCACGACCTCGATGGCCTCCTCCGGCGGCGCGCTGCCGATGACCGCGCTGAGGACGACCCGGAAGCGCGCCGACCGCGCGAGCATCTCGAGGCGACCGCGCAACGAGTGGAGCACCTTCAGGGTCGTCCCGTTGCGGCGGACGCCGTCGAGGCTCAGTTGGAGATCGGTCAGTCCGGCCGCGTTCAAGCCTTCGATCGTCTCATTCGTCAGGCGGTACCCGTTGGTGATCATCTGGCGGCGGCGGAAGCCGAGCTCGCGCATCCGGCGAACGAGCTTCAAGAGGTCCGGATGGAGCGTCGGCTCCCCACCGGTCAGACACACGACCCAGGCGCGCAGATCGCGGAGCTTTCCGAGACGCTGATCGAGCGTGACGAACGGGACGGGGTCGGAGACCGTGTCGTACTCGAAGCAGTACCCGCAGGAGAGGTTGCAGCGGCGGGTGACGACGAGCTGGGCGAGGAACGGGCCGTATCCCAGCCACTGCGCCCAGGAGAGTGGAACGGCCATGGCGTCCGATCTTCCGGCGGAGCCCTAGATGCCCGACCCGGCGACGACGTCACGACGGTGTTGGCGCTGTCGCCAGTGGAGGGCGCTGAACGCCCCCAGGCCAAGGGCGATCTCGGCGATCTGGGTCAGGCGGAACGCGAGACCGACGGCCAGGCCGGCGGCGGCCGGCAGGCCAAGCGCTGTGAAGATCAGCACCTTGCCGCCCTCCTGGACTCCGATCGAAGCCGGGACGAGAAACAGCGCGAGCTGGACCAGGAGCGAGAACGTCTCGATGGCGACGCAGGTGAGGAGATCCGCGGGGAGCCCGAGCCAGCGAAGCAACAGGAACACCTGCAGCACGCCGATCGCGAAGGCCGAGAGATGCCAGGCGACGGAGCGGAGAAAATCGCCGCGCCGCAGCACGAGGACGTCGCGAATCTGGTCGTCCAGGGAGCCGGTGGCGCGCCGCAGCCAGTCGGTCCAGTACTCCGGAAGGCCGAGCCTTCCGGCCGCGGCCCCGGTCGCCGCGAAGAGCCCCCGGCGCTGCAGCCCAAAGAAGGCCGCCAGGCCGGCGAGCGTCAAGCCGAGCGCTCCGAAGAGTGCGCGAGAGATCGACGTCGGCACGTCGAGGCCCCGAAAGGCGACCAGGAGGCCGCACAGGACGAAGACCGACTGCGCCACGCCGTAGGAGAGCTTGGCGGTGATGACGCTGGCCCAGGCGTTCGCCGCGGCCACGTACGGGCGCAAGAGCATCACCTTCACCGGCTCGCCGCCCACCGTTGCGGCCGGGACGGCCTGGTTGACGGCGGTCCCGGCCAGGCGCACCAGGAACAGCACGGGAAAGCTCACCGTGCGGTCGCTCGGCGCGAAGGTGAGTCGCCAGCCCATCGTATTCACCGCGTCGACCGCGAGCTCCAGGCCGACGATCACGGCGATCCCCCAGCCGATCTGGCCGAGATCGGCGACGATCGTCCAGGGGCCGATGCCGTAGATCAGGGAGGCGAACAGGCCGAGGCCGAGAACGAGAGCGGCGAGCTGCAGGCGCTGACTCACGACGTCCCGCGCCTCCGACCCACCCACGCGAGCAGGAGCAGGAAGGTC
The DNA here is from genome assembly GCA_016184365.1 of Candidatus Rokuibacteriota bacterium. Lineage (GTDB taxonomy): Bacteria > Methylomirabilota > Methylomirabilia > Rokubacteriales > CSP1-6 > AR8. Next base: position 49,155 of record JACPCW010000088.1, read on the forward strand.
GGCGCGCCGACCGCGGTCAGGAACAGGAACCATCGCGCCTTCCCGAACGCCGCCAGGAGGACGATCAGGTAGATGAAGTCCCGGTGAGCGAGTGCGTCGGCCAGGCGCGACGCCGGGGAGTGCGCGTTCTCCTCGGTCGAGGCCCGCATGCCCCGCCCGTAGACGACAGCCGCCGCCGCCGCCGTGCTCACGACCGTCACGGCGCCCAGGAGCAGAGGCCACACCGCGCGGGCATCGAGACTCCAGCCAACGGCCATGGCGCTGAAGACCGCGACGTGCACCAGGTTGTCGCCGCCCGTGTCGAGCATCGCGCCCGTTCGCGACTCCAGGAACTTCAACCGGGCCAGCTCGCCGTCACAGCCGTCGAGGATCGAGTGGGTGAGAAAGAGGAGCGCCCCCGCGAGTTGCCAGGCCGGGGCGGAGGACAGGAAGAACGGCGCAGCCAGCAGCCCGACGGCGACGCTGACGAGGGTCATCACGTTCGGAGTGAGGCGGGTGGCGCAAAACCGTCGCGTCAGTGCCAGCGACAGGTGCCGCTCGAAGTGTCGGGACATGAAACCTTCGCTCGGCTTGACGAGGCCGCGCAACAACCAGGCCTCCGCCGCCGGCACATCGCGGAGCGCGCCGAGCACGGACCTCCCGTTTCCGTCCGGGGCGAGATCGACGGTCCCCGACATCGGGCCCAGCGCTGCCACGAGCTCGGCCATGCTGCGGCTCCTCGCGGCCGCGGCAACGATGCGTTCGGGGTCCTTCGTCTCGACGACGGCGACCGATGTGCCGTCCACGTAGAGGCGCTCGGGTTGGGCGGGAAACTCGCACAGCGATCGCAGCCATCGAGGGTGCGGCACCACGTTCATCGCGATCACCACGAGGCGGCGAAGCGGGGGCAACGGGTGCGACCCATTCGGGATCAGCGGGAGCGCGGCCGTACCCGCCAGCAGGCGTGTGTCATCCGACCGAGAGAGGCTCACCAGGACACACCGGAAACCCGCCCGGCCCGCCGCGAGCACAGTGCGGCGCACGAGGGGAACGCCGGCGAGCTTCGTTCCCGGCGGGACCCGTTCGCCGTGGCCCGGCGTGGACGGCAGGACGATCAACGCCGCTTCCCCGAGCGAGTCCGGTCGCGCCGCGTCCTGTTTCAGGTCGACGATCCCGCAGCCGGAACCGGGAGCAGGAGCGGCGCCGACGCCAGCGGAAGCGCGCGCCCCCCTCGTCGGCTCGATTCCCGGGCCAGCGCTTCGAGCGCGACGCAGAGCGACGCCTCCGCCAGATTCGCCGCCCGTCGCCTCGAGCCATTCATTGCCGCGATGAAGGAGTCCGCCACCCGGTCGAACCACTCGGGATCATAGGATCCATCGGACAGTGCCGGCGGACACGGCCATCGCTGCTCGCAGCCGCGCCGGCTCAGCACGAGCGTACCGTCCTCCAGCCGGATGCTGCCGTCGGTGCCCGTGAGCTCGGCCCAGGTGCGTCTCGCGTCGGAGGCCCACGTCAGCAGGACGTCCGCCGTTGCGCCCGGGAAGGTCAATCGGAGCGTCGCGGTGTCCTCGACGGCCAGCTCCGTGAATCGCCGCCGCTCGAGCGTCGCGCTGATCGAGGTCGGGCTCCCTCCCATCCAGCGCCGGAGCAGGTAGAAGACATGCCAGCCGTGATCGCTGAGGACTCCGCCGCCGGCCACGATGGGATCGACGCGCCAGTTCTTGCTGTCGGCCTCGGCGATCGCCGCCGGCTTCGTCCTGAGTGTTTGCCAGACCACACGCCGCAACCGGCCGATCGCCCCGTCTCGGACGAGGTCCCAGGTGCGCCGGATGATCGGCGCGTGGTGCCAATTGTGGACCGTCTGGAGAACGCGGTCGCTCGCGGCCGCGCGACGAGCCACCGCGGCGAGGTCGGCGACGGAGCAGACGAGCGGCTTTTCGCAGAGCACGTGCAGGCCCCGATCGAGGGCCGCGCGGATCAACCCGGCATGGCTCGACGGCGGGGTGCAGATATCGATGAAGTCGAGGTCCTCGCGCGCCATCAGCTCGGCCGTCGAGTCGTGCCACCGGGCGCGCGGCAAGCGCGCCTCGATCTCGGCCCGGCGTGCTGCGCGCGCGTCGGTGGCCGCGACGATCTCGACCGCGTCGTGGGCCAGCCAGCCCGGCAGATGCGCGCGGACGGCAATGTTGCCGAGACCGATGATCGCCCCGCGCAGCATCCTACTCGAGCCCGTGCTGGCGAAGGACCACGCCGAGGGCTTCGTCGAATCGGTCGAGGCCGTCCAGCGCGGTCGCTTCGCTGATGATCAGCGGCGGATTGAGCCGGATCGTGGGCGAGTAGCACATCGCGACCAGGCCGCGCCTCAGGCATTCTCGATAGAGTGCCTGTGTGACTTCTCGGGCGACAGGCGCCTTCGTCGCGCGGTCCCTCACGAGCTCGATCCCCAGCATCAGGCCCTTCCCCCGCACGTCGCCGACCGAGCGGTATTTCTCCCCGAGCGCGGCGACGCGCTCGAGCATGACCGTGCCCACGCGCTCCGCGTTCTTGACCAGGTTCTCCCTGAGGATGATCTCGAGCGACGCGAGCCCGGCCGCCGCGGCCAGCGGGTTCCCCCCGTAGCTCGAGGAGCTGGCGCTCGGATTCGACCACGGCGTGCGACTGGTGAGATCGGCGGTGGAGATGACGCCGCTCAGCGGGAACCCACCGCCCATGCCCTTGCCAACGGTCATGACGTCCGGGATCACGCCATCGTGATCCGATCCCCACATGGCGCCGGTCCGGCCGAAGCCGGTCAACATCTCATCCGCGATCAGCAGGGCGCCGTGCTCCCGGGCGATCGTCTCGATGGCGCGGAGGAATCCCTCGGGCGGGACGACGTTCCCGGCTGTCCCCTGGATGGGCTCGACGATGATGGCGGCGATCTCGCCGCTCGTCTGGTAACGAATCACGTCTCGGAGATACTCGGCGCACGCCATCCCGCACGCCGGATAGCGAAGCCTCAGCGGACAGCGGTAGCAGTTGGCGTACGGCGAGAGGTACTGGCCCGGCAGGAACGGCCCGAGGTGGTGCTTGAAGTCGCTGCCGAGGAGACCCAGGACGCCACCGGTCTTGCCGTGAAAGGCGCCCCAGAAGCCCACGACCTCGTGCTTTCCCGTCGCCGCCTTCGCCAGCCGCAGGGCCGCCTCCACGGCTTCCGCGCCGCCGGAGAAGAGCTGGATGCGCGTGAGCCCGGGCGGAGTGACGGTCGCGAGCAGCTCGAGGAGACGGGCACGAGTTTCGGTGGTGAAGCTGCCAAACGTCAGCTGCTCGACCTGCCGTTTCAGCGCCTCCACGTAATCCGGGTGGCAGTGCCCCACGCTGCCGACGCCGATGCCCGCGATGAAGTCGATGTACTCGCGGCCGTCCTCGTCGACCAGCGTGCACCCGCTGCCCCGGGCCATCGCCAACCCGGCGTAGAGGGCGTAGGACTGGACGCCCGGCGCGACGTGGCGCTGTTCACGGGCCACGATGGCGCGCGACCTGGGGCCCGGAGCGCTTCCCGTCGTCATCGGCGCCCACCACTGAAGCGGAGCGCCAGGTAGGAGGCGATACGCTCGGCCGCCTCGTCCCGGTACAGCGCGAAGCTGGGCCAGGCATTGAGGTCGAGCAACACGATGTGCCCCGTCGGCGTCACGATCACATCTCCTCCGTAGACTTCGAGGCCAAGGGCCGCCGCCGCCCTCTGCACGAGCCGGGGGAGCGTCCGCGGATCGAACGGATGGCCCGCGACGTTCTGCCCCGCGTGATAGAACCACCGGAACCACGGCGGGCCGCCGTCGCTGCCGATCCCGTAGAACTTGATCAGGTCTCCATCGAGGTGCTCCTGAATCACCGCCCGGGGGATGCGGCGTTCGGCGAGCCCCCGCAGCGCCGCCTCGACGGCCGTCCTGGTCGGCGCGAGAGAGACGTCACCCGCCTGGGTGTTGTGGACGTCGGCTCGCTTCACCCAGACCGGGAGCGGCGTCTCGACGCAGGGCTCGGCGGTCGAGACGATGCGGCTCTCGATGAACGGCACGTCGGCTTCCTGGAGCTGCGCGATCATCCGCTCACGATAGGTGTTCAGCACGGCCGCGGGGCTGTTCACCTGGAGCACGCCGCCGGCCTCCCAGCCACGGAGCCGCTCCAGAGCTCCGACGCTCTCGCACATCAGGAAGACCGCGCGCGGGGCGACATCCACTGGCTCCTCGAGCTCCTCCGGGTCCTTGAGAACGACCTCGAGCCCTTTCGCCTCCAGCCGTTTCGCCGTGAGCCGGAGGATCTCGGTGTCGTCCGTCTCCCGTCCCGGCGAATGCGCACGTTCCCGGGAAATTCCCCAGCAGGATCCTCGGCTCACTCGTCGGCTCCTCCCTGTGAACGTCGCGACACTCGCGCGGTGCTGGCCAGGGCTTCGGCCAGCGCCACGTCCTCGGCCCGGTCCACATCCACCACGCGCTCGATGACCTCGCCGTACAGCGGCTCTCCGCGATCGACGAGCCACGCGAGAAACTCCCGGAGCCGGCCCAGCCCGGGCGGAGGGACGGTCGTTCGGACCCGCTCCGACACGAGATAGATCCCCGCCGTCACCATGTCGCCCGACGTCCCGCCCAGACGCGTGACACGGCCGCGCGCGTCGAGCCCGACCCACAACGGGTGTTCATCGGCGACGAACGGGGTCACGGCGAGCACCGTCGCGGCGGGCGGCCGCCGCCGGGCGGCCTCCACGAAGCGCACGAAGTCGTCGGAACGACACCAGGCGTCCACGGTGGAGATCAGCGCCCGGCCGCGCCCGAGGCCGGTGGCCACTTCGACGAAGCTCTCGAGGGACGAGCGCGTGGTCTTCACGATGAAGCGCACGCCGAGGTGCGGGAAGCGCGCCGTGACCCACTCGACGCAGTCCGCCGCACGCTCGTTGACGATGGTGACCGGCGCGATGATGCCCGCGGCGACGAAGTTCCGAATGACCCAGCCGATCAGCGGCAGACCGGCGATCGGGACCAGCGGCTTGGGCATCGGGAACCCGGCCTGGCGCAGGCGAGAGCCTTCGCCCGCCGCGATGATGCCGCCGCGCAGCCTCTGCGCCCTCACGCCAGGAGCTTCCCGAGGTCCGCGAGCGCCTGGATCACCGGGTCACCCGGGCAGCAGGGCTGGGCCCGGGGCACTCCCGGGCCGGCGACCCATACGTGGCGCATCCCGGCGGCCCGCGCGCCGGCCATGTCGCGCGGCAGGGAGTCGCCGACCATCACGGTCTCCGCGGGTTCCACGCCGAGCGCCGCCGCCGCGACATGGAAGATCCGAGGATCCGGCTTCCGGCAGCCGATGTCCTCCGAATCGATGAGCACATCGACGAACTCGCTGACTTCGCACTCCGCGCACACGGTGGCGAGGTTGCCGTAGAAGTTCGAGACGATCGCCAGGCGATAGCGGCGCCGGAGGGCGGCGAGGAGCGAGGCGTTGCGACGGAGCGTTCTCGAGGCTCGCTCGAGAAACCGCGTCGCGATGCGACCGACCAGGGCGTCGTCGCGGATGTCCAGGCCGCGGTTGATCCCCGCCAGGAGGCGGAACACGGTTTCCTGGAACGACAGCGTGGAGGGCACCGCGCCGACGAGCGCGTCGTCGGCGGCGTAGAAGAGGGCGTCGAAGCGCTGGGGTGGGATGACCAGCCCTTCTTCGCGGTACAGCCGGCTCACGCGCTCCTTCCACGGCAGGCCGTCGGCGTCCAGCGTTCCGCCGAAATCGAACAGCACCGCGCGGTAGCCAGTGAGCACAGGCGGTTCGGGGCAGGTGAGCCCGGGTGGCCGCGAGGAGTCGCAGCTCTTCAAGGTGCGACTGAACTCTCCGTCCGCACCATGGCGCATTCAATGCAGAGGAGCACCCATCCTCCTAGAGCGTTTGACTCGTCCCGGGACGTTCGACCTGTCCCTCTCTGAGACGGAGTCTCGCTCCCGTAAGATTCGCGGGCGCCCAGCGAATCCGACTCACGGCGCCTTCCGTCTCAGGAACGTGACGGGGGACGCCGCTGCGCACAGTCGCCGTGCCGTGCCACGAGTTCTCTCGGCGCTGGCCCTGCGGCATCCGCTCGGTCTCGCCGTCGCGGCCGCCCTGCTGGCGGTCCTCGGATTCGGCCTCGCGGCCACCCGGCTCGAGTTCCACACCAGCCGTGGGGCGCTGATCGCGGACGGAGACCGCTCCCGACAGCTCAACGCGCGCTACGAGCAGGAGTTCGAAGAGTTGCCGGAGCGGGTCGTGGTGGCGATCGCGAGCGACGATCCGGAGTCCGCCAAAGGGTTCGCGACCGCGTTGGGACAGCGATGGCAGCGAGATCCGGACATCGAACAGGTCCTCGCTCGCATCGAACCCGGCGCCCTGAAACGGAAGGGACTCTACTACCTGTCTCCTGACGAGCTGGTCGCGCTGAGAGGGCGGCTCGAAACCCACCGCGACCTCCTCCGCGACCTCGTCGCCTCGCCTACGCTGGCGAATCTGCTGGCGCTGATCAACCGCGACGTCACCGCGGGGCTCGTGGCCCGCGCGTTCGCGATCGGGGGCGACGAGACCGCCGACGATGCCGTCGACCTCGCCCCGCTTCTCGCGATCCTTCGGCAGATGAACGAGTCGTTGGCCGACACTCGGCCGTTCCAGTCTCCCTGGCCGGCATTGCTCGGAACGGGACCGAGAGCCGCCTCCGAGGACGGGTTCCTCCGGTCGGACGACAAGCGCCTCCTGTTCGTCCTCGCGAATCCGAAGGCGAGCGCCGGGGACTTCAACCGGTTCGGACGGGCGGTGACGAAGATCCGGGCCGACGCGCAGGACTTGCGACGGGCCTATCCGAACGTCGAGGTCGGGATCACGGGGCGGGCGGTGCTCGAATCCGACGAGATGGCGGCGGCGAAGCGAGACATGACCCTCGCCTCCCTGATCTCGCTTGCCGGCATCACGCTCCTGTTCGTCGTCTTCTTCAAAGGAATCGTGAGACCGGCCATCGCCGCCGTCACGCTCGTGATCGGCGTGGGCTGGTCGCTCGGCTTCGCCACCCTGACCGTCGGGCACCTGAACATCCTCTCCATCGCCTTCCTGCCGATGCTCGTCGGGCTCGGCATCGACTACGGGATCCACTTCGTTGCGCGCTACGAGGAGGAGCGATCCGGGGCCCGTCAGGTCGGCGCCGCGCTGGCCCGGACGGTCAGCGGCGCGGGCCGGGGCATCGCGACCGCCGCCCTCACGACCGCACTCGGGTTCTTCGCGCTGCTGCTCACCGACTTCAAGGGGCTCGCGGAGCTCGGACTGATCAGCGGGAGCAGCGTGCTCCTGACCGCGCTGGCCACCTTCGTCGTGATGCCGGCGCTGCTCGTCCTCTCCGAGGCCGGCCCCCTGGGCCGCATGGTGCCCGCGCGCGCCGGCCAGGCGCGCGCGGACGGCGGCTATCTCGCGACGGTGGTCCGCTATCCCCGGCTCACGCTCACGCTCAGCGCGTTGCTGATCGGCGTGAGCGTGCTGGCGCTCGGGAGCGTCCGCTCCGACTTCAATCTCCTCCACCTGCAGGCCGAGGGCACCGAGGCCGCACGGTGGGCGCAGAGGATCTTCGAGAGCGCCTCGCGTTCCGTCCTCTTCGAGGAAGTCGCCGCCGGGTCTCTGGCGGAGGTCCGGCGGAAAGTCGTGGCGCTCGAGGTCCTCCCCTCGGTCGCCGACGTCGAGAGCATCGCCTCGGTGCTCCCCGAGGATCAGGAGGCGAAGCGCCCGCTCGTCGAGGCCATCAAGCCGCTCGTGGCCGATCTCTCGTTCGGCAGGGTCGTGGCCACGTCCGTCGACGTGGGCGCCGTCCGGAGCACGCTCGGCCGGATCACGTTCAAGCTCGGCGGCGACGGCGCCGCGGACCCTGACCCGGGAGACCCTTCACTCGACCGCGACCGCCACGAGGCCCGGGGCCTGATCGAAGCGTTTCTCGCCACGGCCGCGCGAAGGGACAAGGCGGACGTCGATCGCGCCCTCGTCGCCTTCCAGGAGCGGCTGTTCGGGGACCTGCGGGAGAAGCTCGGCCTGCTCACGGCGAGCGCGAGCGCGTCGCCCGTGACGGTCGACGACCTGCCGCCCGAGCTTCGCGCGCGCTATGTCGGCAGGACGGGCCAGTATCGTCTCTTCGTCTTCCCCTCCGCCGACGTCTGGGAGTTTGCGCCGCTGGCCCGGTTCGTCGAGGACGTGCGGTCGGTGGATCCTGACGCGCACGGCACGCCGGGCCGAACGTTCGAGTATCTCCGCACGATGAGAGAAGGATACGAGCGCGCCGCGCTCTATGCGTCCGTGGCCGTCGCGCTCGTGGCGTTCCTCACGTTCCGCGCCCTCCAGCCCGCCCTGCTCGCGCTCGTGCCCCTGATCGTCGGAGGCCTCTGGACCTTGGGGCTCATGGGACTCGTCGGCGTGGCGTTCAACCCGGCGAACCTCCTGCTCCTGCCGTTGATCGTGGGCATCGGCATCGACAGCGGCATCTATGTCGTCCAGCGCGTTCGCGAGAGCGGCGGCGCCGGCGCCCCGCTTCCGCGCAGCACCGGCCGGGCGATCACGCTCTCGGCCCTGACGACGATGGTTGGATTCGGCAGCCTGATGATCTCCGGCCATCGCGGGATCTCGAGCCTCGGGCTCGTCGTCGTCCTGGGCGTCGGGAGCGTCCTGGTCGCGTCGCTGACGACGCTGCCGAGCCTCGTTGCGCTCCTGGCCCGTCGGCGGGCCGCAGTATCCGGCGGCGATCGAGCAGCGGCGGTGGACACCGGGCGTGTCCGGCTCCACACTCCAGCCGGGCTCGAGGCGGCGCCGGCTGAACACCGCGAGCGGGTGGTCTCGTCGTGAGCGGCTCGGTCACGAGGACGACGGCACACGCGACACGCGGCTCCCTCGGCGCCGGTTTCGCGGATCTGCGCGGCGCCCGCGTGCTGCTTCTCGCTCTCGGTCTCACACTCGTCGCCGGCCTGACGTGGCAGGTCGGCCCGAAGAACGTCCTCGACCATTTCCAGTCGTTGGGCTGGCCGCTCGTCTTCGCCGTGCTCCCCTACATCCTCGTCGTGATCCTCGACGCCGTCGCCTGGCGTGACACGTTCGACCACGCCGTGCTCACTCTGCCCGCGGCGATCGCGTTCACGCTCCTGCGGCGGCTGAGATAGCTCGTGTGGGCGGTGATCGGCTTCTTCCTGCTGAGTTCGTGGGAGACCCCCGCCACCGCCCACCACACCACCCAACGCTCGGCGGGCGCCGGGAACCCGGCGCCCGCGTCGAGCACCACGAGCTCCTGACGGAGGCCGCCGTGAGGATGGTTCAGCTCATCGTCAACCCGATCGCCGGCAGGGGCCATGGCGCTGGCGTGGTTCCCGCCATCGAGGCACGGCTTCGGCGCCTCGGCTGTGAGGTCGCAACGTTTGTCACGCGACGACGGGGCGACGCGCGCGAGTTCGCGGCGTCACTCGAGCGGACGACCTCACTCCTCCTGGTCGTCGGCGGCGACGGCACGCTGAACGAGGTCGTCAACGGGCAGGTCGAGATTCCGCTGGCACTCTTCCCCGTCGGCACCGGCAATGCCTTCGCCGCCGATCAAGGAATCGGCGGCACGCTCGACGCTCTCGAAGCCCTGGTCCGGGACGGCGTGCCCCGGTGGTTCGATCTGGGCGCCGCCGGCGGCCGGAAGTTCATCAACATGGCGTCGTGCGGGATTCTCGGGCAGATCCACCGCGCGTTCTGGGTCGGCCGCCGGGGACCGGACAGCTTCGTCCGATGCCTCCTGACGGCCTTCGGGATCCTCCGGCGAGGGCTGTTCCGTCCGGTCACGATCCGGTGCGACGGCCGGATGGTGGATCGTGTGGCCCACATCGTCGTCGTCGGGAACACCCGCACCTACTCTCCGGGCGTGAGCTTCACCCCGGAGGCCTCGCCCTTCGACGGCGCGCTCGACGTCTGCACGCTGCCGGCCCCCCGAGCCGTCGACCTGGTGCGATGGCTGGTGGGCGTCCTGCGCCAACAGCGCCTCGAGGACCCGAGGATCGGCTACCTGCGTGCCCGGACCGTCCACATGGGCGGCACGGGGATCGAGTGCCACGTCGATGGCGAGTACGTCGGCCCGGGCCCCCTGTCGGTCTCCGTGCTCCATCGCCACGTGCAGATCCTCGTCCCTCCCGCGACCGTGGCGAGGGTCGCGATCGCATGAGTGACAGCATGACTTCTTCTCGTGAAAGGAAGGCGATGGCGATGAAGAGCGGCGCATTCGTCGGTCTGGTGATGCTGGGCCTCCTGAGCGATCTCTGGCTGGCCATGCCCGCCGACGCCGGACCGCGGGAGCGCGTCGGCGAGCTCGTGGGTGGTGTTGCGGCGGTGGTCCGTGATCCGGCGCTTCAGAACACCGAACGTCAGGCCCGGGTGCGAGCGATCATCGATGGGACGTTCGACTTCGAGGCGATGGGCCAGCAGGCGCTCGGAACTCGCTGGCAGGCCCTGACACCCGCGCAGCGAGACGAGTTCGTCGGCCTCTTCGCGGAGCTCTTCAAGCGCTCCTACACCCGCCTGGTGCTCCGGTTCCTCGGCGACCGCAGGACGACATACGTGACGGAGTCGACCACCGGGAACCGCGCGGCGGTCGAGACCATGCTCGCGGGCGGCAAGGAGGAGCGGCTGCCGGTGGGTTACCGGCTCGCACGCAAGCACGAGCAATGGCAGGTAGTCGACGTCGTGATCGATGGCGTGAGTCTGGCGGAGGGCTACCGCGCGCAGTTCGAACGGATCGCCCGCAACTCCTCGTACGAGACGCTGCTTCGACGCATGCGCGGCAAGGCGCAATAGGAGGGCTGCATGGTCAGGGGACGGAAGGATATGTGGTTACGGGAATGGCTGGTGGCGGTCGCCGTCGCAGCCGTCATCGCAGTCGGCGCCGCGCCCGCCGCGAGTGGCGCGCCAGGCCTCGAGCCACCGCCGGGGAGCGATTCGCAGCTCGAAGCGAGCGGGGCCGACGGTTCCGAGGTCGCCACGACGGCCGCGCCAGCCGGTCCGAGCGGTGAGAGTCAGACGGAGACGCGCGCGGCCGCGGAAGACGGAGCGCTGGAGGAACACGATCCCTGGGAGCGGTTCAACGAGCGCATGTTCGAGTTCAACCGCCGGGTCGACCGGTACGTCCTGAAACCTGTGGCGAAAGGCTGGGACAAGGTTGTCCCCGACGAAGTACAGCGAAGCCTCAAGAACGTGCTCAAGAACGCGGCGATGCCCAAGCGTCTCGTGAACAATCTCCTCCAGGGGAAGTTCGAGGGTGCGGTCCGGGAACTCAGCCGCTTCATGCTCAACACCACGGTCGGCGTGGGCGGTCTGTTCGACATCGCGACGCACGAGGGCATTCCTGAAAGCGCTACGGACACCGGGCAGACCCTGGGCGTCTGGGGGGCGGGCCCGGGGCCCTACCTGGTCTTGCCGTTCCTGCCTCCGCTGACGGTCCGTGACGGCATCGGATTCGCCATCGACTCGCTGCTGGATCCGATCAGCTACGTCGCCCCGTTCGCGGCGAACGTCGGGACCTCGGTAGGGGAACGCGTGAACGAGCGCTCGGTCAACCTCGAAACCTTCGACGACTTCGAGGCGGGCACCCTCGACCTCTACAGCGCTGTCCGGAACGCGTACCTGCAACGGCGGCAGAAGGCGATCCAGGAGGACGCCGGGAGCCGCCGGGAGGGATGGCCTCAGCCGTGGCCCGAGGATTCGGCGGCAACCTCGGAGGCGCCCTAGCCCGGACTACCGAACGCGCATCGGCACCGCACGCCGGGGACACGACCACGAGCGGTGGGCCGGGGGTTTGCTCCGGAATTCCGCGAGCCGTCGCCCGCTCGGCGAGACGCACGGAACGAATCACGATGGCTGGCGCCCATCCAACCATCGAAGCCAACGGAATTCCGGAGCAACCCCCGGCCCACCGCTCGCGGTCTCCCGCGGCGCCTGCCGTCGTCCTGGAGCGTCAACCCGCGCTCCCGCCGGCTCGGGGGGCAGCACCCCGGCCGTCGCTGAGGCCGAGTGTCGGGCTGGGGATCGCTCCGGAATTCCGTTGGCTTCGATCGTCGCCTGGGCGCTGCGCATCGTGTGGGTTTCCCCCAGCGTCTCGCCGAAGCGGGTGACGGCTCGCGGAATTCCGGAGCGATCCCCAGCCCGACGCTCGGCTTCAGCGGCTCGCGCGGCGCTGGTTCGTGAATAGTGCGCGCTAGCGCTCGCAGCGAGGTCGAGGTGGTCTGCGACCCGCGGCCGCGGTACGGCCAGGTTGTCCACGACTGAGGGGTCGCGGGCGGGTCGACGGCTATGGAGCTTCGCGTGAGATCTTGTCGTAGGACGTTACGCTGAGACGATACGCGCCCTCAGTCGTCGGGGGCACCGAGACCAGGAAAAAGCCCGCCGCCCCCGCCGCGATGTCTCCCAGCGCCCAGCCGGATGTTTCGTCGATGACTCGGCCGCCGCTGTCGAGCACCTCGACACGCAGTCGGACTGCCGCGACCCGGTAGACCGAGCGGTTGTGGACGTATCCCGTGACCACCGGCCCCCGACGTGACTCCGCTTCGTAGCGCCACTCGACCTGGAAGGGCAGCTCCTGCGTGGCGCCCGTCGGCGGTCCAGCGGTCAGGCTGAACACGATCACGGCGCATATGACGGCGGCACACACGTCGGTGCGTCACGATCAGCGTTTTCATCATCTCGTCCTCGTTGGTGCGATGCCGGACACCTCGAGTGACGTTCGGAATGCCTCGATGTCGCGGCCCATCCGGCCGAGATCGCGCTGCACCTTGTCGAGTCCGGTTTCCAACGTCGCGAGGGACGTGAAGACCTGCCGCCATCTCGCCTCGTCCGCAAGCGGCTCGCCGCCGGGAGGGGTTTCCGCATCGTGCTCGGCCGCCGCCGGGACCTGGACCATCGCCTGACCTCCTGAATTCCGGGCCGTCTCCCGTACGACGGAGCGGACATTCATGAGGGTTCCGCGAAGGGCAGCCGCAGTTACGCGGCCTGGTCGAGGTTCGGGCGTCATGCCCGAACGGGTCTCACGAATCCTTCTCGCCCCATCCCTCCGTCATACCGGCGAGGCCACGTGAGCGTTCTCGACGAGGAGCCGACCATGAAGACGATCATCGCGCTGGCACTGTTCGGGCTCGTGCTCGCAGGAACGGCGGCCGCCGACCCGGCGCCGGCGCCTCCGTGGGCCACGCTGGCGGACCTGGAGCAGAGCGTGACGCAAGTGTTCGAGGTCTCCGGCTGCGCGGACACCCGGCCGATCGCGCTGCTGGTGGTCGCGGACGGAGCCGACACGTACTTCCTGATCGTCAACACCGACGCCCGGTGGGCGATCATGGGACCGGCCGACACGGGCGAAGAGCCCCGGATCTGGTACGGGACCGTGCTCGACGAGGGTCGCCTCCTGGTCGAGCGAGTGTTGGTCGGGACGCTCGCAACAGACGTCTGCCCGTTCCTGACGAGGTCAGGCGCGTGACGGGGGCGAAGGACAGGCGCTCCGCACGGTCGCCCAGGCTGGCCGCAGGCTGAGACGTGAAGGAGACCATCGTGCGGCAGAGGAGCGGTCATGGCATCGAACCGAGGTGAGCGACGCACCGAGCGCCTGCGGTGCGACCACTGCAAAAAACCGATCCTGGCGCCCGCGAACGTCATCGCCGCGTCCGATGGGCTGCTCTTCGACTCGATGCGTTGCAAGCAGCGCTACCTCCGTCTTGCCTCACTGAAAGCGCTGTCGAACGTCGTGCGCGTCGCCCGCTCGCGGCTCAAGGCGCGCGCGATCGCGAAGGCCGAGGTCGCCTACCGGAGGCTCGGAGGGCGAGATTGGCCGATGGTGAAGATGCTGCTCGGCGCCGTCCTGTAATCTGGCTCGTCCCGCAAGGGCGTGAAATGCCCTGGTTTTGGCCGGACGCGTAACATTGCCCTTCGCCGCCCGAATTCTCTATTGTCCTGCTCGCACGGACGTGCCCCGATGCGCCTGAGCGATGACTTCCACAAGCTCCTGGACGCTGCGCCCGACGCCATGGTGCTGGTCGACGGCACCGGGCGCGTCGTCCTCGTCAACGCCCAGACCGAGCGGCTCTTCGGCTACACGCGAGACGAGCTGCTTGGCCAGCCCGTCGAGATGCTAGTGCCTGAGCGCTTGCGCGAGGTCCATCTCGCCCATCGCGCGGCGTACTTCACCCATCCGGGCGTCCGGCCGATGGGGGCGGGGCTCGAGCTCTACGGCCAGCGGAAGGACCGGCGCGAGTTCCCCGTGGAGATCAGCCTGAGCTCGCTCGATCTCGGCGGCGCCACCGTCGCGGTCGCCGCCATCCGCGATGTCACCGAGCGGAAGAAGGCCGACGCGAAGTTTCGCGGGCTGCTCGAGGCGGCGCCCGACGCGATGGTGGTCGTCGACCGAGAAGGCCGGATCGTCCTCGTCAACGCCCAGACCGAGCGCATGTTCGGCTACGAACGGCACCAGTTGCTCGGACAGGGGATCGAGGTCCTCGTGCCGGAGCGCTTCCGCACGGCGCACGTCGGTCATCGGGGCGGCTTTTTCACCGCGCCCAGCGTCCGGCCGATGGGGGTGGGGCTCGAGCTCCATGGTCGGCGGCAGGACGGCAGCGAGTTCCCCGTGGAGATCAGTCTCAGCCTGCTCGAGACGGAGGAGGATCTCCTGGTCATCAGCGCCGTCCGCGACATCACCGAGCGGAAGAAGGCGGAGGAGCTCGAGCGCGTCAAGGCCCGGCTGGAGGAGGAGAACACCTACCTCCAGGAGGAGATCAAGACCCAGCACAACTTCGAGGAGATCGTCGGGCAGAGCTCGGCGGTTCGACGGGCACTGAGGGCCCTCGAGACGGTCGCACCCACGGACGCCTGCGTCCTGGTCCTCGGCGAGACCGGCACGGGCAAGGAGCTGGTGGCGCGCGCGCTCCACGATCTGAGCGCGCGGCGGCGCACGCCGCTCGTCAAGGTGAACTGCGCCGCCATCCCTGCCGGACTCATCGAGAGCGAGCTGTTCGGCCACGAGCGGGGAGCGTTCACCGGCGCCATCTCCCGCGCGATCGGGCGGTTCGAGCTGGCCGACGGCGGGACGATTCTCCTGGACGAGATCGGGGAGCTGCCCCTGGACTTGCAAGCGAAGCTGCTCCGGGTCCTCCAGGACGGGGAGTTCGAGCGAGTGGGAAGTGCCAGGACGAACAAGGTCGACGTGAGAGTCGTCGCGGCCACGAACCGGGACCTCGAGGCCGCCGTGCGGGAAGGGCGATTCCGCCAGGATCTCTATTACCGCCTGAACGTCTTCCCGATCCGGGTCCCTCCACTTCGCGAGCGGAAAGAGGACGTGTCGCTCCTCGCCAAGTATTTCGTCGCGCGGTACGCGGCGAAGTTCGGGAAGAGGATCGACGCGATCCCGCGAACGGCGATGGACGCGCTGCGCGCCTATCCCTGGCCCGGCAACGTGCGAGAGCTCGAGAACGTGATCGAGCGCGCGGTGATCCTGAGCCAGGGGCCCGAGCTCAAGCTCGGCGAGTGGCCACCCCGCGGAGTCGTCCCCCGCGAGGCGCGACTCCTGACGCTCGACGAGGTGGAACGGGACCACATCACGGCCGTGCTGGACCTCACGGGGTGGCGCGTGAGCGGGGCGCAAGGGGCGGCGACGCTCCTCGGACTCAAGCCGACGACCCTGGAGGCGAGGATGAAGAAGCTCGGGATCCAGCGCAAGCCGTGACCTCGCCGGCGCGCGGGGTCGCGCATCCGGTCGAGGGGCCTCGCGCCAGTGAATCGCTCCGGCCTTTCACCCCGTCTTACGGGCGACGCCACATGAAGGTTGTGCCGATCCTCATCGCCGGTCTCCTCGCGCTCGCCCTCGCCGGCGGGGCCGTGTTCGCCCTCTCCGGTGGCGTGCCGGTTCCCGCGCCGCAGGGCGCGCTTGCGTCGGAGAGCAAAGGTGGGCCGGCGGGCTCGATGGCCGCGCCAACGGCGTCCCCGCCGCGCGCGGCGCGCACGGGCCCCGTGCTCAGGCTCGACGATGCCATTCGAGAGCTCGACCTCATCCGGCCGTCGCGCGAGAAGTTCGCCGACGACTTCACGCTCGCGCTCGCCGACGGCACGCGCTTCCGGCTGAGTGAGCATCGCGGCAAGGCCGTCCTCGTGAACTTCTGGGCGACGTGGTGTCCGCCGTGCCGCGAGGAGATGCCGGCGATGGAGCGGCTGTATCGCCAGCACAAGGACCGCGGCCTCGTCCTCGTGGCGGTGTCCGTGGACGCCGATCCGGCCGTGGTGACGCCGTACCTGCGCGAGAACAAGCTGAGCTTCCCCGTGGCCCTCGACCCGAAGATGGACGTGGCCGACACGTACGGGGTGCGCGCGCTGCCCTCGAGCTTCGTCGTGGACCGCGAGGGACGGGTGACCGTCCTCGCCCTCGGCCCGCGCCGCTGGGACAACGACGCGGCGCACTCGCTCGTGGAAGCGCTCACGCACTGACGTGGTTGTTCCGTGTCGCTGATCACGCCGAGGCTCATCGGGGCAACGACGGTGGCCAGGATCGCGATGATCGCCAGGACCACGAGGATCTCCATCAGCGTGAAGCCCGGCTGCCCCACCCTTTTTCATCGCGAACCTAAGACGCCATTCACAGTAGCTCCACCGGATCGCCGACGGCCACCCGCCCGCCCCGAACAACATACGTGTCGAGGGCCAGCCGGCCGCCCATCTCCTGGACGATCCGCCGTAGGACGGTCGGATCCTGCTCGAGCGTGTCCGGATCATAGGTCGTCATGACACATCGGCCGCGGAGCTTTTTGAAGCTGATGATCGCTTCGCCGACCCGGGCTTGACGCCCGGGCCACTCGCGCTCCGCGAGCCCGTTCACGCCGGCGATGAGGATGTTCGGACGGAAGCGGCGTCGATCGAACCCCAGGGCCTCAACGGCCCCGTCGGTCGCCACGAGCAGGGGAAGCACATCGAAGCGGTCCGGCCCGTCATGGCGGACCAGCCGGGCTCCGGGACCGGCGGCCGCCTCGATCGCCGCTCCCACCTCGGGCGCTGTCCACGGGCGTCCGTTCACGAGCGTTTCGCCCATCAGGCTCAGCGTGCCCTTCAAACCGAGCAGCCGTGGGGTGGTCCGCGAGGTCACGATCCGGCCCTCGGCGTCGTACACTTGAATGACGCGGTCCCCCGGAATGCCGTCGGCCGAGATCTCCGCCGCGTCCAGCGGCTCACCCGCCAGCGACTTCACCGGGTAGCGCCACAACTCAGCGACATGCATCTTCATGATCATCCTCCGTCGGTGCACTACTCGCTCGTGGGGCGCACGTGCCTGATCAGGAAGCGACGCAGGAGCGCGGCCACGAAGGCGATCAGCGTGCGCTTCATTCGGGCGTCGACGCGATCTTCGCGTGAAGGCGCGTCGGCTCCTTGGCATCGATCAGCGGCGAGAGCGCCGGCATCAGGATCCCCAGTAACCGCACAGGGAGGGCACTGGTGAACTCGTACTTCGCGGCGTTCGGGCCGGGAACATACGCGGTCACGGTGCCGAAGAAGCGATCGTCGATGAGGAACGCGAAGGTCGCCACCCGGTTCACCACGCGGGACTCGATCAGTCCGCCCTGCGCTCCGTACGTGTTGTAGCGGTGGTCCCCCGTGCCGGTCTTGCCGCCCACGACGTGCGTGACGCCCGCGTCGCGCCGGAGGGCCTGGTTCAGGCTCCGCGCGGTGCCCTGTTGCACCACGCCGACCAGAGCGCGGAGGACCACCGCCGCGATCTCCGGGCTCATGACCTGTCGCCCCGCCGGCGCCGAGGAGCTGAGCCGCGTCTCGTACGGGGTGTCCGCGGCGAAGTGGAGCTGCTCCACGAGCACCGTGGGAGAGCGCACGCCATCATTGAGGACGATGCCCATGAGCTCGGCCAGGGCAGCGGGCCGGTCGCCGGAGCTCCCAATCGCGGTGGCCAGGGAAGGGGTCAGGGACGCGAACGGATAGCCCAGACGCTGCCAGCCGCGATGGATCTCCAGGAAAGCCTCGAGCTCCAGCAGGGTGGCGATGCGAGTGTCTTGAGCGTTGCGGCGCCGGCTCGTGAACAGCCAGCGATACACCTCCTGGCGCTCTACGGCACTGGCGCCGAGGACCTGCGAGAGGTCGGCGCGCGGGTGGCGACGCAGATAGGCCACCAGCCACAGCTCGAGGGGATGGACCCGCGCGATATGGCCTCTGTCCATGAGGGAGAAGCGGGCGGCCGCGTACTTCTCGAACAGCCCCGCGATCGCGCGGTCCGAGAGGGTGGTCCCCGGCAGACGCTGCACCAGGAAGGCCTCGAGGGCCTCGACACCGGCATCCGGGTTCACGGAACGAAAGACGGTCGCCAACCCGGCGGGTGTGGGATGGAGCCCGCTCAGCAGGAGGCCCAGGGCTTGTTCGGGAGTCTTGCCCTGGTATTTCCGATAGAACCGCCGGAGGAACTCGCTGCCCTCACGTTCGGCGAAGCGCGTGAGGTAGGCGTGCCGGCGAGGGTCGGCCGGGTCTTCCAGCACCCGCGCGAGGGAACCCGGTGCTTCGAAGAGGGCGTGATCGACGATGTCCCGCATCAACCGAATGAACACGAGGTTCACGGAATCGCGAAAGCCCTCGCGGACCGACGGCACGCGGGCGTTGTCGTCCGGGTTGAAGTTGTGGAAGGTGTGGAGCCCGCCTCCGGTGAAGAAGGCCTGGTCGGGGCTCGCCGAATAGCGGCGATCCATCGCCGCCTCCAGCATCGCGGTGAGGCCCGCGCCAGGGGCCTGGGCGAGATACTCGACGGCCCAGGCGGTGAGGCGGTCGCGGGGAGGGATCTTCATCGCGCGCAGCTGCTTCGCAGTCAGGTCGGCATAGCGGTGGTGCAGGGTGGCGATGACTTCCAGGTAGGTGATGAGCGTGCGCAGCTTGGCCGTGGAGCCGAGGTCGAGCTTCGCTCCCGCGTTGATGTCCAGGGGCTGGTCGAAGTTGTCCGTCTGCACCCGGAGCCAGTTGACGCCGGGACCCCGTTCGTAAAGCGTGACGCTGTAGATCATCCGGGCCGGGTCGCCCCGCTCCAGCAGGTGGAATCCCTTCAGCCCCAGAGCCTCTACAGTGGTGGGATTCCGCAGGGACCGTAGCATTCGTGTCACGGCCTCCTGCGAGGGCCCGTCGAGCGTGCTCCGCACGGTGAGATCGAGGCGGTCCAGATCGTACAGGGCGGGCACACCGAGCATCGTGCTGAGCCTGGCGCGAACGAGATTCGCTCCCTTGCGCTCGCTGAAGTCGGCCGCCACGAGCTGGCGTCCCATCTGGAAATCAAGTCCCCGCCCCAGGGCAGCGTCCCGCAAGCTGCCGTCGATGATCCCCGCCTCGGCCGCGATCCGCAGATAACTGTCGCTCAGCGCATCGAGCGCCTGGCGATTTTGGACGAGATAGTACGAGGGGCGACGTGCGGCCAAGATCAAGCTGAGCACCTGTTTGTACGCTCGCGCGCGGGTCTCGGCGGAGGCCGAGGAATCCGTCAATAGACGGTTGGCTTCGACGACGTCGACTCCATACCAGGTCCACAAGCCGTCGCCGAGGCCTTGGACCTCGCCGAACCCGGGGGCGGCGGCCAGCGGCACCGAGTTGAGATAGTCCACCACGATTTGGCGTCGGGCGGGCAGGGTGTCCGCTCCGCCCTGGTAGGCGCGCAGGCTGGCGGACAGCATCTGCCGCAGCTTCTCCCTGGCCGAGTGGGTGCGGCCGTCAGGGGAGTGGCGGAACTTTTCGAGCTGAGTCGCCAGCGTGCTGCCTCCGATCACCCGGCGCTGATCGCCCACGAGAGTCAGCGCGTTGATTCCCACGGCTTTGCCCAAGCGCTCCCATTCGACGGCCGGATTACGGCGTGGGTGGCGGGTGTCCAGCAGTTGCCGGTCCTCGACGAAGAGGAGCGTCATCACCACCAGCGGCGGGATCGTCTCGAAGCGTTCATAAATTCGTGCTGGGACGCGGACCCTGTAGAGGAGCCTCTGGTCGCGATCCGCCACGTGCAAACCAGCCTGGGTCTTCTCGCGATAGATGGGAAACAGCCCCGACCCCGCCGCGTGTTGCAATCCGGCGGACAGCCGCGCCTGGCTGTCGATGCGGTAGCCGGAGGCTCGCAACCGCTTCAGAAAGTTCGGCAAGCGCGCGTAGCCGAGCCGGACATCGTACGGACCGTTGTCGGGAAAGTGCGGACTCGGGTTGGGACCGGACTCCAGGTGGAAGCGCAGTCCGCGAGCCAGCCAGGAAAACGTGTGGGCTTCGAGGTTGGCGGTCCGCACCTCCCAGAAGATGGCGAGGAGCACCAAGACGCTGATGACCGACCACCGGAGGATCCGCGTCCGGAGGCCCGCCGTCCGTGGTGTCGTGGAAACGACATCGGCGTCGACGCCTCTGGCGGGAATGGACCGTCCCAGGACTGAATCCATGGCAGTCGTCTTCACGCCATGACGCTGAGTGAGGGGAGGTCACGGCGGTGCTTCACTGCCGTATGACGGAAGCAGCTATGCCCCGGATTCTCGAATGCCCGTTCCTGACACGACGGAAAGCCTGACGGGACGCTGACGAGGCCGCCGCGGACCGAGAGCGTCGCGAGTCCCTCGGTCCGCCGGCCCCTCGGTGAAGGGAGGACCTTTAGCCGCCGTCGCCCTGATTGCCCTGGCTGCAGTACTCCTGGAACGCAAAGACGTCGAGCATGTTGTCGCCGCTTCCCACCATGGCCAACCCACCGCGTCCCACCGCGGCCGTTCCGCAGCCGGCCAGGAGGAGCGCTCCGACGAGGAGCAACATCGTCGTGTTCACTTCGTCACCTCCCTTCGTCGATGCACGTGATCGGCGCCGA
Source organism: Candidatus Rokuibacteriota bacterium (assembly GCA_016184365.1). Classification (GTDB taxonomy): domain Bacteria; phylum Methylomirabilota; class Methylomirabilia; order Rokubacteriales; family CSP1-6; genus AR8. The sequence goes on from JACPCW010000088.1 coordinate 69,994, forward strand.
CCGGGAATGGAGACGTCACGGCGCGCCGGCGCGCCATACTTCAAACCGCCGGGCGCCCCGCGTCAAGGGCAACTGCTCTTTCGGCGAATCCTCGGAGGCGCGGTCTCCGTCTCATCCGCGGGTTGAACACGCCCTCGAGCTGTTCGCGTCCATCTACGGCGCCGAGGCGGGCAACGTCGCGCTCAAGGCGCTCGCCGTGGGCGGCGTCTTCGTCGATGGCGGAATCGCACTGAAAAAATCCGCGATGAGCTGTGAACGTCGACGACGGAGGTAGGGCATGGATCGCTACGATTTGCTCGTGATCGGCGGCGGCGCCGCCGGGATCAATGCACTCAAGCAGGGCTTGAAGCTGGGCGCGCGCGTGGCGCTGATCGATTCGGGGCCGCTCGGGGGCGCCTGCATCAACCGCGGGTGAATCCCGAAAAAGACCTTGGTAAGGTCTGCGCGAGTTCATCAGCTGGTACGACACGCGGCCAACTTCGGCACGAAGACCGGCGCGGTGACGCTCGACTGGGACGCGGTCGTTCGTCGCCAGCGCGAGATCGTTCGCGAGCTCCAGCCGCCCCCCGCCGCGTTCGAGCGCTCGGGCGCCAGGGTCTACCTCGCCGACGCGCGCTTCGTGGACGCCCATACCGTCCGGGCGAACGGCGCGAGCGTCCAGGGCGACAAGATCGTCATCGCCGCCGGCTCCGAGCCCGTGGTGCCGGCGGTGGCCGGGCGCGACCTTGCGATCACCTCCGACGAGATCCTCTTCCTGCCGACGTTCCCCGAGAGCCTGGTGCTGGTGGGCGCCGGCGTCATCGGGCTGGAGATGGCGGGCGCCTTCGCCGACCTCGGCTCGCGCGTGACCGTGATCGGCCGCGACCCTGAAATCCTACCGGCGTTCGACCGCGATGTCGCCGCCTACATCCGGACGATCCTCGAGGGCCGGGGCGTGACCTTCTACCTCGGCGCGTCGCTCGAGCGGCTCTCGGGCACGACCGGCGCAGTGACGGCCCACGTCAAGCGGGACGGTCGCGAGCTCGTGGTCACCGCGGCGCAGGTCTGTCTCGCGGTCGGCCGGCGCTACAACCCGAAGCGCCTGGGGACCGACGCGCTCGGCCTGGTGATGGGGCGGCTCGGCCTCCGCGTGAGCGAGCACCTCAGGACGTCGCTCCCCCACATCTACGCGGCGGGCGACGCGGCCGGCAACCAGCAACTCACGCCGACCGCGGCGTACGAGGGGAAGCTCGCCGCGCTGAACGCGCTCAAGGGTGACGTCGCCCGTCCCGACTACAGCGTCGTGCCGCAGACGATCTTCACCACGCCCGAGATCGGCGGGGTCGGTCTCACCCACGCCGAGGCGCTCGCCCGCGGGGTGAAGTGCCACGTCGCCACGCACGACATGCGTGGCGCCTCCAACGGGAGGGCCACCGGGGAAGACGCGGGCTATCTCAAGCTCGTGTTCGACGGGGCGACGGAGAAGGTCCTCGGCGTCCAGATGGTTTCCTACGCCGCCGCCGAACTGATCCAGCTCGCCGCCCTCGCCATCAGGACCGGCGCCGATGCGCACCTCTTGTCGAGCCAGCTCTCGATCCACCCGAGCCACGGCGAGCGGTTGATCAAGGTCTTCGGCCACGAGCACCACGAGGTCTGCGAGCCCGAATAGGCCGAAGGCTGCTTCGAGGGGTATCGAATGGCGGAAAGACGAAAGACGACCCGCGAAGAGCTGAGGCTCAGGGAGGCCCGGGAGCGGTCCGCTCACTGGAAGCGCTGGGGTCCGTACCTGTCCGAGCGCCAGTGGGGCACGGTCCGCGAGGACTACATCGCCGACGGGACGGCCTGGGAATACTTCCCGCACGACCACGCCCGCTCGCGAGCGTACCGCTGGGGCGAGGACGGCCTCGCCGGGATCTCCGACAACCACCAGCGCCTCTGCTTCGCGCTGGCGCTCTGGAACGGTCGGGATCCGATCCTCAAGGAGCGCCTCTTCGGCCTGACCAACCGTGAGGGCAACCACGGCGAGGACGTCAAGGAGTACTACTTCTACCTCGATTCGACGCCGACCCACTCCTACCTGAAATACCTCTACAAGTACCCACAGGCGGCGTTCCCGTACCGCCGGCTTGTCGAGGAGAACCACCCACGCGGCCGCCACGCGCCGGAGTACGAGCTGCTCGACACGGGCATCTTCGACGCAAACCGCTACTTCGACGTCGTCGTCGAGTACGCCAAGGCGACGACGGAGGACATCCTCATCCGTGTCACCGGCATCAATCGGGGCCCGGAGACCGCCGAGCTTCATCTTCTGCCCACACTCTGGTTCCGGAACACCTGGTCCTGGGAGCCCGGAGCCGGACGCCCGGCGCTCCGGGCCGGCCGGTCCGGCGGCAACCGTGTGATCGAAGCCGAGCACGAGTCGCTGGGGCCGCGCTGGCTCCTCTGCGATGGCGCGCCCGACCTCCTCTTCACCGAGAACGAAACGAACAACGAGCGGCTCTTCGGTGTTCCGAACGCGGGGCCCTTCGTGAAGGACGGCATCCACGCCTGCGTCGTCGGCGGCCGCCGGGAGGCGGTGAATCCCGGGCGGACGGGGACCAAGGCGGCCGCTCACTATCGGTTCACGGTCGGAGCCGGGGAGTCCGTCACCGCGCGCCTGCGGCTCTGCGATGCGCTTCCCGCCGCAGAACCATTCGGCCCGAGGTTCGATCAGCTCTTCGCCGAGCGAATTCGCGAGGGCGACGAGTTCTACGCCACAGTGATCCCGGAGACGCTCTCGGCCGACGCCAAGAACGTGATGCGTCAGGCGCTGGCGAGCCTCCTGTGGAGCAAGCAGTTCTACCACTACGACGTCAAGCGGTGGCTGACCGGCGATCCCGCCGGTCCGCCCCCGCCGCCGGAGCGGTGGCAGGGGCGGAACCAGGAGTGGACCCACCTCTACAACCAGGACGTCCTCTCGATGCCCGACAAGTGGGAGTTTCCCTGGTACGCAGCCTGGGACCTCGCCTTCCACTGCATCCCGCTGGCGCTCGTCGACCCCGACTACGCCAAGGCGCAGCTCGTCCTGCTGCTCCGTGAGTGGTACATGCACCCGAACGGCCAGCTCCCCGCCTACGAGTGGGCCTTCGGCGACGTCAACCCGCCGGTGCACGCCTGGGCCGCATGGCGCGTCTACACGCTCGACCGGCAACGCTCGGGTCGCGCCGACCGCGAGTTCCTCGAGCGCGTCTTCCACAAGCTCCTCCTGAACTTCACGTGGTGGGTCAATCGCAAGGACCCGCTGGGGCTCAACGTGTTCCAGGGAGGCTTCCTCGGCCTCGACAATATCGGCGTCTTCGACCGGGGCGCACCGCTTCCCGCCGGCGGCCGCCTCGAGCAGTCCGACGGCACCGCGTGGATGGGCATGTACTGCCTGAACATGCTCGCGATGGCGCTCGAGCTGGCGCGGGAGAACCCCGCCTACGAGGACGTCGCCTCGAAGTTCTTCGAGCACTTCGTCTACATCGCCCACGCGATGGACCATCGCGGCGGGATGGAGGTTCCGCTCTGGGACGCCGAGGACGGCTTCTACTACGACGTCCTCTGCCTTCCGGATGGACGCTGCCGCAAGCTCGGCGTCCGCTCGATGGTCGGGCTGGTCCCACTCTTCGCCCTGGAGGCCCTGGAGCCGGAGATCATGGATCGGCTGCCGGGCTTCACGCGGCGGATGCAGTGGTTCATCGACAACCGCCCGGAGTTCCGCGAGCACGTCGAGCTCCAGGAGACGCCCGGGGGCGCGCGGCGACTGCTGTCGATCGTCACCCGCGAGCAGCTCCCGCGCGTCCTCCGGTTCGTCCTCGACGAGGCCGAGTTCCTCTCGCCGTGGGGGGTCCGCAGTCTTTCCCGCGCTCACCTCGACCGGCCGTACACGCTCACGGTGGACGGCGTCGAGCACCGGGTCACCTACGAGCCGGGTGAGTCGATGACCGACCAGTTCGGCGGGAACTCCAACTGGCGCGGTCCAGTCTGGTTCCCGCTGAACTATCTCCTGATCGAAGCCCTCCGGAAGCTCGACGGCTTCTACGGCGACAGCGTCAAGGTCGCTTGCCCGACCGGCTCCGGCCGGGCCGTGACCCTGCGCGAGGTCGCCGCGGAGTTGTCCCGGCGGCTGACGCTCCTCTTCCTCCGCGGGCGCGCCGGGCATCGCCCGGTCTACGGGAGCGCAGAGAAGTTCCACCGTGACCCGCACTGGCGAGACCTGATCCTCTTCTTCGAGCACTTCCACGGCGACACGGGCGCGGGCCTCGGCGCCAGCCACCAGACGGGCTGGACGGCGTTGGTGGCGTCGCTACTCGGCGAGGGCGCGGGATGAGGGCCGCCACGGAGCGGGCCGGCGGCCGATCCGCCGCGCGCGTGCCGGACGTCTACCGAGCCGTCCAGCGCACCGTCTTCTCGTCGGACGTGAGGACGACTTCGGGCTCTCCGTCGAGGACGCCGATCATCACTCGCGTGGTGCCGTTCTTGTCGTTGAGTTCCATCATGGGCCGCCCATCACCGGCGAGGCCGAATGACGCGTAAGGCGTCCCGTGCCCATCGACCACGACGAATCGCTGCGCCGCGACGACGGGAGGACCCGATGGCCCGAGCCCCATGAACAGCAGCAGAGCGGCAACCAGGACAGACAGCGTTCCGAACGCCCTCCACAAGCGTATCTGCCGCTCGAGTCGGTCGAGGCGTTCCATCACGGCATCGGTGATCGGCGCTCGCATGATGTTCTCCATCGCCCTGGATCGGCCTGCGTTCCTTCCTTTGCGTGCGCTTCCGTAAGACGGGTGGGACTGCGAGCAGGATTCGGTAAGGGACGATCTCGCGAATCGTTCCTGCCACCGCGTCCGTCCTATAGCCGACCCATGGCTCCACCCGCCTTGCCCTCGAGCAACGTGTGGCACATCGTGCCCCGGCCCGGCGGGACTGGACCGATTCGCCTCCGAGACGGAGGACGGAAAGGAGGTGAACCGAATGATCCCCAAGCTCGTCACGGCGGCATCGGTTGCTGCTCTGCTGACGCTGGCCGCGGGCACGGACGCGATGGCGCAGAAAGCCAACCCGTGTGCCGCGAAGAACCCGTGTGCAGCCAATCCTTGCGCGGCGAAGAACCCGTGTGCGGCCAAGAACCCGTGCGCGGCGAAGAACCCGTGCGCGGCGAAGAACCCGTGCGCGGCCAAGAACCCGTGTGCGGCGAAGAACCCGTGCGCGGCGAAGAACCCGGCCAAGAAGAAGTGGTAGCGCGCTGTTGATGCGCTCTGATGGGGCCGTCCGCTCGAGGGCGGCCCCGCCCCTCCGACGTCGACGGCGGGGTTTGCGCTCGCGCGGACAGGGCCACCGTCGGGCAGATCCACGACGCGGCTGATCCCGCATCCGAGCACGCGTCTGAGGGACGGTAAGTCGCGACGCGCGTGCGCGCCCGCTGTAGTCAGCGCATACCAAGCGGACCTCGTCATCGACGCCACCGACGTCCGGTCGCGGCGTGACGAGGTTCCGCGAAGACTCCAACGAGAGGGAACGATGCGACGCGAGACGGTCTTGCTGCTGCAGGGCGGCGGTGCGCTGGGGGCCTACGAGTGTGGCGTTTACAAAGCCGCACTCAAGGTGACTGGACTGGCGCGAACGTGAACGAGTGCACGGTCACTCCGAACGCCGCGCCTCCCGCGGGCACCGAGACCACGAAGTAGCCACGGCCGCCGGGCGGAACCTCACCAGCGACCGTGGCGTGCGTGTCACCCATCGGCTCGCCGGACGCGTCGAAGATCTCCACGCGGACATGAACGTCCGTGATCGGATGGCGGTAGTGGTTATGGATGTAGCCAGCGATGACGTGCCTCTGCCCCTCCACCCGGGGCTGCCACTCCATCCGGAAGAAGTGCTCTCGAGGAACGGAAATCAACTCGCCATGCGTCTCGCTCGCGCCGAAGAGGATCAGCGCCAGAAGCGCCGCGACGAGCGGCCGGGTGCGCCGTTCGTGCCGCTCCTCCTCCCGATTCGACAGTTCGAGATCGCTAGGGATGGCGGCACCCGGTCATGAACGGGCACACCGGCGGCTTTTCCGGGCCGGCGAAGGCCGGAACGATCGTGAAGAGGGTGAGGGTGACGGCGACGATAGTCGTGAACACGATGTGTGAGCGCATGGCGGTTCCTCCAGGGGCCGATCATCGGGTCCTCCGGTCACGACCGGTATCCATAAGAGGGGACGCCGGGGGAAACGATCCGCGTCCGCCGTCCACTCCTTGCTTTTCCGGACCGTTCTGGGCCGCCCGGCCCGATTCCAACGTGTGGCGAATGGCCCAGCGGAGGATCCAGCTTCGCCGCGCGCCTTCGAGGAGCGACGTCAGGTCTTCGTAGACCGTGGGGTCGACCAGAAGCGCCCCCAGGGTCCCTTCACCGCGGCCGAGCTTCGCGGTGATCTCTTCGAGATCACGGGAGGCCCTGGTCAGACTCTCGACGAGCTGTCTGGACTCGGGCTCGAAGAGAAGCGCCGGGATCGCTCCGTCGCCTTCCCGGATGGCGTGCAGCAGCGACTGCGCTTCTTGGAGAGCGTGCGACGCCTTCTCGAGCATCGTGCCGCCTGCCGGGTCGTAGATCAGCGCATGGGCCAGACCCCGACCTTCCTTCACCTCCCTGGAAAGCTCCGCCATCGTCTCGGCGGTGCGACCGAGGTCCTCCACGAATCGACGGCTGGCCGGATCCTGAATCAGCCAGGCGAGCGCCCCATCTCCGTGCTCGAGCGCGGTGGCGACGGTGCGTACCGAGCCCAGCGTCTCGGTGATCAACCGCTTGCTCTCGGGATCGTTGACCAGCCAGGGCAGCGCGCCATCCCCGCGCTCCAGCGAGGCGGCCACGGACCCGAGGGATCCGAGCGCCGCGGCGATCAACCGCTTGCTTTCGGGATCGTGGACCAACCAGGGCAGCGCGCCGTCGCCGCGCGTCAGAGAGACGGCCGCAGCCTGGAGGGAGGTGAGAGTCTCGACGAGCAGCCGCCTGCCCTCGGAATCATTGACCAACCACGGGACGAGCCCCTCTCCTTGCTCCAGCGCGGCGCCGAGCCGCTCCGCGTGGCGGAGAACCTGTTGTCCCTGTCCGACGAGGCCCGCGAGATCGGCAGACTCTTCGACCCGCAGGGTCGCTCCGGCCTGAAGAGGCGGCTCATGCGCACTCCCCACGCTGATCTCGACGAACTTGTCTCCCATCACTCCCATGGTCGCCAACCGGGCGACCGAGTCGCCGCGGACGCTGTCGATGGCGCTCCCGGCCACGTTGAGCTCAACCACGACCTTTCGCTCGGGGGGCGTGGGCAACCGGATCCGGATCACCCGACCCACCGCCACCCCGGCCACCCGCACTGTCGCTCCCTCCTGCAGGCCCGCGACGCTCGTGAAGAGGGCGGTCAACCGGTGCTGGCCAGAGAAGAACCGTCCTCGCTCGCCGAGCAAGAAGATCGACGTGGCGAAGAGGAGCAACCCGGCGAACACGAAGAGCCCGACCCTGACCTTGAGTCCGGAACGCGGTTCCATGGAGACCTCAGCTCGACTTTCGGGCGACGTCCGTGCTGTCGAGCGCACCTTCCAGAAACTTCCTGACCTCGGGCTTCGCCGAGTTCCGGAAGTCCTCGGGCGCGGCGACCTCGACGATCTTCCCGTGATGGAGAAAGGTGATCTGGCTCGACATCATGAACGCGCAGTGCAGGTCGTGGGTCACCACCACCGAGGTCCCGCAGAATCGGCCCCGCAGCCCGGCGATCAGCTCGCAGATCATCCGGGTGTTCGTGGGGTCCAGTCCCGCCGTCGGCTCGTCGAAGAGGAGGAGATCCGGCTGAAGGACCAGCGCGCGCGCGATGCCGATGCGCTTCCGCATCCCGCCGCTCAGCTGGGCCGGGTACTGCTCCTCGAGCCCGGGCAGTCCCACCTCGTCCAGGACCTGGGCCACGCGCTCGCGGATCTCGCCCGCACCGGCCTTCGTGTGGAGCTCGAGGGGGAACGCGACATTCTCGAAGACGGTGAGGGAGTCGAAGAGCGCTGCGCCCTGAAACACAACCCCCATCCGTCTCCGGAAGGGAAGGAGCTCGCGCTCGCTCAGGGCGACGCTGTCCTGGCCGAAGAGGACGATCCGGCCCCCGTCCGGCTTGACGAGGCCGGCGATCAACCTGAGGAGCGTAGTCTTGCCGGACCCGCTTCCGCCGAGGACGCTCGCGGTCTCGCAGGCCCGCAGGCTGAAGTCGACTCCGGCCAGCACCTCATGGCCGTTGAAGCTCTTGCGAAGCGCGTGGATCTGGAGGATCTCGGGCTCCGTCGGTGGCGCTGTCATGGCTCTTCCCTACAAGATGAAAAAGAGCTGGGTCAGGAGGTAGTCGGTCACCAGGACAGCGATCCCGATCGCCACCACCGTCGCCGTGGTGGCGTACCCCAGCTCGGTGCTGCCTCCCGTCGACGACAGGCCCTGATAGCAACCGGCAAGCGTGATGAGGAAGCCGAAGACGACCGACTTCGCGAACCCGCTGAAGTAGTCCCGGAAGCTGGTGAGGTCGAAGATCGTGTTCCAGTAGAGCATCGCGTCGAGTCGGAACTGCGCCGTGGCCACCAGCAGGCCACCGAGGGTCCCGGTGACGTCCGCGATGACTGTGAGCAGCGGGAAGACGATGAGCCCGGCCAGGAGCCGCGGGAGTACCAGGAACTTGACGTAGTTCGCGCCGATGGCCCTGAGGGCGTCGACCTGCTCGGTGACCCTCATGGCTCCGAGCTCGGCCGTGATCCCGGCGCCGACCTTTCCGCCGACGAGGAGCGCCACCATGACGGGGCCTGCCTCGCGAACGATCGACCGCGCCACGGCCGGACCGATGTAGAGGGTCGCTCCGAAGCGCTCCAGCTCGTGCGCCCCTTGGAGCGCCACCACCATCCCGGCAAAGCCGCCGGCGATCACGGTCAGGAGCAACGAGCGGACGCCCATCGCGTGGACCTGCTCCACGACGAGGCCGAACCGGAAGGGCGGATGAACGGCTTCGCGGAGCGCCGCGCCGGCAAGGAGCGCGCTTCCCCCGAGATAGCCGAAGAATCCCCTCACCGCGTCTGCCCACTCGACCGTCGAAAGCCGTGGACCAGAGCCTCAAATTCGCCGTCGACCTCCGCGTAGTCCTCCGGCGCGGCGAACAGCACGAGGTCGTAGAGGCAGCCGGAGCCCTTCACGGTGTAGCCGTGCAGGAGAAGGTCGCGGCCTTCCACGTGGCCCCGCAGGAGCACCTCGCTCCCCTCCTCGGGCGAGCCAGCGCGCGGTTCGTCCCGGAGGACCTGCTTGTCCTGGATCCCGAAGAAGAGGTGGCGGCTCGCGATCTCCACGCGCCGGTCGGCCGGGATCTCCCCGCACGTGGCATGGACCGAGATCCCCGCCTGGCGAGACTCATGACGCAACAGCAGATCCGGCCCGGCGTCCATCTCGACGGTCCACCCCGCCGACGGGAGCGGCACGACGAAGCGCTTGGCTGCGTTGGCGTACGCTCCATCCCGGATCTGCGGCCCGGCGCAGGCTGCAAGGAAGATCCCGACTGCGGGAATGCCCATCCAGAGCGCTACCTGACGTGGTAGCCGCGCGATTCCATGCACGCCGCGTACGCCCGGTCGAACCCGCTCTTGTTCCTCGTGTATCCGACGGCGCCGCCCAGGCCCGCGCCGCCGATACCACCTGCCACGGCGCCGATGGCCGCGCCCGTGCCGGCGCTACCCGTCGCCGCGCCGATCGCTGCTCCCGCTGCCGCGCCGGCCAGCGCACCGAGGGCCGCACCGATCCCCGTACCCTTCGCCGTATCGGTGAGGGGATCGAAGCCGGTTTGCTGCTTCGCCCACGCCTGGCACTCGGTCTGATCGCGCGAGGCCTGCTCGACACTCTGTCCCCTGGCGGGGTAGGCGAAGGCGTTCGGTCGCGGCGCAGCGACGGCGCAGCCGCTCGCGCCGATACCGACCGCGAGCAGCATGCCCCACGCGATTGACCGTCTCATACGCGTCCTCCTCTTCGGGATCGCTTCCGTGCATGATCGCGGTCGGCCTGGCGTCCGGCACCAGGCCGACACCGGCGCTTATCGGGCGATCTGCGTCTGCTGAGGCTCGAGGGAGAACTCGGGCGAGAGAATGGGACGGTAGCCCGACGGAACGGGGAACGGGAACGTCACCAACTCGTAGAGTCCCACTGCCGTCCGAACCATTCCGGCCCCGAGTCCCTGGACGGCACCGACGGTCGCGCCGTACGGTACGCCGTGGGCCTTGCTCTCGTAGTAAATGGTCTTCGGCCACTCGGTGACCATCCCGAGAACCGTGTTGTCGACGCCGCGTGCGGCCTTGAGCGCGATCCGTTCCGCCGTGGACTCGGCGGCCCAGACGCTCGTGCTCATCCCGGTGAGGGCCAGGCTGAGGAGGGTTGCGAAGGTCCATCGTCCGAGCTTCATGATCGTGGTGCTCCTTTCCGGAGTCCCGTTCGGGACGCTCCTGCGGATCGCCGGGGATCCGATGCCCGTAAGACGGAGACGCGACTGAGCGCGATTCGCGGCGCTGTGCGCGCGAGGGTGGACGAGGCCCGCCCGCGGACCGCCGCGGGACGCGAGGAATCGCCGCCGCCTGCTTGGCCCGTCATAGGAGCAGAACGTCTGAGGGGCTGGTCGCCCGGTGAAAGGAGCAGAGATGAAGCACGAGGAGCAACTCGCCGCCTTCCTGCTGGCACGGATCGAGTGGGAACTCGAGAAGATCTCGGAGCGGCAGCACTGGCTCGCACGGCGCAAGGCGCTCTTGCGAGAGCACGCTACGCTCCTGCGGCTCGGCGTGTCGCCCGCCGAGATCGCTCTCACGGTGCGACAGGCAGCAGCCCGCGGCAGATTGACGTCGATGAATTGAGTTTCGCCGCCGGCGACCGGCAGGTTGCCGAGCCCCGTGAGGCGACGAGCGTTGGCCTGAATGGTCGATCTTCTCGATCAGCTCGACGTCGACCATCCGCCGTCGCTGATCGTCACCGCCAGGTTCACCTCGCGACCGCACATGCTGCAGATCGTGACCCGAAGAGGGCTACGGGGCCTGGTGGACGTTCTCCCTGAGGCAGTCCCAGTAGAGCCTGCTCTGGATGTCGCGCTCGATGGCGGCAGTGCTCGTGTCAGTCCTTCCTGAGTTGATGTCCGTGCGGGTCGAGAAGCGGCGAGATCTTCTCTCGCAGTCGCCGGCCGTGATGGCGCCCTTCGAGAACGCCTGTCCGGAGTAGTCCCCGTCCCGCTGCGCGACCGCGGCGGTGCATGCGCTGAGCGACAACGCCACCAGAGCCAGGCCGATCCTCGTCTTCAGCATGTTGTCGCCCCTTCTTGGTTTGTGGTGTCTCAGAGTTCCGTCGTTCCGCCCTCGCGTTCCAGCATCGTGTCCGGCTCGTCGAACACCCGTGCGCCCTCGTCGTCCGCGACCAGCAGCTGGATGTAGAGGCGGTCCCCGAGGAGGAGCGCTCGGGTCACGACGATGAGTGCGGGCTCGAAGTCGATCGTCTCTTTCAGCACGTCCTCCACCGCCTGCACGACGGCGTCTCGCAACTGTGCCTCGTCCGATACGTCGTGCACCGGCACCGACGTCGTGATGTGAGCGACGAAGGCCGACGCCGGCACGGTGGCGCCAGCGATGGCGAGCCCGATGACTGCGGCCACGAGGCCCGCGCTGGGCAATCGCCTTCTCGGAGCGCGTCCAATCCCGTCGTGCATGCCGTCCCTCCTCCACGCCGTCTGCTCGATCGCGGTTGCGAGCGAGACCTCGCGCGACCGTTTCCATCTTTCGAGCCTGCTTCGGGCGTTCCGCCCGAACGCACTCACCAGCGAATTGCCAGCAACCGTACGACGGAGGAGATGGCAGGCCGGATTCGTAAGCTGTCGGGCCGCGCTACCACACGGCTGTCGGCGGACGATTCGATTCTGGGCAAGAGGGAATCGCAGGGGGCGCCGGGGGGTTGAGAGAAGTGGATGGCGAAGATCGGCGCTTCGGCTGACAGAAGTGGCGACCAGCTGTTGATCGATGGCCTCCAGCGTGGCGAGCCCGATGCCGTCGCGGCCTTGATCGACCGCTACGGCGGGTGGATCTACCGGGTCGCGGCGCGGCTGCTCCGCGATCCTCGTGACGCCGAGGAGGTCACGCAGGACGTCCTGATGACCATCGTCCGGAAGATCGGGACGTTCCGGCGGGAAGCAGCCTTCTCGAGCTGGCTGTACCGGATCGCCGCCAACGCGGCGTACGAACGACTCCGATCACGGCGGTCGCGGACCGAAGTCCCTCTCGAGCCCCTGCTGGCTGTCTTCGATGACGACGGCCGCCACGTCGAGCCCGTGGTCGACTGGTCGACCCAGCTCGACGATCCCGCGGCCGCCGAGGAGACGAGATCGGCGATCGAGCGCGGAATCGGCCGCCTCCCGACGGAGTACCGCGTCGTGCTGGTGCTTCGAGACGTCGAAGGCCTGACGAACGAGGAGGCGGCCAGGGCCCTCGGGCTCACGGTCGCCGCCGTGAAGTCACGGCTGCATCGCGCGAGGCTCTTCCTGCGCCAGGAACTGGCGCAGGTGTTCGCGCCGTCCCGCTGATCCGCGGCCGACCTTACGGCCGTTTCCGGTGGTCGAGAAACGTCAGGAAGCGCTCCCGCAGCGACGGCGGCCTCGTCCGCCCGGAGAGAAAGGTCAGCAACCGCTCCCGAAGCTCGGGAGGCAACTGGCGCTCACTGAGTTCGCGACTCTTCCGCACCGTGCCGCGATAGGTCTTCATGAACGCCATGCAGTCCTCACAGCCCGCGAGGTGCGCGCCCAGGGCCGCCGCGTCCGCAGCGTCGAGTGCACCATCGAGGTACGCGTCGAGCAGCTCGACGATGTCCTGGCATCGAAGCATCAGTGCCTCACTTTCGGACTTTCGATTGTCGCAGCGAGACGCGGAGTCCGTCGAGGTCGCCTCGCGCCCCTCCGTGAGACGGGTCGAGTCGGTCTCGAGATTCATGCCTCCGCCGCGAATCGACGCCTTCGGTCCCCCCGTCCTACCGGTGGCGGATCGGTGGGGGTTCGGGTGAATCGCCTCGTACCTGTGGAGTGAAGCGCCATGAGAGTCGTCGTCCCCGCGTCGGAGACATCGCGCCCCGAGACCGCGTGCCGAATCTTCTTCAAGGCGGACCACCTCCGGACGGTCGACCGGTACATCGACTACTTCGGAGCGAGCGGCCAGTCGCAGTCGCCCGAGCCCCTCCCGGCAGCGAGGGGGTTGAAGGACGTGGCGCCTGTCGTGGCGACCCTCCCGCGCGGCGCATGGGGTTCGAGGCTGACGGCGACGAGCCCCTCGGCGTCGATCGCGCCTCCCCGGGGCGCAAGTGACGCCGTCGTGCGGCCACGGGTCAGAGCCGCCACGGGGCGCTGATGGCCTGGCTGGCCTGGGCACTCCTGGTCGCGGGCCTCATCGCGGTCTTCGTCCTCTGGGACGTCGTCTTCTGTGGCGGCAAGCGGTGCGATCAACTCATCGATCGATTCGAGCAGCTCTGGAAGCGATGGTAGGGGAATCTGAGTGAAGCCTCGTGCCGACATCTCCGTCAAAGGCTTCCTGCCGACCGCGCCGCGGGAAAGCTGAGCCGACACAGCGTTCCTCGACGTCCCCCGCTCTCGAAGGCGACTTCGAGGATGATCTCCCTGTCTTTGCCCGGCCGCGCGGCCAGGGTGACGAGGCCACCGCGACCCACGGCTTGGACGGCAGCCGTCCCGAGGTTCGCCAGCACCTGAAGGAGGAGACTCCGGTCTCCGAGGAGGTGCAGGCCGCGCAGTGGCATGTCGACCGTCAGGTGCACGCTCGCCGCCCGAGCCGAGAACCCGAGCATTGCGAAGACGGTAGTGAGCAGAGGAGCCGGGTCGAGCGTCTCGAGTTTTTCCGTCGGAGGTCTCGAGGAGAGTGACAGGCTGTCGACGATCCGTTGCATCCGTTCGGCGGCCTTCGCGAGCTCCTCGGGCGGCGGCGGGACTGAAGGCAGACGCGCCTGACTACGCAGGGCCATCGTCAGTTCCCGATCAGCGCTCGGAGGTTGTGGCCGTGAAGGGGAGAGCGCAGCTTCGCCAGTGCGTCGGCTTCGATCTGCCGGACGCGCTCCCGTGTCACGCCAAACTGTCGGCCGATCTCGTCAAGGGTGTGCTCGTCCCCACCGCCGATGCCGAACCGGAGCCGCAAGATCGACTGTGCCCTGGGCGGAAGCGTCGCGAGCGCCCGCTCGACCTGCACGACGCGGTCGTGATTCAGCAGCGCGTCCTCCGCGGAGTGGGCGGAGCGGTCTTCGAGGAACTCGCCCAGCGTCCCGTCCTCGCCGAGCAGCGTCTCCAGCGAGAGCGGTCGGCGCGCCGCCTCGAGAATGCGGCGGATCGTTCCGGCCGGCGTGCGAGTGCGCCGGGCGAGTTCCTCTGGTGTGGGTTCACGACCCATCGTGTTGGTCAGCCGGTGACTCGTGCTGGCCAGCCGGTTGAGCACATCGACGGCATGCGTCGGCAGCCGGATCGTCCGTGACTGATCGGAAAGCGCCCGCAGGATTCGCTGGCGGATCCACCAGGTCCCGTACGTTGAGAACTTGAACCCTCGTCGGTACTGGAATCCGTCGACCGCCCGCATGAGGCCGCCGTTGCCTTCCTGGATGAGGTCCAGGAGCGACAGCCCTCGCCCCACGTAGCGTTTGGCCACGGAGACGACCAGGCGCAGGTTCGCTTCGATCAGCTCGCGCTTCGCCTGCCGGACTTCGCGGTCACACGCCTCGATCTGGTCCAGGTCTGCATGGCTACCGGGTGTGGCTGATCCCGCGAGGCTGCTGTCATGACGGCGCACGGCGCTCACGAGCTCGTCGACGAGCGCCGGCTTCAGCGGCAGATCAGCGACGATCCTCCGGATCGCAGCGCGATCGGCCGCGATGGTCGGGCTCAGGCCCGTCCCGGTCGCTGACCGCCGGTGAGCCGGTGAGCGCGGGGGCGCGGCGATGCGGCGCTCGATACGGCGAAGCCGCCCGAACGCGTCGAGCACCGCCTCGATCACCCTCGCGCCCGGCTCGTCGCCGTCGGGCGCGATGACGACGGCGTGCGCCTGGATCTCGCCACGGCGCAGTCGGTCCCCCACGTCGAGCAGAAGACCCAGGGCGACCGGGTTGCCCGCGACCGCCTGGCGAAGCGTCCGCTGGCCACCCTCGATGCGTCGCCCGATCTCGAGTTCCTGCCTGGCCGTCAACAGGGGGATCTTCCCGATCTCGCGGAGATAGAGACCGATGAGGTCGTCGCCGTCGGCCGCTGGCGCGCCCGCTCCCGTCGCGGAAGCGCCGCGGGCCTCGGTGGCATCCTCGCCGAACAACGCGCGGACATGTCCCGTTTCGTCGGCCGCGACGGCGACCGTGCCCTCGCTCTCGTCAGTGACGCCGTACATGAACATTGGTCGTCGCCTGGCTACGTCTCGATCGTGGTGTTCACGCGACCCGAGAGCACACGTGCTGCGAGCCGATGATTCGGCCCGTCGTCTCTCGGCGCCGTGGTGTCCGGTCGCTCTGCCGCGCGCGCCTGACGCGGCGGCCGCTGGAGCGCGTCGACTGCTCGCGCGACCAGCCCTTCGCGGAACGACGCGGGGCCGTGACGCCAACGGCGGAAGAGCTTGATCAGGAGGTACATGCTCACGCCCACGCCGACCGCACCGAGAAGAACGGTTGCTCCGGCTCGGTACCCGTCACGGAGCAACTCCAGTCGCCAGCCGAAGCTGTAGCCGAGCGCCAGAAAGAGGGCCGACCAGAGCAGCGCGCCGAGGCTGTCGAACAGGAGGAAGCGGTGGAACGGCATGCCGGCCGCGCCCGCTAGCGGGGAAAGGAACGCGCGGACCCCCATGACGAACCGCCCGACGACGACCGTTGCCTTGCCATAGCGGTCGTAGTAGCCGACAGCCCTGCGCACGCAGGTCCCGGATCCCAGCGTCATCCGACAGTAGGTGCGCAGCACGCCATCCCCGGTCAGCCGCCCGAGCCAGTAGCCGATGGTGTCGCCACTCAGGGCCGCCGCCCAGGCGACGAGCAGGCCCAGGCCGAGATCGAGATCGCCCGTTCGCGCGACTGCGCCGAAGAGCAGGAGCAGCAGTTCGCCCGGGATCGGCAGGCCGGCGTTGTCGAGAAGGATCGCCGTGAAGACGATTCCGTAGCCGTACTGGACGAAGAGCCCGGGGAGCGCGTCGAGGCTCATTGGTTCTAGGCGCGGCGTTGATATACGAGGCCGACGATCCCACCGTAGAGCAGGTGCGCCATGAGGCTCATCATTCGCAGCACCCAGGGGCTCGCGGCTTCCGTCCCCTCCGAGGCGGTTGCGGCGCAGGGGTTTGCCGGCTTCACAGCGGTGCCGGCGTTCCGTCGGATCGCGCACGGGTTTGCGACTTGAGCCGCGGCCCTTGGACTGCAGGGATTGGCCGGCTTCCAGGCTTCCTCCTGATTCGCCATCGCGCGGGCCTCGGCGGGGCTGACCATCCCCTGGAGCCACGCCATCGCCGGCGCCATCAGCGTGATGGCGAAGATCCAGGGCGCCAGTGAAAACGCCGCGCCGCGCAGCCACTGAGGGCCGGGCAGCAGGCGCTCGAAGACCACCGCGTAGAGCAGGGCCAGGATCACGCCCGTGGCGAGGTGCATCAGGCCTCCGACCAGGTACGGCGAGATCCCGATCGGCAGCAGGCTGCCGAGGGCCAGGAGGAGATCCATCGGGGGCAAGCCCATCAGGGGAGCGGCATACATCAGCGCCGTCATCGCGACGGTGCCGACGACGCCCGCCAGAACCGCTGAACCAACGTTGAGTGACTTCATCGCATCTCCCGTTCTCGAGTTCACGTCCGCGGTTTGCCGGCGTGACGCGTGGTCGTCTCGAACGCCCGTAGGACGGAGGAGCCGGCGGGGGCGATTCGGAAACCGTTCGTGAATCTCGCGATGCGTGCGGGGGAGGGAGAGACGAAGATGCGAGTGGAGCGGGCGCGGGCGAAGGAGGACCGAGGCTTACGCTATCGTGGCGGCGCGCACGAGCGCGTAGCTGCCGAACTCGTACGTCACGCGGTGTCGTGCGCCATGGCACTCGACGAGGTCGCCGGGCTGGACGTCATCGGGAAGCACGACCAGCTCGTTCCCGATCGGGCAGCTCGCCTTTCTTGACCTCGCGGATCGTCCAGACGCCGTTCGCCTCGATGGCCCGGAGCGTCAGGCCTGCGCAGTTCGGGCAGTCGAACATGTCGCCGCTCTTGATCCCGGCCGGGATCGCGATCTGCTGCCCTCAGCCGGGACACCACAC
>JACPCW010000089.1 GCA_016184365.1 Candidatus Rokuibacteriota bacterium
CGTCTCGAGGAAGGCCTCGAGGTGCTCGTCGATCACGCGGTACAGCACGGCGTGCTCGGCGTCGCGCGGCCGGTAGTCCGCGGCGCTGAGGGGCATGGCGGCGACATAGACTCGGGATGGGAACGCTCACAATGCCCAAAGATGGATACGCCACAGACATTGGGGTCGGCGGAACCAGGACCGCTACCGCTTCGCCCGCCTGTCGAGGTCCCCGACCGGGCGGAGCGGGGTGCCGTCCGCGCGGGTGATCGGCAGTGTGATGGAGCGCGAGTACCACCCCGGGGATCGAAGCCGAATGACTTGCCGGCGACGCCGGCCACGATGATCGCGATTGCGATCCGTGTCTCGGCGATCGTGTCGAATGCGAGCGACGACTTGCCCGACCCCGCCAACCCCGTGATCACCACGAGCTGATCGCGCGGGATCTCGAGGTCGATGTTCTTCACATTGTGCCCGCGCGCCCCGCGGAGGACGATCCGGTCTCGCCGCCGTCGCCGGCGGCCCGCCGACTCGTGGAGGACGAGCGCGAGCGCGCCGCCGGCCGGCGTGAGCCGCGCCGTCTGAGGCGTCCGCGCCTCGGAGGGACGCGTTCGCCCCATGCCATTGCTCGTAAACCGTGTGATTTCGAGGACTTAACTCCGGCATTCTTCGTGCATTCGCACCCCCCAAGGGGGGCGACATGGACACGACCGGCGCATTCGCCAGGATTCTCGTACCGACGGATTTCTCCGAAGGCTCGAAGAAGGCGTGGAGCGCCGCCCAGCGCATGGCGGAGACGACCGGGGCGGAGCTCATCCTCCTCCACGTGCTGCCGGCGACGCCCCTCGACGTCGAGATGCTCTACCGTGAGCAGGAGTACTTCGCCGAGCTTCGGTCGCGACAGGCGGCGCACCAGCTCGGCGTTCCCCGCACCGACGATGCGGCGCCGCACGCGCGCGTGTTCCACGGCCCGCTCGCCGGCGCAGCCGTCGTGGAATTCTCCGAGGCCGGCCGCGAATGGGCGGGCCTCCTCGAGGAATGGGGCGCGACGGCGCGACGCGAGGGACTGCGCGTGCGCACCGAGCTCCGCGTCGGCGTGCCGTACCGCGAGATCGTCCAGGCGGCGAACGAAGAGCACGCGGATCTCGTGCTGCTCGCCACGCATGGACGCGGCGAGATCCATCGCCTCCTCGTCGGCAGCGTGGCCGACAAGGTGATCCGCATGGCGCCCTGTCCGGTGATGACGCTGCGCGAGCGTTAGATGTAGACGCCCTTGAGCTGCGCTTCCGGATACCGCGGGCCGGCGCCCGCGCCCACCGGCGCGATCTCGCTGATCCGCTGCACCTCGTCGGCCGAGAGCTTCACGTTGAGCGCGCCGACGTTTTCCTCGACCCGGCTGACGCGCTTCGTGCCGGGGATCGGGACGATGTCCGGGCCCTGCGCGAGCAGCCACGCGAGCACGAGCTGCGGCGGCGTGCAGCCCTTCTGCTTCGCCATCGCTTCGAGCTTCGTGACGATGCCGACGTTCTTCGTCAGGTTCTCGCCCTGGAAGCGCGGATGGGCGAGGCGACGATCGCCTTCGGGCAGATCGCTGGCACTGTGGACCGTGCCGGAGAGCAGGCTGCGGCCGATCGGCGAGTACGCCATGTACGCGATGCCGAGCTCGCGGAGCGTCGGCAGGATCTCTTCGGCTTCCTTCCGGTAGAGCAGCGAGTACTCGCTCTGGAGCGCGGCGAGGGGACGGACCTCGTGCGCCCGACGCACGGTCGCCGGCGCGGCTTCGCAGAGGCCGATCGCGCGCACCTTGCCCGCTTCGACCAGCCGCGACATGGCGCCGACCGTGTCCTCGATCGGCACCTTCGGGTCGATGCGGTGCTGGAAGTAGAGGTCGATGAGGTCGATGCCGAGCCGTGTGAGGCTGGCGTCGCACGCCTGCTTGACGTACTCCGGCCGGCCGTCGACGAGGTTCGGACCGCCGGCCGGGTTCTGGACCTGGCCGAACTTCGTCACGACGAACGCGCGGTCACGCTGGCCCTTGAGCGCGCGGCCGAGCAGCTGCTCGTTCTGGCCCCAGCCGTACATGTCGGAGGAGTCGAGCAGGGTGACGCCGAGATCGAGCGCCTTGTGGATCGTGCGGATCGACTCGTCGTCGTCGGGCTTGCCGTAGACGCCGGACATCGACATCAGGCCGAGACCCATCGCGCCAACGCTGAGACCGCTCTTGCCGAGGCTGCGCTGTTCCATCCGGTCCTCCGTGATCAGGTAGTCGGGACGAGCACGGCGAGCGCCTGCGCGCGGATCGCGTCCGGCAGCGGCGTCGACTTCCGCGCGTCCATGTCGAGATGCACGCCGAACTGCTCGAGCGTGGCGACCTCCTGGCCGGTCCGCTCGTTGGTCATGCGGTGCTGGATGCGCATCGAGGACGACCCGACGTGCAGCAGCGCGCTGCGCACGCGCACCATGTCGCCGGCGGCGAGCGCGGCGCCCGTGAGCGCGAACTGGAACTCGAACGTCGAAAACCCCCGGTGTTCGCGCTGCATGTACCCCGCCGTCATCCCGAACGCCGCGATGGCGTGCCCGTTGGCGGCCGAGAAGCGGTGGATGTACGCGGCGAGGCCCACGTGGCCGGCGCCGTCGAGCTCGGCCGGCTTGATGACATCGCGCGCGGAGTCGCGGAAACCGTCGAGCGCGACGGGCGGCGGCCGCCGCTCGCACGGCGCGGCGTCCCACGCGACGCGCCGGGCTTCGAGATTCCGCCGCTCGGCGGCGGTGAGACCACCGCCGTGGACGACGAAGCGGTGCTCGACCGTCGTGGCGACAGCGCCGGATTCCGAATCGAACAGCGTGTGCCCGGCCACGAAGCCGTCGTCGCGCACGTCGATCACGCCGCTGTCGATGTGGAGCAGACCGCCGGCGTGGAATTCGCTGATGTACCGCACGAAGAGACTGGCGGAGCGCACGCGGCCCGGCGCGAGGCCGAGCGCCGCGAGCAGGGCCTGCGCCGCGTCACCGAAGCGCTGGAAGTAGTACGCGACCGTGAAGTGGTCGTTGTGGTCGAGCTCCCACCGGTACACCGTGCCCCGGTACGTCTCGACCCATCCGGCCGCCGTCACTTGTCGAGAAAGCCCTTGCCCGCGTCGGCCAGGCGCGCGAGCAGCGGCGCGGGGGCCCAGAAGTCGTCGCCGCTCTGCTTCTTGAACTCGAGCATCCGGTCGCGCAGCGCCGGCAGACCGATCTGGTCGGCCCAGAACATCGGGCCGCCGCGATACACCGGCCAGCCGTAGCCGTACACCCAGATCACGTCGATGTCCGACGCGCGGATGGCGATCTTCTCTTCGAGGATCCTGGCGCCCTCGTTGACCATCGGATACAGCAGGCGCTGGAGGATTTCCTCGTCGGCGATCGGGCGGCGCGTGATGCCCATCGAGGTCGACACGTCGACGATGATCTTCTCGACGTCGGTGTCCGGGATCGGCGTGCGGTCGCCCTGCTCGTAGCGGAAGTAGCCCGCGCCGGTCTTCTGCCCGAACCGTCCGAGCTCGCAGATGCGGTCGGCCACCGGCGACTTCACGCCGCGGCCCTTGCGAATGCGCCAGCCGACGTCGAGGCCCGCGAGATCGCCCATCGCGAACGGGCCCATGGGGAATCCGAAATCGGTGAGGACGCGATCGACCTGGTGCGGCAGCGCGCCTTCGAGAATGAGCTTCTCCGCCTGAGTACCGCGCTGGTGCAGCATGCGGTTGCCGACGAAGCCGTAGCAGACGCCGACGAGCACCGGCACCTTCGCGATCTTCCGGCCGACCGTCATGGCCGTCGCGATCGTCGTCTTCGACGACTTCGCGCCGCGCACGTTCTCGAGCAGCCGCATCACGTTGGCGGGGCTGAAGAAGTGCATGCCGATGACGCTCTCCGGCCGCTTCGTGGCCGAGGCGATCTCGTTCACGTCGAGCGTGGACGTGTTCGTCGCGATCACGGCGTCCGGCTTCGCGAGCCCGTCGAGCTTCGCGAACACTTCCTTCTTGATCGGCATCTCTTCGAAGACGGCTTCGATGATGATGTCGGCGTCCTTCACCGCGTTCCAGTCCGTGGTGCCCGTGATCAGGCCCATGCGCTTCTCGACGTCCGCCATCGTGAGCCGGCCCCGCGAGGCCGTCGCCTCGTAGTTCTTGCGCACGATGCCGAGCCCGCGGTCGAGCGCGTCCGGCGCCACCTCGACGACCGTGACCGGGATGCCGGCGTTCGCGAAGTTCATCGCGATGCCGCCGCCCATCGTGCCCGCGCCGATGACGGCGGCCTTCCTGATGTCCTTCGCCGGCGTGTCGCCCGGCACGTCGGGGATCTTCGCGGCCTCGCGCTCGGCGAAGAAGAAGTAGCGCTGCGCCTTCGACTCGGGCGAGTTGAGCAGCTCGGTGAAGAGCTCGCGCTCGCGCTTGAGTCCCTCGGCGAACGGCAGGTTGACCGCGGCTTCGACGGCCTTGATGCAGTTGCCCGGCGCGCGGAAGCCGCGCGTCTGGCGCGCGACGGACTTGCGAAACTCCGCGAAGATCTCGGGCTTGCCCCTCGCTTCGCCGATCTTGTCCGCGAGATCGCGGATCTTCCTGAGCGGCCGCTTCTCGGCGATGACCTTCTCGGCGAACGCCACCGCCGCCGCCGTGTGTTCGCCATCCGTCATCTCGTCGATGAGGCCGAACGTGAGCGCGTCCGGGGCGCCGATCGGATCGCCGCTCACGATCATCTGAAGCGCCTTCGGCACGCCGACCACGCGGGGGAGCCGCTGCGTGCCGCCGGCGCCGGGCAGGAGGCCGAGCTTCACTTCCGGCAGACCGAACCGCGCGCTCTTCGCGCCGACGCGGTAGTGGCACGCGAGCGTCACTTCGAGCCCGCCGCCGAGCGCGGTGCCGTGAATGGCCGCGACGACCGGCTTCGACGAGCCCTCGATCAGATCGAGCACGGTGTGCAGCGACGGATCCGCCGGCGGCTTGCCGAACTCGGTGATGTCGGCGCCGGCGATGAACGTGCGCCCGGCGCACGTGATCACGATCGCCTTCACCGCGGCGTCGGCGGACGCCTGCGTGATGCCTTCGTGCAGGCCCTGCCGCACGTGCTGGCTCAGCGCGTTGACGGGCGGGTTGTTCACGGTGAGAACGGCGACGGCGCCGCGACGATCGAGGTCGACGGACTGGCTGATGGCGGTCATGGAATTCCTCTCTCGGGGGCGATTCAGATCGGCGCCGGTATGATACTCCGGTGTAGGCTGGTCGCAATTCCGGACGCGATTGAGGAGCCACATGGCGAAGGCGCACACGGTCGGTGATCTGCGGACGAGCGGCTGGCGGTCACGCTCGGTGAAGCAGGAGTTGCGCGACAACCTCGTCGCGCGGCTGCGTGGCGGCAAGCCCGTCTTCGCCGGGATCATCGGCTACGAAGACACGGTCCTGCCGCAGATCGAGAACGCGATCCTCTCCGGTCACGACGTCATCTTTCTCGGCGAGCGCGGGCAGGCGAAGACGCGCATGGCGCGACTGCTCATCGCGCTGCTCGACGACGAGCTGCCCGTCGTCGCCGGCTGCGAGATCAACGACGATCCGTTCGCGCCCATCTGCCGCGCGTGCCGCGAAGCGCTCGCGACGAAGGGCGACGGCGTCGAGATCGCGTGGCTGCCGCGCGATCGGCGGTACGGCGAGAAGCTCGCGACGCCCGACATCACGATCGCCGATCTGATCGGCGAGGTCGATCCGATCAAGGTGGCCGAGGGCCGGTATCTCTCCGACGAGCTCACGATCCACTACGGGCTGCTGCCGCGGACGAATCGCGGCGTCTTCACGATCAACGAGCTGCCCGACTTCGCCGAGCGCATCCAGGTCGGCCTGCTCAACATCATGGAAGAGCGCGACGTGCAGATCCGCGGCTACAAGGTGCGGCTGCCGCTCGATCTCTACGTCGTCGCGAGCGCGAACCCCGAGGACTACACGAACCGCGGGCGGATCATCACGCCGCTGAAAGACCGGTTCGGCTCGCAGATCCGGACGCACTACCCGCGAAAGCTCGCCGACGAGATCACCATCATGGACGCGGAGCGGAATCGCTTCGCGGACGAGGGCGTCGAGACGGTCGTGCCCGCGTACATGAAGCAGGTCGTGGCGGAGATGACGCACCTCGCGCGGAAGGCGACCGAGATCAACCAGCGCTCCGGCGTGTCCGTGCGCGTGTCGATCGCGAACTACGAGAACGTGCTGTCCAACGCGTACAAGCGCGCCATCCGGCTCGGCGAGCGCACCGTCACGCCGCGCGTGAGCGATCTCGTGGCCGTCGGTGCATCGACCAGCGGCAAGATCGAGCTCGAAACCCTCGGTGACACCGGCGAAGACAAGGTGCTCGCGAAGCTCGCGCAGAAGGCGGTGTTGAACGTGTTCAATCGCACGTTCTCCGCCGCGGAGCTCGAAGACGTCGTCAAGGCGTTCGCCGCCGGCCTCCGCATGGACGTCGGCGACGCGATGCCCGCCACCGAGTACGTGCGGCAGGCCGGCGAGGTGCGGCCGCTGCATCTCGCGGCGAAGAAGCTCGGCGCGACGGAGCCCGCCGAGGTGGCCGCCGCCGTCGAGTTCGTGCTCGAGGGGCTGCACCTCACGAAGAAGCTCAACAAGGACGTGGTCGGCGGACAGCTCCGGTACCGGAGCTAGGAGACGGCGGGCGATGCGCATCCGCTATTCGCGGTGGGACGGCACGCAGCGCCTCGAGCTCGATGCCGACGCGCTGCTCGACGCGATGTCCGAGGACCTGCTCGCCGAGGGCGATCCGTGGAGCGCGCTCCGCCGCATCTTCCAGCGCGGCGTGCAGACGAAGGACGCGCGCGTTCCCGGCCTGCGCGATCTCCTCGAGCAGCTGCGCAAGCGCCGCCAGCAGGCGCTCGACCGCTACGACCTCGGCTCGTCGCTCGAGGACATCAAGAAGAAGCTCGACGAGATCCTCAAGACGGAGCGCGCCGGCATCGACCAGCGCCTGAGCGAGGCGCGCGCGACGAAGGCGCGAGAGCGACTGGACACGCTGCCGCCCGACCCGGCGGGGCGCATCAAGGAGCTGCAGGACTACGAGTTCGTCGATCCGGAGGCGAAGCGCCAGTTCGACGAGCTGATGAATTCGCTGCGCCAGCAGATGATGCGTCCGTTCATGCAGGGGATGATGGATTCCCTCGAGAACATGACGCCGGACGACCTGCGCCGCATGCGCGAGATGCTGTCCGACCTGAATCGCATGCTCCGCGAGCGCGCGGAGGGCGGCGAGCCGGACTTCCAGGCCTTCAAGGACAAGTGGGGCGACTTCTTCCCCGGCGCCGAGAGCCTCGACGATCTGATGCAGCAGATGGGGCAGCAGATCGCGCAGATGCAGTCGCTGATGCAGAGCCTGAGCCCGGAGCAGCGCGGCCAGCTCGAAGAGATGATGCGCTCGCTCATGCTGCAGGACGAGCGGCTGGAGGCGCAGCTGCACCAGCTCGCGATGAACCTCGGCGAGCTGATGCCGATGGACGAGATGCGCCGTCGCTACGACTTCCGCGGGGACGAAGACCTCACGTTCCAGGAAGCCATGAAGCTGATGGACGAGCTGCAGCGCATGGACCAGCTCGAGCGGCAGGTGCGGCGCGTCCAGAATCCCGAGGACCTCGACAAGATCGACCCGGGCGACGTCGAGCGCGCGCTCGGCCCGGACGCGCGCCGTGAGCTGGAGAAGCTGCAGCAGATCGCGAAGAAGCTCGAAGAGGCCGGCTATCTCGAGCGCCGCGGCGACCGGCTGGAGCTGACCGGGCGCGCGATCCGCAAGATCGCCGACAAGGCGTTGCGCGACGTGTTCGCGCGGCTCAAGCGCGATCGGTTCGGCGGGCATCGCCTGGAGCAGCGCGGCGCCGGCGGCGACCAGATGGACGAGGCGAAGCGCTACGAGTTCGGCGATCCCTTCCTGCTCGATCTGCGCCGCACGGTCATGAACGGCGTCGAGCGCAACGGTCCCGGCACGCCGGTGCAGCTCGCCCCGCCGGACTTCGAAGTCTTCCGGACCGAGCGGCAGACGCAGGCCGCGACCGTCGTCATGCTCGACATGAGCCGCTCGATGATCAACAACGGCTGCTTCATCGCGGCGAAGAAGGTCGCGATGGCGCTCGCCGCGCTGATCCGCGGGCAGTTCCCGCGCGACCGGCTCTGGATCGTCGGCTTCTCGCTGTACGCCCGCGAGTTCAAGATCGACCAGCTGCCCGGCATCTCGTGGAGCGAGTGGAACGTGGGCACGAACATGCACGCGGGCTTTCAGCTGTCCCGGAAGCTGCTCGCCTCCGAGAAGGCCGGCAATCGGCAGATCATCATGGTGACCGACGGCGAGCCGACGGCGCACATGGAAGGCGCCGAGGCGGACTTCGCATACCCGCCGACGCTGCGCACGATCCAGGAGACGCTCAAGGAAGTGCAGCGCTGCACGCGCGACCGGATCACGATCAACACGTTCATGCTCGAGCGGAGCTCGATGCTGACCGCGTTCGTCGAGCAGATGGCGCGCATCAATCGCGGCCGCGCGTTCTTCGCGGATCCCGAGAAGCTCGGCGAGTACGTGCTGGTCGACTACGTGGCGCAGAAGTGGCGCAGGTGACGCTCCACGACCTCGTGATTCGCAGTGGCACCGTCTATGACGGCTCCGGTGCGCCCGGCGTGACGGCCGACGTCGCGATTCGCGGTGACCGGATCGCCGCCGTCGGGGCGGTCACCGGGCGCGGCGCGCGCGAGATCGACGCCCGCGGCCTCGCCGTCTCGCCCGGCTTCATCGACGTCCACACGCACGACGATTTCGCCGTGCTGCTCGAGCCCGAGATGGCGTTCAAGGTTCTGCAAGGCGTCACCACCGACGTCGTCGGCAATTGCGGATCAGGCGTCGTGCCCTTCGCGGCGGGCCTGCAGCGGTTCCGCCGCATCCATCCCGACGCGAATCCGAAGCCGTGGGACGGCTTCGGCGGCTATCTCGAGCATGTCGACGAAGCCCGCCCGAGTCTGAACGTCGCCGTCCTGATGGGGCATGGGTCGCTGCGCCGGGGCGCGATGGACCTGGCGCAGCGCCCGCCGAGCCGTGCCGAGCTGGACGAGATG
Source organism: Candidatus Rokuibacteriota bacterium (assembly GCA_016184365.1). Taxonomy (GTDB): domain Bacteria; phylum Methylomirabilota; class Methylomirabilia; order Rokubacteriales; family CSP1-6; genus AR8. The sequence continues at coordinate 9,102 of JACPCW010000089.1, forward strand.
TGCGCCTGGGTGCGCGAAGGCGTCAGCGCCGGTGCGGTGGGACTGTCGACCGGCCTCATCTACGAGCCGGGGCGTTACGCCGCGACCGAGGAGATCATCGCGCTGGCGCGCGAACTCGGGGGAGCGGCCGGCGGTCTCTACGCGACGCACATGCGCAACGAAGGCGACGCGTTGCTCGAAGCCGTGCGCGAAGCGATCCGGATCGGTGAGGAAGCGGGCGTGCCTGTCCAGATCTCGCACCACAAGGCCAGCGGCCGGCGCAACTGGGGCCGCGTCCGCGATTCGCTGAAGCTCATCGAAGACGCGCGCTCGCGCGGCGTCGACGTCACCGCCGACCAGTACCCGTACACGGCGGGCAGCACGTCGCTCTTCGCCGTCGTCCAGAACGGCGCGTTCCGGCGCGACAGTCCCGGCGGCATCGGCACCCTCGCGGCGTCCGACGTGCTGATCGCATCGGCGCCGAAGCACGCCGAGTGGGAAGGGCAGACGCTCGAAGCGCTGGCCCAGGCGTGGGGCGTCGCGATCGAAGACACCGTCGAGCGCGTGCTCGCGGCCGAAGGCGAGGCGTGCTTCGTCGTCACGTTCGGCATGGACGAGGCCGACGTGAAGGCCGTCATGGCGCATCCGACGACGATGATCGGGTCGGACGGCGTGCCGTCCGGCGGTAAACCGCATCCGCGTCTGTACGGCTGCTTCGCGCGGGTGCTCGGTCACTACGTGCGCGACGCGAAGGTCTTCGACCTCGCGATGGCGATTCATCGCATGACGGGAATGTCGGCGAAGAAATTCCAGCTCGTGGACCGCGGCACGCTGCGGGCCGGCGCGTTCGCCGACGTCGTCGTGTTCGATCCCGCGACGATCGCCGACACCGCGACATACGCGGAGCCGCGCCGTCATCCCACCGGGATTCGCGCCGTGCTCGTCAACGGCGTCGTGGTCGGCGAAGACGGCCGTCATACCGGCGCACGGGCGGGCCGGGCGCTCCGTCGCGGCCGGAGGTAAGACGTGCCGGTCTTGGGGCTCGACGTCGCGCTGCGCCGTCCGCTGGCGGACGGTCGCGCGTTCGGCGACGCCGGACCGTACGAGGAGCGGAAGGGCCGGCTGCGCTTCGCGATCGATCCGACGCATCCGGTCAACGCCCGCATCGCCGACATCACGCTCGCGCCGCGCAACGCGGCGGGGCGCGTCGAGTTCGCCGCGGACGTCTCGCTGCTCGTGCCGGTCGAGCGGCGCCGCGCGAGCGGACGCGCGATCGTCGACGTCGTGAACCGCGGCAACACCGTCGCCGTCCCGAACTTCAACCACGCGACGCGCCCGGTCTTCGGCCCGACGTCCGATCCGAACCCGGCGATCGACGTGGGCGACGGATTCCTCATGCACCGCGGCTGGGTCGTGCTGTCGTGCGGCTGGCAGGCGGATGTTCCGGGGCTGCCGGGCCTGTTCCGGCTGCATGGCGTCGAGCCGTGCAACCCCGATGGCTCGGCGATTCGCGGGCGCGTGTACACGCAGCTCCAGGCGCCGGACGACGTCCCGCATTTCCTGCTGTCCGATCGCGGCCATCTGCCGTATCCGGCGGCGGATCCCGACGAGCGCGACGCGGTGCTGCTCGTGCGCGATCAGCCCGACGCCTCGCCGGAAACGATCGCGCGCTCGCGATGGCGGTTCGCGCGCGTCGACGGCGGACGCGTCGTCGCGGACCCGCGGTACGTCTGGCTCGACGGCGGGTTCACGAAGGGCCGCATCTACCAGATCGCCTACACGGCGACGGGCGCGACCGTGCTCGGGCTCGGCCTCGCGGCGCTCCGTGATGCCGCGTCGTGGCTCAAGCAGGAGCACGCGCGGTGGGTGTACGGCTATGGCCGGTCGCAGACGGGGCGATTGCTGCGCACGCTCGTCTGGGACGACCTGAACGTCGACGAGGCGGGCGCGGAAGCGTTCGACGGCATCATCGCGAACGTCGCCGGCGGCATGCGCGGCGAGTTCAACCAGCGGTTCGGTCAGAACTCCAAGGACCGGCCGCACATGATGACGCACGTCCTCCCGTCGACCGACGCGCCGGTGACGGACGACAAGACCGGGCGGCGGGGCGCGCTCCACGAGCGCGTGAACGCGCGCGGCGGTCGCGTGCGCGTCGTTTACACGAACACGTCGTCCGAGTATCACCGCGGCGACGCGTCGCTGATCCACACCGATCCCGACGGGCACCACGACATCGCGCACGGACCGAACGTCCGCGTCTATCACTTCACGGGCACGGAGCACGGCGTCGGCGTCTGGCCGCCGTCGGATCTGATGCCGTCGGCCGCGGATCCGTCGGGCTGGACGGAGCGCTCGCAGAATCTGCGGTCGGTCGTGAACTATTGCCGGCTGCTGCGCGCCTGCCTGGTGAACCTGGACCGGTGGGTGACGGAGGGCGTCGAGCCGCCGCCGAGCCGGCATCCGAGGATCGACGACGGCACGGCGGTGTGGCCGGAATCGCTGGCGAAGATCTTCGAGCGCATTCCGGGCGCGCGATATCTGCCGCATCACGCGCGTCCGCGGCGTCTCGACTTCGGGGCGGACGCCGACGCGAAAGTGATGCAGACGCTGCCGCCGGCCGACGGTGCGGCGTTCGGCTCGCTCGTCTCGGCCGTTGACGACGACGGCAACGAGCTGGCGGGGATCCGCCTGCCGGAGGTCACGCTGCCGCTGGCGACGCACACGGGCTGGAACCTACGCCACCCGTCGATCGGAGGCGCCGACCAGCTCCTCGTGTTCGCGGGCTCGACGCTGCCGTTCGCGCGGACGCGTGCGGAGCGGGAGGCGAGCGGCGACCCGCGTCCGTCGGTCGCGGAGCGCTACGCGTCGCGCGACGAGTATCTCGACCGCATCCGGCGGGCGGCGCGTGAGCTCGTCGCCGAGCGCTATCTGCTGGAGGAAGACGTCGAGACGTCGGTCAGGTTCGCGGCGCGTCTCTGGGACTGGCTGATTCGTTGAACCTGGGGGCCCCGACAGGGCCCCAGGTTCAAACGTCCGAAAAGGCTGCTCAGCCCACGTGCTTCTTGAAGAACTCGATCGTCCGGCCCCACGCCTCGCGCGCGCTCGCCTCGTGGTAGCTGCCGCGCTCGTCGCAGTGGAAGCCGTGACCCGCGTCCTGGTACACGAAGAGCGGCAGGTTCGGATGCAGCGTCTTCACCTTCTCCCAGTGCTCCTTCGGAATCGACGCGTCCGTCTCGCCGAAGTGGAACATCACCGGCGCCTTCGGCTTCTCCTCGGCCGCATCGGCCACGCCGCCGCCGTAATAGCTCACCGCCGCGGCCACGCCATCGATCCGCGTCGCCGCCAGCCACGCCATCGTGCCGCCGAAGCAGTAGCCGACCACGCCGACCTTCTGGCCCGACTTGCCGAGCTCCTTGACGGAGGCCCGGATGTCCATCACCGCCTGGTCGATCGTCAGCTTGCCGCGCGTGGCCCGGCCGCGCTCGATGTCCGCCGGCGCGTAGCCCGTCTCGAAGTTCCGCTCGACGCGATCGAAGATCGCCGGCGCGATGACCTCGTAGCCTTCGGCCGCGAACTTGTCCGCGACGTTCCGGATGTGGTGGTTGACGCCGAAGATCTCCTGGATCACCACGATGCCGCCGCGCGCCGCGGCCTGCGGCTTCGCGTGGTACGCGGAGACCTGGAATCCGTCTTCGGCGGTCAGGTTGATCGTCTGGCCCATGTCGTCCTCCTTGGTTAAGATGCCTGTCCATGTCCGAAACCCGCCGCGCGGTTCCGACCATCAAGATCGACGACGAGCGCGTGCGCGTCGTCGAATGGCGCTTCGCCCCCGGCACCGCCACGGGCTGGCACCGCCACGAATACGCCTATGTCGTCGTCCCGCTCACGACCGGTCCGCTTGCGATCAGCGGCGCCGACGGCGCCGTCACCACCGCCGAGCTCCGGACCGGCGAGCCGTACTTCCGTCTCGCCGGCGTCGAGCACGACGTCGCGAATCCGAACGCGAGCGAATTCGTCTTCGTCGAGATCGAGCTGAAGGACGCGCCGCTCAGCGCTCGAGGACGATCGGCTGCCCGTGCGGCGTCCGTTTCGCGGCCTCGACCCACGCCTCGGCGCGGCGCTCGAGCTCGGCGCCCGCGATGAGGCCCTTCTCGGTCACGAGCTTCTCCAGCGCCGCCAGCCAGTAGTGGTAATAGCGCGTGCCGTCGTCCTGCTCGCCGCGATCGCGGGCGGCGGCGATCTCGACGGACAGCCGCTCGGCCCATTCTTTCCACGCGAAGTGCCCGGCCTCGTGGAGCCGGACGACCATCGCAAACGCTTGGGCTTCCCACGGCGCCCGGAACACGGGCCCCTCCTCGTCACGGGGAATCGCGGGCAGCGCGTCGAGGTCCACCGGACGCGTCATGCCGGCTCCAGATAGTCGTCCCAGAGATCGATGTAGGCGCGGTCGCGCGCGGAGGCGTCCGGGCCCCAGAGCTCCTGCATGGTGAAGCGCACGCTGTAGACGTGCTGCGGCTTCTGGCCCAGCCCGGCGGCGTGCGCGTCGGGGAAGACGTGCACGCCGTGATCGCGATCGACGACACCGTGCTTGTCGCGCGCGTATCGCGGCAGGCGCGTGTGGCCGAGCGGATTGATGTTCCGCGTCCTCACGCGATCGCCCACCTTGAAGCGCGCCGGCACGTCGTCGTTCACGCGATGCGCGCCGCCTTTCGCGATCGCGGCGGCGACCTCGGCAGCTTTGAGCACGCGGAGCGGCTTCGAGGGCCGCGCCGGTTTGACGCGGCCGGCGATCTCGTCCCGCGTGGCGAGACCTTTTTCGACGAGCAGGTGCTCGAGACCCCACAGCCAGTGCTCGTAGTAGGTCGTCGTCAATATTTCGGGGCCCGGCATGAGCTCGCGCGAATAGCGGGACATGTCGATGTTCCATTCGCCGAGGAAGCCGGCGGCGAGCGTGATCGCGAACGCCCGGCGCTCCCACTCGGTGTGGAACACGGGCTCGTCCGGCTCGGGCTCGACGGGGCCGAGCCCGTGCATCCCGCCCATGTCGTGAACGCCGTTCATCGCCGTCCTGCCGGCGTGAGGGCCTGGCCGGTGCCGATCATCGAGTCGCGCGTCACCAGCTCCGCGAGCTGCTCTTCCGTCATGTGTTCGGTGCCGGCCGGGCGCTCCGGGAGCACGAGATACCGGAGCTCCGCGGTCGAATCCCACACGCGGACCTCGACGCTCTCGGGAACGTCCACGCCGAACTCGCGCAGCACGCCGCGCGGATCGATCACCGTGCGCGAGCGATACGGCGCCGACTTGTACCAGACCGGCGGCAGCCCGAGCACGGGCCACGGATAGCACGAGCACAGCGTGCACACGACCATGTTGTGGACGGTCGGCGTGTTCTCGAGCACGACGATGTCTTCGCCCTGGCGACCGCGATACCCGAGCTCGGCGATCGCACCGCCGCCGTTTTCCAGCAGCCGCTTCTTGTACGCCGGATCGACCCAGGCTTTCGCGACAACGCGCGCGCCGTTGCGCGGGCCGACCTTCGTCTCGTAGGTGTCGATGAGCTCGTCGAGCGCTTTCGGGTCGACGAGGCCCTTGTCGATCAGCAGCGACTCGAGCGCCTTGACCTTGAGCGCCGGTCCGGACAGCGGCGCATCATGCGCGCCGGGCTGGTCGTCGTCGTGATCGTGGTCGTGGTCGTGGTGATGGCCGTGGTCGCTCATGGCGCGCAAGGTACCGGCGGGCTCTCAGGTCGTCAAGGCGCGCAGTGGCAGCTGACGCCCATGCCGCTCAGCGACGCACAATCGTCGACGACGAGCCATTCTTCCCGGTATCCCGCCACGGTCGGTGACAGACGAGTGATCAGACTATCCATGCCGACGTAAATCGTCCCAGTCGGGGCGACCGCCAGTGAAGTCGGCCAGCGGATCTCGCGAAGTGGTCCTGTGAGTTTCCACAGACGGCCATGGTGCCGACCCGAGTGATCGTCGTACGACCCCGCGCATGGCCAACGTCCTCGTGATGGTGACTGTATCCACGGCGGGACATTGCCGCCAGGCCTGCCGTACACGTACGATCGGCTCCGTGGGAACGTTCACCGTGATCTTCGAAATCGGAGACCCCGCCGGGCGACGGTTCGGGTCGCTCGAGGCGCTGGTCGACACCGGCGCCGCCTATACGGTCGTGCCGGCGCCGATTCTCGAAGCGCTCGGCGTCGAACGTCATGCCACCGCCCGATTCGTCCTGGCTGATGGACGGACGGTCGAACTTGACCTCGGCCAGACATGGGTACGGCTGCAAGGGAACAGCGTGATAACCCTCGTGGTCTTTGGCGAACCTGACGCGCGGGCACTTCTGGGTGCCTACACGCTCGAGGGCGTGCGCCTCGCCCCGGATCCGATCAATCGGCGCCTCGTTCCCGTTCCGTCCGTGCTCGCCGCCTGCGCCGGCCCGTAGCTACATCGAGATCGCCGCCCGCGAGACGCGCAGCGGATCGCCGCCGCGCCGGCTCCATTCCGCCTGCTGGAACGCGTCCGTGATGCGCTCGAGCGGGAAGACGTGCGAGACGAGCTTGTCGAACGGGAACCGGTGGCGCGTGCGCGCGAGGAACGCGAGCGATTCGCCGAGCGCCCACGGCGAGTAGTTCGCCATCGCGATCATGCGCGTGCCGCCGCGCACCAGCGCGGTCGCGTCGTACGAGAACACGTTGCCCGGCGCGATGTTGCCGATTTCGAGGTAGATGCCGCCGACCCGCAGCATCCGCAGGCCTTCCGGAATCACGTCCGGGTAGCCGACGAGATCGGCGACGACGTCGGCGCCGAAGCCCTCCGTCAGGTCCTTCACCGCGGCGACACGCGTGTCGGGCGTCGCGAGCTCGTCGATGTTCAGCGTGTGGTCCGCGCCGAACGCCCGCGCGAGCTCCAGCCGGCCCGGGATGCGATCGACGACGATGACGCGGTCGGCGCCGAGATCGCGCGCGACGGCCGCCGCGTAGAGGCCGAGCCCGCCGGCGCCCTGGATGACGACGCTGTCGCCCTGACGCAGCCCGGCCTTCGTGAGCCCGTACAGCACCTGGGACAGCGCGCAGTTCGCCGGCGTCGCCATGTCGTCGGAGATGTCGTCGGGGATGCGGAAGACGAAATGTCCGGGACGCAGGTAGTAGTAGTCGCCGTACGCGTTGTTGAAGTAGGGCGCGGTACCGGCCACGCGATTCGCCCGCGCCTTGCGCGGACAGTTCGCCATCTCGTCGTGCAGGCAGACGCGGCAGCGGCCGCACGGGAAGAAGTAGAGAAACGTGACGCGGTCGCCTTCCGCGAGCGGCCGTCCCCTCGAATCCGTGGTGACGCCGGCGCCGAGGCGATGGACGCGCCCGGCCATCTCGTGCCCGAACGTGAGATCGCGCGGCGGCGCGCCGTACACGTCCTTCATCTCGCCGCGCCAGATGTGCAGGTCCGAGCCACACACGCCGGCGCGCGTGAGCTTGATCACGAGGGCGCCGGGCTCCGCCTCCGGCACCGGGTACTCGCGAAGCTCGAAGTCGCCGCCGTAGTCCTTCAACACTGCGACGCGTCCGTTCATGGCTCCTGCCTCCTCACACCAGCGGCCAGGGATAACTGCGTCCGCCCGGGTCGTGCGGGTAGCGCCCGTCGGCGATCAGGCGTCGCGCCCGCGCGCGCAGCGCCTTCGCTTCGTCGTCGTCGATGAGCTTCGCGACCGGGTCCGGCGCGCCGCGCGCCACCACGCGGCGCAGATCCCGGACGAGGTCGTCCGGAATCGGCTCGCCGGCGAACTGCCAGATGACGGTGCGCAGCTTCGGCTCGACGTTGAACGTGAGCGCGTTGTCGATGGCCCACACGGCGCCGTCCGCGCCGAGCAGACAGTGCCCCGCCTTGCGGTCGGCGTTGTTGGCGACGAGATCGAACACGCAGATCGCGCGGAGTCGATCGTGGTGCGCGGGCTCGTCGCAGAACGTGAAGTAATGGCGCTCGAAGTCGGCGGGGACGAAGAGCTGCAGCGAGCCGTCGCCAAGCGGGCCGTCGCGCACGACGGTCGGCGGCACGAGGCCCCAGCCGAGCGCTTCGGACAGCTCGTACGCCGCGAGCTCGCGCTTGTAGAGCGCGGGAGGGAAATCCCAGAGCGGCCGCTCGCCGCGCTCGGGCTTGTAGACCGCCTGCACGGTGTGGCCATCGAGCGTGACGTCGACGACAAACGTGGCGTTGCTGCTCCACCGGATGCGGCCCTTCACGGTGATGTCGCCGCGACTAAGCGTGTGGAGCGGCGTGTCCATTCTTGCGGGGGCACACGTGTCCGCCCGGTTCCATCGCGAGGCTGCACAGCGGGCAGATCGGACGGCTGGCCTCCATCAACTCGCGCGCGCGGGTGACGAAGCTCTTCGCCTGGGCCGCCGTGATGGCAAAGCGCGCGGTCGCCGGCTCGTCGCCTTCCTCTTCGATGACCTGCTTGGCGACGATGACGATGCGATGGCGCGTCTCGTCGTGCCCGATGCCGAGCGACGCGACCGCCCAGACCGGATCGACGGGCTCGATGAGGTCTCCGGTGCCGGGCGCGGTGCCGGTAGCGGGCAGCTTCTCGAGCATCCCGCCGAGGTAATCGGCGAGCGCGCGCACCTGCTCCTTCTCGCACTTCAGCGTCACGAGCTGCTCGTCGTCGCGCGCCTGCAGATAGAACACGCGCTGGCCGGCCGGGCCGACGGTGCCGACCGTGAAGTGATCCGGATCGTCGAAGCCGAAGGACGGCGCGGTCATCCGATTTGCTGGGGGGCCCCGACATGGCCCCCCAGACCCCCCGACGCTCCGAGCGCCCCGGGGAACCCGTGGCGCCCGTCGACTGGGCTCTGGGTCGTCATGCGAGGCCGATCCGGGCGAGGTCGTCGCCGAGCGAGTTCACGGTGAGCACGCTGACGCTGGCCGCGCGGTAGGCGACGGCGCTGATCGACGCCGGCGCGATCTGGATGCGCTGGAACAGATCCAGGTGAATCCCGAGCGCGTGCGCGACGGCGACGCGGATCGGATCGCCGTGCGAGACCACCACGATCGTTTCGTCCGGATGCCGGGCGACGATGCGCGCGATGGTGTCGAGCACGCGCGCCTGCATCTCCACGAACGACTCGCCGCCCGGAAAGCGGAACGCGCTCGGCTGGCGCTGCACCAGCCGCCACGCCGGCAGCTTGCGCGCGCGGTCGAGCGTGAGGCCGACATACTCGCCGATGTCGATCTCGAGCAGGCCGCGCTCGGCGCGCGGGCGCAGGCGATGCGCGCGGGCGATCGGCTGCGCCGTCTCCCACGTCCGCTCGAGCGGCGAGGCATAGACGGCGGCGACCTTCGAGACGCGTGCGATGCGCTCGGCCGTCGCTTCGACCTCCTTGCGGCCGTGGTCCGACAGCGACAGCCCGGGCGCGCGGCCCGGCAACACCTTCCCGGTGGTCGGCGTCGAGCCGTGGCGGACGAACATCACGACGGTCGCGGGCTCTGGCCTGGCGTCGCGAGCCGGCATGAGGCTCAGGAGATCCGGCGAGCCGCAGCGAACAGGCGCGAAGGGGTCACGGGAACTTCTCGAATCGTCAGCTCGCGATCGGCGAGCGCGTCTTCGACGGCGTTGGCGATGACCGCCGCGGTCGGGATGCAGCCGCTTTCGCCGATGCCCTTGATGCCGAGCGGGTTGACGACCGAACGGTGCGCGATCAGCTCGACGCCGAGCGGCGGCAGATCGGCGGCGTGGGGGATCGCGTAGTCCATCAGGCTGCCGGAGAGCAGCTGCCCGCTCTCGTCGTAGACGACTTCTTCCATGAGCCCGGCGCCGAGACCCTGCGCGGCGCCGCCCTGCAGCTGGGCTTCGACGATGACGGGATTGATCGCGCGTCCCGGGTCGTGCACGGCGACGTACTGCAGCACGCGTACCGCATACGTCTCGACGTCGACTTCGACCGCCGCGGCCTGCGTACCGAACGCCCACGTCACGGTGTCGGGATAGAAGTAGGTGCACGCGTGCAACCCGGGCTCGCCGAGCGGCTTGAGCGCCTTGGACCGCACCGCGGCCTGCGCCACGCGACCGAGCGTGACGAAGCGATCCGGCACGCCGACGACATGCACGCGGCCGTCGGCGACGCGCACGTCGGCCGCGGCGCACTCGAGCAGCTCGGCGCCCACGAGCGCGGCGCGCTCGCGCACGTCGCGCGCCGTCTGCGCGACCGCCGGGCCGGCATTCGCCATGACGCGACTGCCGCCGGTGCCCATGCCGAACGGAAACTGTGTCGTGTCGCCGGCGACGACCGTGACGTCGTCGAACCGCGCGCCGAGCTCCGCGGCCGCGATCTGCGCGAGCGTCGTCGCGTGGCCCTGGCCCTGCGCGGTGACGCCGATCATCACGTACACCTTGCCGGTCGGATCGACGCGCACGGTCGCGCCTTCGAACGGCCCGAGTCCCGTGCCCTGCGCGTAGCATCCGATGCCGACGCCGACGCGCGCGGTTCCCCGCCGCTCCGTGGCCTGCCGCTTGCGCCACGCCTCGTAGCCGAGCAGCGCCAGTGCGCGCTCGAACGCCGCGGGAAAATCGCCGGGATCGTAGGCGACCGCGACGCCGTCCTTGTACGTCAGGCCCGGGCGGTACGGCATCTCCTGGGGACGCACGAGATTCCGACGGCGGATGTCCGCGGGGTCGAGCCCGAGCCGGCGCGCGCCGATGTCCATCAGCCGCTCCATCACGAAGACGGCTTCGGGGCGGCCGGCCGCGCGGTACGCCGCGTTCTGCACCTTGTTGGTGACGACGCTCGTGCCGTGATTGCGGTAATGGCGCACGCGGTACGGACCGGGCAGGTGATTCACCGTGTTCAGCGTGAGCCCGTCGCCCTGCATCGGGTACGCGCCCACGTCGGCGACGAACGTGCCGTCGATGGCCGCGATGGTGCCGTCACGCTTGAAGCCGATGCGGATCTGGTGCTCCTGCTCCCGATCCTGGCCCGTCGCCGCCATGTGCTCGCGCCGCGTCTCGATGTACTTCACCGGCCGGTCGAGGCGGCGCGCCGCGGCGGCGACCAGCACTTCGTCCGGATGCAGCGCGCCCTTCGGCCCGAAGCCGCCGCCCACGTCGGGAACGACGACGCGGATGTCGCCGGCCGGCATGTCCAGAATCGCCGCGAGCCCGTCGCGGACCGAGTACGGATTCTGCGTCGACGACCAGACGACGAGCCCACCGGAGTCCGCGTCACGCCACGCGGCGGAGCCGCGCGTCTCGATCGGCGCGGCCGCCAGCCGGGCGTGCCGGAACCGTTCCTCGACGACGACGTCGGCCTCGGCGAATCCACGGTCGACGTCGCCCATCCCGCCGCGCGCGACGACGGCGGTGTTATCCGGCCAGCTCGCGTGGACGCGCGTCCGCGCGGCGACCGCGGCGGCGACCGTCGTCACGGCCGGAAGCGGATCGTAGTCGACGACGACCTGCTCGAGCGCGTCGGCCAGGCGATACGCGTCGTCGGCGACGACGACGGCGACCGGCTCGCCGACGAAGCGCACGACGTCGGCGGCCAGGATCGCGAGCGCGTACGCGCGGCCCTTCTGGGGACCGGCGATGCCGCGCGCGACCTCCGGCAGATCCGCAGCCGTCCACACGGCGACGACGCCCGGCATCGCCGCGGCCCGCGCGCCGTCGATGCGAACGATCCGCGCGTGGCCGTGCGTGCTGCGGACGACGCCGAGGGCGAGCATGCCGGGGCGCGTGACGTCCTCGATGAAGCGTCCGCGACCGAGCAGCAGGCGCGTGTCTTCCTTGCGGAGCGGTGATGAGCCGATCATCGGTCCGCATTGTATATGGCTCGGGTAAGATCGAGCGCGTGGAACAGCTGATTCGCACCGTGCGTGGCTGGATCGCCGGAGCCAGCCGCGTGGTCGCGCTGACGGGCGCCGGCATCTCGACGGATTCCGGCATTCCGGATTTTCGCGGCCCGCAGGGTCTGTGGACGAAGAACCCGGGCGCGGAAAGGATGGCCACGCTCCAGCACTACATGGCGGATCCGGACGTGCGGAGGCGGTCGTGGCAGAGCCGCCTCGAGATCTGGGCCCGCGAGGTCGACCCGAATCCTGGACACCTGGCGCTCGTGGATCTCGAGCGTCGCGGCAAGCTCGACATGCTGATCACGCAGAACGTCGACGGCCTGCACGTCAAGGCGGGGTCGTCGCCGGAGCGCCTCGTGGAGATCCACGGCACGATGCGTGATGTCGTCTGCCTGTCATGCGGCGAGCGCGCGCCGATGGCGCATGCGCTCGCGCGCGTGCGCGCGGGCGAAGAAGATCCGGCGTGCCGCACGTGCGGCGGCATTCTGAAGTCCGCGACGATCTCGTTCGGTCAGGGCCTCGTGGCCACCGACCTTCAGCGCGCCGAGCTGGCGGCTCGCCGCTGTGACCTCATGCTCGCGATCGGCACGAAGCTCTCCGTGTGGCCGATCGCCGGCGTCGTGCCGACCGCGAAGGACGCCGGCGCTCGCGTCGTCATCATCAACGCCGAGCCGACCGAGATGGACACGCTCGCCGACGCCGTCATCCAGACGTCGATCAGCACGGTGCTGCCGAAGCTCTGCGCGGCGAAGGACTGACGTGCCGGGTGCGCTCGACGGCATCCGGATCCTCGACGCCAGCACGGTCGTGCTCGGGCCGCTCGCCGCGCAGATCCTCGGCGACATGGGCGCCGACGTGATCAAGATCGAGCCGCCGGAGGGCGATACGACCCGGCAGCTCGGCCCCGCGCGGAATCCCGGCATGGCCGCGCTCTACCTGACGTGCAATCGCAACAAGCGCAGCCTCGTGCTCGATCTGAAGCAGCCGGACGGACATGCCGCGCTGCTGCGCCTCGCCAGGGACGCGCACGTGCTCCTGCACAACTGGCGACCGCAGGCGGCGAAGCGCCTCGGCCTCGAATACGAGACGGTGCGCGCGTCGAGTCCCGCGATCGTGTACTGCGCGACGTACGGGTTCCGCGCGCGCGGACCGTATGGCCACCGCCCGGCGTACGACGACGTCATCCAGGCGGCGTCGGGGCTCGCGTCGCTGCAGGCGGCGGTCGCCGGCGAGCCGCGGTACGTGCCGACGATCATGGCCGACAAGACGACGGGCATGGCGGTCGTCCAGGCGATCCTCGCGGCGCTCCTGCATCGCGAGCGCACGGGGCAGGGGCAGGCGGTCGACGTGCCGATGCTCGAGACGCTCGTGTCGTTCGTGATGGTCGAGCATCTCTACGGCGAGACGTTCATTCCGCCGATCGAGACGGCCGGGTACAAGCGCATCCTGTCGCGCTTCCGCCGGCCGTTCGCGACGAAGGACGGGCATCTCGCGATCCTGCCGTACAACGACGCGCACTGGCGCGCGTTCTTCGCGCTCACGGGACGGGACGACCTGCTCGGCGATCCGCGCTTCACGACGCTCGCGCTGCGCCTCCGCAACATCGATGCGCTGTACGAGGAAGTCGGCCGCCTCGCGGCGGGGCGCACGTCGTCGGAGTGGCTCGCCGCGCTCGACGAGGCCGGGATTCCCGCGATGGTCGTCAACACCGTCGAGTCGCTCCTGTCCGACCCGCATCTCGTCGCAACGGGTTTCTGGCGCACCGTCGAGCATCCGACCGAGGGCACGCTCCGCATGCCGGACCCGCCGTACGGGTTCAGCGCGACGCCGTCGGACATCCGACGCCTGCCGCCGCGTCTCGGCGAGCACAGCGTCGAGGTGCTGCGCGAGGCGGGCTTCGGCGCCGATGAGATCGCCCGGCTGATCGCCGATCGCGTGACGCGGACCGCGGACTGAACCCGCCCGGCCGGCGGGCGATCGTCGTCGCCCTGTTCATCGTCATGTTCGCCGTGGCGAATCCGTTCGCCGCGTTCGGCGTCTTCCTGCCGATCCTGGCCGACACGTTCGGGTGGAGCCGCGGCGCCATCTCGCTCGCGATGTCGATCAACCTCATGCTCGGCGCGTTCCTCGGGTTCGTCATCGGCGCCGTCGCGGATCGGCGCGGCCCACGGTTGCCGCTGGTACTCACCGTCGGCCTGGCCGGCGCGGGGTTCGCTCTCGCGGCGACCGTGCAGACGCTCTGGCAGCTGTATCTCTACGTCGGCGTCATCGCCGGCATCGGGTTTTCGGCGTTCTACATCCTCGCCACGGCCACGGTCTCGCGATGGTTCGTCACGGGCCGCGGGCTGGCGCTCGGGCTCGTGCTGATGGGCTTCAATCTCGGCCTGATGACGGGCGCGCCGATCGCCGCGTTCCTGATCGAGGCCCTCGGCTGGCGTGTCGCGCTCGGCGCGCTCGGCGGCGGGTTCGGCCTGCTCGGTGTCCTCGCGAGCGTCATCGTCCGGTTTCCGGAGGGCGCGGCGAGCCCGGCGCCGGCGTCGCGACGGGGCGCGCTCCGCGAGGTCATCGGCGACTGGCGACTGTGGATGTTCTCGGTCTCGTGGCTGCTCACGGGCTGCGTGATGCTGATGCTCCAGGTCCACATCGTGCCGTTCGCGCGCGATCGCGGCGTCGAGCTGAAGGCGGCGGCGTTCGCGCTCACCGCGTACGGCATCGGCGCCGTCGTCGGGCGCGTGCTCGGCGGCGCGGCGTCCGACCGTCTCGGCACGAAGCCCGTCATGTGGACGTTCTACGGCGTGCAGGCGGTCGCGCTCGTCCCGTTGCTGGCGCAGCCGTCGCAGACGGTGGTGCTCGCGGTGCTCGTGCTGTTCGGGATCGGCTTTGCCGGCGCGGACACCGTCTTCGCCCGCGCCGTGCCCGAGGTCTTTGGCCTGAAGTCGATCGGCGCGGTGTTCGGCTTTCTCTCGCTCGGGTGGCGGGGCGGCGCCGCGCTCGGCCCGGCCGCCGCCGGCTTCCTTCACGACGCGACGGGCTCGTACGCGATCTCGTTCGGGGCGGCGCCGGTCGCCGTCCTCGTGAGCTTCGTGCTGTACCTGCTCGCGGTGCGGCCGCCGCGGCGGCTCAGCGCGACGTGAGGCCGAGCGCGTCGGCGAGCGGCGCCGTCCGTTCGAGGAGCCGCGGGGTCCAGGAGGACCTCGACGACCGCGCCATCGCGAAGCCGCAGTGCGTCGCCGACGCGCAGCCGATCGGGCGCGCCGAGGTCGCGGATCTCTTCGAGCAGCACGACCAGGTCTGGCATTGGTGACGTAGACTCCCATGCATGAGATTCCAGGACCGCATCGCGCTCATCACCGCCGCCGCGAGCGGCATCGGCCGCGCGACCGCTGACATCATCGCCGCCGAAGGCGGCACCGTCGTGGCCGTCGACGTGGACCAGGCGCGCCTCGACAAGATGGCGGCCGAGATCCGCGCCGCCGGCGGCCGCGTGCACCCGCGCCGGGCCGATGCGCTCGACGCCGCGCAGGTCGACCAGCTCGTCGCCGGCGTCGTCCGCGAGCTCGGCCGGATCGACATTCTCGTCAACGGCGTCGGCGGCAGCACCATCGTTCCGAAGCCGGCGGCACCGGTCGACGAGCTGCCGTTCGGCGACTGGCAGCGCCTGCTCGCGTTCAACCTCGACGGGACGTTCCTGTTCTGCCACGCGGTCGCGCCGGTCATGAAGAGGCGGCGCGCCGGGAAGATCGTGAACCTCTCGTCCGTGGCCGGCCGCGGCCTGAGCGCCGCGAGCAGCAGCGCCTACGCCGCCGCGAAAGGCGGCATCATCGCGTTCACGAAGAAGCTCGCGTTCGAGCTCGGGCCGTTCGGCATCAACGTGAACGCGATCGCGCCGAGCCTGACGCTGACCGAGCGCATCCGGCCGCACTGGGACCGGCGCTCCGAAGAGGAACGGGCGAGGGAAGTGGCGCGCACGCCGCTGCGGCGCGTCGCCGAGGCGGCCGATCAGGCGCGCGTCATCTGTTTCCTGGCGTCCCGCGACGCCGACTTCGTCACCGGCGTGACGATCGACGTCACCGGAGGAGTGTGAGCCATGCGCTCGGTTGGTTTCATCGGGGTCGGCAACATGGGCGGACCGATGGCGGCGAATCTGCTGAAGCGCGGCTTTTCCGTCGTCGTGCACGACGTCGACGCCGGGAAGGTCGACGCGCTCCGCCCGCGCGGCGCGAAGGTGGAGAGCTCGCCGGAGCGCGTCGCCGCCGCCGTCGAGCGGACGATCTGCATGGTGGAGACGACCGCGCAGGCCGAATCCGTCATCGCCGGCGAGCACGGCATCATTCGCGGCGCGAAGAGCGGACACGTCGTCGCGTGCATGAGCACGATCGATCCGTTCGCTGCCCGGCGTCTGGCCGAGCAGCTCGCGGCGCAGGGCATTGCGATGGTCGATGCGCCCGTCAGCGGCGGCACGGGCCGCGCGCAGTCCGGTGAGCTGACGATCATCGGCGGCGGCGCGAAGGAGACGTTCGACGCGTGCCGCGACCTCTTCGAGGCCATGGGCACGAAGGTCTTTCACGTCGGCGGGCTCGGACAGGGCCTCGCGATGAAGCTCGTGAACAACATGCTGATCCAGGTGAACCGCGTCGCGGTGGCCGAGGCGCTCGTGATGGGCGTCAAGGCCGGTCTCGATCCGCAGACGATCTACGACGTCGTGCGCGTGAGCACCGGCAACAGCTGGGCGTTCGAGAGCGGCGTGCCGAAGATCCTCGCGCGCGATTTCGCGCCCGGCGGCACCGTCGACATCACGTACAAGGACCAGGAGCTCGAGACCGCGTTCGCCAAGCAGCTCGGCGTGCCGCTGCTGCTTGCGAACGTCACGCAGCAGGTCTACCAGATGGCGCGCGCCGCCGGCCTCAACAAGGAGGACGGGTTGAGCGTGGTGAAGATCTACGAGCGGCTGGCCGGCGTCGAGGTGCGGGGCTAACCGAGCAGCATTCGCGTCAGCTCGTCCGGCCGGCTCAGCATCGGATAGTGGCCGGTGTCGAGCTCGTGATACGCGACCTTCAGCCGCTCCGCGGTCCGGCGCTGGTGTGATTCCGGCGGATTGACCGCGCGGGTGCAGCGGATCACCGTTGCGCGCCACGTCTGGTCCCAGAAGCTCGTCGCGTCCATCGGCGCCTCGAGCGCCGCGATCGGATGCACCGTGTACCGCGCGAGCGCCCACGCGCGTGTCTCGGGGTCGAGGTCGGCGAACAGCCGCTTCTCGGCGTCGGCACGGGTCGGTCCGGTCGCGACGTCGCTGACCTCGTTCGCCGCGGGGCGCTTGACGATCTTGCTGACTTCCTCGCCGGGCAGCAGCGCGAGGGCGTCGACGAAGACGACGCCCGCCACGCGGTCGCGCGCGAGCTCCGCCGCCCTCTGGATCACCATCCCGCCGGCGCTCGTGCCGACGAGAATGACGTCGCGGAGATCCTGGTAGAAGAGGAGCTGCGCGATCTCCTGCGCGTGCGTGCCGACGGTGATGCCGGCGCGGATCGTGTGACGACGCTCGCCGCAGCCGTCGAGCGTGGGCGTGTGCACCTCGTGCCCGGCGGCGCGCAGCCGTTCCGCGACGCGCTTCCAGATCCAGCCGCCCTGATAGGCACCGTGCACGAGGACGTACGTCGACATTGGTGGCTCCCTGGATCGTTATTTGATGGCGAGCGGATTGATCGGTGAGCCCACGGCGCCGGTGATCGGAATCGGCGGCGCGACGAGCTGGAATTCGTAGACCCCGTCGCGCGCGCAGTCCTCGGCGAGCTCGTCGAGATCGAAGATCTCGCCCACGAGCATGCCCATGCCGGGGATGAGGACCTGGTGCAGCGGCTGGTAGGTGTCGGGAATCTCGTTCGGCCGGACTTCCATGCCCCACGTGTCCGTCGCGACGGCCGCGATCTGTCGCTCGTGGAGCCAGCCCGCCGTGTGGAACGACAATCCCGGCGCGTCGCCGCCCGCGTAGTCGCCCCAACCGCCGCGGCGGTGGCACATCGTCATCTGTCCGGTGCGGATGAGCAGCGCATCGCCGGAGCCGACGCTGACACCGTGCGCACGGACGGCGGCGTCGAGATCCGCCGCCGTGATCCCGTAGCCCGGCTCGAGCCACTCGACGCCCTTCACGCGCGGGATGTCGAGAAGGACGCCGCGCGTGACGAGGTGCCGCTTCATCGCCTGGATACCGTTCTTCTTCGCGCCCTGGCTCGACACGAGGTTCGCGTCGTAGCCGTTGTAGAGGCGGCCGTCGAGGAAGCAGTGCGCGAGCGCATCCCACTGCGTGGCGCACTGGAGCGCCATGATGACCATGTCGTCGGCGAAGCCGACGCCGCCGGGACGCTGGAAGGCGCCGGTCGTGAAGTCCGGACCGGTGAGGATCATCCGATGGATCGGGTTGAAGCGCCGCGGCTGGTTGATCTGCGGGCCCGAGCTGTCGAAGGGGATCGCGAGCGAGAAGCTCACGCCGCGCCGGACCATCTGCGCCGAGCGTCGAATGACCTCCGGCGTCACGTAGTTCAGCGTGCCGAGCTCGTCCTCCGCGCCCCACTGGCCCCAGTTGCGGTACTGCTCGACGATTTTGCGTACGACGTCGCTCATGGTGTCCCTCCGCGCCGGCAAGGATAGAGGTAAGATGCGCGGCATCCAAGGAGGTTCCCCATGAAGGCCGCCGTCCTGTACAAGCCGAACACGCCGCTCGAAATCGTCGACCTCCAGCAGCAGGGTCCGCAGGCGGGCGAGGCGCGGGTGAAGGTCATGGCTGCCGGCGTCTGCCACAGCGACTGGCACATCATGAACGGCGACTGGACGCTGCCGTTGCCGATGGTCCTCGGGCACGAGGCGGCCGGCATCGTCGACGAGGTCGGCGCCGGCGTCACGCACGTGAAGCCGGGCGATCACGTGATCTTCTCGTTCCGCGCGCACTGTGGCCGCTGCTTCTACTGCTCGATCGGCCGGTCGATTCTCTGCGAGGGGCACAAGTCCGTGCGCTGGGCGATGCTGGACGGCTCGACGCGTCTCAAGCGCGACGGGCAGGACGTGTTCCAGATGGCGCGCATCGGGACGTTCTCCGAGCGCGTCGTCTGTCCGTCCGAAATGCTCGTGCCGATCCGCAAAGACATGCCGTGGCCGCAGGCGGCGCTGGTGGGCTGCTGCGTCCCGACGGGCGTCGGCGCGGCGACGCGCGCGGCAAAGGTCGAGTCGGGCTCGTCGGTGCTCGTGATCGGCTGTGGCGGCGTCGGCCTGAACGTGGTGCAGGGCGCACGACTCGCGGGCGCGGCGCGGATCATCGCGTGCGACCTCGTGGATCGAAAGCTCGAGTTCGCGACGGAGTTCGGCGCGACGCACACGGTCAACGCGAAGCGCGAGAACGTCGTCGACCGCGCGCGCGAGCTGACCGGCGGCCGCGGCGTCGACTACGCCTTCGACGCGATCGGCGGCGAGGCGACGACGCTGCAGATCGTGGACGCGATCCGCAACGGTGGCACGGCGGTCATCGTCGGCATGGCGGCGATGGCGGTGCGCGCGCCGATCACGCCGTACACGATGGCGCTGCAGGAGAAGACGCTGAAGGGCACGCTGTACGGCACCGTGCAGCCGAACGTGGACTTCCCGTGGCTGGTCGATCTGTACATGGACGGCCGCCTGAAGCTCGATCAGCTGGTGAGCCGGACGTACGAGCTCGAGGAGATCAACGACGGGTTCGCGCGCATGCTGTCGGGCGAGGTCGCGCGCGGCGTCGTCGTGTTCAGCTGACCGGCACGCCGCGCCGGGCGCACGCTCGAGGCGGCGATATACCGCTGGCGCCCGCGGGATATCACCGCGCGGGCACGGGTGCGGTTCGTCGTAACGTCGCGTGAAGTCAAGAATCGAATCCCGACGCGGTGGGACGGTCGCGCGCCGGGATATACAGACCTGCGTATCGGGATATCCAGTTCTGGATAATCAGAGTTAGAAAGCTATGGCGATCCGGAAGAAGATCAAGGACGGTCAGAAGGTCGCAGTCAACTTCACACCGCGCGAGCGGCTCCTGGTTCTGGACCAAACGTTTGCCGGACCCGATCTGACTGTGAGGCTCCGTCGAGCGGCGCTCGTCGGCGGCAGACACGTCGCTTGGTACACGCTGAGCGATCTCGACGAGTTGCTCGGTTTTATCGCGGCCGAAGCAAATCACTCGACGGATAAGAAGGTTCGGAAGGGGCTCGACGCACTCTATGCCCGGCTGCGCAGGAAGATGGAGTCATACGATGACGGCCTATGGCAAGGGGCTTTCTAACTTCCGAATGCAGGCGACGGCGGTCACACTTGCGGCGGCGCAAACGGCGCGCCGCCGCGCCTGATCCGTACGTTCGCCGAATACGGCCGCGGCCGACCTCGTCGCTGGCCCGACGGTCGACGGCCAGAGGCTCGGCACCGCCGACAGACAGCGCGGCGTAGAATCAGCCAGGAGGACCGCTGATGAAGTACAAAATCGCTCTGCGCGAGACCGATGAGGGGTTCAGCGTGTCGGTGCCCGGGCTGCCGGGTTGCTGGTCCCAAGGTGCCACCGAGAGCGAAGCACTTCAGAACATCCAGGAAGCGATTCAGGAGTACCTCGCTGCCCGCGATGAGTTGCTCGAGGGCACCGTCGTCCGTGAGGTCGAGGTCGCTTCGTAGAACGTGCCGCGAATTCCCGGAATCAACCATCAGGACGCTGTGCGCGCCCTCCAGAAAACCGGCTTCCGCATCGCCCGTCACGGGAAGCACATCGTCATGACCGACGGTGTTCGCATCATCACCATTCCTCGGCACAATCCGGTGAACGCCTTCACGATGGGAGGCATCGTCCGAGATGCGGGACTCACCGAAGACGAGTTTCGAGCGCTGCTGTGATCCATCGTCGAACTTCCGGATGCAGCCGACCGCGGCTCGCTGCGCTCGCGGCGGCGGCTGATCCGGCGCGTTACACGGCCAATACGTCATTGAAAACGGAGTCGCGCACACTTGAAGGTCGGTGAGCTGATTCGGCTGCTTGAGGACGACGGATGGAGGCTGGCGCGAACGCGGGGGAGCCATCGACAATACAAGCACGCGAGCAAGCCGGGAACGGTAACGGTTGCCGGAAAGCCAAGTCTCGACGTTCCGCCCGGCACCTTGAGCGCGATCTTCAGACAGGCCGGCCTGAAGAGGGAGAAATGACGATGGGGAAACTGCGGTACATGGTGGTCGTCGAACGCGGCGAGACCAGTTGGGGCGCGCACGTTCCCGATCTGCCGGGGTGCGTGGCCGTCGGCGAGAGCCGATCGGAAGTTCTCGAGTTGATCCGCCAAGCGATCGAGTTTCATATCGACGGCCTGAAGCAGGATGGTTTGCCTGTACCAACGCCGAGTTCCGAGGGGGATTTCGTCGAGATCGGAGCCGCGTAACGAATTAAGGCTTTTTGCCGCGCGAAGCCGCGGCAAAAGGCGGTGTTGAACTCGATCCGCCTTCGGCGACACGCGCTTGGAGATTCAACGGCGTTTCGGGATCGACAGGAAGAGATGGCGAGCGGCGCATGCGACCCGCGCGGACGCGAGCGACGGTGGAGCTCGGCCCGGCGGGGCGCGGCGGGGAGGGATTACGGACGGCGTTTCGTCGGCTCGACGGACGACGCGTGACGCGCTCGCGGAGAAGAGCCACGGTGGGGAGACAATTCGTCGGCGGCGCGACACGGCGCTCACGGTGAACGGCCGCCAGGTGGCAGCGTCTCGATGACGTGCAGCACTCCGATCCCGCAGGCGGAGCAGCGCGGGGAATGTTCCGGCGCGGGAACGGGCGCCGGGGCGATCGACCTCGGGGCTGGCGGCGGCGGGCTGGCCGAGGCGGCGAGCAGTTGCTCCCGGGCATCGGCGAGGAGGTCGCGACGCGACGGACTGAACAGGCCGTAGTGGCGCACCTTGGAGAATCCCTGCGGCAAGACGTGCTGCAGAAAGCGTCCCAGGAACGCCACCGCGTCGAGGGTGCACCGCCGCATGGTGCCGGTCCGGCCGTCGCGGTACCGGAACGTCACCTGGCCGTCCTCGAACCGTTCCAGTCGGCTGTTCACGAGCGCAATGCGGAAGACGTAGCGCGCGAGATAGTCGAGAACCTTCTCGCCGGTCCCGGCGTGCTGGACGTGGACGACCCACTCGTGGCGCCAGACGGCGAGCGGTACCTGATCGAACAGCCCCGCCTTTCGGAGACCGGCCCGAACCTTGGCGCGGAAGAGCCGCGACAACACCCGCCCGGGGACGAGGAACGCCGCACGTTTGGACGGCACCCAGCGCCGGTCGGTCCCGCGCAGCCCGCCGGCGGTGACGAGCATGTGCACGTGGGGATGGTAGAGCAGCGCGCGGGTCCAGGTGTGGAGCACGGCGAGCACCCCGGGACGCGCCCCGAGATAGCGCGGGTCGGCGGTCAGCTTGAGGAGCGCGGCGGCGGCGGCCGTCATGAGCAGGCCGTAACACCTCACGCGAAAATCGCGACGGGATACCGGATGCCGTGTGACGACACGGCCGCGGCGTGCCGCCGCGCCACCTGGCCTCGCGTTACACCACGCCGTCGACGCGCAGCGCCGCGATCTCCGCCTCCGACATCCCGAGCACCGACGTCAGGATCTCGTCCGTATGCTTTCCGAGATTCGGTCCCGCGTGCGACACGCGCCCCGGCGTCAGTGACAGACGCGGCACCACGCCCGGCTGCGGCAGCGTGCCGAGTCCGTCCGCCGGCACGTCGATGATCATCTCCCGCTCGCGATAGTGCGGATCCGCGAAGATGTCCGCCATCGACATGATCGGCGAGTAGGGGATGTCGTGGGACTGCAGCGCCTTGACCGCGTCGTCGAACGGGCGCGCCGCGAACCAGCCGCGCATCGTATCGATCAGGCTCGGGATGTTCCTCGATCGCTCTTCGTAGGTGGCGAATCGCGGGTCCCGCGGCAGGTCCGGCTCGCCGATCATCGTGCACACGCGCTCGAACAGATGTTGCGCCGGCGCGGTGAACACGATCCAGCGGCCATCCTCCGTCTCGAAGGCGCCGCCGGGCCATCCCGAGTGCTGGATCGCGCCGCGCTCGCGCACGACGCCCTGGCGGCCGTAGAGCGTCGTCGTGAATTCCAGAATGCGGAACGCGGATTCGTACAGCGCGGCGTCGATCCACTGGCCCTCGCCCGTCGCGTCGCGATGGCGCAGCGCCGCCATGACGCCGAACGCCGTGAAGAGGCCCGTCAGGTAATCGGGATAGACGGGCGTTGGCCGCGCGGGCGGTCGATCGGTGTGGCCGTTCAGGTACCACGAGCCGCCGAACGCCGACGCGATCGCCGCGAAGCCCGGCCCCTGGCGCAGCGGGCCGGTCTGGCCGAACGCCGTCACGCGCGCCATCACGAGGCGCGGATTCAGCCGGTGCAGCTCCTCCCACCCGAGACCCCAGCGCTCCAGCACGCCGGGACGGAAGTTCTCGAGCACCACGTCGCAGAGCGGCACGAGCTTGCGCACGATCTCCTGGCCCTGCGGCGTTCGGAGATCCAGCGTCATCACGCGCTTGCCGCGGTTGTCGACGGCGTACCAGTAGGACCGATCGTCTTCGCCCGGGCCGAGGCGGCGCAGGTCATCGCCTTTGCCCGGCATCTCGGTCTTGATCACGTCGGCGCCGAACTCGGCCATCAGCGTGCCGCAGAACGGGCCGGCGACGATTTGCGCGAGCTCGAGCACGCGGATGCCGTCGAGCGGCCGGCGTCCCGCCGTCATGAGCGCGGCCGATCGAGCGCGTCGACGGGATCGGGCGCGATCCATTCGATCTTCGCGCCGGCGCCCTTGACCGCGGCGACTTCGACCTCGACGACGATCTCCGGTCGCGCGAGCGCCGCGATCGTGCAGCCGAGCGACGCCGGACAGCTCTTCGCGAACCACGCCGGGCCTTCGCCGTGCGGGCGCCGCGCCGCGCCGCCGACGTTGAACGTCCGGCGACGGACGACGTCGTCCATCGACGCGCCGAGCTCGGCGAGCGACCAGCGAATCGTCTCGTGCGCGAGATCGGCCTGCGCGCCCCAGTCGCCGGGCGCCTGGATCTCGCCGGCGGCGCTGATCGACGTGCAGCCGCTCACCCAGATCCAGTCGCCGACCTGGACGGCGCGCGCGTAGCCGCGGGGCTTCTCGCGTTCGTGCTGCGTGTAGATGTCGCGGCGCGTGCGGCCGGCGCCGATGATCGCCTCGGCTTCGATCTCGATGAGCATCTCGGGGCGGACGAGCGCGGGAATGCCGAGCAG
Organism: Candidatus Rokuibacteriota bacterium; assembly: GCA_016184365.1. Taxonomy (GTDB): domain Bacteria; phylum Methylomirabilota; class Methylomirabilia; order Rokubacteriales; family CSP1-6; genus AR8. The sequence goes on from JACPCW010000089.1 coordinate 33,198, forward strand.
CGTCGACGCCGGCCGGACGTCGCCCAACGCTTCGACCCAGGCGCGCGTGTAGGGCTCGGTCGCGTTCCGGTCGGTGAGATACGTCTTCGTGTACACGATGTCTTCGCGCGTGCCGCCGGCCTCCTGCAGCGCGCGAAAGATCGTGTCGAGCGTGGCGCGCGTCTGGCGGTACATGTCGCCGACGCCATCCACGCTGCCCTGCGCGTTCAGCGCCGTCGTGCCCGAGATGAAGACCCGATCGCCGACGCGCACCGCGCGGGAATAGGCGTACTCGTGTTCGATGGCGCGCCCCGACGAGATGCGCCGGGCCGTCGTCGCCGCGCCGTCGACGGCGTCGAGCTCGATCTCGATGAGCTGCTCGGGCCGCGACAGCGCGTTCACTTCCACGAGCGTGGCCGCCGGGCGCGTGTCGCGGAAGTATTTCGCGACGGCGCGGGCCCCCGCGTCGCCGAGCGCGATGTCGGTGACGTACATCCGGTTGCGGACCACGTCCTTGAAGCTGCTGCCGGCCTTGCCCATGCTCGCGGCCGCGATCGTCATGATCGCGTCGACCTGCGCGACGACGTCGCCCACGCCGCGCACGTGGCCGTCGCGGTCGATGGCCGTCGTCCCGGATTGCAGGACGGTATCGTCCACACGCGCGGCGCGTGCATAGTGCGCGACCTGCTCGAGCTGCCGGCCGGAGGCGACGTTGACCCGACGATGCGTTGCCATGGACGCTCCTTTAGACGCGCGCGATGTCTGGACGGCCGAAGACACCGTACGGGCGCACGAACAGGACTGCAATCAGTACGAGGTACGACGCGACGTGGCTGAACCCGCCGCCCACGACCGGATCGACGTAGCCCGCGGCGAGGCTCTCGAGGACGCCGACGGCGATCGCGGCGACGATCGTGCCGGGAATGCTGTCGAGCCCGCCGATGATGACGATGGGGAAGACCTTGAGGCCGAGGACCTCGATGCCGAACCCGCCGCCGGAGACGGCGGTCCACAGCACACCCGCCAGCACGGACAGGGCGCCGGCGAGCGCCCACGCGATCGTGAAATGAAGCTCGACGTCGATGCCCATCGCCGACGCGGCCTGGCGGTCGCTGGCGACGGCGCGGAGCGCGACGCCGGTCCGACTCGCCTGGAAGAACCACGTCAGCGCGACGATCGCGACGGCGGCGATCACCGCCGCGACGAGCTTTTCGATCGCGAACAGCACGCCGAAGACCGCGATGTCGGCGTCCAGGGTCGGTAGCGGAATCGCGCCCGGCACCCCGGCGAAGACGACGGGGATCGACCCGCGCATCAGGATGCCGAGGCCGATGCTCACCATGATGAGCGCGATCACGGGCTGGTTCGTGACGTGTCGCAGGATCCCGCGGCTGAAGGCGACGGCCACCGCCACCATGCCGGCGCACGCCAGGACGACGGCGGCGAGCAGGCCCACCCCGGCCGTATGGACGCCGGCGGCCACGAGCCGCGTGCCGAGCAGGACCCACTCGCCGAGCGCGAAGTTGATCATGCGCGAGGCTTTGTAGACGACGACGAAGGCGAGCGCGATGAGCGCGTAGACGGCGCCGGCGAGCGCGCCGTCGACGACGAGGACGGCGAAGAAGGCGCCTTCGCTCACCGGCGCTGCACGGAATGCCGGGCGAAGAACACCGCCGCGTCGGCCTTTCCGAGCCGTCCTTCAGCCACACCGAGCACCAGGTCGGTGAGGTCATCCGGGTCCGCATTCAAGACGAGTCCGTTCAAGCCGAGGAACACGATCGCGCAGATCAAGCCGGCGCGCTTGTCGCCGTCGACGAACGGATGGTTGCGGGCGATGTGGAACAGGTAGGCGGCGGCCATCTCCGGCAGCGTCGGATGGAGGAACGCGTCACCGAACGTCGCCTGTGGCGTCGCGAGGGCCGACTCGAGGAGACCGACGTCGCGCAGTCCACCTGTGCCACCGTAGCGGTCGATCTGGTCGGCGTGCAGCGCGAGCGCTTCGTCGATCGTGAGAAAGAGCGGTCGCGCTATTCGGCGAGGCGTCGGAAGACTCCACCGTACCGACGATGGGCTTCGGTCGCGATCTGCTTGAGGCGAGCGGCTCGCCGGCGGCCCCGTGCCGGTGAAATGACGATCACGTCTCCGTCGGTCGACACCTCGAGCGGGGTATCGGCGTCGATCCCGGTTGCCGCCAGCAATCGCTTGTCGAGGACGAGCGCGAGACTGTTGCCGGTTTTCGTGAGCCGCTTGCGCATGGTCCGCCCCTCCGTACGGACATTATATCGTCCTGTACGTACGGACCGGGAGCGGCTCCTGACACCCCGGTCACTTCTGGACGCTCGGCGCCCACGCCGTCGTGCGGCCGCCGATGGTGTCGAACCGGATGCGCTCGCCGCGCGGCGTGATGGCGCCCGCGGCCTTGCCCCAGCGGTTGTGAAAGAGCCAGGTGCGCGGGAAGCGGTCACCGTCGGCGCCGACGCGAACCGCCGTGCCGATGACGGTGCGGATCGCCGCGCGGAGCCGACTCACTTCATCGCGCGAGAGCGTTCGTGCCGGCCGATTCGGCGCGACGCGCGCCTGATAGAGCACCTCGTCGGCGATCCAGTTGCCGACCCCGGCGGAGAACGACTGATCGAGGAGGACGGCCTTGATGGGCGCGGCGCGTCCGCCGAGCACGTCCGCCATCGCGGCGGTCGAGGGCAGCGCGACGAGCGCGTCGAAGCCGAGGAGGCTGATCGGCGGCTCGCTCGACGGGTCGTCGCGGAGCCGGATGCGACCGAGCCGCCGCGCGTCGGCGTAGACGAGCTCGTTGCCGTCGTCGAGCAGGAGCCGCAGCTTGGTGAAGCGCGGCGGCCACGGGTGATCGAGGGCCGCCACGGGTTTCCCGGGGCGGCCCGAGCGCTGGGGGTGTGGGGGCCATTTCGGGGCCCCCACGTTCGCGATCACGTGAATGCCGCCGGACATGCCGAAGTGAAAGCACGGCCATGGGCGGCGATCGAGCTCGAACCAGAGATGCTTGCCGTGTCGATGGAGGTCCTCGATGCGGCGGCCGGTGAGCGCGCGCCGGAACTTCTGCGCGGGCACACGCTCGAAGACGATGGGGTCGTCGGCGCACCAGACGCGGGCGATCCGGCGGCCACGCGCGGCGCGCGTGGCGAGGACGCGCGCCGCCTCGACCTCCGGAAGCTCCGGCATCGGCCGGTGTTTACTTCACGATCTCGAGCAGCTCGACCTCGAACACGAGCGTCGCGCCCGGACGAATGCGCGGCGGCGCCCCGCGGTCCCCGTACGCGACCGCCGACGGGCACACGATCTTGCTCTTCCCGCCGACCTTCATCAGCGGGATCGCTTCGCCCCAGCACTTGATGACGCTGTTCAACGGAAACGTCGCGGGCTGTCCGCGCTGCACGGAGCTGTCGAACACGGTGCCGTCGACGAGCGTGCCGTGGTAATGCACCTTCACCTTGTCCGTCGCGGCCGGCGACGGCCCGGTGCCCGGCTTGATCGGCGTGACGATGATGCCGGACGGCGTCTTCGTCGCGCCCTTGTCCGCGGCGGCCTTGTCGGCGAACGCCTGGCCGGTCTTCTTCTCGGCGGCCGACGCGACGGCGGCGCGCGCCGCATACATCTGCTGGATCTTCGGCCCGTACGTCTGAATGTCGACCTTGGACGTCTTCTTCAAGGCGCCGTCGGCAAGGCCCGAGGCGACGATCTCCATTTCCGCTTCGCTCAGCGAGAACAGCGACAGGTTCTGGCTCAGCGCGACGCCGAGCGCATAGAGCGTCTTCTGAGCGTCGGTCTTGAGCTCCGGCGGGGCGGCCGTCGCGGTGGTGGCCCCGGCGAGCAGGGCGGTCAGGAGGCAGGCGACGAAGGTACGCATGATGTTCCTTTCGGACGAACGGGTATGAATTAGGATAAACCGACCCCGAAGGGGAGGAGGCGGCAAATGCCCGAGTCGATCCCGGCATCGTTGATCATCGATACGCTGCGCGACACGTTCCGCGAGGCGCGCGCGGCGATCGCGGCGGAGGTCGCGGAGCCGCCGCAGCACTCGCATCTGGGCTGGGTGCTGTCGGTTCCGGACACGCATCAGAAGACCGTGCTGTCCGCGCTCGACAAGGAGCGCGACATGCAGGTCATCACGTTCGCGACGGAGGACGAGGCCACCACCGCGGCGGCGGGTTTCTACATCGGCGGCGAGCCGTGCGTGATGATGATCCAGCACGCCGGCCTCTACGCGTCCGTCAACACGCTCCGCGGTGTCGCGATGGATGGCAAGGTGCCGATCTTCTACATGATCGGGCTGCTGTCGCGGGAGAAAGACAAAGACCCGAAGGAATCGCGTCACTCGATGGTGCGCTACTGCGAGCCGTTGCTCGACGTCTTCGGCGTGCCGCACGCGCGGCTCGAGGGCCCGAACGACGTGCACCTGATTCCCAAGTACCACCGGATGGCGCGCGAGCGGCGGGGCCCGGCCGCGGTGCTCGTCGGTCTGGAGACGATCTGATGTCGATGAAGCCGGAAGAAGTCCTGCGCGTGATCGCCGCCGAGCGCGGCACCGCGGTCGTGATTCCGACGATGACGACGGCGCCGGCGTGGCGTGAGATCGCGCCGGACGATCTGTCCGTCACGTGCGCCGGCTTCATGGGCGGCGCGTCGGCGCTCGGCCTCGGCATCGCGCTCGCGCGTCCCGACCGCCGCGTCGTCGTGCTCGACGGCGACGGCTCGCTCCTGATGCAGCTCGGCAGCCTGGCGTCGATCGCGGGCGCGCGTCCGCGCAATCTGACGCACCTCGTGTTCAAGAACGGCGTCTATCACACGTCCGGGTCGCAGGACATTCCCGGCGGACTGACGGTGGACTTCGTCGCGATGGCGAAGGGCGCCGGCTACAAGAGCGCGTACGCGGTGCGCGAGCTCGACGACTTCAAGCGCCGCCTGCCGTCCATCCTCGGCGACGAAGGGCCGCTGATGGTGGAACTGATCACCGGTCTCGCCGAGAAGACGCCGATGACGGCGCGCGGCGGCCAGCCGTTCAACGTGCAGGTGGAGGATCTGCGGAAGAAGCTGCTGCGAGTCCGCTGACCGCGCGGAGCTTGTCATTACTCAATGCATTGAGTAAATCGTCGACCCCCTACATTCGTCCCCACGCCGCGGTTCTGGCGCGCCGCCTGAAGGAGCCTCGGCGCTTCATTCAGGTGGTGGCCGGAGCGCGCCAGGTCGGCACGACCACGCTCGTGCAGCAGGTCTGTGGCGACATCGGCCTGCCCGTTCACTTCGTCAGCGCGGACGAGCCGACGCTGCGTGGCGCGGAGTGGATCGCGCAGCAGTGGGATGCCGCGAGGCTGGTGGCCGGCTACACGTTCGCCGAGGCCCGCGCCGATCACGAGTTCTGGGGGCGGATGACCGAATCCGCGGTCGGTGCTCATCTCGCGAACGCGGCGGCGGCCGGGGTCGGCGAGCTGTTCTACTGGCGCGAGCGCAACCGCGAGGTCGATTTCGTCGTCCGGGCCGGGCGCCGAGTGACGGCGATCGAGGTCACCACCGGGCGGAAGCGCGAGACGCTGGCGGGGATCGATGCGTTCTCCGCGGCATTCCGGCCGCATCGGAAGCTTCTCGTCGGTCGCGACGGAATCGCCGTGGAGGAGTTCCTGATGCGCGACGTCGCGCACTGGGCCGGTAAGTGACGATCACCGGCTCCGCGGGGACCGGGCCGGCGAACTGAGGCCGTAGCGGGCGTCGTAACGGTGGCACATCCTCAAACAACTCCGCGAACCGCCCATGCCCGGGCCGCCAGCTTGATCGGCCCGTCCTGCGCAGATGCAAGACGCGACTCGAGGCGGAGCCGGATTCGTTCTCGTACTTCGTCGCGAACCGAGGCCAGATAGGCTCTCGAGAGCGCCACGATCATCACGGCCTCGCAAAAGACGAAGGCCCGGCGAGGGGTGAACCCCGCCGGGCCATGATGGACGTCGTCGCGATGCGGGTTACTCAGCGCCCGGGTGGAACGGATCCCCCCACGGCACGAACTCGCGCTGCGTCTGGCTCGGGTTGCGGTTCACGAGCGGCCGCATGTACATCGGGTGCGTCAGGCTGCGCACCTCGTGCTCGACTTCGAACAGTTTCTGGCCCGAGTCCGGATCCGCGATCCAGTTGAAGCGGTACTGGTACGGGTTCGACTCCTCGGTGACGAGACCGCGCGCCGCGAGCCAGTCGTGGTTGCGCGAGAAGTTCGCCACGTAGATCGCGATGTGATGGCCGTCGTAGTCCGGGATCGGCGCCTTCGTCTCCTTGAACCGCAGCTCCTGGCTCGGACCGACCTTCACGCGCGCGGTCGGGCTGCCGCCGTTCGGCGCCACCGTCGCCGCCGCCTCGAAGACCCGGTCGTAGAACTTCGCGATGCCCGCCGCCGTGCCCGGCGCCGCCGTGAACTCGACGTACGCCATGCCGATCGGCATGTCCGGAAACTCGGGACCCGCGGCGTGCATCCGCATCTTGTTGCCCCACGGGCAGGTGACCAGGACGGTCTTGTCCACGTGCACGTACTCGAACTTCGTGCCGTCGAGCAGCTTCCGCTCGCGCACGCGGTCGAGCCGCGCGATGAGCCGCTCGAGACTCGGGACGACGAGGCCGATCGTTCCACGCAGGACCTGCGGCGGCTTGGTGATCAGGTGGAACTGCTGCTTCCCCATGTTCACCCACATGTTGTCGATGTTGACCATGAGGTACGGGTCTCGCGTGAACCCGAGACCGAAGATGTAGAACGCGGTGGAGATCCGCTGGTCTTCGATCCAGAGGTTGACGTGCTCGAGCGCCACGATGTTGCCCACGTCCTGCGATGCGCGGTCGTACGCCATCGTCGTCATGCGTGTCCTCCGCCGGGATGAGCTGCCAAGCCGTCTGCCATACAGGCTTACCGTAACACCGCGGTCTTTTTCCTTGCGATGAGATCCATGTCGATGTTCGCGCCGAGCCCGGGCGCGTTGATCGCGTGCACGAGGCCCTGCGCGTCGACGTCGATGTCCTGGGCGAGCCCGTACTTCTGCGCGCCCGCCGGCAGGAGCACCTCGAAGAACTCGCAGTTCCGGATCGCCATGATCACGTGGAGGTTCGCCACGTTGTTCAGCGAGTTGCCGCCGTGGTGCACCTCGACGTTCATGTGGAACGCCTCGGCGAGATGCGCGGTCTTGACGAGCGGCGTGATGCCGCCCTTCACGGCCACGTCGCCGCGGAGGTAATCGGTCGCCCGCTCGGTGAGCCACGGCGCGTAGGCGGTGAAGCCGCCCGGCGAGTATTCGGTGGCGAGGATCGGGATCGTGAGCTGCTGCTTGAGCTTCACGTAGCTGTAGAGGTCGTCGTCAGCCAGCGGATCCTCGTACCAGTGAAAGCCGAGGTCCTGCGCGACGCGGCCGACGCGGAGCGCCTCGGGATACTGGTACGCCCACGTCGAGTCGAGCATCACCGTGTAGTCGTCGCCGACGGCCTTGCGGACGGCGCGGCAGATTTCGATGTCGGCGGCGGGATCGGTCGGCGGATGGATCTTGTAGGCCCTCCAGCCGTCGGCCTTGAAGCGCGCGGCTTCCTCGGCGTACGCCGCCGGCGAGGGGAGCACCGCGGAGCTCGCGTACGCCGGCAGGCGGTCGCGATACGCGCCGAGCAGCTTCGCGATCGGCAGCCCGGCCATCTTGCCGCCGATGTCCCAGAGGGCGATGTCCACGGCGCCGATGGCGCGGATCGTCGTGGCGCGGTTGCGCGCCCACATCTGCTGCCACAGCCGTTCGCGATCGAGCGGATCCTGCCCGACGACCAGCGGCTTCAGGTAATGCACGAGCGACTCGGCGTCGAACTGCGCGCTCCGCATCGCCGAGCCGAGAAACGCGTGGCCCTCGACACGCTCGTCCGTCGACACCGTCACGAGGCCGAGCTGGCTCTTGCCGCCGAACTTCCCCGTGTGACGGCCGTACGACGTCGCGGGAATGTCGTCCCACGCGAAGAGCGTGACCGTGAGGTCGGTGATCTTCAACGCCGCACCTCCACCACGCCGTCCTTCATGACGAGCCGGATCCTCGTCTCATCGGTGAGCACGCCGAGATCGGCGAGCGGGTCGCCGTCGACGACGATCACGTCGGCGTGCTTGCCCTTCTGCAGCGTCCCGAGATCCGCTTCGAGACCGAGACATTCGGCCGCCCAGCCCGTCGCGGCCTGCAGCGCCTGCATCGACGTCAGGCCCGCGGCGACGAGCAGCGGCAGCTCCCGCGCGTTCGCGGGATGGCCGTGCCCGCCGGCATCCGTGCCGGCCACGACCTTGACGCCGGCGGCCATCGCCTTCGCGATCGACGCCATGTGGTGCGCCTGCAGCGCGCGCGCCCGCTCGCGCACGTGCGGCGCCTTCGATTCGCGGTGGTAGTCGTACACGAGCAGCGTCGGGACGAGCACGATGCCCTTCTCGGCCATCATCGGGATCAGCTCGGAATCCTCGTCGACATAGCAGCCGTGCTCGATGGAATCCACGCCCGCCTCGAGCGCGATGCGCAGCCCGCGGCCGCCGAGTGCGTGGCACATGACCTTGCGGCCGAGGGCGTGCGACTCGTCGACGAGCGCGCGCATCTCCTCGAGCGTGAACGCGGCGTCTTTCGGCCCGTGGCCCTTGCGCGAGCTGGCGCCGCCCGTCGTCGCGCACTTGATGACGTCGGCGCCGGCACGGACCATCGTGCGCACCACGTTCCGCACGTCTTCGACGCCGCGCGCGACGCCGTCGGGCAGCGACGGATCGTGCGGCACGACGCACTCGTGACCGGACGGCGACACGCGATCGCCGATGCCGCCGATGGGCGAGATGATCGTCACGGCGGTGAGGAGGCGCGGCCCGCGGATCAGGCCTTCCTCGACGGCGAGCCGGAACCCGGCGTCGAGCCCGCCGGCATCGCGCACGGCGGTGTACCCGCGCGAGAGCGTCTGCTGGATCGCCCGCGCGGTGCGGAGATGCCGCGTGCTGCCGGGCTCGCTCAGGCCCCAGCGGCCCGCGAGGTCGTAGCCGTGGAGCGCCATGTGGTCATGGCAGTCGATCAGGCCGGGCAGGATCGTCCGGCCGCTGACGTCGATGACGTCGGCATCTTTCGGCCAGGCGCCCGAGCCTGCCGAACCGACGACCTCGATGCGACCGTCACGGACCACGACCGCGGCGTCCCGCACGGGCGCGGCGCCCGTGCCGTCGATCAGCGTGCCGCCCCGCAGAACCGTGACGGTCACGCGGTCACGCTCCGACCGTCGCCTTGATGCTGCCGAGGTGCTCGTCGACGTGACCGGGCAGGAGACCGCCGGCGAGCTGCTCGGCCGTCATCGCCGGCTGGCCCTGAATCACGACGCCGCTCCGGTCGAGCTCGGCGTCGCTCAGGCCGCGCACCATGACGGCCGCGGCCGCCGCCGTCTTCTTGTGGAGCGCGAGCGTCTCGGACTTCGTGCACGCCGCATGGTCCTGCGCGTGCTTCGCGTTCATCTGGTGCAGCGCGTCCATCGGGAGGTTCGGTCCGGGCTTGCCGTCGGCGAGTGTCTTGACGATGCCCGCGATGACCTCGTGCGCCACCGCGATGTGATGCGCCGTCACGCCGACCGGCCACTGCTCCGCCGCGGTGACCTTCTTCCAGTCGGCGTCGGACAGCCGTTCGATCACGGCCGCCGCTTCATCGACCTTCGCCTCGAACTTCTTTGCGATCGCTTCGGCTCGTGCCCCCATGGTGGTCTCCTCGTCGTTACGCGAGCGGGAAGTTGTAGAGTCGCGCGGCGTTGTCGCTGATGATCCGGCCGCGCACGCCGGCCGGCAGGTGGCCAAGCTCCTTGGCGATGTACTCCTGCGAATCGGGCCAGACGCCGTCGGGATGCGGGAAGTCCGAGCCCCACATGATGCGGTCCACGCCGAGCTCGTCGATCAGCTTGAGACCGACGGGATCGGTCTGATACGTCGCGTAGCACTGCCGCTTCCAGTACTCGCTCGGCGGCATCGTGAGCGAGAGGTCCTTGAACTGGTCCTCCCACTCGGCGTCCATGCGCCACAGCACGTACGGGATCCAGCCGATGCCGGCCTCGCCGAGCACCACGCGGATGCGCGGATACCGCTCGAGGATGCCGGAGAAGATCATCGCGGTGAGGATGTTCGACATGTTGATCTGGAACTGCGTGATGTTCGTCGCGAACGCCGCGCGCGCGACGGGCAGCTCCACGTTCGGCGCGTCCGGCAGCGTCGCGCGCGTGGGATCGCTGCCGACGAGGATGATCTTCCGGATGTGATCCGGCATGTAGCCGCCGACGGTGTGGAAGTGCAGCGGCAGCCCGGTCGCGTCGATCGCTTCCCACAGCGGGTTCCAGTAGGGATCCCAGAGCGGCGTGAGCTCCGCGGAGTTCGCGATGTCGAGACCACGCAGCGCGCCGCGCTTGGCCACGCGCTCGACCTCGACGATGGCCGCGTCGATCGGATGGTTCGGAATGCAGGCGAGTCCGGCAAAGCGGTCGGGATGCGCCGAGCAGAACTCCGCGAGCCATTCGTTGTAGACGCGCATGACCTCGACGGCCGCTTCCGGATCGTTCAGACGGCTCGTGGCGCCGAGGACGCCGTACAGCACTTCGGCCCGCACGCCGTCGCGGTCCTGGTCTCGGATCCGCAGATCCGGATCGGTGAGCCGGCGGATGCCGCGCTTGCCGTCGTCGTAGAGTCCCGTTTCGGCCATCCGGTCCGCGCGATGGATCTTGCCGGGCACGTATTCGCGGCCGGCGGATCCCATACCGTTCACGCGGCCGAGGTTCGCGCCCTTCTTCGTGACCCACATCGGCCCGCGCGGCCCGTCGGTCACGTACGGCATGCGGTCCCGCAGCTCCGACGACGAGCGCTCGGTGAAGAGCGCCGGCGGCAGCCAGCAGAGATCGACGTGGCAGTCGGCGGAGATGGCTTTCATCAGGATGCTCCCGGATCAATGGGGTTGGCGGGGGGCGCGGTCACAGGCAGAGGGATACACGAAGACGCCCGTCGCGTCTAGACTGGCGGTCCACGAGGAGGTGCAACCCGTGACCAGTCAGGGGATCGCGGTGGTCCGTGGGCATCTGGCGAAACTCCCGCCGTCGGACACGCTGACGCTGGCGGACCGTCGGAAACAGTACGACCGGGCCGAGCGGGTGTTCCCCGTGTCGCCGGAGATCGAGGTCGAGACCGTCACGATCGGCGGCGTGCCCGCCGAACGCCTGACGCCGCCATCCGTCCGCGACGGCGCCCGCATCCTTTATATGCACGGCGGCGGGTACTGCATCGGCTCGCCGCGGTCCCATCGTCATCTGGCCGCGGCCATCGGCACGGCCGCCGAGGCGATCGTGGTGCTTCCGGATTACCGCCTGGCGCCCGAGCATCCGTTTCCGGCCGCGCTCGACGATGCGGTCGCGGTGTATCGCGCGATGCTCGCCGACGGCGCATCGCCCGGACGGATCGCGATCGCGGGTGACTCCGCCGGCGGCGGACTGACCGTGGCGGCGCTCGTCGCGCTTCGCGATGCGGGCGTGCCGCTACCGGCGGCGGGCGTCTGTCTGTCGCCGTGGGTCGATCTCGCGTGCAGCGGCGGCAGCTACGCCACGCGCCCGCACGCCGATCCGATCGTCACCCGGTCGGGCGTCGAGGAGATGGCCGCCGCGTACCTCGGGCAGCGCGATCGCAAGACGCCGCTGGCGTCACCGCTGTACGCGAACCTGGCCGGTCTTCCGCCGCTGCTGGTCCACGTGGGCAGCGACGAAGTGCTGCTCGACGACGCGATCGGTCTGGCCGATCGGGCCCGCGCCGCGGGCGTTTCCGTCACGCTCGAAATCTGGGACGGCATGATCCACGTCTGGCCGTGGTTTCTCACGATGCTCGCCGAAGCGCCGACGGCCGTCGGCGCGATCGCCGCATTCGTACGCAGTCACGCCGCCCCGGCCGCGCGCGCGAACCGTGCGCTGCCGAACGAGTCGAGCGGCAGCGACGGGGCCCGGCCGGTCACGAGCTCCATCACGAGCTGACCGGTGCCCGCGGCATAGCAGATGCCGCGGCGGCTGTGCCCCACCGCGAGGCACAGTCCGCGCGGTTCCGCGGCCATCTCGATGATCGGCCTGTGGTCCGGTGTCGCCGGCCGCAGGCCCGCCCACGAGCGGATCACGCGAAGCCCGTGAAGCGCCGGGTAGCGCGCCAGCACGCCACGCGCGAAGCGCGCCATCGTGTCGGCGTCCACGGACGTGTCGAAGCCGACGCGCTCGACGGTGCTGCCGATGATCACGTTCCCGCGACGGGTCTGCCGCGCCGACGGCTCCGACCCGCTCACCACGCGACGGATGAATCGCGGCGCCGCCTCGGTCAGCACGATCTGCCCGCGCTGCGGTTCGACGGGCAGCGCGAGGCCGGTCATCGCGCCCACCGCGCGCGCCCAGGCGCCCGCCGCGTTCACCACGGCGCCGCACGCGATCTCGCCGGCGGACGTGACGACGGCGCTGATTCGATCGCCGGCGGTCCGGATCTCCTGGACCTCCGTGCCGAGCAGCATGCGGGCACCGCGGCGCGTCGCGCCGAGCGCGAGCGCTCTCGTGAGCGCGAGCGGATTCACGTGGCCGTTCAGCGGGCAGAACGCGCCACCGAGCACCGCGGGGTGGTGAAAGGCCGGCTCGCACGCGCGCACGCCGTCGGCGTCGAGCCACTCCACGGGGATGCCGTGCCGGCGATAGCCCTCGTATGCGCGGCGGATCACCGCGAGCTTCTCCGGAGTTTCGGCGACGACGACGCCGCCGCAACGCTCGTACTCGATGTCGACGCCGACCTCGTCGCCGAGCGCGACGTAGGCGTCGGCACTCATCCGCGTCAGCTCGTAGACCGGCCCGGGATCGGGCTCGTCGAACGAATGTCCCGAGAAGAGCGTCACGAGCCCGACGTTCGAACCGGACGCCTCCTGGCCGAGACCGCGGCGCTCCACGATCGTGACCGCCACACCGGCGCGCGCCAGCGCCCACGCGGCGGCGGCGCCGATCACTCCGCCGCCGCCGACGACCACGTCGCTCGGGGCCAGGCGCATGGTCGGCCGCCGCGCGACCGCGTCAGAACGCCGACGGGGACATCGCGGCGACGAGCGTCGCCGGCGTGGTCCCCGCGTTGACGTACTGGTGCGGCACGGCGCAGTCGAGCGTGATGCTGTCGCCCTCGCCCAGGAGGTGGCGCGCGCTCCCGACGACGACCTCGACCGCGCCGGACAGCACGACGGCGCACTCTTCCCCGGCGCCGTGGCCCGCGGTCGGCTTCTCGCAGCTCTTCCCGCGGACGGCGAGGCGCACCAGCACCATCTGGATCGCCTTGCGGTCGTCGGAGGAGAGCAGGTCGTAGCTGATCCCGAGGGCGGGCCAGCGGATCTCCTTCCGGTCGCTCCGCCTCAGCACGGCGCCGAGCCTCGGCGGCTCGGCGAAGAGGGACGACAGTGGCAGGCCGAGCGCGAGCGAGACCTTGCGCAGCGAGCCGAGCGAGGGCTCGGCGACGCCGCGCTCGACCTGACTCAGCAGGCTCTTCGTCAGACCGGTCACCGACGCGATCTGCGCGAGCGAGAGCCGGCGCACGGTGCGCTCGCGACGGATGCGTGCCCCGAGTCCGGTGGCCGCACCCTGGCGTCTCTGTTCAACCATATTTGACGGTCGCTTCATCGCGCGCTAGTTCTCCCACGGTCCGCGGGTGCGATCAAGAGGGAATGACGTCCTAGTGCCTCACCATCCGTTCGACTCATTGACGGCCGACCGCTGTTCAACGTTACTACACACGCATGAGGCTCCCGGACGTCGTCGTCGTCGGTGGTGGCGTGATCGGATGCGCCGTGGCCTCCGAGTTGATCAGCCGCGGGGTCACCGTCCGCCTGCTGGAGCGCGCCGCGCTCTGCTCCGGCGCCTCGGGCGCGAACGGCTCGCTCATCTGGCCGCAGGCCATGAAGCGCAGCCTGTCGCTCGAGCTGACGCTGGCGAACTTCCGGCTGTTCCCGACGCTCGGCGAGGAGCTCGGCGTCGACCTCGCGTACCGGCGATCCGGCGGGATGGTGGCGATCGCCACCGACGAGCAGTGGGACGAGATGCGCCGTTACGTCGACGGCCAGCAGGCCGTCGGCCTGCCGGCGGAGCTGCTCGATGTCACCGAAGCCAGGCGCCGGGAGCCGGCGCTGAACCCGGCGATCCGCGGCGCCGTCTTCGCGCCGTACGGGGGATCGGTCAATCCGTTCCGGCTGACGCTCGGATACGCGCGCGCGGCCCGCGCGGGTGGCGCCGAGCTGCTCCCGGGTACGGAGATCCTCGGCCTCGTGCGGCGCGGCGACCGGATCGTCGGCGTGCGAACCCCCGCCGGCGAGCAGCACGCGGGTCTCGTGGTCCTCGCCGCCGGGTCGTGGAGCACGTCGGTCGCCGCGACCGCGGACGTGCGGATCCCCGTGGTCCCGCGCCAGGGCATGATGGTCGTCACCGAGCCCGCGCCATTCCGGCTGCGGCACGTCCTGAAGCCGATCAAGTCCGACCGTGACCCGTGGGCGTTCTCGCAGCCCTGGCCCGCGGAGTCGCCGGGCACGCCGGGATACGATCCGAACCTCCCGCCCGGCAAGGGCATGGGCATCTCGCAGACCGAGGCCGGCAACCTGCTCGTCGGCAGCACCAGCCGTTTCGTCGGCCTCGATCGCATGCCGACACCGGACGGCATCCGCTACATCGTCGAGCACACGGCGAGCGTCGTCCCCGCCGTCCGCACGCTCCGCGTGCTGCGGACGTGGGCGGGCCTTCGGCCCTACGTCCCCGACGGACTTCCGCTGCTCGGCCCCGCGCCGGGCGTCGACGGCCTCGTGCTCGCGACCGGCCACGACGGCTCCGGCGTGAACCTCGCGCCGGTCAGCGCGAAGATCGTGGCCGACGTCGTCACCGGAGCGAAGTCCGACGTCGCCCCGCAGCTTTCCATCGCGTCGTTCGACCCCAGACGGTTCGAGGGAGCCTGAACCCTACTCAAGGAGTCCGACATGCGTACCCGAAGAGTCCCCCTGCTGCGCCTCGCCGTCCTCGTCGTTGCCGGCGTGGTCGCCGTCCTCGTTCCCGCGGCCCACGCCGCGCGCGAGGCGGAGCTGATCGTCTCCCAGAAGAACGACGTGGAGACGTTCGACCCGCAGATGTCGACCAACACCAGCACGCACAACATCACGATCAACGTCTTCGACACCCTCGTGCGGCTCGCCGACAACGGGCGCGACTTCGTGCCCGAGCTGGCGGAGTCGTGGAAGGTGATCGACGCGACGACGTGGCAGTTCAAGCTGCGCCGCGGCGTGAAGTTCCACAACGGGGAAGACTTCAACGCCGAGGCGGTGAAGTTCACGCTCGACACGGTGCTCGACCCGGAGCGGAAGGCGCGCCAGCGCCCGACGTATGCGGCGTTCAAGGGCGCCAGGATCGACGACCCGTACACGGTCGCGATCACGACGCACAAGCCGTACGCGATCACGCTGACGCAGCTCCAGGCGCTGATGATCCTGCCGCCCGGCTACGTGAAGAAGGTCGGCTGGGACGAGTTCGGCCGGAAGCCCGTCGGCACCGGCCCGTTCAAGTACCGCGAGTGGGAGAAGGACGTGCGCGTGGTGCTCGACGCGAACGACGCGTACTGGAAGGGCAAGCCGAAGGTGCGCACGCTCGCGTTCAAGCCGATCCCCGAGGACGCCTCCCGCATCGCGGCGCTGCAGCGCGGCGAGGTCGACATCATCGACGCGGTCCCCTACGACCGCATTCCGGAAATCCAGCGCAGCGCGGGGCTCCGGATCAGCCAGCGGCAGGGCGAGCAGATCTACATCGGGTTCGACGCGATCCGGTTCGAGCCGTTCAAGAAGCGCGAGGTGCGCCAGGCGCTGAACTACGCGGTCAACGCCGACGCGATCGTGAAGAATCTCCTGCTCGGCTACGGCGTCCGTCTCAACGGGCCGTTCTTCCCGGTCACGCCGGGTTACGACGCCAACATCAAGCCGTACCCGTTCGATCCCGAGCGCGCCAAGCGGCTGCTGGCGCAGGCCGGGTACGCGAGCGGCTTCGAGGTCGAGTTCGCGCTCTCGCCGGGCCTGCAGGGCATCGCGAAGGGCCAGGAGGTCGGGGAGGCGATCGCGGGCCAGCTCGGGCGCGTCGGCGTGCGGACGAAGATCGCGATCCACGAGTCGGCGGCGATGTTCAGCAACTACGCGGCGAAGAAGTTCCAGATGTACCTGTTCCCGTGGAAGTCGAGCCCGGAGTCGGGCCGGCACCTCGAGACGCTGCTGCACTCCAAGACGCGCGGCTACTACTACCAGGACGCCGAGACGGACC
>JACPCW010000064.1 GCA_016184365.1 Candidatus Rokuibacteriota bacterium
GCGATTCTTCAGCTCGCGGATCCCGACGCTCTTCACATCGCCAATGTAGCGTCGTGTGGCCACATGGTCAACGTCATGGAACGAGTCACGTCGCCTTCGTCCCCTTCCCAGGACGGCGGGACGAGCACGACGCGATCGACGCCGGCCTCCTTCATGCCGTCGAGCACGAGGTCCTTCGTGACGGGATACGGCTTCTGCGCCTGATGGGCGCGGCCGGGCGGCCACGGCCGATCGGGCGTATCGGCGCCCCAGATGTGCACCTGCGCGTCGACGATCAGCATGCTGTCCTCCGGCGTCGGGGGTCACGGCCGGCGGCCGTGGGGCCCCAAATTAACACGCGCCGAAGAACGTCTGGAGCGCGGTTACGAGGCGACGCGGCGCGCACTTCGGGCGCGCGCGCGAGGCCGGTGTGGGTAGAGAGCTACCGTCTGGAGGGACGGCGTTGCGGAGCGGTCAGCGCGCCTTCCAGTTCGGCTTGCGCTTCTCGGCGAAGGCGCGCGGACCTTCGACGGTGTCCTCGGAGCGGCGCATCTTCTCGGCTTCGCTGTACGACATGTGCAGCGCGGTCTCGAGCGGATGGCCGAGGCCCATCAGCGCCGCCTGCTTGCTGGCGCGGATCGACAGCGGCGCGCACGCGAGCATCTCGTTCGCCCACTTCATCGCGGTCGGCATCAGCTCCGCGAGCGGCACGACCTCGTTCACGACGCCCCAGCGGTGGGCCTCCTGCGCCGTCATGTGCCGCCCCGTGAGGATGTAGCCCATCGCGATCTTCTGCGGAATCATGCGCGGCAGACGATGGACGCCGCCCGCGCCGGCCATGAGGCCGACGCGCGGCTCGGGCAGCCCGACCCGCGCGTGGTCCGCCGCGATGATCACGTCGCACGCGAGCGCCATCTCGAAGCCGCCGCCGAGCGCGTAGCCGTTCACCGCGGCGATGATGGGCTTCCAGCAGCGCGTGCGGCTGGCGAGGCCGCCGAAGCCGCTCTCCCCGAAGCGCACCATGTCGCGGCCGTGCTCGGCGGTGTAGCGGAGATCGTTCCCGGCCGAGAAGGCCTTGTCGCCCGCGCCGGTCAGGATGCCGACCCAGACGTCGGGATCCCGCTCGAAGTCGTTCCAGATCTCGTCGA
The DNA here is from genome assembly GCA_016184365.1 of Candidatus Rokuibacteriota bacterium. Lineage (GTDB taxonomy): Bacteria > Methylomirabilota > Methylomirabilia > Rokubacteriales > CSP1-6 > AR8. The sequence goes on from JACPCW010000064.1 coordinate 1,128, forward strand.
GCTCGAGCTGCGCCGGCGGATGGAGCGCGTTCATCCGCTCGGGGCGATTGATCGTCACGACCGCGATGCGGCCCTGCTTGGCGTACGTCGCGAACTGGTAGTCCATGGCGGCCGATTCTACTCCGTGCGCGGGGCGCACGGCCCGTTGACGCTCCATCGCGTCCGCGTTATGAGGAAGCGCCCGCGCGACACCTTTTCCCCGGGAGGGACCACATGGCCTACAGCAGCTTCCTCGTCTACGCGCGGGGCGACCGGCTCGACCGGCTCGCGAAACGCATCACCGCCACGATCGAGATGACCGAGGGCGCGCCGCTCACGTCCGTGTCGCCGACCCGGGCGGTGCTCGGCCCGATGGTCGCCGAAGCGCTCGCACGCACGCAGCCGCACAAGCGGCTCGACGAGATGCTCGCGGATCTCGGCGCCGAGCGGGTGGAATCGCTTCCGCCCCACGCCGTCGCCGAGGTCCTGTCGTGGCGGGAGCCGACGGAGCTGGCCGGCGACCGCGTGCCGCGCACGCGCACCCTCATCGTGGATGGATATGACTGGCACCTGGTGGCTTCGCGCCTCGTGGACGGCGACGGCACGTCGTTCGCGACGCCGCAGGTGGCGGGTACCGCCGCCCTCTGGCTCGCGAAACACCGCAACGCGCTCGGCGACACGTATCCGGAGCGGTGGATGCGCGTGGCGGCATTCCTCAAGCTCCTGAAGGAGACCGCGCGCACGCCGGAGGGCGGCTGGGACACGCGGAAGTACGGCGCGGGTCTACTGAACGCCTTCGCGATCCTCGACGCCGATCTCCCGGAAGCCGACACGCTGGCCCCTGACACCCAGCGTCACCACGAGGAGCAACGCGCGGTCAGGCGCGGCGAGCGGCCGGTCCGCGCAGCAGCTTGCCGGGCAGCGCGCCCGTGTGCTTGCCGTCGCGCAGCACGACTTCGCCGTTGACCACCGTCGCCGCGATGCCGCGCGTGCGCTGCACGAGCCGGCGCGCGCCGGCCGGCAGGTCGTCGACCACTTCCGGCATCTCCGCGGTGATCGTGTCGGGATCGAACACCATCAGGTCCGCGGCCATGCCTTCGCGGAGGAGACCGCGATCGTGGAAGCCCCACAGCGTGGCCGGCACCATCGTCAGCATGTGCACCGCGCGCTCGAGCGTGAAGGCCCGCTTCTCGCGCACCCAGTGCGCGAGCACGTGCGTCTGGAGCGAGCTGTCCATGAGCTGCGAGACGTGCGCCCCGGAGTCCGAGAACGTCGTGACCATGCGCGGGTGCTTCATGATCTCGAGCGCGATGTCCTGGTCCTCGTTCGCCACCGGCTGCAGGAAGAACAGGTCCATGTCGCGCGCGAGTGCCAGATCGAGCATCGTCTCGGCCGGGTGCTGGTTGCGCTCCCGCGCCACCTCGGCCACGGAGCGATGCGGGCCGTAGACCGTGTCGAACACGAAGAGCCAGTCGTAGTTCGGCAGCCGCGCTTCCGTGCCGACGGGTCGCCGGCCGTCCTTCTCACCCGACATGGCGACGAGCTGCTTCCGCACCTCGGGATCGCGATACCGGCGCGCCTGCTCGGCGATCGGCAGCGCGCGGATCTCCTTCCACACCGGCAGGTGATCGAACGGCGTCTGCGTCTTGAACGACAGCAGCGCCGACAGCGAGCGGCTGTGCGCCTGGCCGAACATGCGGCCGCCGGCGGCCGCGGTCTCGTCGAGCAGGTCGAGGTACGTGCGCCACACGTCCGGCACGCCACGCCGGCTGAACAGCCCGAACGTGATCGGACGGCCCGTCTCGACGGCCAGATCGCGGAGCCGCTCGTGGTATTCGCGCAGCCCGGGATTCCCCGGCTCGCGATCCACACCCTCCCCCGCGATCTCGAAGATGCCGGCGTTCAGCTCGCCCATCACGCCGACGAGGCGCCGCACTTCCTCCCACGACGCGAAGCGGCTCGCGACCGGCGTGCCGTCGGGCGTCTCGTGCGCCGGCGAGCGCGACGTCGTGAAGCCCATCGCGCCGGCGCGGATCGCGTCGCGCACCGCGCGCTCCATCGCCGTGAGATCGTCCTCCGTCGCCTTCTCTTCGAACGCGCGCTCGCCCATCACGAACGTGCGCACCGCGGAATGTCCGACGTAGCCCGAGTAGTTGATGCCCTTCGGCAGCGCGTCGAGCGCGTCGAGGAACTCCGGGAACGTCGTCCAGCTCCACGTGATGCCGGCCGCCATCGCCTTCGGCGGAATGTCCTCGGCGCGCTGGAGATTGCGGACGACGAGGTGCTTGTCCTTCTCCGCGCACGGCGCCAGCGTGAAGCCGCAGTTGCCCATGACGACGCTCGTGATGCCGTGGTAGCAGGACGACGTGCCGAGCGGATCCCAGAAGACCTGCGCGTCCATGTGCGTGTGGCCGTCGACGATGCCCGGCGCGACGATCTGACCGTCGGCATCGACGACGTCGCGGGCGCGCTCCCCGCGGATCTTGCCGATGGCGACGATCCGCCCGTGCCGCACGCCGATGTCCGCGCGATACCGCGGCAGGCCGGAACCGTCGATCACCACGCCGTTCCTGATCAGCAGGTCGTAGGGCATCGTCCGCGTCTCCTTGTCGGGGGGCCGGGCTGGGCGCCCGTAGTGCGTTCATCCTACCCCACCCCGCGACGTCGCCGCGGATTCCTCCGTGGCTTCCTGCCTCCAGAGCGCCGACCGCGCGAAGAGGAACACGAGGACGCCGAGCATCGCGACGGCCGGATACACCGTCGCGGTGTCGACTCCGGTCAGCCGTGCGACGTACCCCATCGCCAGCGCGCCGACCGGCCCGCCGCCGACGAATCCGAGCTGGAACAGCGCCAGGATCCGTGCGCGGTGACTCGGGACGGCGGCGAGCTGCACGATCGTGCGGCCCTGCGTGATCACCACGCCGGCGCCCATGCCCCACGGACCGCGCCGGCGGCGAGCGCCACGATGATCGCGCGGCCGGGCCGCCGCACGGTGCCGAAGCGGACCTGCGCGATGGTCGCGACGATCGTGCCGCCCCAGAAGCACGCGTTGACGAGCGACAGCTCGGCGGATCCGCCGGCGTGCGCGTCGCGCACGAGCAGCGGAATCACGACGATGAACGCGCCGATGTAGAGCACGCCGACGGCGAAGTTCGCGACGATCAGCGGCCAGATCGACGCCGAGCGCTGCGCTTCACGCAGGCCGTCGCGCACGGCCGCGAGACGACTCTGCGCGGGCGCCGCGGGGCGAGCTGCGCGAGATACTGCACGGCCGTCGTCAGCGCGACGGCCCGTGAGACGTCCGATCGCACAACCCGTGTGAGCAGCGCGTCGCGCGCGGGAATCACCATCGCCGAGAGCGTGCCGACGACGACGCCATAGGCGAGGAGCAGCGGATAGCCGAGCGCGCCGCCGGCGATGAGCGCCGCGAGGCCCAGCGGCGGGACGAGCGCGACCAGCTGATAGCGGATCAGGAGCGCGCGGCCGTCCGCGCGATCGGCGATCGCGCCGCCGAGCAGCATGAACGCGAGCGACGGCGCCATCACGGCCATCTGTGCGATCCCGACACGGTGCGGCGGCTCGTGAAGCACGACCGCGACCAGCCATGAGAAGAAGACCATCTGCAGGCCGTACCCGGCGAACCAGCAGATCATGCCGGCGAGGTACCACCGGAACGCGGTCATGCGATTAGTTGAAACTGGGGGCCCCGAAATGGCCCCCAGACCCCCCGACGCTCGGCGCGTCCCGGCAAAGCCGTGCCACGCCTCGAATCACCGACAGGCTCCTATGGCGCGCAGGCGCGGATCGCGGCGAACGCGGCTGTCTTCGCGTCGGGGCCGGACGCGCGCGGGCTGACGATCGGCAGCGTGAGCCCGGCCGCGCGATAGGCCTGAATCCGCTCGCGACACATCTCCGCGGTGCCCGCGAGCGCGACCGCGTCGATGAGCTTGTCCGGCACCGCCGCGGCCGCCGCGTCGCGGCCACCGCGGTCGAACGCGTCCTTGATGCCGCGGACCGCGTCGCCGAATCCGGCGTCCGCGAGCAGCCGGTTGTAGCGCGGGAAGAACCCGGCGTAGAAGCCGACGGCCGGGCGCATGGCGTCGCGCGCCGCCTCGACGGTCGGCGCAACGACGCACGGCAGGAGCGATCCGACGTCGACCCGCGCGTCCGCGCGGCCCGCGCGGCGCGCGCCGATCGCGACGTGCCGCACCGCGCGGCCGACCGAATCGAGCGTCGGCCACGTCATCAGCACGCCGTTCGCGAGCTCGCCGGCGATCTCGAGCATCGCCGGGAACAGCGCCGAGACGTAGATCGGCATGTCGGCGCGCAACGGACGGAACCAGAGATCGAAGCGCTCGATGCGAATCGCCTCGCCCGCGTGCGACACGGCGCCGTCGCGCAGCAGCGCGCGCACGATCGCGATCGTCTCGCGCAGGCGCGCGGTCGGCTGCACGAACGCGATGCCGTGCTCGGGCTCGACCTGCACGCGATGGCTCGATCCGAGACCGAGGATGAACCGCCCCTCGGAGAGCTCGTCGACCGTTGCGGCGGCCATCGCGATCGTCGGCGCGCTCCGGACGAACACGCTCGAGATGCTGGTGCCGAGCTCGATGCGCCGCGTCGCCTGGGCGCACGCCGCGAGGACCGCGAACTGATCGCCGCCGTGGCCTTCGGCGACCCACGCGGATTCGTAGCCGAGCCCTTCGGCGAGCTTGACGCACTCGACGATCTCCGACGGCGTGAGCCCGCCGCTGAACGCTACGCCGATGCGCGCCATGATCGTCCTCCGGGCGTCGTGTGAGGTGCGCGGGAAGTATGGCACGATGCGCGCCATGACCGCCGAAGACGCGCTCGCCGACGTTCTCCGCACGGCCGGATGTACGCGCGACACCGACGTCACGATCACCGGACGCGATCCGGTCCTGCCGACGACCTACCTGATCGGCGCCGCCGGCGCCGCGGCGCTGGCCGCGGTCGGCAGCGCGGCGTCCGATCTCTGGCATCTCCGGACCGGCCGGCGGCAGCGCGTGCGCATCGACGTGCGCGCCGCCGGCGTCGCGATGCGCAGCGAGCGCTACGTCCGCGTCAACGGCGAGTTCGTCGAGCGCTACGCCGCGGTCTCCGGGTATCACCGGACACGCGACGCGCGCTGGATCCAGCTGCACTGCAACTTCCCGCACCATCGCGCCGGCGTGCTGACGCTGCTGGGCTGTCCCGACGATCGCGCGGCGGTCAGCGCGGCGGTGGCGCAGCGCGACGGCCAGGCGCTCGAGAACGAGCTGATCGACGCGGGACTGTGCGCCGCGCTGCTGCGAAGCCGCGGGGAGTGGGAAGCGCACCCGCAATACAAGGCCGTGGCACCGCTGCCGCTGTTCGAGATCATCAAGCTCGGTGACAGCCGGCCGGAGCCGCTCGGCGCGGGCGCGACACCGCTCGACGGCGTGCGGGTGCTGGAGCTGACGCGCGTCATCGCGGGGCCGGTCTCCGGCCGCACGCTCGCGCAGCACGGCGCCGACGTGCTCCGCATCACGCCGGAGCACCTGCCCGATCTGCCCGGGCACGAAGCGGACACCGGCAGCGGCAAGCTGACGGCGCTGCTCGATCTCCGCGTGCGCGACGACCTCGAGCGCCTCCGGGCGCTCGCGGCGACCGCCGACGTCGTCACGCAGGGCTATCGTCCCGGCACGCTCGCGGCGCGCGGGCTGTCACCCGAAGCGCTCGCCGCCGCGCGGCCGGGCATCGTGTGCGTGACGCTGTCGGCGTGGAGCCATGAAGGCCCGTGGCGTGAGCGGCGCGGGTTCGACAGTCTCGTGCAGTCGACGACGGGCATCGTCGATACGAGCGGCGATCGTCCGCGGCCGCTTCCCGCGCAGGTGCTCGATCACGTGACCGGCTACCTGATGGCGTTCGGCGCGATGGCGGCGCTGGCGCGGCGCGCGCGCGAGGGCGGCAGTTACCAGGTGCGCGTGTCGCTCTGCCAGACCCAGGAGTGGCTGAACCGGCTCGGACGGGTCGACGTCGACTGGCGCACGATCCCGGATCCGACCGTCGACGACGTCGCCGATCTGCTGATCGAGACCGATGGACCGTACGGGCGCGTGCGCCACGTCCGCCCGGTCGTCGAATTGTCCGAGACGCCGGCGCAATGGCGGAGGCCTGCGGTGCCGCCGGGCACGAGCCCGCCGGAGTGGCCGCCGCGGTAGAGGCGGGCGGCGGCTTCGCCGACGACCGCCGAACGCCGGGGGGTGTGGGGGGCCATGTCGGGGCCCCCCACGTGATAATTGCGGGCGCCGGTCCGGTCGGGCTGGCGCTCGCCGTCGGCCTCGCCCATCACGGCGTTCGAAGCGTCGTGCTCGAAGAGAGCCCGCGGCTCAGCGAGCATTCGAAGGCGCCCGGCATCCTCTCCCGCACGCTCGAGATCTTTTCCGCGTGGGGCATTCTCGATCGCTTCCTGAGCCGCGGCACGCTCCTGCGCCGGCCCGAGCTCTGGACGCCCGGTCGTGACACGCCGCTGCTGACGATCGACCTGAGCCCGCTCGGGGGGATGACGATCGTGCCCGGCATGCTGATCCTTCCGCAGAACCGCACCGAGGAGATCCTGTTCGACGTCGCGTCGGCGAGCGGGCTCGTCGACGTTCGCTTCGGCCATCGCGTGACGAGCTTCACCGAGGACGGCTCGGGCGTGACGGTGTCGGCGGTGACGACGGACGACGCGGCGGTCGAGGTCCGCGGCGCGTATCTCGTCGGCTGCGACGGCCCACACTCCGCGGTACGCGACGCGCTGGGGTTCGAGCTCGAAGGCAAGACGTATCCTGCACGGCTGCTGCTCGCCGACGTTCGCCCGGGCGACGCGCGCGACACGCTGCCCTGGCCGCGGCTGGCGGCACGCGGCGACGGCGTGCTCGGCGGGATCCGGATCGAGACGGGACTGTGGCGCCTGATCGCGACGGTGGAGTCGCGCGTGACCGACGAGCAGGCCACGTCGCGGCCGCACGTCGCCAGCCTCGTCACCACGCTGCTCGGTCCCGGGCCGTTCGAGCTCGTCTGGGCGAGCACGTTCCGCATCCATTGCCGCACCAGCCCGCGGTTCCGCCGCGGCCGCGTGCTGCTCGCGGGCGATGCCGCGCACATCAACAGTCCCGCCGGCGGTCAGGGCATGAACAGCGGCATCCACGACGCGCACAACCTCGCGTGGAAGCTCGCTCGCGTGCTGGCGGGCGGACACGCGGAGCCGCTGCTCGCGTCGTACGAGGCCGAGCGACGGCCCGCCATCCTGACGAACGTCGACCGCTACACGGACCTCCTCACGCGCACGGTGCTGCTCGCGCCGCGCGTCGTGCGGCTCGCGATGCTCGGCGTCGCGCGCCTCGCGCTCGGCCGGTCGCTCACGACGACCCACGTGCTCCGCCGAGCGGGCATGCTCGACACGAAGTACGACGCGTCGCCGCTCATCTCGGGCCGCGGCCGATGGCTCGGCGCGCGCGCGCCGGACGCGCGACTCGGCGCCGACAACGCGACCGTCCGGCTCCATGGCCTCGCGGCGCGTGACGCCGCGGTGCTGCTGTTCGATGACGGCCGATTGCCGGGCTGGAACGTCGCGGACGTGGAGCACAGCCTGCGCGGCGTGTCCGGCGTGCGCGTCGCGCGCCTCGTCGCATCGGCCGGCGACGCGACGCGCACGGATTTCGTCGACCTCGATGGCACGGTCTGGCGCGACTGGGCGCCCCGTCCCGGAACGGCCGCGCTGGTGCGGCCCGACGCGCACGTCGGCTGGATGGCGGAGCGTCCGACGCGCGATGCGCTCGTGGCCGGCGTCCGGCGCGCGCTCGGCGCCGACTGACCGATCGAAGTGCTGTGCGCTTCCCCGCGCTCTCGTGATTGCCGGGACACACGCGCGCCCAGGACGCCAAGTGCGCGGCGGTAGGGAACTGGCTCATGTCCACACCGGTTTCGGCGAGGATCGCTTCGGCGGCGCGTCGTGGGCAGCATGTTCACGATCCGCCTGCCCCTCCTCTGACCGCCGCTTCCTTTCCGGCGGCGAACCTGCTGCCCCGCTCAGGGCCTCAGCGTCGGGCGCGCCGCATGCCGGACGTGGAGCACGCGCACGGTTCGGCCCACCACGGTGAAGAGGATGCGATAGACGTGACGGCGCTTGCCGTAGAGCAGTTGCCGGATCTCTTCGAGGAAGGCATCAGCCTCCGGAGCGAGCGAGCACCGCCGCGGGTTCTCCTCGAGTGACGCGACCGCGTGGTCGAGGCCGTTGAACCAGACCGCTGCGACCGCGGGAGAGCGACGACGGATCCAGAGATAGGCGGCCTCGATGTCCTCGGTCGCTGAAGGTGCGATCTCAACGCGGTATGGCATGCCGTCGCCGGATCGCCCTCAAGGCGTGGCGGACGGGAACCCCCTGACCCCGCCCGAACTCCTCGAGCCCGGCGCGGACGCCCGCAATAGCTTCTGCCCGCTCGACGAGGCGCAGCAGGCGCTGATACGAGGCCGCGTCCTGAACGATCAGGGTCGCCCTGCCGTTCACGGTCAGGACGAGCGGGTGGCCAGTCCGTTTCGCCTGCTCGAGAAACTTCCGTGTCTCCCGCTTGAACGCGGTCAGTGGATGAATGTCGGTCGTCAGGTCGATCACGGCGGCCTCCTCGTGAAGTTCGCGCCGAATATGATGCGAATTCAATGCTAAATCAATGCCGCCACCAGCGCAATTCGCGCCGAAGCCTGCAGCCAGGATGCCGGCCACCGTCCAGCCGGCCGGCATCGCCGGGCTCAGCGCGGCGTCGTCGAGCCGGGCGACGAGCCCTTCGAGTCGACGGCGTTCGCGATCGTTCTCGGCGATGTACGAGCGGTCGGCTGCCATCCGTGCCCTCCCGGGACCGCCGTGTCCTCCGCCGGTCGCGTCCCCACGGTCTACGAGAGCGTGCGGCGGGCAGCGGACAACACGGTGGTAACGTCGGCGTGAACGGGTTGATCGCATCCTTGCCGCCGACGATACTGTCGAGCACGCGCATGTAGGCGACTGGGATCGTGATGAAGGGGGCGCGGCGCGCCGAAGACGCGACGGGCCCGGCGCGTGAGCGCGCCCTCGTCGCCCCAGTCGCGGCGCCGCATGAGCAGCAGGACGACGACGGCTGAACCGCGAGCCTGCCAGCTCGGCGTCACGTCCCTGGCGTCAGCGGCCCTTGATCAGGCGGATCGCCGCCTTTGTTTCCGCGCGCACCTCCGACGAGGGATCGTGCTCTCCCAGCGCCTCGAGCATGGCGACGTCGTTCTCAGCATGAAATCCGAAATTGCCGATCTCGTGCACGACCGCCCGTCTGACGCGTGCGTCGGCATGTGTGATCGCTGCGCGGAGCACCGGCAGCGAGTCAGCGCCGGTCGCTGCGACCCCTGGACCGACATGAGCCTGACTTCGAGGTCGTCATCCTGGATGCCCGGCGTCAGGATGCGGAGGATTTCCTCCGATGCGGCCGGAGCGATCCATCGCAGAACGACGGCGGCCTGCCTCCGCGCGGGAGGTGTCCCGGTGCGCGTGTCCCGCTCGAGTCCCGGCATCAGCGTCTTCACCATGGGCTTCAGCGAGTTCGCCGCGTCCTCGCGCGCGCTGACGTCCGACAGCGCGTTGATGAGCGCAGCGATCTCGTCCGGACCGGGATCGGTCTTGCCGAGCGCCGCGGCCGCCTCGATTCGCACTCTCGGATCGCGGTCAGCCTTGAGAAGCCTGATGAGAACGGGGTTGGCCGGCCGCGCGGCGGCGCCGAGCTGGCCGAGGACGATGATGAAGGATGCTCTCGTGCCGAAATCGTCCGTCACGACGATGCCGCGTACCAGCGCCCCGCGGATTCCGACGGCCTTCCGCGCGGTAGCAAACGCCGCAGCGAACCGTTCTTCGTTGCCGGGCGCATGCTCGGAATATTCCAGTCCACGGACGAGGAGAGGCGCCCCTTTCGCCGGTTGGTTGGTCGTGATGTATCCGACGCCCAGGAGAAACAGCGTCATCGCGGCGCCCAAATCCGACGACCGGGAGCGATCGAGAACCGCCACCGCGCGGCTGGCGGCCTCGTTGAACTCCGACGGACGTTGAGCCATTGCGTGCGTCAGGGCGAGCCCGCTCAGGCTCACCGCGACCAGGACGCTGTCGTCGCCGGCCTTCCGTGCTTCGACCACGGCCGCTTCGAATGCTGGAGTCGGCACCTGCGGCGGGCCCGCGACGACCGCGACGAAGCCGGTCTCGAGGTGACGGAATACCGTCTGGTCCACGGAAGCACAGCCGGAAGCGATTAGCACGACGACGACCAGGAACAGACTCATGAAGGACATGCGCTCACCACTTTCGTCATTACGATGTGTCGCTTAGCTCGCATCCGGTGAAACCCTCGAGGAGAGCCTGGATAGCAGCATCGAGCGCGTAGGCGGCACAAAGGCCCTGTTCGCGACATAAGGACTGTTAAGTTAAGCGACGAACCGGTTTCACTGGGCGTCGCCATCCTCGCCCCAGGCCGACCGCTACTCCCCAGCCTGGCGAAGCAGTGCCTGGTAGCGCGGTTCGTCCAGGAAGAAGCCGGCGGCCCGCATGTCGTCGAGCACGGACTTGATCTCGGTGAGGACTCGGTGCTGTTTCCCGTAGGTCAGCAACCCCGGCAACCCTACGACGCGCCGTCCCTCAGCCTCGGCCAGGCGTCTCGCCACTGCATCGTCGATCACGAGTACGTCCGCGGCGACTTCGCTGGCGAGCACGATGGCCTCGGCCTCACCGCGCCCGACACGAGCGCTCAGACGCTCTACGGAGGCCGCATCGCGCACTTCGTGCCGATGAATCCACTTAGCCTCGGCGACTTCCGCGCTGCCCGGCCGACCCGTACCCCTTTGGACGACTTCTTCGAACACTGACGCCGGAATGTGGACGACGCCGGCGATCTAGTGCAGCAGTTCGAGGCGACCGATGCGCGCGAGAGTGATCAGCGCGCTCGAGTCGACGACGACCGTCACGCGCTACGGTTGGCGGGCAGAGCGGAGGGCCTCGACGTCCCGCGCGAGATCCTCAGGCGAGTAGTCGAACCACGGCATCCGGTACTCGGCGAGTAGCGCCGGGAGATCCCACAGCGAGAGGCTGAGCAGTTCGGCGGCGCGCGCGCGGGAGACGCGTCCTCGGCGGACAAGATCGAGAACCACCGCGACCTTGGCGTCGCGCTTGGCCTCTTCCTCGGAGCCGAGAAGTTCGACCAACTCAGGCGGCAACTCGACCGTGAAGCCCTTCATGGCGTTCTCGTCGGGTTCACGATAGCACGTCGTAGCCGGACAGCGGCTCAATCCGGTTGCGGCTGGGTGGCGGATCGTGCCGCGATCCGCAGCGATCTGCGCGAGGTCGACCCGCAAATCATCGGCGTTTCGGGCGCGGGCCTAGAAGCAACTCTTTCGTCTTGGCGCAGGAGCTTCAGCCGGGGCGGTGTTAGACCTTGATCGTGCCGGAGCACACCCTCGACCCGTGCGGCGATCGCCGCGAGCAGCATCCCGACCTCTTCGTCCGTCGGCGGCGGCAGGACCCAGAACCGCAGCGCCCGTCCGCACCTTCCACGAAGACGCCCTCGAGGACGAGCGTGTGGAAATGGACGTTCAGGTTGAGTCCACCGCCAAATCGCTGGATGACGGTCACGCACCCCGAGCGCCCATCGCGGAGACCGTGCCGGCGCGGCCGGCCAATCGCCGGCGACGGCCTGATGACGACCGCCGCGCGGTGACGAGCCGGACGCGTTAGACGGGTGCGACGTCCACGCGCGCGGTGTTGTACGTCGAGGCGCCCGACGGCGCCGCGCGATCCGGCGTCAGCACGTTCGCGCAGCCGCGCGTGTCGGCGCCGCCGTCGCCCGGCGTGAACCACGCGCCTTCCTTGATCGACACGCAGCCGCGCGCGATGCGGTCCGTCACCTTCACCGGCAACACCGTCGAGCCGCGGTCGTTGAACACGCGCACGCGAGCACCGTCCACGATGCCGCGCGCCCCGGCGTCTTCCGGGTGCAGCCAGACGTCCTGCCGCTCCGCGCGCGCGAGGATCTCCTGGTTGTCGTGCGTCGAGTGCGTCCGCGCCTTCGACTTCGGCGACACCATCTCGAGCGGATAGCGGTCGTCCTCGGGATGTGGCGGGATCCAGACGGGAATCGGCGCGATCGGGCCGAGCCCGCACGGGTTCGGATCCTTCGCGAGCGTGGTCGAATAGATCTCGATCTTGCCGGACGCCGTCGAGAACGGCTTCTCGCCGCGCACCTCCGCGGCGTACGCCACGGCATCGGCGCCGGCGGGCAGCCGCGCGAGCCCGGTCTCGCGGAACCGGTCGAAGTCGTCGACGTCGCTGCCCTCGCAGAACTCGCGGAGCCACTGCTCTTCGGTCTTGTCGTTGTAGCCGTCGATGCCGAGCCGCTTCGCGAGATCCGCGCAGATGTCGAAGTCGTTCCGGCACTCGCCCATCGGCGGAATCGCCTGCTTCATGAAGATCGCGTAGTGCAGCGCGCCGGCCCACGGCACGTGGATGTCGTTGCGCTCCCAGAACGTCGTCGCGGGCAGCACGATGTCGGCGTAGCGCGCCGTCGGCGTGATGAAGTGGTCGTGCACCACGACGAACTCGAGCTGCTGGATCGCGTCGATCGTCTTGTGAACGTTCCCGCACTGGTTCACGAGATCGCCGCATGCGGAGTACAGCATCTTGATGTCCGCCGGATAGCCGCCGCTCCGGCCGCGCGCCAGGACGTCGGCGAGCAGTGGTGACGCGACGCGGGCGTTCGCGGGATTCTTGCCGGCGCTGAGCCGCTTGAGACCATGCGGCCGCGCGCCGTTGCTCGAACCGGAGTTGCCGCCCGGAATGCCGACGTTGCCCGTGATCGCGGCCAGCGCGTACGCGGCGCGATGGAACTGCTCGCCGTACGCCGTCCGTCCGGGCGCATACCCGCACTGGAGCGCCGCCGGCTTCGACGTCGCGAACTCGATCGCGAGGCGGCGAATCGCGCCGGCGCTGACACCGGTCAGCGGCGCCGCCCACTCGGGCGTCTTGCGAATGCCGTCGGAGAGACCGAGCAAGTACGAGCGCCACGAGCTGCCCGGTGGCGCGTCGGCCGGCAGGCGCGCCTCGTCGAAGCCGAGCACGAGCCGGTCGCAATAGTCCTGGTCGTGCAGCCCTTCGGTGACGATCACGTACGCCATCGCGAGCAGCATCGCCGTGTCGCTGGAGGGGCGGATGAGGATGTGCTCGTCCGCGAGCTGCGCGCTCGTCGCGGTCACGCGCGGGTCGACGCAGATGATCTTCGTGCCGTGCTGCTTCGCCCACTTCAAGTACTGCAGCGTGCCCGTCCCGAAGTGGCCGTCGCCGGGGCTCCAGCCCCACATGAGGATCAGGCGCGAGTTCGGATAGTCGATCGGCTCGCGGCCGGCCGACTTGTACTCGACCGCGGGACCGTACGTGTAACGCACCGCGAACACTTCGGCCTCGGCGGAGAGATTCGACCAGAGCTCGGTACAGCCGCCGAACATGTGGAGCATGCGCTGGACGACGGTGCGGCTGTGCAGGAGCGCCGTGTTGCCGCTGCGCGAGGCATCGAGGATCGCGGCGGGGCCGTACGTGTCGCGAATGCGGCGCATCTGGCTGGCCACCGTGTCGAGCGCTTCGTCCCACGCGATCCGCTCGAACTCGGCGGAGCCGCGCGGTCCGACGCGGCGGAGCGGATGCAGCACGCGGTCGGGATGGTTGACGCGCTCGGCCGCGCCGAAGCCGCGCACGCACGCGTGGAGCGGCGGCAGCTCCGGCGTCCACTTGCGCGGGTCGGTGCTGATCTTGACGATCCGGCCGTCGCGCACGTGGGCGTTGACGACGCACCGCCCGCCGCAGTTGTGGCCGCACGTGGAGGTGACCACGTCTTCGCCGGGCTCGGCGGCGACTCGCGGACTCTCGTAGATCGTGCCCCGGTGTGCGCTCACGCGGTTCCTCCTCGCCCCCCTGGCGTTCGGCGCAGCGTAGCACGGCGGCCGCGCCGCTCTATATGATGTCGGCCACGGAGGCGGCGCCATGACGCGCGAATGGTTCTCCAGGCAGACGATCGGCTCGCTCGTCGACGAGCGGGCGCGGGTGCACGGTCACCGGGAAGCGCTGTGCTTCAAGGGCACGCGCTGGACGTTCGCGCGGCTCGCCGAGGAAGTGGACCGGGCCGCCCGCGGGTTGATCGCGCTCGGCATCGAGCCCGGCGACAAGGTCGCGCTGTGGATGCTCAACCGTCCGGAGTGGATGGCGGCCGCGCTCGCGGTCATCAAGATCGGCGCCGTGCTCGTCCCCATCAACACGCGCTTCCGCACCGAGGACGTCCGCTACGTTGTCGGGCAGTCCGACTCCGTCGCGCTGATCATCGCGGAGCGGTCCGGCCCCGTCGATTACCTGGCGATGGTGCGCGAGTTGCTCCCCTCGCTCGCGACGGCGCGTGAAGGTGTCGTGAACGATGCCGCATTGCCGCTCCTTCGACGCGTGATCGTGCTCGGCGACATGGCGCCGGCCGACACGGTCCACTGGCCGGCGATGCTCGCCGCCGGCGCGCGCGTCAGCGTCGAGGCCCTCGCGCAGCGTGCCGCCGCCGTCGATCCCGACGCGACCGCGTTCTTCATGTACACGTCCGGCACGACGGGATTCCCGAAGGGCGTGATGCACAGCCACGTCATCGTGCGCAACATCGTCGAGCGCGCGAGCCGCATGGCGATCACGTTCGACGACGACATCCTCATGTACCTGCCGCTCTATCACCTGTTCGGCTTCTCGGAAGGTCTGCTCATGTCGCTCGCGGCCGGCGCGCGGCAGGTGCTGATGGACGTCTTCGATGCCGCCGAGGCGCTCCGACTGCTCGAGCAGGAACGAGCGACCGTGCTCCACGGCTTCGACACGCACTTCAAGGATCTGCTGGAAGCGCACGAGCGGGCGCCGCGCGACGTGTCGAGCATTCGCACCGGCATCCTCGCGTCCGGCATGTCGAGCTCGTTCGCGATCGCGCGGAAGGGCCGGCAGGTCTTCGGTCCGATGGTCTCGGGCTACGGCATGAGCGAGTTCTGCGTCGGCGTGACACTCTCCTTCCCGACGTCGACCGAGGAGCAGTGCGTGGAGGCCTCGGGCTATCCCGCACCCGGTTACGAGATCCGCGTGCTCGACCAGCTGAGCGGCAAGGATCAGCCGGTCGGCGTGCCCGGCGAGATTCTCGTCCGCGGATACACCGTGATGCAGGGCTACTACAAGAAGCCGGAGGAGACGGCGCGGACGATCGACGCCGACGGCTGGGTGCACACCGGCGACATGGGGCTGATGCGCCCCGACGGCCACATGCGCTTCATGGGCCGCTACAAGGACATGCTCAAGATCGGCGGCGAGAACGTCGACCCGATGGAGGTCGAGGCGTTCCTGATGACACACCCCGCAATCAATCTCGCGGCCGTCGTCGCCTACCCCGACGCGCGGTTGTCCGAAGTCGGCGTCGCGTTCGTGCGCCTGGAGGCGGACGCCACAGTGACGGAGCGCGAGGTGCTCGACTACTGCCGCGGCAAGATCGCGAGCTTCAAGATCCCGCGGCACGTGTTCGTCGTGGACGATTTTCCGTGGACGGGCTCGGGCAAGATCCAGAAGGTCAAGCTGCGCGAGGACGCGCTGCGTCGCGCGCCGCCGTCGGCGAGCGCGTGATGCGCACGTTCCTCACCGTCCTGGTCACCGTGTTCCTCGCCGAGATCGGCGACAAGACGCAGCTCGCGACGATGCTCTACGCGGCCGATGAGCGCGTCGATCCGCTCGTCGTCTTCGCGGGCGCCGCGATCGCGCTCGTGGTCGCCGCCGCGATCGGCGTGCTCGTCGGCGCGCAGCTGACGCGCGTCGTGGCGCCGGCGACGCTGAAGACGATCGCGGGCGTCGGGTTCATCGCGATCGGGATCTGGACGCTGGTCGCGCGCTGACTCGCTTCAGAGCTTCGCGTTCAGCCGGCCGACGCCTTCCTCGAGGTCCGCGATCAGGTCCTCCA
>JACPCW010000065.1 GCA_016184365.1 Candidatus Rokuibacteriota bacterium
CCCCGCGAGCGCGACCATCTTCTGTCGCAGCGTCGCGAGCGTGATCGGCGGCAGGCCGCCCACCTGCTTGTCGTAGCTCCTGAGCTCCGTCACGAAGCGACGGATGTCCTCGAGCGGCTTGCCCGGCCGGATGCCGAGCCGCTCGTGCGCCGGGCCGTGGCTGATGCCGATACCGAAGCGGAATCGCCCGCCGCTCAGCTCGTGCACGATCGCCGCGCCCTGCGCGAACTCGAGCACGTGGCGGGTGTAGATGTGCGCGATGCTCGTGCCGAGCGCGATCTCGCGCGTGACGAGCGCCAGCGCCTGGCAGAGCGCGAGCCCGTCGCCGGGGCTCGGACAGTAGATGCCGGTGAATCCTTCACGCTCGATCTTCTGCGCGAGATCGAGCGTGGCGCGACGACGACCCGGAACGGCGACGAGGCTGACGGCGGGCTTCACCCGCCGCATGTTAACCTCTGGGTCCTTCACGTCCAAACGGAGGTCGCGATCCATGAAGCTCGGCCTGAGCATCGGGTATTCCGGCGCAGAACTGCGGCTCCCCGTCGACAAGGTCCTCCACGCAGAACGGCTCGGCTTCGATTCCGTGTGGACGGCCGAAGCGTACGGCTCCGACGCCATCACGCCGCTCGCCTACCTCGCGGCGGTGACGAAGCGCATTCGCCTCGGCACCGGCATCATGCAGCTCGCCGCACGGCCGCCGGCCGGCGCCGCGATGGCGGCGGCGACGGTCGATGCGCTCGCCGGCGGCAATCGTGTCATCGCCGGCCTCGGCGTCTCGGGACCGCAGATCGTCGAAGGCTGGTACGGGCAACCGTGGGGCAAGCCGTACTGGCGCATCCGCGACTACGTCGCGATCATGCGCAAGGTCTTCGAGCGCAAGGAACCCGTCGCGCACGAAGGCCGCGAGATCTCGCTGCCGTACACCGGACCCGGCGCGCTCGGCGTCGGCAAGCCGCTGATGTCCATCCTGCACATGAACCCGCGGCTGCCGATCTGGCTCGGCACCGGGACGGAAGCGAACGTGAAGCTCACGGCCGAGATCGCCGACGGCTGGCTGCCGCTCGGCTTCGTCCCGCGCCTCATGCCGATGCTGCGCCCGTGGCTCGAAGAGGGATTCCGGCGGGCGGGCGGCGGCAAGGGCTACGGCAGCTTCGAGATCCAGCCGCGCGCGGAAGTCATCATCACGGACGACGTCCGCGCGGCGCTCGCGAAGATGAAGCCGCGCGTGGCGCTCTACGTCGGCGGCATGGGCCACCGCGACAAGAACTTCCACAAGGAGATGATGGTCCGCCGCGGGTTCGGCGACGCCGCACAGCGGATCCAGGAGCTGTTCCTCGCGAAGCGCAAGGACGAAGCCGTCGCCGCCGTGCCCGACGAGTTCTGCGACGAAATGGCGCTGGTCGGTCCCGTCGCGCGCATCAGCGAGCGCTACCGCGCGTGGGCCGACTGCGGCATCACGGGGCTCACGATCACCGCCGATCAACCCGAAGCGATCGAGCTCATGGCCAAGCTCGCAGGAGAGACGCGATGAAGATCCACAATCTCTGGGCGGACGAGAAGGGCGAGTCGCACTGGCGCGACATCGAGGTCGAGTACGTCGACACGACGCGCGCCGGACGGCTGTCGAAGCGGCTCCCGGCGACGGGCATCATCTTCCGCGAGGTACAGCCGGACTACGACCTCGACTGGCATCCCGCGCCGCGGCGGCAGTACATCATCAATCTCGACGCCGGCGTGCAGATCACCGCGAGCGACGGCGAGGCGCGGAAGATCGGCGCCGGCGAAGTCATCCTCGTCGAAGACGTCCACGGCAAGGGCCATCTCTCGAAGGCGATCGACGGCAAGGTGCGCAACTGCATCTTCGTCCCGATCGACTGACGGCCATGGCGGACACACGACAGCGCGTCAGCAGCCCGCACGTCCCGGAGCCGCCGCCGGGCACGTTCTCCCGCGCCATCCGCGTCGGCAATCAGCTCTTCGTCGCCGGCATGACCGCCAACAGCCCGAGCGGGATCGAGGGCGGCGACAGCATGTACGAGCAGACGCGCGCCGTCTTCCGGAAGATCCAGCACCTCGTCGAGGCTGCCGGCGGCACGATGAACGACATCGTGAAGATGACAGGCTTCATCACGGACATCGGCAAGCGCGACGACTACCTGCGTGCGCGCCGCGATTTCTTCACCGCCGATCCGCCGGCGTCGACGCTGGTCGAAATCACGGCCCTCGCGGCGCCGGGTCTCATCATCGAAGTCGAGGTCATGGCCGTGATCGGCTCGAGTCGCACGAACGGCGCGCGCTCCAGTCGTCGCAAGAAGGTCACCACACCACGCACGAGGCCCAGGCATGGCAAGGCTCGACGGTAAAATCGCGGTCGTCACCGGCGCGAGCCGCGGCATCGGCGCCGAGATCGCGCGGCTCTTCGCCGCCGAAGGTGCGCGCGTCGTGTGCGCCGGGCGCACGTTGAAGGAAGGCGATCATCAGTTCGAAGGGTCGCTCGAGAAGACGGTCGCCGAGATCACGGCCGCCGGCGGCCAGGCGCACGCCGTCGCGGCCAACATCTCCGAGCCCGACGAGTGCGAGCGGCTGATGCAGGCAGCGCGTGACGTGTACGGCCCCGTCGACGTGCTCGTGAACAATGCCGCCCTTACCTACTACGTGCCGATCAAGGACTACGCGGTCAACCGCTGGATCCGCTCATGGGCGGTCAACGTCCACGCGCCGTTCATCCTGTCGAAACTCGCGCTGGACGACATGATTCCGCGCAAGCGCGGCGCGATCGTGAACATCTCGTCCGGCTCGGCGATCGGGCCCGGTCGCGGTCCGTATCCCGACCCGGCGGTCGGTGCGCGCGGCGGCACGTGCTACGGCGCGGAGAAGGCGGCACTCGAGCGCTTCACGCAGGGGCTCGCGTCGGAGGTGTACCCGTACGGGATCTCGGTGACGGCGGTCTCGCCGTCGCAGGTCGTGCCGACGCCAGGCACCGTGCACCACAAGCTCGTCAAAGGGATGGACGATCCGCGTGGCGAACCGCCGTCGCTGCTCGCGCAAGCGACACTGCTACTGGCGACGGAGCCGTACGAGAAGATCTCCGGTCGCGTCACGTACAGCCAGCAGATCCTGAAGGAGTACGGCTGGATCACCGACGCGCGCGGTCGCGGCGTCGACACGCCGGGGAGCGGCTACTCGCAGGTCTGAGCGCGCCCGGTTGACGGCCTGCTATCGACGTGGTCACAATGACTACATGGCCGTCAGACATCGTGTCGGTTCGCGGGAGCTGAAGACGCGTCTCGGACGCTACCTGGCGGAAGTCCGGCGAGGCGCTCGAGTGATCGTGACGGAGCGCGGCGAGCCCATCGCTGAATTGCGGCCGCTCAGCGACCCTGGCGACGCGACAACGCGCCTCGAGCGACTGCGCGTATTCGGCATCGTCACCCGTGAACACGATGGTCGTCTCAAAGCGTTTCGACCCGTTCGTGTCAGCGGTCGCGGACTATCGCAAGCGGTCGTCGACCAACGTTCCGACCGGTTCTGAGGGATGCTGTACTTCGATGCGAGCGCGCTCGCGAAGCGGTATGTCCACGAACCGGAGACCGCTGCGGTCCGTCGACTGCTGGCTCGCGGTGTGCCGGCAACAAGCCGATTGTCGGAGATCGAGGTCGCATCTGCGGTTGCTCGGCGGAATCGCGAAGGCCGACTCTCCGCCGCAAATCGTGACCGCGTACTCGCCCAGCTCCGCGAGGACGTCGCCACGATGTACGTCGTGGAGTTGTCACGCGAGGTCGCGGACATCGCGTGCTCGCTTCTGCGACGCCATCCGCTCCGTGGGGCCGATGCGATCCAGCTTGCTTCGTGCATGCACCTCGCTGGCCAGATGGAAGCATCGCCGGAGATCGTCGTGTACGACGTCGAACTCGCTCGGGCCGCCCGCGCCGAAGACGTCGCGGTGTTGAATCCGACCTGATCCACGAGCGGCATGGTCGGTTCCGACGATACTTTCGACGATCAAGAACGCCTGACCGAACGGGAATGTGTCGCGCTGTTCGAGCGGGTGTTCCCGTCCGGTCTGGGCGGTGAGGACGTTCTCGACGAGATCGCGCCCACAGGCTGGGAGCGCTCACCGTTGCTCGCGGTGTTTCACCCGTCGGTCGAGCAGATCTACCGGGAAACGGTGCGGGTTCGCCAAAACATCCGACGCCTGACAGGTCGGATGCCCGCACGCGCCGCCGACCCCGACCCAACGCTCGCCGAGATTGCCGCGTCGCACGTCGAACGGCCGATCGAGCGCGACGTCGAGATCCGCGAACTCGTCGGGCGCTGCCTGTGGGACATCTTTTCCGACAATCACGACGTCATCGGTCCTGACGGTAGGCTCGCCGACATCGGCTCCTTCCGCGGCGCGGGTGCCTTCATCGCGGAGCTCGTGAACCGTGAGCTGCCGGACGCTCGATACGACTACCTCGACTTTTACATGGGCACGATCTGCGTCTCGGACCGTGCAGACCTGACGCCGGTCTATGCCATGATCTTCCGGCGTCTCGCGGAGCACGGGTACGACTGGAAATACGCCTTCCCGCGCCTCTCCGCGGTGTACTTCGATCGACCCGGCGAGCCGCTCGCTGCCAGCCTCGAACGCGAGCGGGAGCGAACCGAGTTGCAGGCGCTGATGGACGACACGCATCGGGAGGCGCTGGAGCGCGCGAAAGACCAGCCGCCCCCGGCGACGGTGATCGCATATCGGCGCGTGTACGGCACTGAGCCACCGGGGTGGCCGCCGCGGGGGTGACCTCATCAACTGCGAGGTACTGCTTGACTCTCCTCTGAACGATAGGCATGTTCGCGGGCACTTCGTCACCGGCCCGGCCGGCTTTCTTCCTTCGCGAACGTCTAGACAGACAGAGAAGGAGAACCGGGATGCCCTCGACGCGCGTGGATCGTCGCCAATTCCTGACGCACGTGGCATGGGGAACGGCCGGGCTCACGGTCGCGAGCGGTGTCCGGCCGTCGCGCGCCGTCGCAGCCACCTACCCCGACTGGATCGCCGCCAGCACCAAGCCGCCGAAGCGCGGCGGCGCGCTCGCCCGCGCGTCCGCGTGGGATCCGCCCGTCATCGATCCGCGGCTGACGCAGTCCGTCGGCCTCTTCCAGTTCGCCGGTCTCGTGTGCAATCGCCTCGTGCGCCATCCGTTCGCCGACGAGGCCAGCGGCCCCGGCGACCTCGCGCTGAAAGGCGATCTCGCCGAGTCGTGGCAGGGCAGCGCCGACGCCCGCATCTGGACGTTCAAGCTGCGGAAGGGCGTGAAGTGGCAGAACGTGGCCCCGTTGAACGGCCGCGAGCTCACCGCCGCCGACATCAAGTACTGCTACGAGGGCTACGCGAAAGAAGGCGTGCAGACGTTCACGTTCCAGGAAATCGAAGGCATCGAGACACCCGACAAGCACACCGTCCGCATCCACCTGAAGACGCCGAACACGCTGTTCCCGCACAACCTCGCCGAGCCGGTCGCGGTCATCTTCCCGAAGGAAGTGCTGGAGGAAGACGGCGACCTCAAGAAGCGGATGATCGGCACCGGGCCGTTCACCCTGAAGGAGCACACGCGCAAGGTCCGCGTGGTCCTCGCGCGCAATCCCGATTACTTCGACGCTGGGCGCCCGTACGTCGACCAGTACACGATTCTCTCGACGCCGGACGCCGCGACGCGGCTGGCCGCGTTCCGCACCGGACAGAGCGACATCATCTGGCTCGCGAGCCTGTCCGAGGTGGAGACGCTCCGCAAGACGAACCCGAACGCGATCGTGCAGGCGTACCACAACACGCTCACCCCGTTCGGCGTCGCGCTCGCGCAGGACCGCCCGCCGTTCAACGACGTGCGCGTGCGGCGCGCGATCTCGATGGCCGTCGACCGGCAGAAGCAGCTCGACACGGTGTTCGAAGGCCACGGCATCCTCGGCTGGGGCGTTCCGTACATCTACTACCAGGACAAGGCGCCGACGGCGAAGGACCTCGGCCCGTGGTGGCAGTACAAGCCGGCAGAGGCGAAGAAGCTGCTGGCGGAGGCCGGGCATCCGAACGGGTTCCAGACGACGCTGTTCTACTACGAGTACTTCCCGCAGATGACGTCGCAGGTGCAGCTCGTCCAGCAGGACCTCAAGCGGAACCTCAATGTCGACGTGAAGATCACGAAGCTCGACTACACGAGCTATTACGGGCGGTACGTCGAGGGCAAGTGGGACGGCATGTCGTGGGGGTTCCAGTCGGGCCACGCCGTCGGGCTCGACGAGCGGACGTATCACTACATGCACTCGAAGTCGACGAAGAACTTCTTCCGCGTGAACGACACGGTCGTCGACGAGCTGACGACCAAGCTGCGGCAGACGTCGGATCGCGCCGAGCAGCGCAAGCTCGCGGGCAAGATCGTCGAGCGCGAATACGACCAGGTGCTGCGCATGTGGATGCCGTACAGCAACGGCTTCCTCGTCGTGCAGCCGCACGTGCGGAACGCGGCCGCCGGAGCGATGCGGCGCACCGACGCCTACGGTTCGCCGACGATCGCGCGTATCTGGCTCGACAAGTAGGAGGCCGACGAGGGAACGGAGCGGCCCGGAGGCGCCATGCACAAGTACGTGATCCGCCGGCTCCTCCTGGCCGTTCCCGTGCTGCTCCTGTCGTCGCTGATCGTCTTCGGTCTCATGCGCGTCATGCCGGGCGATGCGCTGATCGCGCTCATGGGCGAAGGCGGCAACGTGGGCGCGAAGGAACTCGCGAAGCTCCGCAACGATCTCGGTCTCGACCGGCCGTACCACGAGCAGTACGCGATCTGGGTCTGGCAGATGGTCACGTTCAGCCCGGGCCACTCGATCTTCACCAACGAGCCGATCGGCGTCTCGCTCAAGAAGGCGATCCCCGTCACGCTCGAGCTCGCCGCACTCGCGATGATCCTCGGGCTCGTCATCGCCATCCCCGTCGGCGTCGTGTCCGCGACGCGGCAGGACACGGCGCCGGACTACGTCGGCCGCATCGTCGCCGTCTCTGGTCTGTCGTTCCCGGACTTCTGGCTCGCGACGCTCGTGATCACGTTCGCCGCGATCTGGTTCCACTGGATCCCGCCCATCGGCTACGCGAGCTTCTGGGAGTCACCGTGGCAGAACCTCCAGCAGTTCCTCCTGCCCGCGGCGGTGCTCGGCTTCCGCCTCTCGGCGGCGACGATGCGCATGACCCGCTCGACGGTGCTGGAAGTGCTGCGCGAAGACTACGTGCGCACGGCGTGGGCGAAGGGCCTCGCGGGACGGATCGTCGTGTACAAGCACGCGCTCAAGAACGCGCTGATCCCGGTCGTGACGATCGTCGGCGGTCAGCTCGGCACGCTGCTCGCCGGCACCGTGATCGTGGAAACGATCTTCGCGCTGCCCGGCATGGGCCGCCTCACGGTGGAAGCGATCCTGTACCGCGACTATCCCGTCGTGCAGACGAACGTGATGCTCGTCGCGGCCACGCTCGTCACGATCAACCTCGTGGTGGATCTCACGTACGCGTGGCTCGATCCGCGCATCCGGTATCGCTGATGTCGACCGTCACCGCGCACGTCGAGAATTTTCCGGAACAGCCGCTCCAGACCGTCAGCCGGATCCGCGCGCTGTGGATCACGATCCGTCGCAAGCCGCTCGGTGCGGCGTCGGCCGCCCTCATCGCGACGCTCGTACTGACGGCGATCTTCGCCGACGTGCTCGCGCCCTACGATCCGCTCTCGGCGCAGCCCGAGATCCGGCTGGCGCGGCCGAGCCAGGCGCATCCGTTCGGCACCGACGACATCGGGCGCGACGTGTTGAGCCGCGTCATCCACGGCGCCCGGATCTCGCTCTGGGTCGGGTTGCTCGCCGTCGGCATCGGGACCGTGGCCGGGATGATCATCGGGCTCGTGTGCGGGTACTGGGAGGGACGGCTCGACCTGATGCTGCAGCGGCTGATGGACGCGATCCAGGCGATTCCCGGACTGATCCTGGCGCTCGCGATCGTGTCGATCCTGCAGCCGAGCACGACGAACGCGATGCTCGCGATCGCCGTCGTCATCATTCCGGGAAACTCGCGCATCGTGCGCGGCGCGGTGATGTCGGCGAAGCAGAACCGCTACGTGGAAGCCGCACAGGCGATCGGCTGCCGCCACCCGCGCATCATCGCGACGCACATCCTGCCGAACGTGACGGCGCCGATCCTGATCATCGCGTCGATCTGGCTCGGCAACGCGATCCTCATCGAGGCGTCGCTCTCGTTCCTCGGGCTCGGCACGCAGCCGCCGGATCCGTCGTGGGGCCTGATGCTGAGCAGCACCGGACGCGCCTACATGGAACAGGCGCCGTGGCTCGCGATCTTCCCCGGGCTCGCGATCAGTCTCGCCGTCCTCGGCTTCAATCTCTTCGGCGACACGCTCCGCGACGCCTGGGACCCGAAGCTCCGGAACCGCTGAGACGCGCGCCCGCGCACGCTCCGCGGTGTGCTCCCCTCCGTCGTGATCCGGTCCTGCACCCGCACGGGCTGTATGATGTTGTCATACAGGAGGTAATCGGCATGGCGTCCCGAACCGGTCGCGTGGCGGTGACGATCTCGCTCCCCGCTGGCCTCGCCAAAGAGTACGACCGGCTTGCGCGCGAGACGTCGAAGAACCGCAGCCAGCTGTTCCGCGAGATGTTCGACAGCTACCGCCGCCTCCAGGCGGACGAAGCATTCGAAAAGATCCAGCGGTACGGAGCGCGAAAGGCGCGCGAGCGCGGGATCCGGACGGAGCGCGACGTCGAGCGGTTGGTGTTCGAGGATCGGTGAGTGCGGGTCGTGTTCGACACGAACGTCTACGTCTCGGCGTTCGCCATTCCCGGCAGCCTGAGCGACGAGGCATACGGCCATGCGCGTGCCGGCGACGTCGAGCTCTTCACCTCCGTCGCGATTCTGACGGAGCTCGCCTCGACACTCCGCGACAAGTTTCACTGGGAGGAGCGCCCGATTACGGCAGCACTCACATCGATCAGCAAGAGCGCGACAGTGGTGAAGACAACGCCCCACGTCACGGCCGTCCGTCACGCGAGCGACAATCGGATTCTCGAATGCGCGCAGCTCGTCGAGGCGGACCTCATCGTCACCGGCGACCCGCACCTGCTCAAGTTGCGCGACTTCGGGTCAACCGGCATCGTGAAAGTCTCGACGTTTCTGCGTATCCTCGGCCGTTGAAGTGGTCTGCGAGCGGCGTGCTGGTAGTCCGAATTCGGAGCCGAAGTAGGAAGGAGCCTGGCCTTCCCGCCGCTCGGTGAAGGCGACCGCTGTTGCGAGTGTCGTGGACGAGAACCGCACCATCTTTGCGATGCCTGCAGAGGTCGTCGGTCGGACTGAGATGTTCCGCGTTGCGATACGCGGCCACGCGACGGACCGTCCGTCAGGCGACGGCGGCGCGGATCTTGTCGTGCAGCACGCCGAGCGTGTCGACCATCCCGTTCACGGAACGCGCGCCGGCCTGGAAGATCGCCGTCGCGTTGATGGCCGCCCACTGGAAGCCGAGCGTCTTCATCTCGACCACGCGCGCGATGACCTGATCGTGCTCCGCGTAGAACCGCTTGCCGGCGGCGTCCTTCGGCGGCGTCTGCACCATGCTCTGCAGGCCGATCGTCGCCGGATCGCGGCCGGCCGCTTCGGCGTGGCGGCGGATCGCGTCGATCGCGCGCCGCGCGTTGTCGGCTTCGCCGGCGGCGCCGCCCGCGAGCCACCCGTCGCCGAGGCGCGCGACGCGACGGAACGCGGCGTCGGAATACCCGCCGATCCAGATCGGCAGCGCGCGGCCCTGCGGCGGCTTCGGCTCCATGGCCATCGCCTTCACGCGGTAATGCTTGCCGGTGAAATCGATCTGCGGATCGCCCCAGTACGCGCGCAGCAGCTGGATCGCTTCGTCCATCCGCGCGCCCCGGGTGTGGAAGTCTTCGCCGAGCGCCTCGTACTCCGACTCCTGCCACCCGACACCGACGCCGAGGCGCACGCGACCGCCCGAGAGCGTGTCGAGCGTGCTCACCTGCTTCGCGACGAGCGTCGGCTGACGCTGCGGCAGCACGAGCACTTCGGTGCCGATCGTCACGCGCGACGTGACGGCGGCGATGTATGCGAGCGTCATGAACGCTTCGAGGATCGGCATGGCGGCCGGATACGGTCCCGGCGGCCGGCCGTAGCCGGGGAATCCCATGACGACGTGATCGAACGCGTCGATGTGGTCGTAGCCGATCGTCTCGACGGCGCGCGCGAACCGCGCGACGGCTTCCGGACCTTCACGATACGCGACGCTCGGGAACTCGACGCTGAGCTTCATGGCGCGTGCATTATAGGCCGATGCGTCCGCCGGTCCGGCGTCCGTCGCGGGCACACGTCGCGCTCGCGATCGCCGCCGGCGTGCTCGCCATGCTCCTCTACGCCGGGCAGTTCGTGATCTCGCGCTGGAGCATCCAGCGCACGCTGTCGGTGTGGGACCTCGGCGCGTTGCGGTTCAGCGTCGCGGGCACGCTGATGCTCGCCGTGGTCGCGCGGCACGGCCTCGCGAACGCCGCGGGCATCGGCTGGCGCCGCGCGCTCGTGCTCGGCGTCACCGTCGGCGCGCCGTACACGCTCATCATGTTTTCCGGCCTGTCGATCGCGCCGGCGAGTCACGGCGCGGTGATCATTCCCGGCTTCACGCCGGTCGTCAGCGCGCTGCTCGCCTGGTGGTGGCTCGGCCAGTCACTCGGACACGCGATGCTCGGCGGGCTCGCGATCATCGTCACCGGCCTCGTGCTCGTCAGCGGCGCCGGCGTGTTGACCGACGCGAGCGGCATGGTGTGGGTCGGCGATCTGCTCTTCGTCGTCGCCGCGATCCTGTGGGCCGCGTTCACGGTACTCGCGCGCCGGTGGCACGTCGATCCGGTGCGCGGGACGGCGATCGTCTGGGTGCTCTCGCTCGCGTACCTGCCGGTCTATGTCGCGTTCGCCGGCTCGCGGCTGCTCGCGGCGCCGCGCGGCGAGGTCGTGCTGCAGGCGCTCTACCAGGGTGTCGGCGTGGCGATCGTCGCGCTCGCGCTGTACGCGTGGTCGATCCGCATCCTCGGGCCCGCGACGGCATCGCTCTTCATGCCGCTCACGCCGGTGTTCGGTGTGCTGCTCGCGGTGCCGACGCTCGGCGAAATCCCGACGCCCGTGCAGGCGCTCGGGATCCTCGCGGTCAGCGGCGGGATGGTGCTCGCGGCGGGGCGCCGATCATGACCGCGGGCCGACGCGGTGGCGGGCCGGGCCACGCGCGAACGGCGTGACCGGGTTGACGCGGTGGCGGGCCGGTGAGTCGGGATGGGGTCGACACACCCGTGCCTGCCGCGGGTGATGTCGACTCAGCGGTGGCGGAGTGGGAACGGCTCAAACGGTGATGGGGGCTCAAATCTCGTGGTCTGCGACCCCATCCCCGCTCGCCGGCCCATCACCGCGCCGCGCGCGGCGCCGGTCATGACCGCGGGCCGACGCGGTGGCGGGTCGGTGAGCGGGATGGGGTCGACAGACCCGTGCCTGCCGCGGGGAATGTCGAAACAGCGGTGCCGGAGTGGGAACGGCTCAAACGGTGATGGGGGCTCAAATCTCGTGGTCTGCGACCCCATCCCCGCTCGCCGGCCCGTCATCGCGCCGCGCGCGCCGGTCATGACCGCGGTGGCGGGTCGGTGAGCGGGGATGGGGTCGACAGACCCGTGCCTGCCGCCGGTGACGTCGACACAGCCGTGGCCGAGTGGCAACGGCTGAGACGGTGATGGGTGCTGAAATCTCGTGGTGTGCGACCCCATCCCCGCTCGCCGGCCCGTCACCGCGCCGCGCGCGCCGGTCACGAGCGCGCGATGAGATGTTCGTCGCCCGGGCTCAGCCGACGATCACGGAGTGCGCCTTCACGTAGAATGCGAGCGTGATGCGCGCCGTCGTCATGCGCGGCCAGCGACTCGTCGTCGACGACGTCCCCGAGCCCGAGCCCGGCCCGGGCGAGGTCGTCGTGAAGACCCTGGCGTGCGGAATCTGCGGCTCCGATCTCCACGCGCTGAAGCACGCCGAGCAGTTCGTCGCCGCCTCGCGCCGCGCCGGCGCGCTCTTCACGATGGATCTGTCGCGCGACGTCGTCATGGGCCACGAGTTCTGCGCCGAGATCGTCGACCACGGCCCGCGGACGAGCCGGACGCTCCCGGCCGGCACGCGCGTCGTGTCGGTGCCGATGCTCGAGCGCGCGGACGGCCGCCGCGCCATCGGCTATGCGAACGACACGCCCGGCGGCTACGCGGAATACATGCGGCTGACCGAGCGGTTCGTACTGCCTGTGCCGAACGGCCTCGCCGTCGAGCGCGCGGCGCTCACCGAGCCCATGGCCGTCGGCGTCCACGCCGTCAACAAGGCGCGCCTCGAGCCCGACGACGTGCCCCTCGTGATCGGCTGCGGACCGGTCGGGCTCGCCGTCGTCGCGGCGCTGAAGCTCCGTGGCGCACGCCCGATCGTCGCCGCCGACTTCTCGCCGCGCCGCCGCGAGCTCGCCGCGACCGTCGGCGCCGACGTCACGGTCGATCCGGCAGCGACGACCCCATGGCAGCGCTGGCGCGACGTCGCCGCCTGGCGCGACGACAGCCGCGCGCCGAAGCTCCCGGCGTGGGTGACGGGTCCGGCGTTACGGCCCGCCGTGGCGTTCGAGTGCGTCGGCGTGCCCGGCGTGCTCGATCAGGTCATGGCCGGCGCGCCGCGCGCGACGCGCATCGTGGTCGTCGGCGTCTGCATGGTGCCGGACACGATTCATCCGATGCTCGGCATCAGCAAGGAGCTGAGCGTGCAGTTCGTCCTCGCCTATCGCGCCGACGAGTTCGCCGAGACGCTGCGCCACATCGCCGAGGGCAGGATTCCGACCGACCCGCTCGTCACGGGCAAGGTCGGCCTCGACGGCGTGGCGGAGGCCTTCGAAGAGCTCGGCTCACCCGCGCGGCATGCCAAGATCCT
>JACPCW010000066.1 GCA_016184365.1 Candidatus Rokuibacteriota bacterium
GCGACGGCCCGCTCGGCGATGCTCACGGAGGGAATCACGATGGTGCGCGCCCAGGCGAGGGTCGGGCCCACGGAATCCCGGAGCGACCCTCCGCCCACCGCTCGCGGTCTCCCGTGACGCGATTCCGTCTTCGCTCGCGCGCCGTCGTCGTGGCCGGCCATCGAAACGGACATCAAATCCGGCGCTCGGCTTCGGCGGCTCACGCGCGATCGTTCAGGAATAAAGCGCGCTAGGCCTTCAGCGCGTCCCGGAGTCCTCGAACGAGCGCGGCCGTGTCGCGGGACGTGTCGACGGTGAGCACGTCACGCTCCCGCGCCGGGCGCTCGTACCGTTGCCGGTGCTCGGCGAGTAACTCGAGCCGGCCGTCCGAGACCTCCGCGGCATCCTGCGCGCGGCGCTCGAGGCGCTCGACGACGATCGTCTCCGGCGCGTCGCACGCGAGGACCCGGAAGAGCACGCCGGCGTCGTGCGCGACCTCGCGCGCGGCGTCGCGCTCCTCGGCGCGCGAGAAGCTGCCGTCGACGATGACGTTCCAGCCCGCCCCGAGCAGCTCGCGCGCGAGGCGAAGCGCCTCGGCGTACGTCCGCTCGCCCATCTCGGCGGTGTAGAGACCACCGCCGAACGTGTCGGGGGCGCGCGCCGTCAACGCGATGCCCGCCAGGCGCTTTCGCACCGCGTCGGTCCGGATGACGATCGCCTCGATGTCGGCGGCGAGCGCGCGCGCGACCGTGCTCTTGCCGGACCCCATCACGCCCGACATGACGAGCAGGCGCGGGCGCGGACGGCGCGACGTGTAGCGCGCGGCGAGCGCGAAGAGCTCGCGCGCCTCGATGGCCGCGCGCCGCCGCCGCGCCATCTGAAACGAGACGACCTTGCCGCGGACGAACGCGCGATAGGACCGGTAGAAATCGAGCAGCGGCACCGCGTCCCAGTCGCCGCTGGCTTCGATGTACGCGTTCAGGAATCGCATCGCGAGATCCGGGCGGCCGAGCCGCTCGAGATCCATGGCGAGAAAGGCGATCTCGTTCGCCGTGTCGATGTATCGGAAGCGATGGTTGAACTCGATGCAGTCGAAGATCTGGATCGGCGTCGTGCAGCAGATGTGCGCGGCCTGCAGGTCCCCGTGGCAGTCACGCGCGCGGCCGGCGGCGACGCGGGCGTCGAAGCGGCGCGCGTCGGTCTCGAGGACGCGCGTGACGAAGGCCTGCAGCCGCTCGCGCCATTCCGGACGCAGGACGTCGGACGGCACGTCCGCGGTCTGCGCGAAGTTCTCGTCCCAGTTCCGGCGGACCGTGTCGATTCCCGCGAGCTGATCGATCTCGCCGCCGGTGGGCTCGGCCTCGTGGAAGCGCGCCACCAGCGTTCCGAGCGTCTCCAGCAGTGCCGGGTCGACGGACCCGCTGCGTACGAGCTCGTCGAGCATGCGGTCCTTGGGCAGGCGCCGCATCATGACGGCGAACTCCGCCGGCGGGCCCGCCGCGTCCATGTACGCGTGCGGCGGGCGGCCGCCGATCGGGACGACGCCGAGATAGACGTCCGTCGTCAGGCGGCGGTTGAGGCGGACTTCCTCCTCGCAGAAGTGACGTCGCTGCTCGAGCGTCGTGAAGTCGAGAAAACCGAGGTCGACCGGCTTCTTGATCTTGTAGACGCGCTCGCCCGCGAGCAGCACCCAGGAAATGTGCGTCTCGATCACGTCGACGCGACCGACGCGATGCCGATACGCGCGACGGTCCAGCAGGGCCGTGATCAGCGGCGGGAACGGCGGCGGACGGCGGAACCGCTGGGGCTCGGGGGCGCGGTCGGAACGACGTGGTCCGCCGAAGCGTGACGGCCCGCCGGGCCGCGGTGGTCGATCGGCGCGCGGCGGTCGATCACCACGCGGTGGTCGATCGGCACGCGGCGGTCCGCCGGAACGCGGTGGACCGCCGGATCCAGACCGGGGCGGTCCACCCGAACGTCGCGGTCCACCGAATCCAGGTCCGCCAGAGCGTGGTGGCCCAGAGCGTGGCGGTCCACCCGAGCCAGGCGGCCCGCCAAACCGCGGCGGCGCACCGCCTCGTGGCGGCCCACCCGGGCGCGGCGGTCCGCCGCGTCCGGGCGGTCCACCGCGTCGCGGCGGTCCGCCCGGTCTGCGTGGTCCACGCGGTGGACGCGGTGGACGCGGTCCGCGCGGCTGGCTCACGCGAGGCGCACGCGCGTGTCGAGGGCGCGCAAGACCTGCCGCGCTTCGCGGACGATCGCGTGCACGACGTCGCCGGCGCCGGGCAGATCGTGAATCAGGCCGATGCTCTGGCCGGCCCACATCGGGGAGAACTCGCCGTCCTGCTGCTTCGCCGCCTGCGCATAGATGTCGTTCGCCGCGCTGCGCTGAACCAGCGGCGGCAGCACCGGCGCGCCCGACGCGCGGTACTCCTCGCTGAACCGGTTGCGAAGCCCGCGCGCCCACAGTCCGCTGAACACGTCGGTGAGCGTCGTCGCCGTCGCGTCGCTTTCCAGCAGGCGCTTCTTCCAGTACTCCGCGGCCATCGACTCGCGCGTGGCGACGAAGCGCGTTCCGAGCAGAATCCCGCTCGCGCCGAGCGCCAGGGCGGCGACGAGTCCCCGGCCGTCGGCGATGCCGCCGGCGGCCACGACCGGCACGCGCACCGCATCGACGATGACCGGGACGATCGCCATCGTCGAAATGCTCTGCGCGTCGGGCGTGACGGGTTTGTCACCGATCGATCGATGGCCGCCGGCCTCGCCGCCCTGCGCGACGATGACATCGACGCCCGCGCTCGTGGCGGCGCGCGCGTCGTCGACCGTCGCGACCATCGTCATCACTGTCACGCCGCGCTCGTGGCAGCGCCGGATCATCGCGGCGTCGTGCTCGCCGACGAGCGCGGTGCTGAACACCGGGATGCGCTCGTCGATCACCACCTCGATCGCGGCGCCGAGGAAGTCGGGCGCGGCGGGCGGACGATCGACCGTCGGCGGCAGACCGAGCGGTTCGCGAAACCGATTCAGCTGACCCTGCGCCCCGGCGACGACGTCGTCCGGTACGGATCGCGGGTCGATCGGCGGCCGCAGCGCCGGATGCAGCCAGAGGTTCACGCCGAACGGCCGGTCCGTGAGCTCGCGGACGCGACGGATCATGCGCCGCAGGTCGTCGGGCGGGACGTTGAGTCCGGCCAGCACGCCGAGACCGCCGGCGCGCGAGACTTCCGCCACCATCTCCGGGCCGGCGACGCCGCCCATGCCCGACTGCACGATCGGGTACTCGATGCCGAGGAGCTCGCAGAGCTCGGTGCGAAACACGTCGTTGGCCATGGCCCTCCTCACGCGAGGCCGAGCTCGCGCAGCGCCTGCTCGCGGAGCTTCACCCGCTGGACCTTGTCGCCGTGCGGACTCGGCGTGCGCGGAACGTCGGCCACGAACCGCACGGACTTCGGGATCTTGTACGACGCGATCCGGCCGCGGCAGAACCGCTGCACGTCCTCTTCGGTCACGGGCACGCCGTCCTTCGCGATCACGTACGCGACGGCGGCCTCGTTCGTCACGGCATCCGGGACCCCGACGACGAAGGCCTGATCGACGGCGGGGTGCGACTGCAGAAAGGATTCGATCTCGCCGGGCGCGACCATGAAGTGGCTGATGCGCAGCGTCTCCTTGAGGCGGCCGCGGAAGATCGTGCGCCCGCGGCCGTCCTGCACGCCGAGATCGCCGGTGCGGAACCACCCGTCGGCGGTGAACGCCGCGGCGGTTTCGTCCGGCTTCCGGTAGTAGCCGCGCGTCACCGCGGGCCCGCGAAACTGCATTTCGCCTTCCTCGCCCCGCGCGCACGGCGCGCCCGTGTCCGGATGCGCGATGCGCACGTCGAGCCCGGGCGCCGGCCACACGCCCGGCAAGGCGCGACTGTCGCGCGGCTCGTCGAGGTCGTGCGCGAGCGCCATCGCGTTCACCTCGGTCATGCCGTAGGGCTGATACAGCAGCGGGATTCCAATGCGATCGACGACGTCGTCGAAGAGGCCGTGGCCGCCGCCGCCGACTTCCGCGAAGCCGCCGGTGCGCAGCGACGACCGGTCGTAGCGGCCGACGTCCGGATGGTCGAGCACCGCGCGCGCCATGGCGTCGACGGCATTCCAGACCGTGCACCGCTCGCGCTCCATCAGCATCAGCGCGCGCAGGGGATCGAACGCCTCCATGAGCACGAGCGCGGCGCCGTGACTCCACGCCGACAGCGGAATGTTCACGCCGCCCCACGTGCCCGCGGCAGGCAGCGAGTGGAGCACGCGATCGTCCGGCGTCAGCCGCAGCGTCTCACCGGTCTCCCACGCGTGCGGGACGGCGTTGCGATGCGTGAGCATCGCGCCCTTGGGAAACGAGGTCGTCCCGGACGTATAGAGAAGCGCGAAGACGTCGTCGGGCTGCGCGGTGCATGCCGTGACCGCGGCGCGTTCGCTTCCCGCATCCATTACGTCGCGCAGCCGCACGCATCCCGGATATTCGTCCTCGGCGTCGACGATCACCCACCGCAGCGCCGGAAACCGCTCGCTCGCGATCTCGCCCGGCACGGATGTTGACAGCGCGGGCAGCACGTCGTGCAGCGTCTCGAAGTAGTCGACGCTCGCGAGATGGTCCGTGAGCACCAGCGCGCGCACATCGCAGTCGCGCAGGATGTAGTCGAGCTCGTGCGCCTTGTACCGCGGATTGAGCGCGACGACGACGGCGCCGATCCGCGCGCAGGCCTGCTGCGTGACGAACCAGCTCGGCCGGTTCGGCATCCAGATCGCGACCTTGTCGTCGCGCCCGAGGCCGAGCGCGGCCAGGCCGGCCGCCATCTGGTCGGCGCGCGCACGGAAGGCCGCGAACGTGACGCGCTCGTCGCCGGCGACGATGGCTTCGCGCGCCGGATGGCGCGCGGCGACGGTGTCGAGCAGCGCGGCGACGGTCGAGTCGGCGAAGGGGTTCACGGCCGCCGGGCGAACCGGTTACTCCACGCGGAACAGCGCGGCGGCGTTCTTGTACGCCACGCGTTCCGCGACGGCGGGCGCGAGCTCGCCGAGCACGCGGCGCGTCCACTTCATGAGGCGATCGAGCATCGCCGCTTCGTAGAGACGCGGCGCCCACACGTCGATGCCGATCAGGAACCGGTCCGGCATCTTTTCGATGAGCGTCTTCCACCCGCGGTCGAGCGGCCCCGTCTCGCTCGCGAGCGCCGGCTTGCGCTGGAAGTGCATGCCGGAGAGATCGACGAGCAGGTTCGGATGCCTGGCGAGCAGCGGCTCGAGCCGGGCGGGCGGCAGGCTTCCGGCGTGCGCGAGGATCACGGTGGATTTCGGATTTGCCGTCAGCGCGGCGGCGAGCGCGGTCGACGCCTTCTCGTCGAGCTCGTCGTGGATCACCACCGGCACGCCGCGCTTGCCCGCGACGTCGAGCACGCGGCTGAACGGGCCGTCGCCCGGATCGCGTTCGATCTTCCGGCTGACCTGCCGGATGTGGACCTCGCCGATGACGCGCGCGCCCGTCTTGCCGAGCGCGGCTTCGAGCTCGTCCGCCGCGCGCTCCGACGTCGGATCGGGCAGGGGCAGGCCGGCGATCACGCGCGTCGGATGCTTGCGCGCGGCCG
This sequence comes from Candidatus Rokuibacteriota bacterium, assembly GCA_016184365.1. GTDB lineage: Bacteria > Methylomirabilota > Methylomirabilia > Rokubacteriales > CSP1-6 > AR8. The sequence goes on from JACPCW010000066.1 coordinate 5,609, forward strand.
CCTGGATCCACGCGAGGTCCTCTTTCTGCACGCCGCCGACGCCGAGGAGCACGACCTTCACGATGTTGTGGCGCTTCATCGCGTCGACCAGCGCGTCGATCGCGTCGGCCTTCGGCAGGTGCGAATGCGCGTCGATGATCGGGCCGGTGTAGGCCGCCCGGGCCGGCGCGGCGACCGGGGCGAGCATCACCGCGCACAGCGCCGCGGCGATCAGCGACCGGCGCGCGAAGACACGACAGCGGTGGCGTGCGCTCGGCATGCGCGGATTATGACACGGCGTCGAAGTGCATTAGTCTCGTGGGGCCGAACCGACGCGTGGAGGAGCCGATGAACGACGCGACGAGCATCGAACAGGTCGCCATCAACACCATCCGCACGCTCGCGATGGACGCGGTGCAGGCCGCGAACTCCGGTCATCCGGGCACGCCGATGGCGATGGCGCCGGTCGGGTACTGCCTCTGGCAGCGCTTCCTCCGCTTCGATCCCGACGATCCGATCTGGGTGAACCGCGATCGCTTCGTGCTGTCCGCCGGCCACGCGTCGATGCTGCTCTACGCGCTGCTGCATCTCGCCGAGGTCCGATCGGTGAACGCGAAGTACGAGGTGCTCGGCGAGCCGTCCGTGTCGCTCGCCGACATCAAGCGGTTCCGGCAGCTCGACTCGAAGTGCCCCGGGCACCCCGAATATCGCTGGACGTCCGGCGTCGAGACGACGACGGGCCCGCTCGGGCAGGGCGTCGCCACGAGCGTCGGCATGGCGATCGCCGGACAGTGGCAGGCGGCGTACTTCAACCGGCCCGGCTTCGACATGTTCGACTACGACGTCTACGCGCTCGCCGGCGACGGCTGCCTGATGGAAGGCGTCGCCGCCGAAGCCGCGTCGCTCGCCGGACACCTGAAGCTCTCGAACCTCTGCTGGATCTACGACAACAACCACATCACGATCGAAGGCAACACGTCGTGGGCGTTCAGCGAAGACGTCGCCACGCGCTTCCTCGGCTACGGCTGGAACGTGACGCGCGTCGGCGACGCGAACGACCTCGACATGCTCGAGCGCGCGTTTCGCACGTTCCGCCGCGAGCCCGACCGCCCGACGCTCATCATCGTCGACAGCCACATCGCATACGGCGCGCCGCACAAGCAGGACACGGGCGCCGCGCACGGCGAGCCGCTCGGCGAGGAGGAGATCCGGCTCACGAAGCAGAACTACGGCTGGCCGGAAGACGCGAAGTTCCGCGTGCCGGACGAGGTGCGCACGCACTTCCGCGAGGGCATCGGCGAGCGCGGCCGCACGCTGCGCGCGTCATGGCTGCAGCGCTTCCTCGATTACCAGCAGGAGTACCCGGAGCTCGCGGATCAGCTCTTCCAGATGCAGAAGCGCCAGCTGCCGGAGGCGTGGGACACGGACGTGCCGGCGTTTCCACCGGACCCGAAGGGCGTCGCCGGCCGTGACGCCTCCGGCAAGGTGCTGAACGCGATCGCCCAGCGCGTGCCCTGGCTCATCGGCGGGGCGGCGGACCTGGCGCCGTCGACGAAGACGCGGCTCACGTTCCCGGGCGCCGGTGACTTCACGGTCGACGATCGCGCCGGGCGGAACCTGCACTTCGGCGTTCGCGAGCACGCGATGGGCGCCATCCTGAACGGCCTGGCGATCTCGAAGGTGCGGCCGTACGGCAGCGGCTTCCTCATCTTCAGCGACTACTCGCGCCCGGCGATGCGGCTCAGCGCGATCATGGAGATCCCCGTCATCTGGATCTTCACGCACGACTCGATCGGGGTCGGCGAGGACGGGCCGACGCACCAGCCGATCGAGCACCTCGCGTCGATGCGCGCGATTCCCGGTCTCGTCACGCTGCGTCCCGCGGACGCCAACGAAGTCGCCGAAGCGTGGCGCGTCGTCATGGACATGCATCACGAGCCGGCCGTCCTCGTGCTCTCACGGCAGGCGCTGCCGACGCTCGATCGCACGAAATTCGGCGCGGCCGCCGGCGTGCGGCGCGGCGCCTACGTGCTGGCGGATGCGCCCGGGGGCGTGCCGCAGGCGCTGCTGCTCGCGAGCGGCAGCGAGGTCGCGCTGTGCGTGCAGGCGTGGGAAAAGCTCACCGCCGAAGGCGTGCGCGCGCGCGTCGTCAGCATGCCGTCGTGGGAGCTCTTCGAGCACCAGGATGCGGCGTACCGCGAGAGCGTGCTGCCGTCGTCCGTCACCGCCCGGGTCGCCGTCGAGCAGGCGGCCACGTTCGGGTGGAGTCAATACGTCGGCCTCACGGGCGCGGTGATCGGGATGCGAACGTTCGGCGCGTCGGCGCCGCTCAAGGAGCTGCAGCAGAAGTTCGGCTTCACCGCCGAAGCGGTTGCCGAGGCGGCGAGGGCGCAGCTCGTCAGGACTTCGGGGCGTGCTTGAAGTGGTGGTTGAGCTTGTCCATCAGCCCGGCGAGCGCCTCGGCCTCGCTCCGGCCGGTGACCGTGATCTTGTAGGCGATCGCGGTCGCGACCCACTCCCCCTTCTCGTTCTTCTCGACCTCGACCTCGAATTGCATGGGACGAGGATACTCGACCGCGATCTACTCGTCAGCCCCGTGTCGCGGCGCGGTCGGGCTGCGGATCGCGATGTTCCTCGATTCCAACCACAGGTCCCGGGTCGCGCGACAGAGCCGTTTGGGACGTTTCGCTCGGGCGTTTGGTCTACGGCACCGGGCCGCATGACGGGGGGCTGGGGTATGATTACGCGCGCCGACGCCATGACCGACGCGATCCCCACGCGCGACACGACGCTGCCGCCGGACTATTCGAGCGCGCTCGAAGCGAACGCGCTCGGTCCGCTCTGGACCGCGCTGCACATGCTGCTGCCGCAGGAGCGCGTCGCGCGACCCGTGCCGCACCGCTGGGCGTGGAAGGACGCGCGTCCGCTGCTCCTCGAAGCCGCGCGCCTGGTCCCGATCGAACAGGCCGAGCGCCGCGTGCTCGTTCTGGCCAATCCGGGACTCGGCGGCAGCTACGCGATCACGTCGACGCTCTTCGCCGGACTGCAGATCATCCTGCCGGGCGAGCTCGCACCCCGCCATCACCACACGCCGGCGGCGCTGCGCATGATCGTCGAGGGCACCGGCGCCTTCACGACCGTCGACGGCGTGCGGTGCGACATGGAGCCCGGCGACCTGATCATCACGCCGCCGATGCGCTGGCACGATCACGGCCACGAGGGCACCGCGCCGGTGGTGTGGCTCGACGGCCTCGATCTGCCGCTCGTGCGCGCGTTCGACGCGAGCCGGGCGTCCGCGCTGAAGCCCGCCGAGCATCCGCTGACGGACGCCGATCCGTCGCTCGACGAGTTCACCGCCGCCGGCCTCGTGCCGAAGCGGTCGCGCTATCCCGCGACGGGCTATCCGATGGTGCGGTGGCCGTGGCGCACGGTGCGGCAGGCGCTCCAGGCGATGGCGCGCACCGCGGCGCCGGAGGCCACGGTCGTGCTGCGGTACGTCGATCCGACCTCGGGGCGCGCGCCACTCCGTACGATGGGCGCGTCCGCGCAATGGCTGCGGCCGGGCGAGCGGACGGGACGCGAGCGGCGCACGGCGAGCGCGGTCTACCACGTCATCGAGGGCCGCGGAGAATCCGTGGTCGGTGAGACGCGCCTCGCGTGGGAGCGCGGCGACACCTTCGTCGTTCCCCCGTGGCACTGGACGCGTCACGTGAACGCCGCCGGCGATGCGCCGGCCTGTCTGTTCTCGTTCGACGACGAGCCGGCGCTCCAGGCGCTCGGGCTCTTCGAAGAGGAGATCGAGCCATGACCCCCCCTGTCCGGTGGATCGCCGCCGTCGCCCTCGTCGCCGTCGCGCTCGGGGCGCCGGCCGCTTCGGCGCAGGAGATCAAGCTCAAGCTCTCGCACTTCGTGCCGCCCGCGCACAACCACCACAAGAACGTGCTCCTGCCGTGGGTGGAGGAGGTCCGGAAGCGGACGGGCGGGCGGGTCGAGATCACGATCTTCCCGGGCGCGTCGCTCTGCAAGCCGCCGCAGCAGTACGACTGCGCGCGGGACGGTATCGCCGACATCGCGTGGGCGGTCACGGGCTGGACGCCGGGACGCTTCCCGATGACGTCGGTGGTCGAGCTGCCGTTCATGATGCGCACGGCCGCGACCGGCTCGCAGATGCTCGCCGACCTCTGGGACAAGTACCTCAAGCAGGAATACCAGGACGTGCACGTGCTCTTCATGAACGTCCACCCCGCCGGCCACATCCACACGTCCGGCAAGCCGGTGCGCGCGCTCGACGACCTGAAGGGCCTGAAGATCCGGACGCCCACCGCCACGGTCGGCGACCTGCTCGAGATGCTGGGGGCGGCGAAGGTCGGGATGCCGATCACCCAGGTCTACGAGTCGATGTCGAACCGGGTCATCGACGGCTTCGTCGTGCCCTACGAGGTCATCCCGCCGATGAAGCTGGCCGAGGTGTCGAAGTACCACACCGAGATCGGCATGTACACGACCGCGTTCGCCACGATGATGAACAAGAAGAAGTACGAGTCGCTGCCTGCCGACGTCCGCCGCGTGCTCGACGAGACCACCTCCGCGAAGAGCGGGTTCTGGAAGAAGATCGGCGCGTCGTGGGACGCCGCCGAGGTGCCGGGCAAGAAGGCGGTCCTCGACCGGAAGAACGAGGTCCACGTGGTCTCGAAGGAGGATCGGCGGAAGTGGCGCGACGCCGTCCGCGGTCTCGACGAGAAGTGGGCCTCGGACATGGAAAAGAGAGGACTGCCCGCGAAGGCGATCCTCAAGGAGGCCCGGGGGCTCGCCGCGAAGTACGGCGAAGCTGATTGATCTTCGAGTTCGAGCGGGTCGCCGTGGCGTGGTCGCGGCGGCTCGCACTCCTCGCAGGCCTGCTGCTCGTCGCGCTGGCCCTCGCGACCGTGCTCGACGCGCTGCTCCGCTACGCCCTGGCGCGGCCCATCCCCGGCACCTTCGAGGCGACGGAGCTGCTGCTCGCGGTCATCATCTTCTCCGCCCTGCCGTACACGAACGTCACCGATGGCCACGTGTCCGTGGACTTCCTGACCCAGCGCCTGGGGGCGCGCGCACAGTACGCGGTCATCGCCGTCAACGCCGTCGTGACCGCCGCGCTGCTCGCGCTCGTCACGGCGCAGATGATCGGTCTCGCTGACGAGTTCTGGCGGACGTCGCGGACGACCATCACGGCCCGGATCCCGGTGTTCCCGTTCCTCGCCGTCGTCACCGTCGCCGCCGCCCTCTCGGTCGTCGCCTTCCTCGTGGCTGCGATCGGCGCCGCGCGCCGGGTGATCTCGCCCGATCTGCCGCCGCCCCCGGGCATCCGGATGGACGCGGCGGCTCGCCCTTGAGCGAGCTTCTCGTCGCGGCGGTCGGGTTCGCCGTCCTCTTCGCGCTCATCCTCGCCCGGGTGCCGATCGCCGCCGCCATGGCCCTGGTGGGCGTCGGGGGGACGGCCTGGCTGTCGGGATGGTCGGTGGCGCTCGCGACGCTGCGGCAGGGCCCGTTCGAGCGCGCCTCGTCGTACACGCTCGTCGTGATCCCGCTCTTCGTGATGATGGGCTACCTCTCCGCGCGGGCCGGGCTGTCCCAGAACCTGTTCCGCGCCGCGAACACCTGGCTCGGGCACCGCCGCGGCGGTCTGGCGATGGCCACGGTGGCCGGATGCGCGGGCTTCGGCGCGATCTGCGGATCGTCGGTCGCCACCGGCGCCACCATGTGCTCGGTGGCGCTGCCGGAGATGCGCCGGTACCGCTACGCGGACAGCCTGTCGACCGGCGCCATCGCGGCCGGCGGCACGCTCGGGATCATGGTCCCGCCGTCGATCATCTTCGTGATCTACGGGATCATGACCGAGCAGTCGATCGGCAAGCTGCTGCTCTCCGGCGTCGTGCCCGGCCTCATCGAGACCGGGCTCTTCATGCTCGCGATCGCGGCCGTCACGGCCTGGCGACCGCACCTGGGAGCGCCGGCGCCCGCGGCAAGCTGGCGCGACCGGGTGCTCGCGCTGCGCGACGTGTGGGAAGTGATGGTCCTGTTCGCGATCGTCGTCGGCGGCATCTACGGCGGGATCGCGACCCCGGCGGAATCGGCCGCGTTCGGCGCCGTCGGGGCGCTCGTCTTCGGGCTCGTCAAGCGCCGGCTCGGCTGGGGCAGCCTGCTGGGCGCGCTCGACGAGACCGTGCGCACGACCGCGATGGTGTTCTTCATCGTCATCGGCGCCGACCTGTTCGGCTACTTCATGGCGCTGTCCCAGATGCCGATTCGCCTGGCGGCCTGGCTCACCGACCTGCAGGTCGCGCCCGTGGTCGTGCTCTGGGCCATCATCCTCACGTACATCGCGCTCGGCGCGCTGATGGACGAGCTCGCGATGATCCTCCTCACCGTCCCGATCTTCTTTCCCGTCGTGAAGGCGGTCGGCTACGACCCGATCTGGTTCGGCGTCATCATCGTCGTCGTCGTCCAGATCGGCCTGATCGCGCCGCCCGTCGGCCTGAACGTGTTCGTGATCGGCGGCATGGCGCGCGACGTCCCGCTGGCGACGATCTATCGCGGCGTCATGCCGTTCCTCGCCGCGATGATCGTGCTCCTCGTCATGCTCACGGTCTGGCCGGAGATCGCGCTCGTGTTGCCGAATCGCATGAAGTAAGTACGATGTCCGGCGACATGACCGCCGTGGACTTCCGTCCGGCCCGGCCCGCCGACGCCGCCACCCTGACCCGGATCGCCCACGCCTCGAAGCGTTACTGGCGGTACCCCGAGGACCTGATGCTCCAGTGGAAGGACGCGCTGACCGTCAGCGAGGACTCGATGACCGAGTCTCCCGTCGTCTGTGCGGTCCGGGGCGGCCAGATCGTCGGGTTCTACGCCCTGTCGGGCGCCGGCGGGACGCGCGAGCTCGAGCACTTCTGGGTCGCGCCGGATCACATCGGCGACGGCATCGGCACGCGGATGTTCGAGCAGGTGCTCGTCACGCTGCGCGACGCAGGGGCGCGGATGCTGCGGATCGCGTCCGACCCGAACGCCGAAGGCTTCTACCGCCGGATGGGCGCGCGCCGCGAGGGCGACGTGCCGTCGACCCCCGAAGGCCGCCGTCTCCCGCTGCTCGTCTTCGATCTGCGCGCGCCGTAGTCCCGCCGCTCTGGCCCGGAAAATTCATGAACGCGTCGTGCACGAGCCGAACGGCATCCGCGACACGACCGCGAGCGGTGGGCTGAGGGTCGCTCCGGAATTCCGCGAGCCA
>JACPCW010000067.1 GCA_016184365.1 Candidatus Rokuibacteriota bacterium
CGTGGCCGGGTCGGCAAGCACCGCCTGCGGATCGAGGGCCAGCAAGCCGCCGGCGCCCGCCATTCCAAGAATCAGTTCACGACGCGTCGTCATGCAGGAACTCCTTCCGGGTGTTCTTCAGTACCGCGGGCGCGGTGAGCACGCAGAAGAAAAAGAGCGCCGCCACGAGGGCCGGCCTCCTCGCGGCGGATGTTCGAAAAGCGCTGCGGGAGGGCGGTCATTGCTCCACCCAGATCATGGCGGTAGTCAACACAATCGCCCTTCTCGGCCGTTTCCCCAGGGGCTGGGGACGAAGGCCGCCCTGACCCACTCGACCTCGATCGTGCGCGGCCGGCGCGGGGCACAACTCAACCACTTCCGCGGATCAGATCGCTGATGCGAGCCGGGTTGAGCGGTATGCGGGTCACGCGCGCGCCGAAGGATCGCAGCGCGTCCTCGACCGCGCCGGCCACCGCGGCGGTGACGGGCAGCGTGCCGGCCTCGCCCGCGCCCTTGACGCCGAGCGGGTTGATCGGGCTGGGCGTGGTCAGGTGGAACATCTCCACGCGCGGCATTTCGCGGGCCGAGGGCAAGGGGTAGTCGAGGAAGGTGCTGGCCAGGCTCTGTCCCTGGTCGTCGTAGAACGCCTCCTCGTAGAGGGCGTTGCTCAGACCGTGGGCCACGCCGCCCAGGATCTGCCCCTCGACGATCAGCGGGTTGATCACGTTGCCGCAGTCGTGGCCGACCACGTAGCGGACGATCGCGACCTCTCCGGTGTCCGGGTCGACGTCGAGGATGCAGACGTGGGCGCTCGCGGAGTACCCGGCCTGCGAGGGCGTGAAGTACGCGGAGGCCTCGAGCCCGACCTGGAGCCCTCCGGGCATGACCATGCCGAAGGCGACGCCCGCATTGCCGAGCCGCGCGACCTGGGCCAGGGGGACGCCGCGGTCCGGCAGCCCGCGCACTCGCACGGCGCCGTCGACGATCTCGAGATCCGCCGGCGCGGCCTCGAGGAGATGCGCGGCCACCGCGAAGATCTTCTCCCTGAGCGCGCCGCCCGCTTGAAAGATCGCGGGGCCGGCGGTGGCGGTGACCCGGCTCGCGAAGCTGCCCACGCCGAACGGAATCGCTCCCGTGTCGCCCGTCACCACGTCGACGTCCTCGAACCGCACGCCGACCGCGTCGGCTGCGATCTGGGCGAAGGCGGTCTGATAGCCCTGCCCCTGCGGTGGCGCGCCGCTGGTCACCACCACGCGCCCGCGACTGTCGACTCTCACGATCGCGCCCTCGAAGGGCCCGAGACCCACGCCCTCGACGCAGATCGCCACGCCGATCCCGCGACAGCGTCCCTGCGCACGCAGTGTCGCCTGCTCGCGGCGCGCCTCGGCGTAGTCGGCGCGCTCGAGCGCCTGCCGCAGCAGCTCGGGATAGTTGCCGCTGTCGTACGTGAGCGGCGCCCCGTCGCGGAACCACATGCCGACCGGGTAAGGGAACGCGTCCGCCGGAATCAGATTGCGCGCGCGCACCTCGGCGGGGTCGAGCCCGAGGGCCTCGGCCATCCGGTCCATCATCCGCTCCATCACCAGCACGCCCTGCGGGCGCCCGGCGCCACGCACGGCCCCGGTCGGCTGGAGATGGGTGTACACGGCGCGGAGCTCGGAGTGGATGTTCGGGATGCGGTAGGGGCCGGGCACGGTGCAGGCGGTGATGACCGGAGCGACGAGCGCGCCGTACATGCCGAGGTCGTGAGTGAAGACGTCGCGCAGGCCGAGGAGCGTGCCCTCGCGCGTGAACGCGATCTCGACGGTGTGGATCTGCTCCCGCTCCTGGGCGGCGGAGATGAAGTGCTCGTGACGATCCTCGATCCACTTGACCGGCCGGCGCAGCCGGCGCGCGAGCCAGCACACGAGGGCCTCTTCCGGATAGAAGCTCGCCTTCGGCCCGAGGCCGCCGCCCACGTCCGGCGGCGCGATCACGCGCACCCGATGCTCGGGCAGCTCGAAGAGGTACGCGAGCATGGCGCGGATCGCGTGGGGCGCCTGTGTCGCGTCCCAGACGGTGAAGGCGTCGAGCGCTTCGTCGTAGCGCGCGACCACCCCGCGGCCTTCCATCGAATGGCTCCCGCCGCGCATCACGCGGAACGTCTCGCGGAGCGTGTGATCGGCGGAGGCGAACGCCCGCTCCGGCTCGCCGACGCGCTGGACGATGTGGGCCGCGACGTTGTCGCCGAGCTCGTCGTAGACGAGCGGAGCGCCGGGGGCCAGCGCCGCCGCGGCCGAGGCGGCGACGGGTAACACCTCGTAGTTCGCCTCGATCAGGTCGCACGCGTCCTCGGCAAGCGCGCGCGATTCGGCCACGACCGCCGCGATCACCTCGCCGGCGTGGCGGATCTTGTCGCGGGGCAGCGTGTGGCGCACGCCGTGGCGAAGGGTGGTGCCGGGCACCGGGCTCGGCATGCGGGCCGGCCACGGCTTCTGGATGTCGGCGATGTCGGCGGCGGTCACCACCGTGAGCACGCCGGGCAGAGCGCGCGCGGCCGTCGTGTCGATACGCCGTACGCGCGCGTGGGCGTGCGGGCTGCGGAGCATGGCCGCGTGTGCGACGCCGGGGATCTCGAGGTCGTCGACGAAGGTGCCGCGCCCGGTCAGCAGGCGCGCGTCCTCACGGCGCGGGATCGGCGCGCCGATGTAACCGCCTTCGCGCGTACGGACCGCGGAAGCGGGCGGCGCGGCGGGGTCGAACAGCGACAGCACCGCGTCGACCATGCCCTGGTAGCCGGTGCACCGGCAGAGGTGGCCGGAGAGCATGTCGCGGATCTCGGCCTCCGTCGGCCGCGGGTTCTCTCGAAGCGCCGCGGTCAGCGTCATCAGGATGCCGCCCGTGCAGAAGCCGCACTGCACGCCGTGGTGCCTGACGAACGCAGCCTGGAGCGCGTTGAGGCGCGCGGGGTCCGGCGCCAGGCTCTCCACCGTCTCGACGTGGCGTCCGTCGGCCTGGACGGCCAGCAGCAGACACCCACGAACGGGCTCGCCGTCCACCAGCACCGTGCAGGCGCCGCAGACGCCGTGCTCGCAGCCCACGTGGGTGCCGGTCAGACGGAGTTGCTCACGCAGGACATCGACGAGCGTGCTGCGCGTCGTCACGGCCGCCTGGCGGGGCTGACCGTTCACGGTGAGAGCGATGGTGCGCGTCTCGGTCATGCGGCGACTACAGGTCGACCAACAGGAGCTGGGCTCCGGCCCGTTTCATGCCCCGAAAGTCGGGATCGCCCGTCAGGAGCGCCACCGAATGGCTCAATGCATAGGTCGCTACCAGGAGATCGACCGTCTTCACGGTCAGGCCGTGCCGCGCCAGGAAGTAGCCGAGATCCCCCGCTTCCTCCCAGAGAGACGGCGGCTCGGACAACAGATGGCAACCGCTGAGCAGCGGGATCACCCGGCCTCGCTCGGCCCGGGAGCGCAATCCACGCCGCAGTTCGGTGATCACGGGACCGCACAGGGCGACGTCATTCGAGGCGAGGAGGCGATCGACCGCCTCGGCGAACGGCCCGTGGCCGCGACGAAAGAACTCGATCCACGCCGACGTGTCGACCAGGATCAGCGCCGCGTATCCTCCAAATCGAGTTCCAATCGCACCTTGCCACGAAGGGCTCGAAGCGCCGACCGCTTCGCTCGGCGCTCGATCTCCTCGAGGCCCTCGATGACGGTCGGCGTGACGCCCTTCCCGGTGATCTTCACCGCGTTCTCGAGGGTACGGACGGGAACGTTGACGGTGATCTTCCGCGTTCGCGCGTTCATGCCGTCAGTATCTTCGTATGGTCTGGGCTGGTCAAGAAGCTGGCACGACGGCTCGACGGGCGGTCACGCTCTCACGGCTCTTCCGTCGCGCCGGTCGCTGGCTCGACCGGCCTCCCCGGTTGCCGCAGCAGCCCGGCGGCGATGCCGATGTTCAGGAAGTTCCAGACGATGCCGTTGAGGAACGCGGCCTGGTAGGAGCCGGTCAGGTCGAAGATGACGCCGGACATCCAGCCGCCCAGCGCCATGCCGAACAGGGTGGCCATCAGCACGGTGCCGACGCGCACCCCGGCCTCTTCGGGAGGAAAGAACTCCCGGACGATGACGGCGTAGGCGGGCACGATCCCGCCCTGGAAGAGGCCGAACATCGCCGACAGGACGTAGAGCGACGCGAGCCCGTCGAAGGGCAGGAAGAGCACGAGCGCCAGCGCTTGCAGGCTCGAGCCGAGCAGCAGCGTGCGCCGCCCGCCGATGCGGTCGCAGATCCAGCCCGACGCGAGGCGGCTCACGACGCCGAAGCCGAGCATCAGCGACAGCATCTGCGCGCCCCGCGCCGCGCCGTGGCCCAGATCGCCGCTGTACGCGACGATGTGGACCTGCGGCATCGACATCGCGACGCAGCAGCTCAGGCCGGCGATGACCAGCACGGTCTGCAGCGCGGCCGGCGACATCCCCAGGGGCCGCGCCGGCCGCGACCGGACATGCGCGGTCGCGGACGTCGTGTCGGTCAGCGGCGACGGCCGCCGGAGAGCCAGTGCGAGCGGCAACATGGTCGCCACGCAGAAGACGGCAATGCCGAGGTTTGTCCGGCGCCAGCCCTCGCTCTCCACGAAGTGCTGCACGATGGGCGGCCAGACCGTGCCTGCGACGTAGCTGCCGCTCGCGATGATCGACACCGCCATGCCGCGACGACGGGTGAACCAGAGCGAGGTGTCCGCGATGAGCGGCGCGAACGTGGCCGAGCTGGCGATGCCCACCAGCAGGCCCTGCGCCAGGATGAACTGCCAGAGGCTCGTCGCCTGGCCGGCGACGGCGTAGCCGAGCGCTAGCACGACGGCCCCGCCCGTGACGGGGGCGACGATGCCGAAGCGATCGGAGAGACGCCCCAGAACGATGCCGCCGAAGCCGAAGCTGATCATGGTCATCGTGTAGGGCAGCGACGCGGCGGAGCGCGCGACGCCGAACTCCGCCTGGACCGCCGGCAGGACCACGATGACCGACCACATGCCGACGCCGCCGATGGCCGAGAGCAACAGCGCGGCAAAGAGCCGGGTCCACGCGTAGGCGGATTCCGGCGCGTCACGCACTACGGCTTCGCGGCAACGACCGCGACGACCGCATAACCGCGCGCACTCAGCCGCTTCTGGACTTCGAGGTCACGCCGTCGATCGGCCTGGCGTCGTTCGACGGCGGCCCCCTGCTCGGAGCGCTGTCGCCGCTCGCCGGTCCGCCGGTCGAGGATCACCTGAACGGACGTGTCGTCAGCGAAGGTGCGCGTCAGCGACTCGAAGAGCTCGCGCTGTCCGGGCGACACGATGAACACCAGGTGACGGCGCGGCGGCGTGACGGCCTCCGGTGAGTGGGAAACGAGTCGAGGAGTGTCGCGAGGGTAGCGTCCCGCGTCCGACCCGGTCAAGCATCGAGCCCTGTGTCACAAGCGCCCACGGGCGCGACAGTCTGACACCGCACTGGTAGATAAGGGACGCCTGGATCAGCGAATTCCTTCGGTTTTTCGCGGTCTTCCGTGGTTGAAGATGTGGCATCCCCATTGCCTCCTGCGGTGGCGGGATATCTCTCGCAGGGAGCGTGATAACGATGCGTGTCGTAGCCGTGATCTTCTTCGGTGCGGTATTGGCCGGGTTTGCCGTCCACGAGGGGCGGGTTCAGTCGCCAACGCAGGTCGTCGAGCAGCTGGCGAACCGTCCCGAGGTCGAAGGCCGGTTCGCCGATCCCGAGCAGGGTCGCTTCGACGCCACCGTCTTCCTGTTCACCTGCATCATCCTCGCGCCGATCGTGGGCCTGGGACTGGTGCTCGTCGCCGCGATCGCGATGATGCTGCTCGAGGGCACCGTGTTCCAGGTGAGCCGCCGGATCGGCCTGCCCGACAAGCTCACCGCGGTCGCCGTGCTCGCGTCCGCGGTCGGGATCGCGTGGAGCCAGACGGAGCTTTGGCTGCCACGGTCGATGCGGCTGCTCGGGACGATCGCTCGCGCCTGGGTGGTCTCGACGACGTAACCGCGCGCGCCGCACCGCCCGGGTCGGGCAGGGCACGCAGGACAGCGCCCAGGTCCGCCGTCGGACCGGTGCGCAGACGTGCCCACAGGTCGCCGATGGCGGCGAGGCGCGCCGGCATCGAGTGCAGCGTGTAGTCGCGCCGATCCACGCCGGCGTCGACCTCGTCCCACGTCAGCGGCGCGGACACGCCGGCGAAGTCGGAGGCGCGCGCGCTGTACGCCGTCGCGAGCGTCTTGCCGCGGATGTTCTGCAGGTAATCGATGTAGACCGTCCGCCCGCGCGCGTGCACGGCGCGCTCGACCGTCGCGATCTCCGGATGTCGCCCCGCGACGAGCGTCGCGACGATCTGACAGAACAACCGTCCGGACTCGTACGACGTCCGCGGCGGCAGCGGCACGTAGATGTGCAGCCCCTCGGCGCCGGACGTCTTCGGCACCGACGGCACCCCGATGCGGTCGAGCTCGTCGCGGATCCATCGCGCGACGTCGAGCACGCGCGCGAAGCCGACGCCCGGCATCGGATCGAGATCGAACGCGACGTGATCGGCGTGCTCCGGCGTGTCCGCGCGCGAGAACCACGGATCCTGCGAGATCACGGCGAGCTGCGCCATGTAGAGCAGCGTGACGAGACCGCCGCCGACGATGCGGCTCGGCACCTCGACGTCGCCGTCGATGACCTCCACACGGACGCCGGGCGGCACACGGTCGGGCGCGCGCTGCTGGTAGAACGCCTTGGCCTGGATGCCGTTCGGAAACCGCTTCATGACCAGCGGACGATCCGCGACGTTCGGCAGCAGCCACGGCGACATGCGGACGTAGTAGCGCAGCAGCGCGCCCTTCGTGATCCGCGGCCCCGGCCACAGCACCTTCGCGAGGTTCGCGACCTCCAGGCGGTACCCATCGGGGAGCGTCAGCACGCCGTCGCGCCGCTCGGTCTCGAGCCGCTCCAGCGTCGCGACGAGCTCGGCCAGCGGCGCATCCACCGGCGGCGCCGCGTCCACCGCCGCGCCGGTCACCTGCTCGCGGCGGACGAACGCCTCGCGGCGGACGTCGCGCGGACGGACGTCGTCGCGCACCCCGAGATACACCGGCGCGCGCAGGCGTCCATCACGCGTCCACTCGGAGAACTTCACGTCCACGACGAGCTCGGGGCGGATCCACTGCGGACGCTCGTTGGTCCGCGGCCGCGTGCGGAACGGACACGCCGCCGTCTCGAGCGGCTTCATGCGCCGCGCGAGCCGCGCCAGCTCCGCGTGCGTGAATCCCGTGCCCGTGTGCCCGATGTATTCGAACGCGTCGCCGTCGTACACGCCCAGCAGCAGGGCGCCGAAGTACGCGCGACTCTGTCGCGGGTCGGTGAATCCGCCGACGACGCAGTCCTGCCGTCCGGTGAGCTTCACCTTCGTCCACTCCGCCGACCGCCGGCCGCTGCGATACGGCGAGTCGAGACGCTTCACGATGAGCCCCTCGCCGCCGCGGGCGAGCACCGTGCGGTGGAGCTCGCGGCCGTCGCCGGCGGCGAACGCGCTCAGACGAAACGCGCCGGGCCCGGCGCTGCCGTACACGCGCTCGAGCCGCGCGCGCCGCGCCGTCAGGGGCAGCGCGCGCAGATCGTCAGGGCCGTCGCGGACGATGTCGAAGGCGATGAAGGTGACGGGCTGGCGCGCGGCGTCGGCGCGCCCGCCGTGAATGCGGCCCTGCAGCCGCTGGAATCCGGCCGGCTCGCCGGTAGAGTCGAGCGCGACGATCTCACCGTCGAGGACGACGGACGCCTCGAGCGTGCGCGCGAACCGCGCGAGGGAGGCCACGATTTCCGGAAACTGCGCGGTCTTGTCGTTGCCGAGTCGCGACCAGATGCGCACCGTCGCATCGCCGCGGCCGGGAACCAGCGCGACGAGTGCGCGGATGCCGTCGTACTTCGGCTCGTACGCCAGCCGGTCGTCGACGAGCGGCGCCTCGCCCGGCGCCGCGAGCATCGGCGCGGGCGGGACGACCGCGTCGTCAGCGGTCAGCGGTCGTCCCGCTCCGGCGCCCTGAGCTGCCGCTCGGCTTCGAGCCAGTCCTCGACGTCGCTGCCCTCGGCGCCGCCGCGTGACCGGTAGATCTCGTAGGCGCGTCGGGCGATCGCGTCACGATCGGCCGCACCGTTTGGCGGCGCGGCCGGCGTCGCTTCGGGCGGCGTCTCGGTGGCACGACGCTGGCGTGTCGTGCGCCGGGCGGATCCGCCCTCCGACGCGGCCGGCGTTTTCGTCGTCCGCGGGCTCTTGGCCATGCTCGGTACTCCTTTCGCGCGCGCTGCGGCCCTCTCCCTGGCAGTATACGTAGAGGTCAAGGCACGGGAATTGAACGTTTGTTCCCCGGCGACGCATCGCCAGGGGAGGACCGCCGCGATGTCCAGGACGAAGACGTACAAGGCGCAGGCGTTCGACCATCTCAGCGGGCTCGACGGAATCTCGGATGCGCAGCTCGCGGAACACCGCGAGCTGTATGCCGGATACGTCAAACAGGTGAACGCGCTCAACGAGGCGCTCGCCGAGCTCCGTGGGCGAGGCAAGCCGTCGGGCACGGATCCGCAGTTCGCCGAGCTCACGCGACGGCTCGGGTTCGAGTACAACGGCATGATCCTGCACGAGTATTACTTCTCGAACGTCCGCCGGGCCGGCGACCCGCGCCCGACGCCGGGCTCGGCGCTCGCGCAGGCGCTCGAGCAGACGTGGGGCGGTCTCGACGCGTGGCGCGCGGACTTTCAGGCCATCGGCGCGATGCGCGGCGTCGGCTGGGTCGTCCTCGCCGAGGATCCCGTCACCGACCGGCTCACGAATCACTGGATCACGCTTCACCAGGACGGCTTCCCCGCCGGCTTCAAGCCGCTGCTCGTCATGGACGTGTGGGAGCACGCCTTCATGCGCGACTACAAGGTCACCGAGCGCGCGAAGTACGTGGAAGCGTTCTTCCGCAACGTCGACTGGCAGATGGTCGAGCGGCGACTCACGGACGCCGCGGCGCTCCGACCCGCGGCATAGCATGCGGGCGGTCGCCGTCGTCCTTGCTCTCGCCGTCTCGCTCGCGACGAGCGGGTGCCTGAGCCTCACCGGCCGGTCCGCCGGCCGGTGGGTGGACGACAAGGCCATCACCGCGAAGGTCAAGACCGGACTCGCGCAGGCGGAGCTGAATACGCTCACCCGGATCAACGTCGACACCTACGAGGGCATCGTCTACCTCTCCGGCGTCGTCGACACGGAAGCGACGCGGAGCCGTCTCGAAGACGTTGCCCGCGCGGTCCCGAACGTGGAACAGGTCGTCACGAATCTCCAGATCCGCGGCGCGGCGGTCGCCGCCTCGCCGGGCACCGCGCCGGCGGCGCGGCGACCCGCCACGACGCATCCGCTCATGTCGCGGCTCCCCGGGCTCGCGCGCATCGAGGCCGAGGACGCGGCCGGACGATCGGACGGCCCGTGGCTCGCGTACGACGGCGCGGGCCGCCACGTCGCGACCGTGTACAGCGTGCCGATGTCGCAGCTCGCGCAGCGCGGGCTCGACGATGTGCGCGCGAGCCATGCCGTCGTGGACCACGTCGCGATCCTTCCGATCGCCGTCCATCCCGACGCGCCGCAGGGGTATTACCACGTCGTGCTCTGGCACGTGACGCGCGACGAGGCGGCCAGGCTGCGATGACCGTCGTGGTGCGCACCGCGGTCGCCGTCGCACTGGTCGTGCTCGCGGTCTCGGCCGCCGCCGGCGGCAGCGTGCCGACCGAGCCGCGTGCGCGCGTCGCGCATCACCTGCGCGAGGTGACCGGGCTCCAGCGTCACTTCGACGGCGTCATGCGCGACGCGTGCCCGCGCTTCGCGTCCACGGCGGAGTGGACACGTCACTTCGAAGGCGAAGTCGAGCGCGTCGTGCTCCTGCTCGCCCACCTCGAGCAGGCGTGGCTCGAGGCGAAGCGCACCGGGGACGACGACGTCCGCCGGACCGCGAAGGCGCCGCGGCAGCAGCTCGCCAACGCGCGCCCGCTGCTCGGCAAGCTGTCCGACTGTGCCGACGATCACGGCGTGAGCGTCTCGCCGTTTTCCCTCTGGCGCCGTATCGAGCGTGAAGTGCCGAAGCGCCAGGCCGAGATCGCACTGCCTCTCCCGAAGCCGAACTAGCGGCTCCTCGACAGGCGCGATGGCGGTGAGTTAAGGTGGCCGCCATGGCACGCACTCCCTTTTCCCTCGAAGGCAAGACCGCGATCGTCACGGGTGGCGGCACCGGCATCGGCAAGTCGATCGCCATCGAGTTCGCGCGCGCCGGCGCCGACGTCGCCCTCTGCAGCCGGAAGCTCGAGCACCTCGAGCCCGTCGTGAAGCAGATCACCGCGATGGGCCGCCGCTCGTTCGCCGACGTCGTCGACGTCCGCGTCGAGGACCAGGTGAAGGGCATGGTCGAGCGCACGGTGAAGGAGTTCGGGCGCCTCGACGTCATGGTGAACAACGCCGGCGCGTCGTTCCGCGCGAAGCCCGAAGACATCTCGGCGAACGGCTGGAACACCGTCGTCGGCATCAACCTCACCGGCGCGTTCCTCGGCAGCAAGTGGGCGGGGCGCGTCATGATGGAGCAGGGCGGCGGCTCGATCATCAACATCTCGTCGATCGCGGGCGTCTACGGCTCGACGATGATGCCGCACTACGGCGCCGCGAAAGCCGGCGTGGTCATGCTCACGCGCGAGCTCGGGACGGCGTGGGGCCGCCGCGGCGTGCGCGTGAACTGCATCGCGCCGGGCCCGGTCGAGACCGAGGGCTATCTCGACGTCCTGAAGAAGACGGACCCGAACGCCGAGAAGACGTACCGCACCATCGCGAGCCGCGTCGCCATGGGCCGGTGGGGCAAGGTCGAGGAGATCGCGTACCCGTGCATCTTCTTCGCCTCCGACGCCTCGTCGTGGATCACCGGCTCGACTCTCGTCGTCGACGGAGGACCGTCGCCGCGCGAGGGCGACGCCGAGATCTGATCCGCCGGCCGCTCGTCCACGCCGCGTGAGTCCGCACGCCGACGGTCGTCGCGCGCTCGTCATCGGCGCTTCCGGCCAGATCGGCGCGGCGCTCACGCGGGCGCTCGCCTCGCGAGGTCATCAGGTCACCGGCACGTACGCGCACGTGGCGTCGCCCGGCACGGTGCCCCTCGACCTCGCCGATACCGCGGCGACGGCGCGGCTCATCGAGACCGTGGCGCCCGACTGGGTCTTCTGTCCCGGCGGTCTCACGCACGTCGACGGCTGCGAGCGTGACGCGGACGCAGCGTTCCGGATCAACCGCGACGGCCCGACGGCGGCGGCACGCGCGGCCGCGGCGTGCGGCGCCGGGTTCGTGTACTACTCGACGGAGTACGTCTTCGACGGGCGCGGCGGACCGTACGGCGAGGACGATCCCGTGTCGCCGATCTCCGTGTACGGCGTCTCCAAGCTCGAAGGCGAGCGCGGCGTGCGTGCCGGGAATCCCCGCGCGCTCGTGATCCGGACGACGGTCGTGTACGGACCCGACCCGCAGGCGAAGAACTTCGTGTACCAGCTCGTGCGGCGGCTGCGCGCCGGCGAGCGGATGAAGGTGCCGACCGACCAGGTGTCGAGCCCGACGTACAACGTCGATCTCGCGGCCGCGAGCGTCGAGCTCGTCGAGCGCGGCGCCGCCGGCGTGCTGAACGTCGTCGGCGATACCGTGCTCGACCGCTACGCGTTCGCGCAGCGCGCGTGCGACGTGTTCGGCCTGGACGCCACACTGCTCGATCCCGTGACGACGGCCGAGCTCGGTCAGGTCGCGAAGCGGCCGCTGCAAGCCGGGCTGCGCATCGATCGCGCGCGTGCGATGATCACGACACCGCTGCGCGGGCCCGTCGAGGGGCTGCGCGCGATGCGCGATGTGCTCGGCGCCGACGCCCGAGTGGCGTCTACCGGTTGACGCGTTCCGACGAGCGTGGGTAACATTGGCGCTTGTCGTTCGCCGCGGTGACCGTAGCTCAATTGGTTAGAGCACTGGCCTGTGGAGCCGGGGGTTGTGGGTTCGATTCCCATCGGTCACCCCATCCCAACCGAATAGGGTCCGAAGGGTGGTCGCGACCGCGGTCGCGAGTCGCGCCTGTAGCTCAGTTGGATAGAGCGTTGGCCTCCGAAGCCAAAGGCCGCAGGTTCGACTCCTGCCAGGCGCACCAGTTGCGGAGATGGGCCGTTAGCTCAGTTGGTAGAGCAGCTGACTCTTAATCAGCGGGTCCAAGGTTCGAGTCCTTGACGGCCCACCATCAGAATCGAGCACTCCCGGAGCATCCGGGAGTGCTCGATTGAGCACAACGAGCCCGGACTGATTCCTCGCCGCTCGGATCGCCGCTGTTTTTCATCGCTAAGTTCCACGCTGCCGACGGCGCACTTCTGAAAAACTCATCGGGTCCAAGTTCCTGGCCTTGAAGGCGCATCAATTAAAACGGGCCCTTGAGAGCCAACCACGAGGGTGCCCGCCTTTTTGTGTGTAGACGATTTGTAGACGCTCGGGAGATCCGGCCGAACGGTATGACGCCCTACCCCTACGAACGGGACCGCCGAACTGGCAGCTTTCCGCTGACACACGCTGCGGAAGAAGAAGGCGTCCCGCACGGTGACGGTCTCGCCGGCCAGTCCGGCAACAACTTCTTCAGAGGCCCGTAACCAGCCGACGGGCCGCT
>JACPCW010000068.1 GCA_016184365.1 Candidatus Rokuibacteriota bacterium
ATGAGCGCCAGCGGCAGCCCCTCGAGTCCGCGGTTCTTCGACTCGAGCTTCGCCAGCTGCTCGAACTCGTACGTGCCCATGACGACCGTCGGAACGCCCCGCTGCTCCAGCATGATCGAGCCGTGGATACTCCACGACGTGCAGGATCCTCAGTCAGCGCTCCCGACGAGCACGAAGTCGCACTGCGACAGCGCGTCGAGCACTTCCGGCTTGGGCGGGCCGGCGACCGGCTTCTCGCGCTTCACGATGTCCGTGACGCCGTAGCGCTCGCGCAGCCGCCCGGCCACGGCGAGCATCAGCGTACCCGCGTTCGCCTTGCTGTTGTCCAGGATGCCGACGCGCTTGCCGGCCAGACTCGCGAGCCGCGGCGCCAGCGTCGTCGAGACGATGCGTGGCTCCGCGGTCGGGTCGTACAGGACGATCGGACGTTCGGTCATTTCGCGATCTCCTTTTCCAGTTCTTCGATGCTGTCGCTCACGATGCCGACGAGCTGATCGACTTCGGCGGCGCTGATGCAGAGCGGCGGCGCCAGCCGCAGCACGCTCCCGCGCGCGAAGACGATCGCGCCGCGGTCCCACGCCTTCCGGTCCAGCTCCGCGACGCGCCCGCCGTCGAGCGCCTTGCCGGAGCCGTCCGGCTCGACGAGGTCGACGCACACCAGCAGGCCGCGGCCGCGAACTTCGCCGGCGATCGGACGCTTGCCGACCGCGCGCTCGAGGCCGTCACGCAGGCGCGAGCCCATCGTCGCCGCGTTCTCGATCAGGCGGTCCTGCTCCATGATCTTGAGATTGGCGAGCGCGGCCGCGCACGCGACGGGATGCGCCGCGTAGGTGTTCGTGCTCGACGGCGAACCACCGGCCGGTGCGACCGAAGCCGGTGATGACCTCGTCGGCGATCATCAGCACGTCCATCTCGTCGCAGATCCGGCGGACGGCGCGGAGCCAGCCGATCGGCGGAATGATGAACCCGCCGGACGACAGGATCGGCTCGAGGATCACCGCGGACACCGTCTCGGGGCCTTCGCGAAGGATCGCCTCGCGCAGCTCGCGCGCGCGGCGCTCGACCAGCTCGTCGTCGGTGCCGGTCCCGCGATCGCGGAACGGGTGCGGTGGCGCGATCTTCGCGAAGCCCGGCGTCTGCAGCGGCGCGTACGCTTCGGCGAGGTGCGGCAGACCGCACACCGCGAACGTGCCCGCCGTCGCGCCGTGATAGCCGCCCTCGAGCGAGATGACCTTGTGCTTGGCGGAGCGGCCCTTCGCGAGCCAGTAGTGCCGCGCGATCTGCATCGAGCGCTCGTTGGCTTCCGAGCCGCTCACCGCGAACAGCGTGTAGGTGAGATCGCCCGGCGTGAGCTCCGCGAGCTTCGCCGCCAGCTCCGCGGCCGGCCGATTCGAAAACTGGCGCGTCGTCGGGTAGTAGGCGAGACGCACCGTCTGCTCGGCGATCGCCTCGGCGATCTCGCGCCGTCCGTGCCCGACGTTGACGACGGCGAGGCCGGCGAAGGCATCCATCAGCTTCTTGCCGCGTCCGGTCCAGACCCAGACCCCTTCGGCCCGGTCGATCAGCAGCTCCTCGTCGCTGAGCCACGGATGGTCCTGCGTCTTGTGGGTCCAGAGATGTCGGATCTTCTCGGCGTCGTTCATGGGGACTCCCTTGCGCGGCGTGTAGCGCGAGTATACTCGCCGCCACCGAGCCTCGGACGTTCCACACGCTGCGGGAGGATTTTCCATGAGCGACAGTCAGTCCGCGACGAAAACGGAGGGTGCCATCCGCGCTGGCAATGGCCGCTACGTGTTCGAGATGGCGAAGCTCCAGGGGATCGACGCCGGCACCGGCTATTCGACCGCGCACGGACCCGTCGTCGAAGGCGACCGCATCCAGATCGGGCTCATTCACTTTCCGCGCGGCACGGGCGGCAAGCCCCACTCGCACCCGAACGAGCAGTGGATCTACGTCATGCAGGGCACGCTCGATTGCGAAGTCGACGGCGTGAAATCACGCGTCACGCCGGGCTCGCTCGTCTACATTCCGGCGAACGTGGTGCACTCCGCGATCGCGACGCCCGACCAGGACGCCGTGTTCCTGACGGCCAAGGACACGTCGCACGGCATCATCGGCACGGCCGTCGCGCCGTCCTAGGCTAGGAGCATGTCGGGGAATCGAGGAGCGCCACGGGTTCCCCGGGGCGCTCCGAGCGTTGGGGGTCTGGGGGCCATTCGGGGCCCCCAGTTCCAACAGTTGGCCGAGTTCGTCAGCGAGGTTCGCGACGGGATGCGCATCGACTGGGACGTGCCGATCACGATGGACGACGGGCTCGTCGTTCGCGGCGACGTCTACCGTCCCACGCGCCCCGGCAAGTATCCCGTCATCCTCACGTACGGGCCGTACGGCAAGTGGCTGCACTTCGAGGATCTCTACACCGACCAGTGGCGCCGCATGATCGAGCAGCACCCCGACGTCGCGGCCGGGTCGACGAACAAGTACCAGAACTGGGAAGTCGTCGATCCCGAGAAGTGGGTGCCCGACGGCTACGCGTGCGTCCGCGTGGACGCGCGCGGCGCCGGACGGTCGCCCGGGTTTCTCGATCTCTGGTCCGCGCGCGAGGCGCAGGACCTCTACGACGGCATCGAGTGGGCGGCGCGGCAGCCGTGGTCGAACGGCAAGATCGGGCTGAACGGGATTTCGTACTACGCGATGAACCAGTGGCAGGTCGCCGCGCTCCAGCCGCCGCACCTCGCCGCGATCTGCGTGTGGGAAGGCGCCGCCGATTACTACCGCGATCTCAGCCACCACGGCGGCATCCTCTGCGCGTTCGGGCGCGCGTGGTTCCCGTCGCAGGTCATTCGCGTGCAGCACGGTCTTGGACGCCGCGGTTACCGCGGCCGCCTGAACGGCGACTGGGTGTCGGGGCCGCCGACGCTGACCGAGGAGGAGCTGGGCGCGAACCGCCGCGACTTCTGGGACGACTGCCGCGACCATCCGCTCGCCAGTGACGACTACTGGCGGTCGCGCATGCCCGACTGGTCGAAGGTGACGGTGCCGCTCTTCTCCGCCGGCAACTGGGGCGGGCAGGGACTGCATCCGCGCGGCAACGTCGAAGGCTTCGTGCGCGCCGCATCGAAGCAGAAGTGGCTCGAGATGCACGGCATCGAGCACTGGACGCACTTCTACACGGACTACGGCGTCGCCCTGCAGAAGAAGTTCTTCGGCCACTTCCTCAAGGGCGAGGACACCGGGTGGAAGAAGCAGCCGCGCGTGCAGCTGCAAGTCCGGCATCCCGGCGAGACGTTCGTCGAGCGGCACGAGGGCGAATGGCCGCTCGCCCGCACGAAGTGGACGAAGCTCCATCTCGATCCGGACGAGCACGCGCTCGTGCGGAAACCGCCGGCCGGGCGCGGGACGGTGAGCTACGAGGGGTTCGGCGACGGCGTGACGTTCCTGACGCCGCCGCTCGACGCCGACACCGAGATCACCGGGCCGATCGCCGCGAAGCTCTTCGTGTCGTCCGAGACGACGGACGCGGATCTCTTCCTGGTGCTGCGCGTCTTCACGCCCGACATGAAGGAAGTCACGTTCCAGGGCGCGCTCGATCCACACACGCCGATCGCGCAAGGCTGGCTACGCGCGTCGCATCGCAAGCTCGACGACAAGCTGACGCTTCCCTACCGGCCGTACCACACGCACGACGAGAAGCAGCCGCTGGTGCCGAAGCGCGTGTACGAGCTCGACGTCGAGATCTGGCCGACATCGATCGTCGTGCCGGCCGGCTCGCGCATCGCGCTCACGGTGCGTGGCCGTGATTACGAGTATCCCGGCGGCCCGAGCGTCGGTCTCGGCACGCTCGGCGCCGTGTTCACCGGCGTCGGGCCGTTCAAGCACGACGACCCGCGCGATCGACCCGCCGAGATCTTCGGCAAGACCGTCACACTGCACTGCGGGCAGGGCCGGCCATCGCACGTGCTGCTGCCGATCATTCCACCCCGCCGATAAGGAGATCGCCATGCCACTCATCAAGGTCACGGATCTCGCGTACGCTCGGCTTCGCGCGCCCGATCTGGACGTGATGGAGGAGTTTCTGACGCACTTCGGGATGATCCGATCGGCGCGGACGGATCGCGCGCTCTACATGCGGGGCACGGATGCGCCCCATCACATCCACGTGACCGAGCAGGGCGATCCGCGATTCGTCGGGTTCGCCTACGAGGTGGCGAGCGAGCACGACCTGGACCGTGCGGCCACGGCGCCGGGCGCGTCGGCGGTCGAGAAGATCGACGAACCTGGCGGGGGCAAGCGGGTCCGGCTCCGCGAGCCGAACGGCTACCAGATCGAAGTCGTGCACGGGATCGAGCGGCTGGCACCGATCCCGACCGACCGGGACCCGATGAACACGGGGTCCGAGCCGCTCCGGCGCGCCGGCAAGCTGATGCGCCTGCCGAAGTCGCCGGCGCCCATCAAGCGCATCGGCCACGCGGTGATGGGCTCGCCCCGCCTCGTCGAGACCGTGCGGTGGTTCCGGGACACGCTCGGCTTGCTCTGCTCGGACGACGTGTACGCCGAGAAGCCCGACAACCTCATCGGCTCGTTCAATCGGTGCGACCGCGGCGACACCTTCGTCGACCACCATGTCTTTTTCTGCATCCGGAACGAGCGGGCCGGGCTGAACCACTTCTCGTTCGAGGTTCCGGACGTCGACGCGGTCTTCCAGGATCACGAGTACCTGGCGAGCCTCGGCAAGTACGAGCACATGTGGGGTCTCGGGCGTCATCTCCTGGGCAGCCAGGTCTACGACTACTGGGCGGATCCGTGGGGCCGCGTGCACGAGCGATGGGCCGACACCGACCGGCTCAACGCGAAGAGCGGGTCGAACCTCCTGCCGGCGGACGAAGCGCTCCGTTCCCAGTGGGGAACGCCTCCGCCGGAAAAGTTCATCACGCGGATCTGCCAGTAGCGCCTGAGGGAGGACGGCAATGCCCACGGCGACGATCGACGGTCTCGAGGTCAACTACGTCGCGCAGGGTTCCGGTCCCGCGCTGCTGATGCTCGCGCCCGGCGGCTTCGATGCCACGCTGGAGAAGTGGAAGACCGCCGGCGTCTGGAAGGGCATGCAGCCGCTCGACACGCTGACGAGCGACTTCACGGTGATCGCGTACGACCGGCGCGAGTCCGGAAACTCCGGCGGACGGGTCGAGCCACTCTCGTGGAGAGTGTTCGCCGACCAGGCGAAGCACCTGCTCGATCATCTCGGCGTGCGCGACGCATTCGTGCTCGGCGGCTGCATGGGCTGCTCGGTGGCGCTCGCCTTCGCCGCGCGGCATCCCGGCGCGACGCGGGCGCTGATCCTCCATTGGCCCGTCGGCGGCTATCGCTGGAAGCTGAACGGCAGCACGCGCTGGGAGCGCCATCTGCGCTTCGCGCGCGAGAACGGCCTCAACGGCGTCGTGAAGCGCGCGCACGAAGGGAAATCGTTCTGGCAGGACCCGGAAGCCGGACCGTGGGCGTCGGTGATCGTCCGCGATCCGGAATTCGCCGCGCGCTTCCAGGAGCAGGATCTCGAGCGCTACTGCGGGCTCGTCGCGGCGAGCGCACGCGGGTTGTTCGATCGGGACATGCCGCCGGGCGCCGAGCCGGAAGAGATGATCGCGATGAAGGCGCCGGCGCTGATCATCCCGGGCGACGACCCCGCGCACGCGACGTCGGGCGCGCACTATCTCCGCGAGCTGCTGCCGCAGCCGGAGTTCTGGCCGGTCATGCCGCCGGAGCAGACGCCGGACCGCGTGCGCGACCGGATCCTGGAATTCGCGCACCGATAGAGCTGGGGGCCCCGAATGGCCCCCAGACCCCCAATCGCTCGGAGGCGCCCCGGGTGAACCGGGGCGCCCCTCGGTCACCTTAGAGCGGCGTCCGGACCACCTTTCCGGACGCCTCGACGTACCACTTCTCGCTCGGGAACGGCTGGCCCGCGAGCGTCGAGGCCATCCAGTCCGCGGCGAGGATCGATGGGAACGGGCCGAGGTTCGAGGCCGGCACGTTGCCGACCGAGTGGCGCGAGTCCTGGTAGACGACGAGGCGCTTCGGACCACCGAGCGCCGCGATCAGCCGCTCGGTGTGGATCAGCGGCGAGAGCTCCTCCGCTTCACCGGCGAGGCAGAGATAGGGCGCGCGGATCTTCTCCGCGTGCCCCTCCCACGTCATGCCCTTGCGGAACTCGTCGAACTCCGCCTCGTCCGTGATGCCCGACATGTACATGAACCGCATCTTGAAGGTCGGTGACGCCTCCTCGAAGATCGTGTGGAAGCCGGGCTCGTGGCAGACCGCGGAGACGGCGACGGCGGCGATGCGCGGTTCGTGCGCGGCGGCGAGGGTCCCGAAGAAGGAGCCGAAGCTGTTGCCCGCGAGGCCGATGCGCGCCGGATCGATCTCGTCGCGACCCGACAGCCATTCGACGACCGCGGCGCCCGTCCGGATCCACGCGTCCATGCTGAAGAAGATCTCGAGCACGGCGCTCTCGTACTGCCCGGGTCCGTCGAGCGCGAGCACGGCCATGCCGCGGGAGAGCCAGCGGTCGCCGTACAGGGCCACGCCCATCTCCTTGAAGCTGTCCATGCCGGGCAGGGACACGACCACGGGGAGGCGGCCGCCGCGATAGCCGGGCGGCAGGTGAAACCACGCGGGCAGCTTCCGCCCGTCGGGCAGCGGGATCCACGCCGCCTCGACGCGATGCTCGGCGAGCGCGGCGTACTTCGCGTAGCACTCGCGCTTGCGCTCGTTGTAGACGCGGTTCTGCTCGTCGTTCTCGTCGATGGGCCACTGCGCCGCGCCCCAGTGGATGGCGGCCATGAAGTAGTTGTCGCGCGCGGTGACGGGATGTCCATCCTTCTCGGCCGCCTCGGCCTTCGTCTGGCGCCGGCGCGCGACGGCTTCGAACGCCGGCGAGGCGTCCGCGAGCTTCGTGATGCGCTGGCGGATCCCCGCGAAGTCGGCGTTCGCTTCGGGTCCCATCGGCGTGGCGAGATAGATCGAGCGCGGCTGGTCCCAGTCCATGCCGACCGCGCGGATCGTGTTGTCGATGAACCAGCGCTGCTCGGTGAAGCGACGCGTGACCGGTGGTCCGGCGCGCTTGCTCACCGCTCGGTATCAGCCGCGGCCGCAGGCCGTCGGCTGCATGCCGGAATCTCGGACCGATACCCCATGTAGAGCTCCGGGCGGAGCCACTGCTTGAAGATGCCCGGCTTGGTCTTCCACGGCGTCAGGCCGTCCACGCGGCGATCCATCTCGTCGCGCAGCCATTCGAGACGCGCGAGATCGACCGTGACCGTGAACACGCCGGGTCTGCGCGACTCGAGCAGGATCTCTTCCGGACTGCAGATGATCGCGTGTCCCGTGCCGCCGTCGGGGATGTTGCGGCTCGTCGCCGTGATCATCAGATTCTCGATCGCGCGCGCCCAGATCAGCGTGCGCCATGTCTCGTGAAGATTCGGCGGCCAGAGACCGGCGGGCAGGAGCGTGATGCGCGCGCCCTGCAGCGCCATCATGCGTGAGAGCTCCGGCACGTAGACCTCGCTGCACATCAGGATGCCGAGCTTGCCGAACTCGGTGTCCCAGACGGGGAGCTCGTCGGCTTCCTGATACTTGAAGTCCCAGAACTTGCCGCCCTCGTAGATCCACGGGCCCGGCGGCGTCGTCCGCTTGTACGTGCCGATGCGCGCGCCGTCCGGGCCCCAGAGGTAGAGGCAGTTGTAGCAGGGCGCGTGACCGACGTCGTCGGGCCGGACGTACTCGATGGCGCCGCCGACCACGTAGACCTTCTCCTGGCGCGCGACGCCCGACATCGCCTCGTGCATCGAGTAGTCCACCGGCACGGTGTAGGGGCCGGGATACGTCTCCGGCAGCATCACGAGCTTCGCGCCGTCACGCGCCGCCGTGCGGATGTACTCGACGGCGCGATCGACGTTCTTCGGCGCATCCGCGCCGGTGAGGGTCTCGGGCTGGACGACCGAGAGTCTCAGCTCCATCGCGCCTCTCCTAATTCTTGAGCGTGATGTCCTCGTACGCGGGCCACGGGCTCATCCAGATGTCCGTGATCGTGTGCTTGGCCACGCGCGGACCAACCCCCATCAGCACGCGCAGGTCCATGATCGGCGCGAACATCACCCGCTCGATCGTGAGCTTCTGGATCTTGTGCAGGATCGCCTCGCGCTTCTTCGGATCGCGCTCGCCCGCCTGCTGCTGGAAGAGGTCGTCGATGTCGGGATAGCCGCCGTACGTGTAGCCGCCCTTCGACTGGATGAACGACTCCACGCGGCTCGCCGCGTTGCCCGAGTTGCCGACCGCCGTCATGACGAGCCCGCGGAGCTTCTTCTCGCGCCACTGCGCGTAGAACGTCGCGCGCTCCATCGGCCGGAGTCTCACGCGGATCCCGGCGGCGTTGAGGAAGTTGACGCACGACTCGGCGACCGTCGGGAAGCCCGGGATGGCGAAGAACTCACCGGCGTCGATCCCGTTCGGATAGCCCGCCTCGGTGAGGAGCTGCTTCGCCTTCGCCGGATCGTACGGGTGCGGCTCGACCTGGAGGGCGAACTCCATCACGCGCGGGACGATCACGCCGGCCGGCGGGCAGAAGCCGAGGCAGGCCGCCTCGTTGATCTGCTTGCGGTTCAGCGCGAAGTTCACCGCCTGCCGCAGGCGCTTGTCCGCCCACGGGGACTTCGGATCCCACTGCTCGGTGAAGTCGATCCAGAAGATCGACGCGTGCTTCGAGGACACGATCTGCATGCGCGGGTCGCGCTTGATGTCCTCGGCGTCGGGACCGTCGAGCGCCACGACGATGTCGGCCTCGGCGCTCTTGAGCAGCACGGCGCGCGTCGTCGACTCGGGCACGCTCTTGAGGATGACGGTCTTGACGTGCGGCACCTTGCGCCAGTAGCCCGGGTAGGCCTCCATCACGACCTCGATGCCCGGCTTGTGGGCGACGAACTTGTACGGACCGGCGCCGATCGGGTGCTTCTTGAAGCCGTCGTCGCCCACCTGCGTCAGGTACTTCTTCGGGACGACGACGCCGGCGGCGGTGGTCGTCGTGCCGAAGTACGTCATGAAGTCGGGCCACGCCGCCTTGAGGTGATAGCGCACGGTGAGCGGGTCGACGGCCTCGACGCGCTCGACGCGCGCCTGGAACTCCTTCGCACCGGCGCCCTTGTAGCGCTCGAAGCTGAACTTCGCGTCTTCCGCGGTGACGGGGTCGCCGTTGTGGAACTTGAGCCCCCGGCGCAGCTTGAACTCGTAGACCTTCCCGTCCGGACTCTCCTTCCACGACTCGGCGAGGCTCGGACCCATCTTCTGTCCCGGGTACGGCCGGACGAGGGCGTCGTGCATCGCATACAGCGTCGCGAACGGCGTGATCTGGGGCGGCGCCGTCGACGGGTCGAACCAGCTCGGCGCGATCGTCACGTGCATCGCCATCACGACCTGTCCGGCCGGGGCCTGGGCCGTGACGGGCAGCGCGGCGACGAGGATCAGGATGACGGCGAGTGACACGACGCGGAATGGATGCATGAAGTTCCCTCCTGCGCGCGAAGTGGGCAGAGGATGGGGCCGGAGGGCGTCCCGGTCAAGCCCGTGATAGGCTCCGCCCACCCCGCGTCCCCGAGGAGGCCCCGATGGCATCGAGCGGCAGGATCACCGTGCTGAATCCCGTCGGCTTCGCCCCGAAGGTGACGGAAAAATCGCTCGCGCCGCGGCTCGCGGCGCTCGACGGCAAGACGGTGTATCTCGTCGACTGCCGCTTCGACGACTCCGATCGCTTTCTCAAGGAAGTCCAGGCGTGGTTCGCGGAGCACATGCCGAAGGTGCGGACGGTGCTCAAGCCGCTCTCCGCGAACTATCTGCGCGACGATCCCGCGACGTGGCAGGAGATCCAGGCGAAGGGAGACGGCGCGCTCGTCGGCGTCGGTCACTGAAGCACCTGCGCGCCGGCGGTCGCCGCGCACGCGATGACGATCGAAGCCCGGTACGGTGTTCCCACCGTCGCGTTCCACACGGACAAGTTCGACCGCGTCGTCCGTTCGGTCGCGGCGGTGAACGGCATGCCGGGATTGCGGCAGGTGTTCGTGCCGCAGCCCGTCGTCGGCAAGAGCTCCGCGGAGCTGCGCGCGTACGTCGACGGAGCCGATCCGCTCACCGGACGGTCGGTGATGCAGGAAGTGATCGAAGGCCTCACGAAGCCGCTCGAGGCTGATCCGCACGTCGCGTACGACCGGTCGACGCCGCGTCTCGTCGAACCGGACACCGACGAGAATCTGCACCGGCTGTTCCTCGAGAACCACTGGACCGACTGCCTGCCGATCGTGCTGCCGACGGAGGACCGCGTCGCGGCGATGTTCGCGCAGACGCGCCGCAAGCCGGACGAGGTCGTCGGGCGCATGCGGCCCACGCACTTCCGCGAGGCGTGGGAATACACGGTCGAGAAGGTCGCGGTGAACGCGGTGATGGCCGGCGCGCGGCCCGAGTACTTCCCGGTGATTCTCGCGCTCGCCGCGTCGAACGTCACGGCGCGCGGCAGCACCACGAGCTCGGCGGCCGCGATGGTCGTCGTCAACGGGCCGGTGCGCCACGAGATCGGCATGAACGCCGGGACGGGCGCGATGGGACCGTACAACCACGCCAACGCGACGATCGGCCGCGCGTACGGTCTGCTGTCGCAGAATCTGCAGGGCGGTTCCGTCCCCGGCGTCACGTACATGGGGTCGCAGGGCAACAACTACGGCTACAACAACGTGACGTTCGCGGAGCACGAAGAGCGCAGTCCGTGGGAGCCGTTCCACGTGCAGCACGGCTTCCGGCCGGGCGACTCGACGGTGAGCGTGTTCACCGGCTGCCGGTCGACGGCGTACACGTTCGCGCTGCGGGAGAAGCACTGGAAGGAGCACGTGCGGAACATGCTGCGCGGCATGGATCCGCACATCCCGCCGACCCTGCTGCTCGATCCGACGACGGCGCGACAGTTCATCGACCGCGGCGGGTTCACGAAGAAGGACGCGCTGATCGACTGGCTGTACGACAGCGCGCGCATGCCGGCGGGCGAGTACTGGGACTACCAGCTCATCCAGAACTACATCTACCCGCTGGCGACGTTCGGCGAAGAGCCGTGGGCGTCGAAGCTCAAGGCCGCGCCCGACGAGATGGTCCCCATGTACCGGCGCGAGGACATCCACGTGGTCGTGGTCGGCGGCGAGACGAACCCGTACTGGCGGATCATGGGCTGCACGTACGCGAAGACGGTGTCGGTGGACGACTGGCGGTAGCGATCGCCGGCGCCAGGGGTTGGCGGACCCATCAGGTCAGACCCGAACGAGCGTCACGCTGACGCCGAGCCGCCTCGCCGACCGCGACAGGTCGCGGTCGGCCGTCGCCAGACGGAGACCCTCACCGTCGGCGATCGCGAGATGCAGGGCGTCCAGCGCACGAATCGGCGAGGCGAATCGCGCCAGCCAGTTGCGGGCGGCTTCGTAGTGACGCCGCTGAAGCGCGATGCGCGTGTACATCGCCGCGTGGAGGTGTCCGAGAAACTGCTCGCCGGTTCGCGTCGCGTCCGCGGCGAGCATCTCCCTCGCGCGGACCTTCTTCGCCAGAGCGGAAAAGAACTCGACCTCGACGAGGTCGCTGACCGCCGGGTGAGCATCGCCACGAAGAATCCGCTCGGCTTTCCGGCTCAGGGTTTCCGGACAGTAGTACGGCACCAGGAGGCTGGTGTCGATGTACATCGGATCAGTAACGCGCGTCCCGCCGGGCGCGCACGATGGTCCGGCTGACCGGCTCACCCGTCAGGCGGATCGATGCCCGGAACGAGCCGAGAGCCGGCAGCCGGCCGCTCCGTCGTTTCGGGGGAACCAACCGGGCCACCTCGCGGCCGCGCCGGACGACCGAGACCTGATGCCCCGACGCCACCTCGTCGAGGAGGGCCTTGAACCGGCTCCGCGCCTCCGCGACGCTCACCATCTTCATGGCTCGTCCCTCCTGTACAAGTCGATTGTACATATCCGGCGATCCGGACGCACGTGTCCGAGGAGCTCAGCAGCGGGCGTCGTGACGACGGCGCTCGCGCCTTCGCCGACCACCCGCCCGTCACGAACGATCACCGTGCCGAACGCCTGATCGCCCCGCTCACTCGAGGAGGACCACGTTCACCGAGGGGTATCGCCGCCGGAGCGGCCGATCGAGCGTCACGAGTTCCGCTCCGCTGCCGAGCGCGAATGCCGCGAGGTAATCGTCGGTCCAGAGCAGGTGATCCCGGTCGTCGCGTCTCGAAAACGCCGCCCAGAGCCGTGGGAGATCGTCGGGCTCGGCCAGAAACCCGACGCGCGGATCGGCGAGCAAGCGGTCCGCGAGATCCCACGCCTGGCGCCGGGTCAGCGCGTCTTTTCCG
This sequence comes from Candidatus Rokuibacteriota bacterium, assembly GCA_016184365.1. Taxonomy (GTDB): domain Bacteria; phylum Methylomirabilota; class Methylomirabilia; order Rokubacteriales; family CSP1-6; genus AR8. The sequence continues at coordinate 12,419 of JACPCW010000068.1, forward strand.
GTGACGGCGGGATTCGTGACCAGCCGCAAAAGGGACATCTGGGTCAGGCGGCAGAGCGCGACCGGCCCGTCCTCCCGATCGAGCCAGGCCTTCGCGCGCCCATGGTGTACGTGCCGTGCCCACACCGCCGCCAGCCACACGTTGACGTCCGGCAGCTTCATCGCCGGTGTCGGGATGCTGTGACTCGTGCCGCCTCGTCGTCGGCCAACGCCCTGGCGATAGCGCCGGACGTGACGTTGACGACGCGTCCCGTGCTGTCGCCGAAGAGAGGCAGCGAAACCCGTTCGGGGGAAGCGCGGGGCGCGGCGTCCCGATCGAGCTCCGCCGCGACGGCGCGCGTCAGCAGCGCCTTGAGCGACTCGCCGCGCGCGGCGGCGCGAGACTTGGCCCGGCGCAGCAGTTCCGGTGGGAGCTCCACGGTTGTGCGCATAAAAGCATAAAAGCTTACGAACGGGAAGGTGTCAAGGCCGCGCCGGCCGCCTGCGGCTCGTCAGGGCTACAGCTGCCGCCGGCGCAACATCTGCTGCAGGTTCTGGCGTGTGAGCCCGAGCCGCTCGGCGGCGCCGGTCACCGTCCTGCACTCGCGGAGCGCGTCTTCGATCATCCGGCGCTTGAGGTGCTCGATCGCGTCGTTCAGCGTGCGCCCCGACGACGGCGGCGGACCGCCCTGTCGGACACGGTCGGAGAGGTGCTGAACGCCCAGGAGCTGGCCGTCGTCGCACAGCATGACGGCGCGCTCGATCTCGTTCTCCAGCTCACGCACGTTGCCGGGGAAGGGATAGGCCGCGAGCGCGCGCAGCGCCTCGGGTGAGATCCCCGGAATCGCGCGCCGCGCGCGTGTCCGGTACCGCCGAAGGACGGCGCGGATCTCCGTGTCGAGATCCGCGTTCGTCGCCGCGATCACCCGCACGTCGACACGGCGCGCGGTCGACGCGCCGAGCGGTCGGATCTCGCCCTCCTGAAGCACGCGCAGCAGTCGCAGCTGCAGCGCCGGCGACATGTCGCCGACCTCGTCGAGGAAGATCGTGCCGCCGTCGGCTTCTTCGAAGAGTCCGCGCCGGTCGGCGATCGCGCCGGTGAAGGCGCCGCGCGTGTGGCCGAACAGCTCGGACTCGAGCAGCGTTTCGGGCAGCGCCGCGCAATTCTGCGCCACGAAGCGCGCGCGCCGGCGCGATCCGTTGTCGTGGATCAGCCGCGCGAACAGCTCCTTGCCCGTCCCGGTCTCGCCGGTGAGGAGGACCGTCGTGTCCGCGTCGAGGATCTTCCGCGCCAGCTCGACCTGGCGCTTCAATCCGGTGTCGGCGCCGATCAGGCGCTCGAACGACAGCGGGCGCTCGCGCGCCTCGGCCGCTTCGCGGCGGAGCCCGTTGTACGCGAGCTGCAGCTCGTCACGCAGCCGCGCGTTCTCGCGATGCAGGCGGTGGCGCTCGGTGGCGCGGCGCACGATGACGGTCAGCTCGTTCGGGTCCCAGGGCTTCGCGATGAAGTGATAGATGTGCCCGGTGTTGATCGCGTCCATCAGGCTGTCGACGTCGGTGTAGGCGGTGAGGACGATGCGCATGGCGTCCGGCGCGACGTCGAGGCTCCGGCGCAGGAGCTCGACGCCGGTCATGCCGGGCATGCGGTGGTCCGTCACGATCGCGGCGACGTCTTCGTGGGCCAGGATCCCGAGCGCCGCGTCGCCGCCGCCGGCGCGCAGCACGCGGAATTCGGCGGCCAGGACGGCTTCGAGGGAATCGAGGACGCGCGGCTCGTCGTCGACGATGAGAACGGTGGCCGGCTCGCCCGCCTCCGCGCTCACCCGACGATCTCGTAGAGCGTGGACCGGTGCGCGATCCCCTTGAGCTTCGGGCGACCGAGCTCGCGAACGTTCACGCCGTCGCTCACCTGTCGGAACGTCTCCTCGGACGCGATGATATGCACGCCGAAGAGGCGTGTCATGCGCTGAATCCGCGCGGCCGCGATCATCGGACGCCCGAGCACGATCAGCTCGCGCCGCTGACCCGAGCCGATGGTGCCCGCGATGAGCGGTCCGGACGACAGGCCCACGCCGATGTCGAAGCTCGGCAGCCCTTCGGCGTGCCAGCGCTCGGACAGCGCGCGGACCGCCGCGGTCATGTCGAGCGCGGCGCGCACGCCGCGGTCGGCGGCCCGCTCCTCGCCCTCGTGCACGCCGAAGAGCGCGACGATCTCGTCGCCGATCAGCTGCTCGACCGTGCCGTCGTGGCGGAAGACGATCTCGACCATCGCCTTGAAGTAATCGTCGAGCAGCCGGACGACGACCGCCGGCGGCGTGCGCTCGATGAGCCGGGTGAAGCCGCGGATGTCGGCGAAGAGCACGGTGGCCTCGCGCCAGTCGCCGGGCAGGTCGAGCATCTCGGGATTGGCGACGGCGGCCTCGACGAGGCGCGGGGACACGTACCGCTCGAGCTGGGCGCGCAGCGACGCCTCGCGGACCAGGCCGTCCTGCGCCGAGCGCAGCTCGGCGAGCGCCCGCTCGAGATCGGCGTTCTTCGCGGAGAGATCGCGAAGCAGACGTTCGCGCTCGCGCGTGAGCTCGTAGCGCTCCACGCCGCGCCGGACGGTGTGCGTCAGCTCGTTCGGGTCCCAGGGCTTCAGCAGGAAGTGGTAGATGTTCGCGGCGTTGATCGACGCCATCAGCGCGTCGGCGTCGGTGAACGCGGTGAGGAGCACACGCACGGTGTCGGGCGCGACCTCGCGGCTTCGCGCCAGCAGCTCGACGCCCGTCATGCCGGGCATGCGCTGGTCGCTCATGATCACGGCGACCTCGGTGTCCGCGAGAATGGCCAGCGCCGCCTTGGGCTCCGGCGCCCGCAGCACGCGGTAGTCCATCGCGAGGAGCGCTTCGAGCGAATCGAGCACGCGCGGCTCGTCGTCGACGATGAGAACGGTCGCGATCCCGCCCATCGCTAGCCCCGCCGCGCGAGCGGCAGCCGCACCGCGAACACGGCACCGCCGCCCGGTGGACTCTCGGCCCTGATCTCGCCGCCGTGCTTCTTGACGATCTCGTAGCTGATCGACAGGCCGAGCCCGGTGCCTTCGCCGACCGGCTTCGTCGTGAAGAACGGATCGAAGATCCGGCCGGCAACCTCGGGCGGGATGCCGGGGCCGGTGTCACGGATCGCCACGACCGCCGTGTCGCCGTCGCGCCGCGTTTCGATCGTGATCTCGCCCGGGCCCGTGATCGCCTGCGCGGCATTCGCGAGGAGATTCAGGAAGACCTGGTCGATCTGCGACCGGATGCACTCGACGGACGGCAGCTCGCCGAACTTGCGGTGCACGGTGACCCGGTCCTTCAGCAGGTGGTTCAGCAGCGTCAGGCTCGATTCGATTTCCTCGTGCAGATCGACGGGTTGCCACACCTCGTCCTGCCCCCGCGCGAACACGCGCAGGTCGCGCACGATCTTGCGCGCGCGCTCGGCGCCCTCGCGGATGCCCTGGATCATGGAGTCGAGGTACTTGAGCGCGTAGTCGACCTTGAGCGCGCTCCAGCGCTCGTCGATGCGGCCGCGCTCGGCCTCCGGCAGCTCCACGCGACGGTACTCCTCCAGCATCGATCGCAGCCGCCGGACGAAGTCGTCGAGCGTGGTGACGTTCGAGAACACGAACCCGATCGGGTTGTTGAGCTCGTGCGCGACTCCCGCCACGAGCTGGCCGACCGACGCCATCTTCTCGCGCTGGACGAGCTGCATCTGCGCCGCCTGGAGGTCGCGGTACGCGGCCTGCAGCTCCTCGTTCGCACCCCGCAGCTGCTCCGTCCGCACCCGGACCTTGTCCTCGAGGCCGCGCGTCAGCTCTTCGATCGTCCGGAAGCTCTCCGCGCGATCGACCGCGAGCGCGACGTGATTCGCGACGGCCGCGACGAGGTCGACGTCGCTCTCCCCGAAGCGGTTCGGGCGGCCCGAGACGATGTTCAGCACGCCGTAGACGCGCTCCTTCACGCGCAGTGGCATGGAGATGAACGAGCGGACATGGTGCGCGCGCGCCGTTTCCTGGTGGATGGGCAGCGCCTGCTCGCTCTCGACGTCGGCGACGTGGACGGGCAGGCCGGTCAGCACGGCGCGCGCGGTTGCGCTCGCGTTCGCGTCGAGCGGCATCTCCGCGTGGAGGAACTCCGCCTGCTCCGCCGCGTCGCCGCCGGCGATGCGCTCGCCGCGCAGCACTCCCCGCGCGTGGTCGGCGACGAACATCTGGGCGCGCTCGTACCCCATGCGGTGGACGAGGCGGTCGAGCGCCTGCTCGTAGATCTTCTCGGGGTCGAGCGTGGCGTTGACGGCCGCGGCGAGATCGCTCAGGAGCGAGAGCTGCTCGATCTTGTCCTCGAGGTCGCGAAACTTCCGTTCCAGCTGGCGGTTCGAGTAGATGATCTCCTCGGATTGCAGGTCGAGCAGCTCCTGGCTCTTGCGACGGCGGCGCCGTTCGCGAAGCACGGCGCCGAGCGCGATCCCCCCCGCGAGCGGCATGCCGGCGATCGCCGCCTCGGCGAGCAGGCCGATCGGCGTCCCGACCGCGAACGCCACGGCGAGAACCGCGGAGCCGGACGCGCCGAGCGCCGCCGCGCCCCAGAACTCGCGGCCGAGCGGGGGGTTCGTCCACCGGACGTCGATGATGCAGGAGGGGGCGCCGCGGGCCGCGCACTGGACCTCGGTCACGGTAGCCGGAGGAAGTCCCCACACGACCGGCGCCCGCTCCATCGAGACCCGGACCCACGAGCATGCCCAGCGCGGCAGTCGCTCGTCCGGCTCGGGGGCCCAGCGAAAGCGCGCCCGGCTGCGGCCGATCTCGACCAGCTCGTAGGTCGCCAGCCGGGTGAGGTTGTTGCCCCAGATCACGAGGCATCGTTCGTAGTACCGGCGCGGCTCGCCGAGCGCCATGGAGTACGTCCCGAGGTAATGGCGATCGGCGCGGGCCGGCCGCCACTCCATGAGGTACTCGCTGTACCGGCGCGTCCACCGCTCTTCGTCCGTCTCGCCCATCAGCTCCATGGACAGCCGGACGAGCTCGTTCGCCGTCGCCAGCGGCAGGAAGTTGTGGTCGGCGACGAGGTAGTCCCGGGAGCGCCCGGCGGTTCGTAAGATCGCCGCGACGCCCTCGGGCCCCACCTCTCGCTCCACGAAGGGGATCAGCACCTTCGTGAAGATGCAGTTGATGGCGGCGGGCATCGCCTCAGCGCGGCTTGTAGACCAGCGTCGACGTGATGTTCACCGGGTTCGCAAGCGTGTCGCGCACGGGCGACTTGCGGTCGATCGTCTCCTTGCACTTCCGCACCTTCTCCTCGGGCGCGGGACTCTGGATCGTGACCGTGTAGCGAATGTCCGTCACACCGTTCCGCACCGACTTGTCGTGCCCGAGCATGCCGCGCGCGTCGACGTCGGCTTCGAGATCGACGTCGATCGCGTCGACCGGCACGCCGAACATCTGCGCGTTCGTCGCGATCCCGGCCGTGACGCATCCGGCCAGCGCGGACAGCAGGACCTCGACCGGGTTCGGCGCGCCGTCGACCCCGCCGAGCTCGGGCGGCTCGTCGACCATGATGGTGAAGCGCCGCGGCGACGGCGACATGTTGTTACCGCCGGCGAACCATCCGCTGATCGTCACCTGGCTCTTGGTTCCGCGCTGCCAGGTCGACTTGGCCTTGAACTGGCACTTCCCGAGCGCGGGTTGCTCGCGCACGAGCTTGTCCACGGCCATGATCCCTTCGAGATTGACGTCGTTCAGTCGATCCGCCATGTGTGTTCCTCCTCAGGCCACGAGGCCCCTTCGCTACACGAGCTGCGCGATGAGCGCCGCGGCGCGCCGCGCGCCGTCCGTCTCGACGTCGCGATAGAGCACGGGCCGCTTCAGCCCGTCGGCGATCGCGTGCGCCAGCGTCTCGGGATCGGTCTGGTGATAGTCCATGCGTGTCCCGGCGCCATACCGGGCGAGCCGGTGCGGCACGTGGACGTTCTGCTCGAAATGATTCCGCAGCGGGAAGTACAGGAACGGCCGCTTGCTCGCCGTGAGCTCCATGCACGTGCTGAGGCCGCCCTGCACGACGGCCAGATCGCAGGCGGCGAGGTGCGCGTAGAGGTCGGGGACGAACCGCCGGTATTCGAGACCCGGCGCCTGCGGCAGCGACGCGGGATCGATGCGCGGGCCGGCGACGACGATCATCCGCAGCCCCGGCACGAGCCGGCGCGCGTGCGGCCACGCGGCGACGACTTTCTTGAGCAGGTGCTGGCCGACGCCGGTGCCGCCGACGGCGGCGAAGACGACGGGCTCGTCCGGCCGGAGTCCGAGCCGTGCCCGCACGGCGTCGCGGTCCGCGAACTCCGCCGGATCGAACGGCAGGATGTACCCGGGGAAATCGTAGTGCGCCTGCGTCCAGTCGCGGATCTTCGGCAGCCCGGGCCCGAACGTCGTGTCGACGACGTCGTCGGCGTTGCCGACGAAGAGGGCGCGGTCGCGGACGCGAGGGAAGCGCGCGATCTGCTCGATCATCTCGGCGTTGTAATCGGCGGTCAGCGCCGCCTCCCGCGAATCGGGTCCCTCCATGGGGACCCAGCCGACGAAGTCGGTCAGCCAGGCGAACGCCGTGCGCTTGAGCTCCGGATTTTCGTGGAGGTAGTAGTCGACGTCCCAGGCCTCGTCGCCGATGACGAGATCGAACGGCTCGGTCTCGAGGACGTCGTGGACCGTCATGAAGTTGGCGAGCAGGATCTCGTCCATGTCGCGCCACGCGTGGAACACGCGGAGGTCGTGCTCGCCGGCGTGCGCCTCGACATGGGCCGACTCGCTGCCGAGCCGGCGGCTCGCCGGATGGACGCTCTCCCCGCAGGCTTCGAGGACGCGGGTGACGGGGTCCTGCGCGAGCCACTGGATGTCCAGATCCGGGTGGAGCGCGCGCAGCTCCTTCGCGATGGCGACGTCGCGCAGCGCGTGCCCGAGGCCGATGGGACTCGAGATGAACAGCGCACGCTTCGGTCGCGTCATCGCGCGGCTCCACGTCCGCCGTGGCGCCGGCGCCGGCTCCAGGAAGTCGCGCACGAGGAGATTGAAGCGCACGGGGTCGCGCACGTGCGGCGCGTGGCCCGAGCCCTCGAACGGGACCAGCCGCGAACCGGGGATGGCCTCGTGGAGGCGCTCCGAGAGCTCGGGCGAGCGCACGCCGTCCTTCGTGCCGTGGATGATCAGCACCGGCACGCGGACCCGCGCCAGTAGCTCCCGCATCGGCGTCTTGCACCCTGCCTGCTCCACTGTCGCGATCAACGTCTCCGGCGTCGTTTCGAGCGCCCACCCGACACCGTCGTCGATCGCTTTCGTCGAGTGCGGCTCCGTGAAGAATTGATCCATGAAGAAGCGAACGAAGTCGGCGTACTCGCGCCGCCAGTAGTGGGCGTTGAACTTCTCCCAGCCCTCGGACGCCGGCCGGGTCTCGTGGAACGTTGCGCCGCGTGTCAGCGGGCCGCCGCCGATCGGCGTTCCGATCAGCACGAGACGCTCGACGCGCTCGGGGTGTTCGCCGGCGAGGATCATCCCGTGCCAGGTGCTCCGCGACCAGCAGACGAGCGATGCGCGGGCGGTCGACGATGCGTCCAGGACGGCGAGCGCGTGAGCGGCGAGCGTGTCCTCGTCGTAGCCGGTCAGCGAACGGCCCGAACGGCCGTTGCCCGGCGCGTCGTAGGTCAGGACGCGGAAGTACCGGGCGAAGTACGCGACCTGCATCTTCCAGGCGCGACTGTGGACGATCTGCCAGGGCGGAACGAAGAGGACGGTGCGGTCAGCCTCGCCGTACTGCTCCCAGCAGATCCGAACGCCCTGTGACTCGACGTAGCCTTCGCGGTCCGGGTATCGCGCACGCATGGCGGGTTTCTACTTCGCCGGCAGGATCACGATGGAGTTCGGGTTGTAGCCCGCGTCCTTCAGCGTGTTGACGGCGTGGATCGGCTTGCCCTGGGCGACGTCGATCACGGTGATCGAGCCGTCGTCCATCCCCGGCAGGTTCAGCAGGCTGTTCTGCACGAACAGGTACTTCTCGTCCGGGCTGAAGACCAGGTGATGGGCGCCGGGCGCCGCGGCGATCGTCCGGAGGAACTTCGGCTCGACCGGATTCGCGACGTCATAGACGTTGACGACGCCGGGCTGCGCCACCGACACGTACATCCGGTCGCCGGCGGCGTTGAACTCCATCTCGAGCGCGAAGCCCTGCCCGCGCTTCGCCAGGTCGTCCACGGCGCGGAAGGCGAAGGCCTTCCGGGCGGCGTCCCACACCCCCATGAAGACGGCCGCCTCGACCATGTTGGTGACGTAGACGACCGGCTGCTTCGGGTGGAAGGTGATCTCCACCGGCGCGCTCTTCGCGCCGGGCTTGATCGCCAGTCGGTGCGTCGAGAGCACGCGTCCGCTGCTCGCTTCGATGACGGTGACGCTGTCGCCCGGCTGCTTGAGATCCGGCGAGATCGTGCTCGTCACGAGCAGCCGGTCGATCGCCGTGTTGAGCGCGATCCCGTGCGGCCAGCGGATGTGGGGGTCGGCCGGATGCGCGGCGGCGATCGTCCGCAGCGGCCGGTCGGTCACGGCGTCGCCGACCACGACGTTGTGCGAGCCCATGCACGTGAGGAACCAGGTCTTGTTGTCGGGGCTGAGCACGACGTCCTCGAGCACGGAGCACTGTGGAACGGGCACCGCGGTGAGGCGGAAGGGAAACCGCTTCAAGTCGAGCACGTGGAGCACGCTCTTGCCGAGGGCGGTGACGTACGCCTTCGTCTTGTCCCGGTTGTAGTAGATGTGGTGCGCGACCAGGTCGCCGGGCAGCGGGATGTCGGCGAGGACCTTGCCGAACGCCGGCGAGGCCGGATCGACGTCGACGATCGCGATCCCTTCCTTGCGGAGCGGGTTCGCCGTCTTGCTCTCGTAGTTGAGCATCGCCAGGATCTCGGCCGACGCGGCCAGCGGCCACGCCAGGATGAGGCTCATCGCGCACCACCGGATCGCCTGCTTCATTCGTGTCTCCCCATGGCCGGGTCCTAGGCCAGGAACTGCGTGAGCATCGCGGCGGCCTTCGCCGTGCCGTCGGCTGGAGGCTCGCGCCAGTCGACGGGCTTGCCGAGGTGGTCGAGGATCGCCGTCGCCAGCTCCTCCTCCGTCGTCCGGTCGTAATCCATCCGCGCGCCCGCGCCGAGCCGCTCGAGGCGCCGCGAGACGAAGAACTGCTGCTCGAAGTGGTTCCGGAGCGGGAAGTAGAGGAACGGCGTCCGGAACGCGGCCAGCTCCATCGTCGTGGTGAGCCCGCCCTGGACGATCGCGAGGTCGGCGGCGGCGTGGTGGCGGAACAGATGCGGAACGAACGGCCGCACGTCGATCTGCGGATGCGTCGGCAGCTCGCTCGCATCCAGCCGGGGACCGGCCACGACGAGCAGGCGGGTGTCGGGCAGCTTCGGCGCCACCAGCGTGAACGCGCGTGCGACCTTTTCGATCAGGCGCCGGCCGACCCGCGTGCCGCCGACGGAGACCAGGACGACCCGCTCGCCGTCGCGATACCCGAGGTCGTGGCGGAGCGCGGCGCGGTCCGCGTACTGCCGCGGGTCGAAATGGTACGTGTAGCCGGAGAACCGGAAGTGCTCGCGCGCCCACGTGCGCATGTTCGGCAGGTTCGGGCCGAACTCGCGGTCGAGCACGTCGGCCTCGTCGCCGATCATGACCGACAGGTCGCGCACGTCGGGATGGAGCCGCAGGTGGTCGATGTTCTCGGCGTTCTTCTCGCACACCCGACGGAATTCCGTGGACTGCGGGTCGTCGCGCATCGGCAGCATGCCGATGAAGTCGGTGAGGAAGGCGTACGGCGCGCCCTTGAGCTCCGGGTTCTCGTGCAGGAAGTAGTCGAGGTCCCAGCCCTCGTCGCCGACCCACAGGTCGTAGCGCTCGCGCTCGACGACGTCGGCGAACACCATGAAGTTCGCCGCCATGACCTCGTCCATGTCCCAGAGCGCGTTGAACGCGTGCAGCTCGTGGTCGCCGGCCCAGCCCTCGAAGTGCGCGGTCTCGTTCAGGAGCAGGCGCGTGGCCGGATGGAGACGCTCGCCGGCCAGCTCGACCACCCGCGCGGCGGGATCGGCGGCGAGAAAGTCGACCGTGACGTCGGGATGCGTTTCGCGGAGGGCCTGGGCGATGGCGACGTCTCGCTGGATGTGCCCGAGCCCGATCGGGCTCGAGAGCCACAACACGCGGCGCTCGGTCCGCTGCCTCGTGCTCACGGGCGCCTTGCGCTCGGTGGTTGGCGGGATCGAGCGCGACTCAACCGCGCGACCGAGGACGAAATCGCGGATCAGGTGGTTCACCTTCACCGCCTCGCGGCCCGGCAGGCTGTGCCCACCGCCTTCGAAGGTGACCAGTCGCGCCCCGGGAACGGCGTCCGCGAACTTCTTGCCGTGCGTGTAGGGAACGACGGGATCCCGGGTCCCATGGAGGATGAGCGTCGGGACCTCTAGACGGCCGAGCAGGTCGTACACGTTGTCCTTTTCGATCTGCTGCAGGGCTTCGATGTAGACCTCGGGCACCGTCTCGCCCGCCCAGGCGATCGAGTCCTCGATGACCTTGAGCGAATGCGGCTCAGGAGCCGCCTTGGTCATCAGCCGGGTGCGCCATCCCTCGAAATCATCCCGGATCACTCGCGCGACCTTGTCCTCGAACGGCGCCGGCAGTGACTGGGCGTACTGCGCGCCGATCAGGATGAGATGAGAGACGCGGTCGGGATGATCGATCGCGTACCGCACGGCGAGCATGCTCGCGCAGGAGAACGCGATGAACGCAAACGGCGGGCGCACCGTGTCGTCGAGCACCGCCAGCATGTCGCCGTAGCGCGTCGCGAAGTCATACCCCGTGAGGGGGCGGTCCGAGCGCCCGTTGCCGCGCGGGTCCATCGCCGTGGCCCGAAAGTGACGCGACAGGTAGGGGATCTGCGCCTTCCACATGCGGCTGTGCAACGCCGGCTGACACGGGCCATGGAGGAACAGATCGTGCCCGGTGCTGCCCGTCGTCTGGTAGTAGATCTTCGCGCCCGGACGCTCGACGAACACCGCCCTATCTCTCCGCCGACGTCGGATCGAGCATGCTCTTGATCTCGGAGATGCGGTTCACCGGAAAGCCGCCGGCCGCGGCGTGCGTCCGGATCAGGTCTTCGCTGGGCGCCCGGTACACGCAGTACACCTTGTCGCCCGTCACGTACGACTCGACCCACTGGATGTCGGGACCGAGGTCACGGAGCACGCCGTTGGACTTCTCGGCGACCTTTTGCCGCTGCTCGGCGGACCAGCTTCCGGCTCCGGGGATGTCGCGCTCGACGAGATACTTCGGCATGACGTCCTCCTGTCAGATGACCCGCGAGGCGACGCGCGCGGTCTCGTAGACAACCACCGCGGCGCCGCCCCGGACCGTGTGCCGCTTGTCGCCACCGATCACGTGAATCTGCGTGGTATCGACGGCCGCCGTCGCCAGGGTATGAGGCCGGGCGCAGCGCCGGATCTCCTCGGCGAGCGGAACGAGCGACCGCGCGACGCCGCCGGTCACCACGATCACCTGCGGGTTGAGGGCGTTGACGATGAACGCGATTCCGGCACCGAGCGCGATACACACGCCGTCCACGATGCTCTTCGCCAGGGGATCGCCGGCGGCGGCCGCCTGGAACACGAGCTCCGGCGTGAGGCGCGCGGCGTCTCCGCCCGACATCGCGGGCAGCGAGGACGGCGCGCCGCCGGCGAGCCGCTCCCGCGCCTCGCCGACGATCGCGCGGCCTTCGACGTACGCGCCGAGGCAACCGCGTCCTCCGCAGAAACACAGCCGCCCATCGAAGTCGATGGGGATTCCGTGGAACTCTCCGGCCGAGCCGTTCGCGCCCCGGAACAATCCGTTCCCGAGGATGATTCCGCCGCCGATGGACGTGCCGATCGCCATGAGCACGAGGGAGTGCGCGCCGCGACCGACCCCGAAGATCCACTCCGCGAGCGCGAGCGCGTTCGCGTCGTTCTCGACGAAGACCGGCAGGCCGGTCGCCTGTCGGACTTCGTCACTCAGCGACACGTGGCCGAGCTCCGGCAGGTTGTTGTACGGATGCGGCTGCATGGCCCCCTTGCCGGTGTCGACCACGCCGGCGACCCCGATGCCCACGCCGTCGACGGCCAGACGGCGGGCGCGGGCATCGGCCACCATCTCGCGCGCCAGCGTGAGCAACGCAGCCAGCGCCGTGCCCGTGCCGTCGCGGTGTGTGGGGCGCTGGACCGCGTGCAAGACCTCGCCTTCCCGAGTCACGAGGCCGGCGGCGATGGTCGTGGCGCCGATGTCGACGCCGATGATCGTGTGGGTCGTCGTCAATTCAAGTCCTCGGGCGCGTTGCATGCGCAAGGTCCGCGCCGAACCCGGGTGGGCAATTTGTGAGGGATTTGGTGGCCTCATGCAAGGTGGGCTTGCGCCGGGGCGCAAGCCGCGCTTGCGCCCCGGACGGCCGCCAGGAAGATCCTCACTTCGCCGCGATGGTCGTCGGCTTGCCTTCCTCGCCGACGAACACGACGAGGATCTTCACCGGCGCATTGCCCTTGTTGAACGCCTGGTGCCAGTGGTTGATGTCCTCGATGAACGCCTGGCCCGGCTTGTAGTCCCGCGCCTGATGCCCTTCCGCCTGCACGGTCAGCGTGCCTTCGAGAACGTACACGTACACCGGAACGGGGTGCTGATGCCGGGCGGTGCGGCCGCCGGGCTCGAGCTCGCCGACGACCGAGACGAGCTCGGCCTTGCCGGTCTTCGGATACTCGATCGCCACGTTGCTCGCCGTCTTGCCGCTCTTGAGCACCGGCGTCGCCTTGAAGCCTTTCGGAAGCGCGTCGTCGCCGGCCGGCGCTTGCGCAACGAGCGGGGCGGCCGCACCGCCGATCACCACGCACGTCACCAGACACGAGAGGAAGAGCCG
>JACPCW010000069.1 GCA_016184365.1 Candidatus Rokuibacteriota bacterium
GCGTATCCGCTCGTCAGCCAGTGCGGCGGAAACGACCGCTGCGGGATGTCGTGCGGCTCGCTCACAACGAAAGTGTAGCGCCATGCAACGGCGCCGGGGGATCGGCGACATGGCGGCGGCACAGGACGCTCGGGCGTAAATACCGCGTCAAGAACCCTCGCTGCGACGTAAAGGCGCCATAAAAAGTGGCCGGCGAGCGCGCCACGCCGTCCGGACTGTGGATACAGTCGCGAGCGACATGCGCATCGCGCTCGTCAAACGCTGGCTCGTGGGCGCGCCCATGGCGCTCGCGCAGGCGCCGCACGAGCGCCTGAGCAAGAAGGTCGCGCTCGCGGTCTTCGCGTCGGACCCGTTGTCGTCCAACGCGTACGCGACGGAGGAAATCCTCCTCGTCCTCATCGTCGCGGGTAGCGCCGCGCTCAGCTACTCGCTGCCGATCGCCGTCGGGATCTCGACGCTGCTCGCCATCGTCGTCGTCTCGTATCGCCAGACGGTGCAGGCGTACCCACAGGGCGGTGGCGCGTATCTGGTCGCCAAAGACAATCTCGGCATCTACCCTGCACTCGTCGCCGCCGCCGCGCTGCTCGTCGACTACGTCCTCACCGTCTCCGTGTCGGTCGTTGCCGGCATCGCGGCCCTCACGTCCGCTGTTCCCGCATTGTGGCCGTACCGCGTGGTGCTCGGTGTGCTCGCGGTCGCCGGCGTCGCGATCGGAAATCTGCGCGGCGTCCGCGAATCCGGCCGGATCTTCGCCGCCCCGACCTACTTCTTCATCGTCACGACGCTCGGCATGGTCGGCTACGGCCTGATCGCCGCGGTCTTCGACTGGCTTCCCGAGGCTCCCTACGAGCCGCACCGGCCAGGGATCGAAGGCCTCGGCGTCTTCGTGTTGCTGAGATCCTTTGCCGCCGGCTGCACGGCGTTGACGGGCGTCGAGGCGGTTTCGAACGGCGTGCCGGCCCTGAAACCGCCCGAGGGAAGAAACGCCGCGACCCTCATGACCTGGCTCGGAGTGATTTCGATCGCGATGTTCCTCGGGATCACCTACCTCGCGTACGACTTCGGGATCGTGCCGGGCGGCGACGAAACCGTCGTGTCGAAGCTTGCGCGACGGTTGTTCGGCAGCGGGGCGCTCTACTTCGCCGTGCAGGCCGCGACCATGCTCATCCTGCTGCTCGCGGCGAACACCTCGTACGCCGATTTCCCGCGGCTGTCCTCGATCCTCGCGCGCGATCGGTTCGTACCGCGGCAGTTCGCGAACCAGGGTGACCGGCTCGTGTTCTCGAACGGCATCGTCGTACTCAGCGGCTTCGCGATCGTCCTGATCGTCGCGTTCGCGGGCGACACGCACGCGCTGCTGCCCCTCTACGCCGTCGGCGTCTTCATGTCGTTCACGCTCTCGCAGAGCGGCATGGTCCGGCGCTGGCTGCGGCTGCGCGGGAAGGGGTGGCGCTGGCGCATGTGCATCAACGGCGTCGGCACCTGTGCGACGGGCGTCGTCATGCTGACCCTGGCCGCGACGAAGTTTCTCGAGGGCGCCTGGATCGTCGTCGTCGTGATCCCGATCCTCGTCGCGACCTTCGTGGTCATGCACCGCCACTACGACGAGGTGGCTCGGGAGCTCTCGCTCGAAGGCCTCGACCGCCCGCCGGAATTCGACCACACGGTCCTCGTCCTGGTCGGCGACGTGCATCGCGGCGTCGTGCGCGCCGTGCAGTACGCGAGAACGCTCGCGCCGACGGCCGCGGTTCGCGGGGTGTTCGTGGAGACGGATCCGTCGCGCACCGCGAAGATCGAGGAGAAGTGGGCGACGTGGGTGCCCGGCGTGCCGCTGGTCGTTCTGACCTCGCCGTACCGCTCGCTCCTGAGTCCGTTACTCGACTATCTCGATCGGCTCCAGGCGCGCAGCGAGAGCCAGATGGTCACGATCGTGGTGCCGGAATTCCTGCCGCGGCACTGGTGGCAGCACATGCTGCACAATCAGACCGCGCTGGTCATCAAGGCCGCGTTGCTCTTTCGAAGGAACACCGTCGTCACCGACGTGCCGTATCTCCTGCCGCGCTGACACCGACGAACTCCGCGTGGGGAGCTCCGGCGTCCATGGGAACCGCGGCGGCCTCCCGTCGGCGCGGCTCGACGGGCTGAGCCGACGCGATCACGCGCATGCGGACCGTGTCCGAGGCGCAGGCACACCAGTCGACCTGATCGGCACGAACACCTCGACGGCGACCAACCCGACTGCCGCGACCGGCAGGATGGCGTACAGAACGCCCCATCGGGGCCGGCCACGCGTCGCTCCACGGCCTCGTTCGTCACACATGACGGCAGCTTCGCGTTCATCGTGCCAGCCCGCCGGATAAAGGCGCCGTCAAGACCCCGGCCAGGCCTGTAAAAATTCCGTAAAAATCCCCCGCCGCGGTCTCGTGACGTCGGGAAGCCAGGTACCCTCGCGGGCGGCATGCGCATCGCGCTCCTCAAGCGGTGGCTCGTCGGGCCACCGATGCCCCTCGCCCAGGCCCGCCACGAACGGCTCAGCAAGACCGTCGCGCTGGCCGTCTTCGCGTCCGACCCGCTGTCCTCGGTCGCGTACGCGACCGAGGAAATCCTGCTGGTGCTCATCCTCGCGGGCACCGTCGCGCTCAGCTACTCGCTCCCGATCGCCCTCGGCATCGCGGCGCTGCTGGCGATCGTGGTGACGTCGTATCGCCAGACCGTGCAGGCCTACCAGCAGGGCGGCGGCGCCTACATCGTGTCCAAGGAGAACCTCGGCTCGCTGCCGGCGCTGACGGCCGCGGCCGCCGTGCTCATCGACTACGTCCTCACCGTCGCCGTGTCCGTCGCGGCCGGCATCGCGGCCGTCACCTCGGCCATGCCGGCGCTCGGCCCGCATCGCATCACGCTCTGCGTCGCGGCCGTCGTCGCCATCGCGCTGGCGAACCTCCGTGGCATCCGCGAGTCGGGCCGGCTGTTCGCGGCGCCGACCTACTTCTTCGTCGTCAGCATCCTCACGATGATCGCGTACGGTCTCGTCGCCGCGTTCTTCGACTGGCTGCCCGAGGCGCCGTACGAGCCCCATCCACCCGGGCTCGAGGGCATCGGACTCTTCCTGCTGCTCCGCGCGTATGCCGCCGGATGCACGGCGCTGACCGGCGTCGAGGCGGTCTCCGACGGCGTGCCGTCGCTGAAGCCGCCGGAAGGGCGCAACGCGGCGATGGTCATGACGTGGCTCGGCGTGATCTCCATCACGATGTTCCTCGGCATCACCTACCTCGCGTACGACTTCGGGGTCGTGCCCGGCGGCGACGAGACGGTCGTGTCGAAGATCGCCCGCCGGATTTTCGGCGGCGGGCCGCTCTACTACGTCGTGCAGGCCGCGACGACGCTGATCCTGCTGCTCGCCGCCAACACGTCGTACGCCGACTTCCCGCGGCTCTCGTCCATCCTGGCGCGCGACCGCTTCGTCCCGCGGCAGTTCGCGAACCAGGGGGATCGGCTCGTGTTCTCGAACGGCATCCTCATCCTGAGCGGCTTCGCGATCGTCCTCATCGTCGCGTTCGGCGGCGACACCCACGCCCTCCTGCCGCTCTACGCGATCGGGGTCTTCATCTCGTTCACGCTCTCGCAGAGCGGGATGGTGCGGCGCTGGCTCCGCCTCCGCGAGCGCGGCTGGCGCTGGCGCATGTGCGTCAACGGAGTCGGCGCGATCGTGACGGGCACCGTGCTGCTGACGCTGACGATCACGAAGTTCATGGAAGGCGCGTGGATCGTCGTCGTCGTCATTCCGGTGCTGGTCGGGACCTTCCTGGTGATGCACCGCCACTACGACGAAGTGGCGGCCGAGCTGTCGCTCGACTGCTTCGAAGGTCCGGGTGAGATGCAGCACACCGTGCTCGTGCTGGTCGGCGACGTCCACCGCGGCGTCGTCCGCGCCGTGCAGTACGCGCGGACGCTGGCGCCGACCGCCGCCGTCCGCGGCGTCTACGTCGAGGCGGACCCGGCGCGGACGTCACGACTCGAGGAGAAGTGGGCGACCTGGGGGCTCGGCGTGCCGCTCGTCGTCCTCACGTCGCCGTACCGGTCGCTCCTGCGCCCGCTGCTCGACTATCTCGATCAGATCCAGGCGCGCGGTGACGATCAGATGATCACGATCGTCCTGCCGGAATTCCTGCCGCGGCACTGGTGGCAGCACGTGCTGCACAACCAGACGGCGCTGCTCGTGAAGGGCGCGCTCCTGTTCAGGAAGAACATCGTCGTCGCGGACGTCCCCTACCTGCTCAGACGCTGACGCGATCATGACATGGGGGGCCCCGAAATGGCCCCCCATACCCCCCGAACGTTCGCCGGCCCCGGGGTGAACCCGGGTCCGGCTCTACTCCCGGCGGCGCGGCAGCGTCCACGCGCAGAGCGTGGCCCCGACGCCGCCGAGCCCGAGCGTCACGAACGCCCAGCCCCAGTGCTCGCGCACGCCGGGCGGATTCGTCCAGTCGAGCACCGCGCCGAAGGCGAGCGGCGCGATCGCGCCGGCGCCGAAGCCGAGCAGCGATCGCAACGCGAGCGCCGAGCCGAGGTACGCGGGATTCACGGCCTCGGTGAACGCGGTCGACAGCACCGGCGAGTCGCCGAGCGCCGCGAAGCCGTAGAGCGCGCCGACCGCGAACAGCACGCCCGCCGGCGCGCCGATCAGCCACCCGAAGACGAACGAGCACACGGTGCTCGTCGCCGCGACCGCGACGAGCACCGTGCGACGCCCGAGCCGGTCGGAGAGGGTGCCCATCGACCACGACGAGATCAGTCCCATCAGGTGAAACGACGCCGACAGATACGAGCCGATCTGGACCGAGCGCCCCGGGCCCCACCCCGCGAACGCGAGCGACGCGGCGACGAACGTCGGCGTCCACGCCCACATGCCGAGCAGCTCCCACGAATGAAACGTGTAGCCCGTCATGAGCCGCATGGCCTCACGGTTCCGCAGCACCTCGGAGCCGAACCGCACGCCGGCGCGGCGCGCGTGAACGACCGTCGGCGTCCCGGAGAGCGCGAGCCACGTGAACGCGAGCGAGATCACGGGTCCCGTCGCCGTGATCGCGAACGCGAGCGGGTAGCCGCCCATCGCGAGCCCGATGCCGGACAGCGCGAGCGACAGCGCGTAGCCGAGCGACGACGCGGCGATCAGCCAGCCGACGGCGGCGCCGCGGCGCTCCGGCGCGTAGCGATCCGCCGCGAGCATGATCGCGGTCGTGTACGTCCCGCCCTGCGAGACGGCGATGAGCGTGTAGAGCACGAGCCCCGAGAGATACGATCGCGCGAACAGCGCGAACGTCACCGCCGTCACCGCGCTCGCGACCGCGGACCACAGGAAGACGCGCCGCGCGCCGATCCGGTCCGCGAGCCACGAGAAGACCATCAGCGAGACGGCGTAGCCGATCTGGAAGGCCGTCGAGATCGACCCGGCCGTGGTGCCCGTCAGCTGCCACGCGTCGAACAGCACGGGCAGCGCGGCGGCATACGTCATGAGCGGGAGCGAGCCGAACGTGCGCGTGCCGCAGATGGCGACGAGCCATCCGTCGCGCCCGCGGGCGGGCGCGGCGGTCACGCGCGAAACGCGCGTGAGGCGAAGTCGAAGAAGCGGTCCTCGAAGTCCTGGGCGACGGCGGCCGCGACGTCGGCCGCGGAGCCCGGACGTTCCGCCGGCTCGCTGCGCTCCCACGCGTCGATGTACGCGTCGGAATCGCCGAGGCCCTTCTGCATGGCGACGGCGTCGATGAGCGCCTGGAACCGCTCGGTCAGCGCGTGGCTGACGTTGTCGTTCGCATCACGCGCCTCGACGACGGCGGGAATGCCTTTCCAGGACACGACGACGTAACTAGCCACGACGGATGGGTCGGTCGTGGGAAGGGCTCGCCGACGGCGGAGAGTCGAGCCCGGTGGTCGGGGTCGTGGATCGGCCGTGTGGGGAGGGGTCGAGGACCCGTCCCCTGCCAACGGTCAGCGGACACAGCGTGCCGGGCTGGAACCCAGCCGCAACGGGTCGTGCGCTCGTATGAGCGCGTGGTCGCTCGACCCCTCCCCACACGGCCGATCCACGACCCCGGCAAGCGCGAGGAACGTCCATCCGGCAAGCGCGAGCCATCAGAAGAGCCCGACGACGTTCCCGGACGCGTCGATGTCGATGGCGTCGGCGGCCGGGACCTTCGGCAATCCCGGCATCGTCATGATGTCGCCGGCGTAGGCGACCACGAATCCGGCGCCGGCGCAGAGCTTGGCGTCGCGGACGGTGATGCGGAATCCGCGCGGCCGGCCGACCTTCTTCGGATCGTCGGACAGCGAGGCCTGCGTCTTCGCCATGCAGATGCCGAGCCGCGCGTACCCGGCGCTCTCGTACCTGGCGAGCTTCTGCGCCGCCGGCCCCAGGATGTCCACGCCGTCGGCGCCGTAGACGGACTCGGCGATGATCTCGATCTTCTTCGCGAGCGGCAGATCCTCCGGATAGAGGTGCCGGAACTTGCCGCGGTCCGTCTGGATCGCGTCGAGGACGGCGCGCGCGACGTCTTCACCGCCGGCGCCGCCGAGCTCCCACACGCGCGACAGCCGCGCCGGCACGCCGAGCTCGGCGCATGCGGAGAGCACCGCGTCGACCTCGGCGGCCGTGTCGGCCACGAAATGGTTCAACGCGACGACGACGGGCACGCCGAACTGCCGGAGGTTCTCGACGTGGGCCTCGAGGTTCAGGAGACCGGCGTTCACGGCGGCGACGTGTTCCGCCCCGAGATCCTCGCGCCGGACGCCGCCGTGCACCTTGAGCGCACGGACCGTCGCGACGAGCACCGCGGCCGACGGCACGAGGCCGCCGGTCCGGCACTTGATGTCGAAGAACTTCTCCGCGCCGAGGTCGCTCGCGAACCCCGCCTCGGTCACGACGATCTCGCTCAGCCCGAGCGCGAGGCGCGTCGCCATGAGACTCGAGCAGCCGTGCGCGATGTTCGCGAAGGGGCCGCCGTGCACGAACGCCGGGGTGCCCTCCAGCGTCTGCACGAGGTTCGGCTTGATCGCGTCCTTGAGCAGCACGGTCAGCGCGCCGGCGGCCTTCAGGTCGCCGGCCGTCACGAAGCGGCCGTCCGGCGTTTCGCCGACGACGATCCGGGCGATGCGCGCCCGCAGATCGTCGAGGCCGCCGGCGAGGCAGAGGACGGCCATGATCTCGGAGGCGACCGTGATCTCGAAGCCGGACTCCCGCGGCACGCCATTCGCCGGGCCGCCGAGACCGAGCACGACGTTGCGCAGCGCGCGGTCGTTCATGTCGAGCACGCGCTTCCAGATCACGCGCCGCGCGTCGAGGCCCGTCCCGTTGCCCTGGAAGATGTGGTTGTCGAGCATCGCGCTCAGGAGATTGTGCGCGGCGCCGACGGCGTGGATGTCGCCGGTGAAGTGGAGGTTGATGTCCTCCATCGGCCCGACCTGCGCGCGGCCGCCCCCGGCGGCGCCGCCCTTCACGCCGAAGCACGGGCCGAGCGACGGCTCGCGGATCGCGACCATGGCGCGCTTGCCGAGCCGCCGGAACGCATCGGCCAGACCCACCGTCGTCGTCGACTTGCCCTCGCCGGCCGGCGTCGGCGTGATGCCGGTCACGAGCACGAGCGTTCCCGCGCGGCCGGCGGCCTGCCGCGTCAGCACCGACGGATCGACCTTCGCCTTGTAGCGCCCGTACGGCTCGATGTCGTCGTCGCCGAGGCCGAGCGACGCGGCGATGCGCGCGATCGGCTGCAGCCGCGCTTCACGGGCGATCTCGAGGTCGTTCCGTCCCATCGAAGCCCTTTCTAGGGCGACGGGAGCCGGCGCACGGCCGGGTCCTCGCCGCGGAGATGATTCGTCCACGAACAGGTGCCGCGGCGATCCGGCGGCACTCGCGGGATCGCCTCGGATTCCAGAGAGCCGAGCGTACCCTCGCGCAGCCCGAGCCGGTACTTCGGATTGTGGATGCATTCGCGGTCGCGAAATTCGCACGTGTTGCCGTCGGTCCCGCCGCACGCGCCGTTCGCGAGCCCCTTGGGGCACGTCTCGGGACAGACGAACATCGTGGACGGGAGCCGGCAGAAGCCGCACGTCTCGCAGCCGAGCGGCGCCTTGACGACGGCTTCGACGCCGGTCAACGCGCGCTCGAGTGCCGATCCGCGCGGCGCGGCACGCGCGAGCGGCCGCAGCAGCCGCGCGCCCGGCGAGCCCGGCGCGAACACGACGCGATCGAGCGTGTGCAGCGTGCGATGGACGGCGCGCTCGCGCGCGGACGGTGTGGCGACGAGCTCCACGGGCGTGAGCGCGTCGTTGGCGATCTGCCATCCGTCCGGCTGGCCGAGCTCGCGAAAGAGATACACGGGGTTCGGTGGGGCGACCGCGGCGCCGCCGATCTCGGCGCGCCAGGCGTCCCACCACGCGTGCCCGGTGGGGAGATCGCGCTCGAGCGCGTCGACCTCGTCGAGCAGTCGCGCGAGCCGGTCGGCATCGTGAAGGCCGGTGAGCTGAACGCCGCGACAGCCGAGTCGCCGCGCGCCGACGATCTGAAGGGCGAGGCGATGCCGCGCGGCGGCGAGGCCGCGATCCGCCGCCCCCGCGTCGCGCGCGACACGCTCGGCGAGCGATTCGGTCACGACGACGCCGGGCAGCGTGACGGCGCGCAGATGACGCGCGCGGGCCGGCGTCAGGAGCAGCAGCGCGGCGAGCAGCGGCGCGCGCAGGCCGCGGCGCTCCCGCCACGCGACGAGTTCCTTCAGCTTCAGCATGTCCCAGCCGATCTGCGTGATGAAGGCGTCGGCGCCTGCGCGCTCTTTCTTCGCCATCTTGAGGTACTGGTTCAGCAGCGCTTCCTCGCGGTACTTGAACGGCGAGACGACGGCGGCGAGCGTCGCGGCGGGCCGTGCGGCGCGCGCGTCGAGCAGCATGTCGACCGAATCGTAATAGCGCACGCGACGGCCGGCGGGCGGCCGGCGCACGGCGTCGCCGGTGACGAGCAGCGCGTTGTCGAGCCCGCGCGCGGACATCCGGTCGAGCGCCGCCATGAGCCACGCCGGATCGCGGTCCTTGCCCGCGAGATGCACCAGCGGCGCCTTGCCCGACGTCTCCGCGACGCGGCCGGCCACCACGACGGGATCGTGGTCGTCATCGGACTTCACGCGATCGGTGACGGCGATGGCGGTGATGCGCGCGTCGCGCTTCGCGCGCCCGGCGAGCGTGAGCGCGGGCGCGAGTGCGGCTTCGAGAGGCTCGGAGGCGGCGGGCGTGACGAACTCGACGGACAGGACGAAGTCGCCGGCACGCAGCCGGCGCGCGAGGACGTTGTCGGCCGGCCTACTGATTCTCGCGGAATTGGTCAACGGCCCCGCCCACGGCGGCCGCGGCGGGCTCGCCTGTACGCCGGTGCTCGTTCCGGGGCGTGACGAGCGCGACCCCCCATCCCCCTGCGGGGGCCGCGCGAGGGCCGTCGATCCGCGAGCCGCGGCGACGGGCGAATCGATCTCGTGGGCGATGCCGAGCACCGCGTCGTTCACCAGGACTTCCATGTGCTCGCCGAGATCGCGGCCGTTCCACAGCGCTTCCGCGAGCTCGGGATGCCGCGTGGACAACTCCGTCAGAACGGATCGCACCGTCGCACCCGGTCCGACCGGCAGATCGACGAGCATGCGGCCGACGCCGTCACCGCCGAGAAACTTCGTCACCCACGAGGTGGCCTCGACGGTGACGGCGCCGGTATCGGCCGTCACGCCTATTCCTTGCCCTCGTCTTCGTACCTGGTCTTCAGCGTGGCGACGACGTTCGGATCGGCGAGCGTGGTCGTGTCGCCGAGCGCCCGGCCCTCCGCGATGTCGCGCAGCAGGCGTCGCATGATCTTGCCGCTGCGCGTCTTCGGCAGCTCCGCGGAGTAGATGATGTCGTCCGGCCGCGCGAGGGCGCCGATCTTCTTCGCGACGTGCGACTTGATCTCGTCGATGAGCTCCGGCGTCTGCGGCCGCCCTTCCTTGATCGTCACGAAGGCGGCGATCGCCTGCCCCTTGATCTCGTGCGTGCGGCCGATGACGGCGGCCTCCGCGACGGACGGATGCTCGACCAGGGCGGACTCGACTTCCATCGTCGACACACGCCGCTTCGCCTCCTGGTAGATCCGCGCGCTCGTCACCCGCGCGCGCCTCGTGAACTCCTTCGGCGGCGCGAACTTCCGGCCTTCCTTGAGCAGCGCCTGGATCGGTTCGTCGGCTCGGCTTCCCTTCGCCATGGCTGACCTCGCGGTTGAGATTGGAGCGGGCTCAGCGCGACGTGCGCTGCGGCGTCGCGCTCTCGGACGAGTCCACGCGCTTGTCGCGCAGACGCTTGACGAGCTCGCCGTACGAGGAGGTGCGGATGATCTGATCGAACTGGGCGCGATAGTTGCCGACGAGGCTGATGTTCTCGAGGAGCACATCGTACATCAGCCACTTGTCCCCGCGCTTGTTCATCCGCGCCTCCACGGGGACTTCGGCGCCGCGCTTGGTGACGACCTTGCCGCGCACCACCGCGCGGTCGGCGCCATCCATCTGTTCGGTGGTGAATTTGATCCGCTCACCGCCGTACAGGTCGATCTTCGAGATGTAGGTGCGCTCGAGGAGGTCGGCGAAGAGATCGACGAACTCCTTCCGCTCCTCGGCCGACCGGCCCTGCCAGTGGCGCCCGAGGGCCCGCTTCGCGGTCTCCTCGACGTCGAACACGTCGATCGCCACCTTGCGGACCGCCGCGCGCCGCTCGCTGCGCTTGTCCTCGCCCTTGAGGG
The DNA here is from genome assembly GCA_016184365.1 of Candidatus Rokuibacteriota bacterium. Taxonomy (GTDB): domain Bacteria; phylum Methylomirabilota; class Methylomirabilia; order Rokubacteriales; family CSP1-6; genus AR8. The sequence continues at coordinate 10,793 of JACPCW010000069.1, forward strand.
TCGGATCTTCGAGGATCTTCACCACCTGCTCCGAATACGCCTTGAGGACTTCGGTCGGCGCGCCGGCGAACACGGGGACGGCCGTGACGACGACGGCCAGCGCGACGATCGGGACGAGCAGCGAGGTCATGGGTCTCTTCGGCACGACGTCCTCCCTGGTGTGGACGGGGGTTCCGGCCACGCGCACGTTACCTTAACCTGCCCGCTTCGGGTGCGCCACGCGCGCGGGGCCGACCACGGTGTGATCTTACTCGACGGCGCTACACTCACCCTCATGTGGCGCCGGCTCGCGACCATCGCGCTGCTCGCCTCGATCGTCGTCCTCCCCGCCCCGGCGGCGGCCCAGTCGTGTCCGCCGACCCGGCCCGACAGTCTCGGCCCGTTCTACGTTCCGAACGCGCCGGAACGGGCGAAGACGGGCGGCGGCTTGAGCGTCACCGGCTGGGTACGGTCCGCGACGGGCTGTCGGCCGCTCGCGGGCGCCAGGATCGAGTGGTGGTCGGCGAACTCGCGCGGCGACTATGACGAGGCGCACCGCGCGACGCAGGTCGCGGACGCCCAGGGCGGGTATCGCTACGAGACCGATTTCCCCGGCCGCTACCCGGGCCGCCCCCCGCACCTGCACCTGCGGGTGAGCGCGCCCGGGCACCGGACGCTCGTCACGCAGCTCTATCCGAAGTCGGGACAGGCGGCGCTCGAGACCGATCTCGTGCTCACGCACCGCAACCTCATCGCGCTCGTGCAGCTCATGCTGCTCGACATCAATCCGGTGGAGCCGACCGACGTGCTGCTGCACGGCGCCGCGATCACGCACGGATCGGGGTGCTCGATCTTCCACCACATCGCGCGCGGCGCGGCGAGCGCGTTTCCGGCGACGCGCAGCTTCGATCCGCCGCACATCTTCGCGGCCATCGGAGCGCTACCGCGTCACCACGATGTTCCTGGTGCTATCTCTTCATCACCGACCGTAAGAAGGACATGATCATCAGCGGCGGATCCAACATCTATCCCCGCGAAGTCGAGGAAGTCATCTGCCGGCATCCCGGCGTGTATGAAGTGGCCGTGATCGGCGTGCCGGACCCGAAGTGGGGTGAGACGGTGAAAGCGCTCGTCGTTCCCCGCCCCGGGACGCAGGTCACCGAGGCGGAGATCGTCGAGCACTGTCGAACGAATCTCGCGTCCTACGAGAAGCCGCAGTCCGTCGAGCTGCTCCCCGCGCTTCCCAAGAACGCGTACGGCAAGATTCTGAAGCGCGAGCTCCGCGAGCGGTATTGGGCCGGCCGCTCGCGACAGATCTGACCGGGCGCTACTTCGCGGCCTTTTTCTTCGCCCGCCGCGAGGCCCAGTACGCCTTCATCCGCTGACTGACGGCCTTGCGGGCGGCCGCGCTCATGGGGCGGCGGCGACGCCGGCCACCCCCGCCGGCGCTACGGCCGTCGCCACCGCCGAGGGCGGCGCGGATGGTGCGGATCTGGCGGTCGAGGCGATCGCGCTCCGACTCCAGCGACTGCAGCGCCTGTTGCAGCGTTCGGGTCACGTCAACCGGCATCGTCGTCTCCTTGGATGAGGTCTAAGTGGGGATGTCAGCGCGGGCAAGCGCGGTTGTCACGACGAAAGTAACAGCAACACGGCGGTTTGACCAATGTTATTGATCGGCTCTAACTCGGGAATTAGAACCGTCTCTCGGTAGGTCTTATGCGACGAGGGAACCGACTATGAAGCCGTCGTCGGCCGCGTGACGTGGTAGCCGGCGCGTAACCACGCCGTCATCCCACCGGCCACGTTGTAGAAGTCGCGGAGCCCGGCGCGCTGGAGCGCGCTGATGACCGTGCTCGAACGCAGTCCGCCGGCGCAGACGACCGCCTTCGGCCGGTCGGCCGGCACGTCGGCCGACCGCTCGAGCGCTTCCATCATCGGCACGTGCAGCGCGCCGTCGACGTGTCCTTCGAGCCACTCGAACGGCTCGCGCACGTCGATGACGACGAGGTCGCGCCGCTCGCCGAGCCACTGCTCGAGATCGTGCACGCTGATCTGCGGCACGGCCTCGACGGGAAGGTCTTCGCTCTTCCAGTCGATCATGCCGTTCTGCAGATATCCGACGATCTCGTCCACGCCGACCCGCGCCAGCGCCGACACGGCGCGGTCGATGTCACCGGGGCTCGGCGTGACGATGATGACCGGCGCGCCGGCGGGCACGAACCAGCCGACGCGATCCGCGAACTGCGGGCTCTCGATCCACACGTTCAGGGCGCCGGGCACGTGCGCGTCGCCGTACGAGGCCGGATCGCGAATGTCGAGCACCACGGCGCCGCCGCGCATCGCTTCGGACGTCTCACGGGCGCCGAACGGGCGCGGCTTCGCGGCCGCGACCGGCAGCAGCCCCCGGTTCTTCGCGACGATCTTCTCGAACGACGGCGGCTTCGCGGGGATGCCTTCCATCAGCAGATCGACGAACTCCTCGCGGCTCTTCGCGCGGAGCAGCGGGTTGAAGCGTCGCTCGAACCCGATGGTCGAGCCCGTCTTCGACGACATCGCGCGGCCGCACAGCGAGCCCGCGCCGTGCGCGGGATAGATCTCGACGCTGTCGTCGAGCGGCAGGAGCACCCTGGTGAGGCTCTCCCACGTCTGTTCCGCCGCCTGCGCGCCCCCGAAGTCCGGGCGGCCGACGGAGCCGATGAAGAGCGTGTCGCCGGTGAGCACGAACCACGGGACGTCGCCGCGGGAGCGATCCGTCACGAGCACGCAGATGCTGTCGGGCGTGTGGCCCGGGGTGTGGAGGATCCTGAGGTCGACGTTGCCGACGCGAATCTCGCGACCGTCCTCGAGCGCCTCGTGGTCGAAGGCGGCGCCGGCGGCGCGGTGCACCATGATGCGCGCCTTCGTGGCGGCCGCGAGGTCACGATTCCCGGAGATGTGGTCGGCATGCGTGTGCGTTTCCACGATGCCGGTGATCTTGAGCCCCTTCTTTCGCGCGAGCCGGACGTACTCACCCACCCGATCGCGGCCGGGATCGACCACGACGGCCTCGCCCGCCTGGGCACAGCCGATGAGGTAGCTGAGACAGCCCGAGTCCTCGTTGAGAAGCTGCTGAAAGATCATCGTGGGGACCTCCGGGGGCACGGAACGGCCCGGCCCTTACTATCTCATACCGGCCGAGCCGCCCGCGGACGCCGACGGTACAATGCGCCGCCATGGGTGGGCGCAGCCGCAGCACGACGCGGAGCCGCAGGCGGAGCGGGTGCGAGGCGAGTCTGTGATGGACGTCCTGGCCCTCCACGCAAGCCGTCAGCCGGATCGTCCGGCGCTCCTCGACGACCGCCGCACGCTCACGTGGCGCGAGATGGTCGAGCGCCGCAATCGTGTCGCCCACGGTCTGCTCCGCCTCGGTGTCGAGCGTGGACAGCACGTCGCGGTCTACGGCGAGAACTCGATCGAAGTCATGCTGGCGAGCGCGGCGGCGCGCGCCGTCGGCGCCATCGCGGTGCCGGTCAATCATCGCCTCGGCGCCGACGAGGTCGCCTACGTGCTGGACGACTCCGACGCGGCCCTCGTCTTCGTCGGCGACCACTTTCTGGCGACGGTCGAGACGGTGCGCACGGCCGCGACGAACGTGCGCCACTGGGTCACGCTGGGCGCGGAGCGTCGCCCGTGGGCCGACCATTTCGCGGATCTCGTCGTCGCCGGTGACCCCGGCCCCGTGCCGGTCGACGTCGGCACGAACGTCGGCGGCTCGATGATCTACACGGCGGGCACGACGGGTCATCCGAAGGGCGCGCTGCGGCGCGCCGTGGATCCGAGGAGCGTCATCCCGCGATTCGAAGTCTTCGGGCTCGTCGATCCGAGCCACGTGCACCTCGCGGCCGGGCCGCTCTACCACTCGGCGCCCGGCGCGTTCGCGCTCTACACGCACGTGTTCGGCGGCACCGTCGTCGTGATGCCGAGGTTCGACGCGGAGGCGGCGCTCGCGGCGACCGCGCGGCACCGCTGCACGTCGACCTTCATGGCGCCGACGCTCCTCAAGCGCATCGTTGATCTGCCCGCGGCCGTGCGCGCGCGGTACGACGTGTCGTCGATGCGGGTGATCGTCATGGCCGCCGCGCCGTGTCCGATGCGCGTGAAGGAGCAGGTGCTCGAGTACTTCGGTCCCGTGCTCCACGAGTTCTACGGCTCGACCGAGCTCGGCGTGAACACGGTGCTGCGTCCCGAGGACGTGCTGCGAAAGCCGCATTCGTGCGGTCGCGCCGCGCCGGGCGTGGAGCTCGGCATCTTCGACGATGCGGGCGCGCCGGTTCCGGCGGGGACTCCGGGCGAGCTGTTCGTGCGCCACTACGACGGCGTCTTCGACGAGTACTGGAAGAAACCGGACGCGACGCGGGACACGCGGCGGGGCGAGTGGCTGTCGGTCGGCGACGTCGCGTGGATAGACGACGACGGCTTCGTCTACATCTGCGACCGCAAGCGCGACATGATCATCTCGGGCGGCGTGAACATCTACCCCGCCGAGATCGAGGACGCCCTGCATCGCCATCCGGCGATCGACGACGTCGCCGTCTTCGGAATCCCGGACGACGAATGGGGCGAGAAGGTCCACGCCGCCGTCCAGCCGTCGCCCGACGCCACGCTCACGGAAGACGACGTCGTCGCGTTCGCGCGACAGCGTCTCGGCGGCTACAAGGTCCCGCGCAGCATCTCGTTCCACGCGGCGCTGCCTCGCGACAGCGCGGGCAAGCTCGTCAAGCGCGTTCTGCGCGAGCCGTACTGGGCGGGGCGCGCGACGCGCGTGTAGCGCTTCGAAGTCCGCAGGTCGCCGCGGTCGGGTCGCCGGCGTGGGGAGGGGTCGAGCGACCACGCGCTCATGCGCGCGCACTCCCCGTTGCGGCTGGGTTCCACCCCGGCGCGCTGCGTGCGCTGACCGTCGCAGGGGACGGGTCCTCGACCCCTCCCCACACCGGCGACCCGGCCGCTCCCCCTGTGGGTTCGCCTCGCGCGCCTCGCGCGTCGAACGCGCTCGTCGACCTTCTCTTACGGGGCTTTCCAGACGACCTTGCCGTCCCTGCCCGTCAGCGTGAATGCCGGCAGACCGAAGGCTCGCACTCCCATTGTTGCCTGCGCTCGCGCCTCCGCGTCCGTCAGCCGCACTAACGCCACGTCGGCTGCGTCGACGCTCAGCACCGCGCGCGGCTTCTCCGTCTTGTCGAGCAGTGCGAAGGCCGGGCTTCCGTCCGTGCTCAGCTCGAAGCGGGCGCGCGCCTTGCCGCTCTTCTCCGCCAGCACGAACCGCGGCGTGCCGGCGGTGTCGAGCGTCAGCGACGACCGCAGCGTCTCGTCGGCGTCGTAGAAACGCAGCTCGGGCGCGCCGTCGGGCGACAGCGTCATCCACGCGCGAATTTTCTGGCGCGTGTCGGCGAGGGCGAGCCCGGGACGATCGTCGATGCCGACCGACAGCGCGGCGCGCGCCCGACCGGCGCGATCGCGCAGGATGAACGTCTCCGCTTCCACGGTGCGCGACGGCGGAGGCGCCGGCGCCTGCGCGATGAGCGCGACCGCGACGACGCCGAGCAGCAGCACGCTGCCGGCGCGCACGAGCCGCCGGTGACGGTGTTCGAGCGCCTCGAGACGGACCACCACGTCGGTTTCGCCGGAAGCTGCCATCGCACCCTCCCCTGATTCACCGAGCCGCGCGCGGCTCGATGCGAGCCGCACGGCGCTCAACGATACACGAGGGCGCGATGATCGATCGGCGCGCGCTTCGCGCGGCACCCGGCCGCCACGCGCGGTGCGCTCGAAGCCCGGACGGATCGCCTTGAAGAACGCGTTCTGGATGAGGTTCATGACGACTTCGCCGTCGATCACCCTGAACTCGTTGATCTTCAGCGGATAGACGGCCGCGAGCGCGTGCTGCCATCCGCGCTCGTCGATCGGAACGTCGTCCTTCGCTTCCGTCAGGAGGTGCTGCCGGTTGACGTGAAGCTTCGGACGATCGAAGCGGAAGTCCGCCACGAGCGCTCCTCGCAGCAGCGCGCGCCACTGCACGCTCGCGGTGATGTTCGGGAAGGTCGCGACCGGCGGATCCGGGTGCGCATCCTGGTGCAGCGTGACGCTCTCGAGATCGAGCGAAAAGCCGATCGGATGGAAGTCGAGCCCGGCGATCTTCGCCGTGTAGCCCTGCAGCCGGTTGTTGACCTCGCGCTCCATCGAGCGCCGCAGCGGCTCGTCGATGAAGAACGCCGCGACGAACGCCAGGACCACGAGCGCCACCAGGACGCCCGGAATCCAGAGCCAACGACGCGACGGGATCCAACGACGGGACATGGAATTTCCCCCGCTGCCCCGAGGTGCACCGGATCTGCCAGCGAGCGATCACACGCGGGGCGTTGGCCTCGCTGCCTGTCGACGAAGCCGCACCGGTGGGTCCGCGACTTCTTCCGCCTGCGGCCCGATCAGGTGTATTCGCTCGACCTGTTCACGCACCCGGCCTGGCGCAGTGGCGGCGTGTCGCACGATCTCAATGGCCGGTTAGTCGCGCTCCTTCCCGTCCGCGAGCCGTCGCCGCCTGGCGTCTTCGTCGCCGAACCACGACCGGACCTCGTCGCCGAGGCGCTCGGCGAAGCCGCGCGTCTCGTGGTCGCTCCCGTAGCCGCCCCAGTGGCGCGATGCGCCGAACCCTTCGTGCTCGTCGCGCGCCTGCCTGATCTCCTCGACCTCGTGCGATCCGAGCCCCGAAACCTCGCGCTCGTCGTCGGGCTCCATCCGCTCCGGCTCCAGCCACGCCATGGCTACCTCCTGGTGTCGCTCTTACACGCCGCGCGATCGATTCACGGCGATGCGACGCAATCGATGTGCCCGCGGGGACGTGCACCGGAACGGCGTGGCTATAATCCGGACGTGCGACCGGAGTACCGCGAAGAGCCCTGCCGCAGCGCCCTGAACCGCGTCCAGGGGATGCCGTTCAAGTGGTCGCTGAACCCGTACATGGGGTGCGTGCACCGCTGCACGTTCTGCTACGTGCGTTCGTTCGAGCTGCGCGCCGATCGTCCGGCCGACGGGCGGTACGGGCGAACGATCCGCGTGAAGATCAACATCCCCGCCGTGTTGCGGCGCGAGCTCGCGCGTCGCACGTGGCAGCGTGAGCTCGTCGCGATCGGCGCCGCCACGGATCCGTATCAGCCCGCGGAAGGCCGCTACCGGCTGACGCGTGGATGTCTCGAGGCGCTGCGCGACGCGCGCACGCCGCTGTCGATCGTGACGCGCGGGCCGATGATCATCCGCGACGTCGACGTGCTGCAGGAGGCGGCACGGCGCGCGGAGGTCGAGATCAACTTCTCGGTCCCGACGCTCGACATGGACGTGTGGCGGAGAACGGAGCCCGGCACGGCGCCGCCGCGTCAGCGGCTGCGCGCGGTGCGCACGCTCGTCGACGCCGGCATCCGCGCGGGCGTCGGCATGGCGCCGATCCTGCCCGGCCTGACGGACGCGCCGGATCAGCTCGCGACGGTGGTGCGCGCCGCGCGTGACGCGGGCGCGACACACGTCTGGTGCAACGTGGTCCATCTCCAGCCGGGCACGCGGGAGCATTTCTTCGAGTCACTGGAGCGCGAGTGGCCGGAGCTGCTGCCGCGCTATCGCGAGATGTTCGAGCGGACCTATCTCGACCGAAAGATCGCGGATCCGATCCGCGCGCAGGTCGCGGCACTGCGAAAGGAATTCGGAATCGAGGACCGCCGGACCTACAAGCTCGAACCTCCACCGGACCCGGAGCAGCTGAGCCTCGCAGTGTGACGATGCGCTTGGGCGCCGAACTCACGGTCCTCGTTCTCATCGTCTTGGTCACGGTGGTCATCCTGGTGGTCCGCGCCGTCGTCTGGAAAAAGCCGTTGCGGCGGCCACTCGCAGTCGTACTGCGATCGCGTCCACTGTTCGAGCAAGCGCGGTGGATTGCAGTCGCGCTGATCCTGCTGGCGTTCGCGACGTTGATGGTGATCAACAACCGCTGAGCGTCTCGAAGCACACGAGCAACGCGGCGTCAGTACGCGAGGCGTGGTCGGTCAGCGGGCCAGCGGTCGGGGGCGGTGCGGGAGTGGTCCGGGTGACCCGTTCCGGTAAAACGCAGGTTACGACGCAACGCTCGAGGTTGGGAACTGCTGAAGCGGAAATCGGTGCGGGCGGGCCGTGGGCAGAGGACCACTCCCGCGCCGGCCCCGACCGCCGACCCGCGGCACTAACCTCCCGAAGATGAAACGAACGCCGCGGAGGTCTTCGCGGCCATCACGAAGTCGTTCCGATGCAGACCACCGATCGCGTGCGTCCACCATGCCACGGTGACGCGCCCCCACTCGGTCGTGAGCGCGGGGTGATGTCCCTCGCTCTCGGCGATCGCCCCGACGCGATTGGTGAACGCGAGCGCGGTGACGAAGTCGGAGAAGTCGAACACGCGCTCGAGCCGCTTCAGACCGTCGCGCTCGACGACGCGCCAGTCGGGAATGTCGCGGAGCAGCGCGGCCGCCTCGGCGTCGCCGACGTGCGGCGAGCCGGGGCGGCAGGCGACGCACCGCTCGGCCGCGAGCGCCGTCATGAGTGAACCAGGCGGGTTACTTGTCGGAGGCGAGCTTGCCGTTCACGCCCCAGTTCGCCTTCTCGACGTCCTGGAACACGATGTGGACCTGGTCGGCCGTCGTCTTGCCGATCGTCACCATCGCGTCGGTGATCGCGGCGACGATCTCGCGCTTCTGCTGGTCGGTGCGCCCGGCGTACCACTGGACCGTGATGTTCGGCATGGGCTCCTCGCTACGCGGAGTCGGCTCCGCCCTCGCTCTTCTGTTTGTCGAGCACGCGCGCCATGGCGCGCCCCTTGTCCGGGTGCGGATCGAGCACGAGGCCGTAGGCCTGGCGTCCTTCATGGTCGTCGGGGAGGTACTCCGTGACCGGGACGCCCTCTTTCGTCACGAACAGCAGACAGTGGCAGTACTTCCACTTCTGCATCTCGTCACACGCGCAGACCCACCGCCGCAGCTTCGCCTCTTCCTTCGGGTCCGGGTAGAACACGCAGGGACAGAGAGGCTTCCCCACCATCTCGATGTGCCGCGCCAGCCCCTCGACGACCGTTTCGGTGACGGAGACGTCCGGATGGAGGTACGTCCCGGACTTCTCCGCAAACTTTCGCGCATAGTTCCACATGCGGCCGACGTGAATCTCCGACGGCTTGCCACCGCCCCCGGGGGCGTCGGTCACGGCTGGCTACCGGGCAGGAGTCCCGCCGCGCCCAGCGCGGCGTCGATCTGGGCCGGGTTGAAGCCCGTGAGGCGCTTGTCGCCGATGAGCAGCACCGGCAACGACATCGTCCCCATTTCCATCAGCTCCTGTCGGGCCTCCGGCGACTTCCCGATGTTCCTCTCCACGAACGGCACGCCCTTTTGCGATAGATACTCCATCGCCTTGTGGCAGCCCCCTCACCCGATGTTGCTGTAGACCGTGACCGTGGCCATCGCGCTCTCCCTTCTTTGCCGCCGGATGTCCGCGCAGTGTAGGGACCGCCGGTGAAAGCTGTCAAACGCTCCGGATCCGAACCGGCTCTCGTACCTGCTAAGACGCGGCCGCAACCGCTACCGATTCCGCGGGTTTGCCCGGATGGCCTTCGCTCGTGCTGATCCCCGTCCTCTACGTCATCCTCGAGGAGCGGTTCCCGCGGCGGATCACGACCGAAGCCGAACGCTGAACGATCAGCGACGGCGGTCGATGAACGGGCGGAGCCGGTCGAGCACCTTCGCCGCGTCGACGACGTCCACGTGGTCGGCGACTTCCGACTCGCGGACCATCCGGAACTTCACCCGCTGCCACCGCTTCGTCAGCTCGGAGTACGGCGTCCGGTACAGGTAGTCGAGCCGGTCGACCGCCGTGCCGAGCTCGTTGCCCTCCGTCACCGGCGGGTACGAAAGCGATCGCGCGCGCGACATGTCGAGCGTGCTGTCCCGGATCACGAAGTGCCCGAGGCCCATCTCGCGCGTGCGCTCGGCGGCGCGGTAGAGGACGAAGCGCTCCAGATCCGGCGCCGCGCCGGGCCACGAATCGCCGGCGCGGATCTCCCACGTGCGCCGGCCGAGCTGCTGCTCGTCGTAGCGGTACCGCGGCAGCGCCACGGTGCACCCCGCGAGCAGGACGGCGGCGATGGCGACGGCGATGCGCGTCATGGCGAGCCGTCGTCGCCGTGCTCGTTCCGGCGCAGGGCGAGCGCGCCTCGCGGGTCGGCTGCCCTCGCGCCGCCCCCTGTGGGGATGGGGGGTCGCGCTCGCCCTGCGCCGGAACGAGCTACGGCGACAGGCGAGCCAGTCGGGGCGTCCGGGGCGGGGCCGTCAGCCCATTCCGCGAGGTTCATCAGAAGAGCTCGTCGACCAGCGACGCGGCGAGCGCTTCGACCGCGGGGCCGAGCGCGTTGCGGAGCTCGCGCGCTTCGTCCTTCATCCACACGCCGAGCGGTTTCGTCTCGGCCATATGGCGGATCGGTCGCGCGAGGAGCACGACACCGTCCTTCGCGCGCTCGAGGCGCAGCGATCCATTCACGACGAGCGTCAACGCGGGATCAGCGGCCGGCGCCGCGGGCTCGCCCGGACGCGCGATCGTCACGAGCCCGACTTCGGCAATGGACAGATCGAGCAGCGTGTCGCCGGCCACGCCGCTGCCGCCGGGCCGCACGAGCCGCTCGCGAGTCCGCTCGCGCGCGATGCGCACCATGCGATCGGCCACGGCGCGAGGGACGTGCGCCTCGGCGACGAGACGCGCCAGCGCGTCGCGGGCCGCGGCGAGCTCGGCCGATGGCCGGCCACGGCCCGCGTCGACGACGACGGCGGGAGCCATCGCATCGCGCGGGCCGGCGGTCGTCCGGCTGCCATCCGCCGTGAGGCGCAGGACGACGGTTCCGAGCTCGGTGGACGGGGTGAGCGCGACGGCGCCGCGCGAGCCCGCGCCACAACCCGCGATGGCGATGCCGGCGAGAAGAACCGCGGCGAAGGACCGCATCGGGTGATTCTGACACGGCGACGACGGTCAGGCCGGCGTCGAAACGGCGGGCGCGGGCGCGGCGGACGACGCGGTCGCCGGCTCGGGCGCGG
>JACPCW010000090.1 GCA_016184365.1 Candidatus Rokuibacteriota bacterium
CGCGCCGTCCGTGACGGCGAGGACGCCGATGAGGTCGCCTTTCGCGCGGAGCGGCACGGCGAGCACGGACCGGTCACCGGCGCCGAGCGCCGGACGTCGCAGCTCGTCGGGCAGGGACAGCCCCGGCTCGCCGTTGACGTCCCGTGTCTGCTGCGCGATCCCGCGCGCCGCGGCGCGGCCCATGATGCCGAAGTCCGCGGGCAGGAGCTGGTTCGCCGTGAAGTGTCGCGCCGCCTCGCCGCCCCAGGCCACGGCACGGAGCGACCCGCTCGCCTCGATGAGACAGAGCGCCGACGAGCGCGCCGCGAACACCGGCAGCACGCTCGCCACGATGCGATCGCCGATGGCCGTGACGTCGAGCGTCTCGGTCAGCGTGCGCGCGAACCCCGCCAGCTCCTCCGCCTCGTGCTGCTGCCTCGTCGCTTCGGCGTACAGCCGCGCGTTCTCGAGCGCGAGCGCCGCCTGGTCGGCGAACGCCTGCGCCAGCCGGATCTCTTCCTCGTTGAACGCGCGCCCGCGCCGGTCGCCGACGCCGAGACCGCCGATCACGCGGTCCTTCACCATCAGCGGCACGACGAGGACGGAGCCGTACCCGGCTTCCTCGATCCGCTGTCGCGCTTCGGGCGTCAGGGTCACGCGGTCGTCGGTCAGGATGTCGGGCGTCATGACGGCGCGGCGCTCCTGCACGGCCACGCCGATCACGCCGGTGCCGCGCGGGAACACCATGCCGCGCGGGAATGCGGGCGGGGCCGTTCCGGATACCGCGAGCGCGACGAGGTCGCCCGTGTCCGCGTCCAGGCGGTACACGGCCGACGTGCGCGTGTGGAGCAGCGCGCAGATCGCGTCGGCGACGCGCTGGCTGACGACCTCGGGCTCGAGCGCCTGCGCGAGCACGCGGCTGACTTCACCGAGCGCCTCGGCCACGCGCCGCCGCGTCTCGCTCTCGCCGAACACGCGCGCGTTCTTGATCGCCACGGCCGCGAGCGTGCCGAACGTTTCGGCGAGGGCGATCTCGTCGGTGGACCAGTCGCGCGGCGAGCGGCTCATGCAGGCGAGCACGCCGACCAGCGTGTCCCCCACGCGCAGCGGCACGCCGAGGAACGACGCGATGCCTTCCAGCCGGAACCACTGGCTGTTCACGAGCCGCGGGTCGTTGACGGTGTCGCGGAGCACGACGGGATGGCCGCTCGCAATGACGGTCGACGTGAGCCCGCGGCCCATGGCGAGGCGCACCTGCTGCTCGACGTCGATGCGGCGCACGCCGGCCTGCGAGTGCAGCACGAGATCGCCGCGCTCGTCGTCGACCAGCCAGGTGCGCACGACGTCGATGCCGGGCAGCGCCCGCGCGATTTCCGTGAGCCGGTCGAGCACCTCGCGGAGGTCCAGCGTGGACGCGAGCAGGCGGCTCGTCTCCACGAGACTCTCCTGCCGCGCGATCATCTCGTCGACGGACTGCTCGACCCGCTCGACGACGCGCACGGGGAAGAGGTAGATCAGCGTCGCAAGACCGACGCCGACGCCGACCGAGACGACCAGCAGCGCGGCGGTGACGCCGATCAGCCGTGCCGGCGGCACGAAGACCTCGACCGTCCACGGCTCACCTCGCAGGCTGATCGTCGTGGCGCGACCGACGGGCGAATGCACTTCCCACCATGCCCGCGTTGGCGCCAGCGGGTAGGAATACCCGGGCACGGCCTGGCCTTTCGAGTCGAGCACCCGGATCGTCGCGATCGACCGGCCCGGCAGGAACTCCGCGAGGACCATATCGAAATCCCGGTACGGGAACTCGGCGGCGAAGTCGGCGGCGATGCGCTGCGCGTTCTGGCCGAGCGCGTCGTACTGCAGGGCGTAGTAGGTGATCGGGAGGCCGAGACTGATCAGGATCCCTGCGGCGAGGGCGAGCGGCCGGAGCCGCATCCGTAGCTGCTGCCCGAGCGCGAGCCGATGTGACGTCATCCAGGATCCAGGCGCACCGCGCGTCCGGACGAACATTCTAACCTCGTGGCCGCCGCCCGGGCACGGGCGATTCGCCGGTCCAGGGCCGGGTGGGAGTGGAGCAGGACCTCCTTCAGCCGGGACGGCCGTCGCTCGGCGAGATTGATGGACGCGAGGCGCTCCATGGCGCCGATGAACGCCTCGGGATCGGCGAACCGGAACGCAAAGTCGTCCGCCTGGCGCTCCATGTGTCGTGACAGGCCGTTCATCACGGGCAGGGCGAGGATGCCGACCGCCCCGATCACCAGCGCGAGCCACGGCAGCCCGGCCGGATCCGCGATCGTCACCAGTCCGAGCGGCGCCGCCGTGGCGCGCAGCACCTGGTGCGCGATCCAGAAGCTCGCCACGGTGATGACCGCCTGCGCCGCCAGGCCGCGCCAGAGATCCCGGTGGACCTGGTGCGCCAGCTCGTGGGCCAGAACGGCTTCGATCTCCGAGGCGGTGAAGTCCCTGACCAGCGTGTCGAAGAGAATGATGCGCCGCGTGCGACCGATGCCGGCAAGCGCCGCGTTGGCGGTCCGGCTCTTGCGCGAGTGATCGACGACGAAGACGTCCATCGCCGGCACGCCGGCTCGCGCGGCGAGCGCGAGCAATCGCGCGCGAAGGTCGGCATCGCCGAGCGGCGTGAGGCGATAGAACAGCGGCACGATGACGACGGGGAAGACGGTCGCGACGACGACGGACAGGCCCCACACGATCGCCGCAGCGATGAGCCACCACAGCGCGCTGGTGCGGAGCAGGAGATAGATCACCTCGACCGTCACGAGCGCGAACGCACCGCCGAGCGCTGCGGCCTTGGCGCGGTCCAGCAGCCACGCGCCGATCGGCTGATGAAGCAGCCCGTACTGGCGGGGCAGGTGATAGCCGCGCAGCCACGCGAGCGGAAAGCCGACGACGGCGCTCGCGGCGCCGACACCGACGGCCACGGCCGCGACCTCGATCCACCACATCGACGTCGCGCGCCGCGCGACGTCGGCCATCGCGTGCGCACCGCCCATCCACGCGAGGGCGCCGAGCACGACCGCGTCGAGCGCGAGGCCCGCGACGCCGAGCACGAGCTGCAGCCGGTGATACCGGACGGCCGATCGATCGCTCACGGCACGATTGTCCATGGGCCCGTTGTAGAATGAACCGTTGTGCACGTCATCCGTTCACGCATGAGGAAGGAGCTGCAATGTTCGAGTCCGTCGAAGACGTCCAGCAGCGGTTCCGGGACGCCCGTTACATCGCGAATCGTCGCATCTCGACGGTCGTGTATCTCGCCGAGCGCATGGGTCGCCCGGTCCTCATCGAGGGACCGGCGGGCGTCGGAAAGACCGAGCTGGCGAAGACGCTCTCGGAGCTGACCGGCCGCAAGCTGATCCGGCTCCAGTGCTACGAAGGGCTCGACGAAGGCAAGGCCCTCTACGAGTGGAAGTACGCCAAGCAGCTGCTCTACACGCAGCTCCTGCGCGACCGTATCGGTGAGCTGATCGCCGACGCGCCGTCGCTGCCCGACGCGGTCGCGAAGATCGCGGGCCAGGAAGACGCGTTCTTCTCGTTCCGCTTCCTGTCGGCGCGGCCGCTGCTCGCGGCGATCCTCGCCGACGATCCGGTCGTGCTGCTCGTCGACGAGATCGACAAGGCGGAGCCGGAGTTCGAAGCCTTCCTGCTCGAGGTGCTGTCGGACTTCCAGGTGTCCGTGCCGGAGCTCGGCACGATCCGCGCGAAGCACATCCCGCTCGTGGTGCTGACGTCGAACAACGCGCGCGAGCTGTCCGACGGTCTCAAGCGCCGCTGTCTGCATCTCTTCATCGACTTCCCGGCGCCGGCCGACGAGCTCGAGATCATCCGCATGAAGGTGCCGCAGATTCCGGACGAGCTCGGCCGCGCCGTGGTCGACGCGGTGCAGAAGATCCGCGGCCTCGACCTCCGCAAGCCACCGTCGGTGTCGGAGTCGCTCGACTGGGCGCGGTCGCTCGTGATCCTGAACGCCAGGCAGCTCGACGCCGCGCTGGTGGAGTCGACGCTGACGATGCTCGTGAAGTACGAGAAGGATCTGGAGCGGGTCAAGGGCGCGCTCGACAAGGTGCTCGCGGGATGAAGCGAATCGAGGGGCGTCGCGAAGTCGAGGGGCGCCCCGGGGTCGAGGGGCGTCGCGAAGTCGAGGGGCGCCCCGGGTCCCCCGGGGCGCCTCCGAGCGACAGGGGGTAAAGGGGGCCCGTTCGAGGCCCCCTTTCATGATGGACAAGAGAATCCTCGAGTTCATCGGCGACCTGCGGCGCGCCGAGCTCCGGATCTCGCCGTCGGAAGCGCTCGACGCGCTGTCCGCCGCCGGCGAGATCGGGTTCGACAGCCGCGAGGGATTCAAGTCGGCGCTCGCGGCGACGCTCGTGAAGGAAGCGCGCGACGAGCCGACGTTCGAGCGCATCTTCAACCTCTACTTCCTCGACCTCCAGGCGCTCGGCGAAGGCGTGCGGAAGGCGCTCGGCCCCGAGGATCCGCGCATCCAGGATCTGCTCAACCAGGCGCTGGACCAGGCGGACTTCGATCTCGACGAGATGACCGAGCTGCTCCTGCGCGGCGGCGGCAGCGAGATGGAGATGGCGATCCGCGCGGGCTCGCAGAACGCCGGGCTCGAGCGGCTGATGTACTTCCTCCAGGTCGGGTATTTCTCGCGGCGCATCCAGGACCGCTTCGACTGGTCGGCCATCGAGCAGGACATCGAGAAGCTGATGAAGCTGCTCGAGGAGCGTGGCCTCGACCCCGGGCAGCTCGCGCGCATCCGCAACTACCTCGATCTGCGACTCGAAGCGTTCCGCCGCATGATCCGCCAGCACGTCGAGCGCGAGCTGGAGCGGCGCGCGTGGCGCCAGGGCGAGCGGCTGACGCGCGAGATGCTCGCGGAGAAGCCGCTGTTCGCGCTGACCGCCGACGAGGTCGCGCAGATGAAGACCGTCGTCGCGCGCCTGGCCCGGCGGATCAAGGACGCGCTCGCGCTCCGCCAGCGCCAGGAGCAGCGCGGCCGCATCGACACGCGGCGCACGATTCGCAAGAGCATGGCGTACGGCGGCATCCCGATGGAGATCTTCCTGCGCCGGCGCCATCGCGAGAAGCCGAAGCTCATCACGATCTGCGACGTCTCGGACTCGGTGCGGAACGCGTCGCGCTTCATGCTCCAGCTCGTGTGGAGCCTGCAGGAGTGCTTCAGCCGCGTCCGCTCGTACGTCTTCGTCTCGGAGATCGCGGAAGTGACGCAGGCGTTCAACACGACGCCCGTCGAGCGCGCCATCGAGTGGGCGCTGAAAGCCGCGCCCGTCGACTATCACTGCCGGTCGGACTTCGGGTACGCGTGGAGCCGCTTCGTGCGCACCGAGCTGGAGAGCCTCGACCGCAAGACGACGATCATGATCCTCGGGGACGCCCGGAACAACTACAACGACCCGCAGGCGTGGGCGCTCCGGCTCATGCGCGAGCGCGTCAAGGGGATCATCTGGCTGAACCCCGAGGGCCAGTGGGGCTGGGGCATCGGCGACAGCGTGATGCCGCTCTACTCGCCGGCGTGCGACATCGTGCGCGAGTGCCGCACCATCGCGCAGCTCGGCGAAGTGGTGGACAACCTCGTCCACCAGTGGTGGCGCCGCGGCCGATAGCGCTCCGCCGCGCGCCCCCCGAACGCCGGCGCTCGTCAAGGCCGCGCTGGCGCTCGCCGCCGCCGTCGTCACGCTCGTCGCCCTCGAAGTCGGTCTCCGCGTCGTGTTCGCGCTGTCCAACACGTCGATCGCCGCGTATCGCCCGTCCTTCTATGACGCCGCGACGGACGCCCAGTTCGACCGGCGGCGGTTCGTGACGCACCCCTTCGTGCCGTATGCGCCGCGTCCCCACGACGCGCGCACGCTCGTGATGCACCGGAAGGAGATCGCCGCGGACGTCGCGTACCGCTATCGCAACAACAGCCTCGGGTTCCGCACGCCGGAGCGGCCGCTGGCGAAGCCGCCGGGCACGCGTCGCATCGTCACGCTCGGCGGGTCGACGACGTGGGACGGCCCGGACGACGACACCACGTGGCCCGCGCTGCTCGAGAAGCGGCTGAACGCGCACTACGCCGGACGCGGCGAGCGCGTGGAGGTCGTGAATCTCGCCGTCGACGGCGCGCCGTCCGCCGTGTCGCTCCAGTGGCTCGCGCTGCTCGGCGTCGCGTATGCGCCGGATCTGGTCATCAGCGGCGACGGCGTCAACGACTTCGCGGCGTCGTTCTATCCCGGGATCGCGCCGGACTACCGCAATGCCATGCGCAGGTTCGACGACGCGATCACCAGCGTGCAGCTGTCGCTGCCGCCGTGGGCGTTTGCGAGCTATCTCGTCTCGGTCGCGAGCGCGCGCTACGACACGTGGCGCAACGGCGGCATCCCGCTGAACGTGCACGCCCAGATGTTCGCGCCGATCAATCGCCTGCCCCGCAGCGACACTCCGCTCGCGTCGATCGCGCTCCACCAGCGGAACGTGAAGGCGATGCGCGGCATTGCGACCGAGCACGGCGCGCGATTCCTCGCGAACGTGCCGCACTGGGCGACGGTGTCACCGGTCCTCGACACCTACGACCGCGCGATGCGGGAGTTCTTCGCGCGGGAGCGGATCGCGTACGTCGATCTGCAGGCGGCGCTGCCGCACGGCGATGCGTCGCTTCACGTCGATCCCGTGCACTGGACGGTGAAGGGGCTGCATGCGGTCGCCGACGAATGGTTCCAGCGGATCGTCGCGGACGATCTGCTCGGCCTCGGGCGGTGAGCCTGGTGTATCGAACGCTGGACACGACAGGGCATCGAACCGTCCGTAGAATGACCGCGTGATGGGACTCACGTACATCGAAGGTATCGCGAGCGGTCCAGCCGGCTCCCGACCTGTCCGTTTTCTCGTGGACAGCGGCGCGAGATACAGCCTGCTCCCGACGGAGATCTGGACCGCGCTCGGACTCACGCCGCATCGCCGCGTCACCTTCGTGCTGGCGGACGGTACGCAGATCGAGCGCGACGTGTCCGAGTGCCACATCGCGCTGCCGCAAGGTCACGGCCACAGTCCCGTCATCCTCGGCGAGGGCGGCGATGAGGCGCTGCTCGGCGTCGTGACGCTCGAGATCCTTGGGCTCGTGCTGCATCCGTTCAACCGCACGCTGCAGCCCGCGCGCCTGCTGCTCGCCTGACACGTTCCCTGCCGGGTTGCCACCGGGCCGTATGATCGAATCACCACTGGAGATCGAGGTCCGCCCATGCGCCGGTTCCCGCTCGCGTCGCTCACGGTGCCCGTCGTCACCCTTCTGCTCGCCGCTCCGGCGCCCGAGCGCGCGCTCGCGCAGGACGAGTGCGTCGTCGTCGAGGACTTCGCCAAGGCGAAGGTCGGTCAGCTCCCGGGCGACTGGAAGCTGCGCAAGGACGCCGGGAAGGGCGTCTATGCCGTCCGTGAGGACGGCGGCAAACGGTTCCTCCGCGCGCAGGCGAAAGGCGTCGACATCCAGGCGGCGAAGCAGCACGAATGGAATCTCGACGACTATCCCGTGCTCGCCTGGCGGTGGCGGCCCGTCGACTTCCCGAAGGGCGCCGACGAGCGCGAATCCGGCAGGAACGACAGCGCGCTCGCCGTCTACATGCTGGTGCCGTACTCCAAGGTGCGCGGCCCGAAGGCCATGAAGTACGTCTGGAGCGAGCGCGTGCCGGCCGGCACACGGCTCGAGTCGAATATGGGGCTCACGAAGGTGCGCGTGCTGCGCAGCGGCGCGGACAAGAAGGGCGAATGGGTCGAGGAGCGCGTGAACGTCCGCGAAGACTTCATGACAGGCTTCGGCACGAAGGAGGTGCCGAAGCCCGTGGGGATCGCGGTCCTCACCGACTCGGACGAAACGAGCTCGACGGCGACCGGCGACTACGCGGATTTCCGCGTCTGCCGCAAGTAGTCACCGCGTGGCCGACGTCGTCGCCGAGCGCGCGTTCCCGGACGGCCGCGTGCTGCGCGTCTGCCACGGCGACCTGACGGAGGAGGCCGTCGACGCGATCGTGAACGCCGCGAACGAACACCTGGCGCATGGCGGCGGCGTCGCGGGCGCGATCGTGCGGCGCGGCGGGCCGGAGATCCAGCGCGCGAGCGACGCGTGGGTGCGGGCCAACGGCCCGGCGGCGCACGATCGGCCAGCGCTGACCGGCGCCGGCCGGCTGTCATGCCGTGCCGTCATCCACGCCGTCGGACCGGTCTGGGGTTCCGGCGACGAGGACCGCAAGCTCGTGACCGCGTACACGGCCGCGCTCGAGCTGGCCGAGGATCAGCGGTTCGGCTCGATCGCGTTTCCGTCGATCTCCACCGGGATCTTCGGCTTCCCCGTCGAGCGCGCGGCGCCGCTGGCCGTCGGCGCGGTCGCGAAATTCTGGAGCACTGATCGCCGAACGTTCGTGACGGAAGTGCATTTCACCATCATCGACCGGCCAACGGTGGACGCGTTCGAACGGGCGCTGGGCGTGATCTGAGCCCACGCCGCCGGGCGTGGCCCGACGGCGTGGGCGTCACATTCGTCGTGATCAGAACTGTCTCGGCGGAGACGTTCACCGCGTGCTGGCAACCGTCAATGGGTTCAGACTGCAGCTCACGCGCGCCTTGCCGTCGCCGATACTCGCCTTGCCGGAGCACGTCAGCCAGCCACTGGCTGCGCCCGGGTTCGGGACGATGGATACGTCGATGCGTTCGCCCGACGCCATCTGGCCGTACAGACGGACGGTCCGCGCTTTGTCGCATGCCGGCGAGCACGCCATGACCGCGGTTGAAGTCGGTGAGCTGGTTCAGGGTGGTCTGCTGGTTCACGCTGCCGGTGACGTCGGTGCGCCGCACTTCCGCGATGCCGCCCATGAACGCGACGATTCCCCCGCCGAAGTTGCCGCTGATACGGAAAGAACCACGCGTTCGACCCGACGAGGACGATGAACGGTGGCAGGAACACGTTCGACGGCTCCGTCGGCACGCCGGCGGTCACGGGTGCGAGGCGTTCGCGTGGACGTGGGCCGCGAGGCGGCGGACCTGGGTCGCCATCTCGGCGTCACCGAGACGCTCGAACGCGTCGGCGGTCGCCATCAAGCCTTCGTCGGACTGCGCGCGCCGCGCGGTCCGCAGCGCGAGCAGGTACGCCGCGCGCGCTTCACGCCGGAAGGGCTCGCGCTGGTGGTCGAGGATCGCGATGCGCTGCGCGGCGTCGCCGAGCGTGATCAGCGGCTCCCAGCGGTGTGACGCGAGGCCGACGGCATACGCGGCGCGCCAATCGGAGAGGAGCGAGGCCCGGTCCTCGCGCTCGATGGCGGAGGTGAGTCGGGCGAGCGCGGTGCCCCAGGCCGCATGTGCCGGCGCCGCGACATGGGCCCCGTCGCCACGGGATCCGGCGCCGATACGAGTCGCGGACGTAGCGGCGATCTCCAGTGCGGCGCAGACGCCGACGGCCAGGACTGCCCAGACGAATGCTGACTGCCTCATCGCTCCCTCCCCTTGCGCTCGGGCGCTCACCACTGCGACGAACGAGCTGCGCACGGGCAGAGGCAAGGTCGGTACCACGCGAGAACGAACGGGAAATCGGGCGTTTCGGCGAAATGGTGGTGGTGCTTCGAGCGGTCAACGATCCGTAAGTTGACCGGTCAATTTCGGCCGACTCGGTTAAGATTCGGGCCTCGCTTGGATCGGCTGCCGCTCTGGTGCGGCCCGGCTCGCCGTGGTGACCGGAATGCAGAGGGGGCAGCCGAGCGCGTGGACGCACGACGACGTCATGTGCGAGACGGGCGCCGAGATCGGAGAACGCCATGAGTACGGGGCGAGGCGAGAAGGTCGTCATCCTGGGTGGCGGCATGGCATCGCTGACCGCGGCCTATGCGCTCAGCGAGCGAGGCTGGCGGAACCGGCTCGAGAGCATCACGGTCTACCAGCAGGGCTGGCGGCTCGGTGGGAAAGGAGCGAGCGGCCGGAACCGCGCGCAGCACGAACGGATCGAGGAGCACGGCCTCCATCTCTGGCTCGGGTTCTACGAGAACGCCTTCCGGCTCATGCGGCGCTGCTACGCGGAGCTCGGGCGCCCTCGCGGCGCGCCGCTCGCCTCGTTCGACGACGCCTTCAAGGAAGCCAGCGTCGTGGTGCTGCCCGAGAAGCGCCACGACGGTCAGTGGCAGCCCTGGGTGATCCGCTATCCGCAGAACGGCCGGCGGCCCGGCATTCCGGACGCGGGCGACGGCGGGCTCACGCTGTGGGGCTACTTCAAACAGGCGTTGAAGCTGCTACACAGTCTGTCCGAAGACGCGGGCGTGCCCATGGAACCGGCGCGATACGACGTCATGATGCGGATCACCGCCGCCGTCTCCGACTCGGCCGAGCCGCTCACCGATGCCGGCGATGGGGCGTTCGCGCCGTCGGCGCTCATGACGGCGCTCGATTTTGCCGACGACCTGGACGCCCATCGGATTTCTGACCGGACAGCGGAGCTCGCGGGGATCGCCGGCCTCGTCGAAACGCACCGATCCTTCGTCCGGAGTCGCCTTGGCGATAGCGACCGCGCTCGCCGAATCGGCGCGCTGATCGACATCGTCGGGGCGATCGTCATCGGCTTCGTGAAGGAGGTGGTGCCGGGCGGCTTCCGCGCGATCGACGAGGAGGACGCGGTGCGGTGGCTCCGGAAGCACGGCGCATCCGAAGAGGCGGTGAAGTCCCCCGTCATCCTCGGTGGCTACGATCTCGCGTTCGCGTACCGCCACGGCGACCCGGACGACCCGCAGATCGCGGCCGGGCAGGCCGTCCGCAGCCTCATGCGGCTCCTCTTCGAATACAAGGGCGCCATCTTCTGGCGCATGCAGGCGGGGATGGGCGACGTTGTCTTCGCGCCGCTCTATCAGGTGCTCAAGCGCCGCGGGGTGCGTTTCCGGTTCTTCCATCGCGTCAAGAACCTGCGGCTCTCGGCGGACCGGCGCGCGATCGCCGCCGTCGAGCTCGCCCGCCAGGTCGATCTCGTCGATCCGGACGTCGAATACGACCCGCTCGTCGACGTCGGCGGACTGCCGTGCTGGCCGTCCGAGCCCCGCGCCGAGCAGATCCGCGACGCGCCGCGCCTCGAGGGCCACGACCTGGAGTCGTTCTGGAAGCCGTGGCCGTACGAGCGTGACGTCCAGCCGCTCGAGGCGGGGCGGGACTTCGATCGACTCGTGTTCGGCATTCCGCTCGGGTCGGTGCCATACCTCTGTCGCGAGCTCCTCGCCAACGACGGCGACCCTCGCTGGCGCGAGATGGTCGCGCACGTCGAGACCGTGCAGACCCAGGCCTTCCAGGTGTGGCTCACCAAGGACTTCGACGCGCTCGGCGGGTCTGCGGAGCAGGCGACGTATTCAGGCTTCGTCGAGCCATTCGACACGTGCGCGGACATGCGCCAGCTGATCGATCGCGAGAGCTGGCCGGCCGCGGGCCGGCCACGCGGCCTCGCGTACTTCTGCAACGCCATGCCGACCGCGCCGGAGGCGCCCACGGCGCCGGCCCCCGGCTTTGCCGACGACCAGAACCGGCTCGCGAAGGAGAACGCGATCGCGTTTCTGCGAGGGGAGGTCCGCCATCTCTGGCCGGAGGCGGTCGATCCCGCCACCGGCGAGTTTCGGTGGGACTCGCTCGTGGGGACCGGTACGGGCGCCGGCCGGTTCGCGACCCAGTTCTGGCGCGCGAACATCGACCCGTCGGAACGCTACGTCCAGTCGCTGCCCGGCACGGATCGGTATCGGATCACGCCGCACGCCACGGGCTACGAGCGGTTCTACGTCGTCGGCGACTGGACGGACTGCGGCCTGAACGTCGGATGCATCGAAGCCGCCGCGATGTCGGGTCTGCTCGCTTCGCACGCGATCACGGGCGCTCCCGGACTCCACGACATCGTGGGCTACGACGCCTCGACGCACGTCGACGCCACCGGGGTCCGTGGCCTCGTCGACGAGACGCGCCTCGTTGCCGGCATCGGAGCGACGGCGCTGTCCGCCCGGGATCCCTTTCCCGGGACGATCCGCGAGGAGGAGGTCGCTCGAATCCTCGAGATGACGGATCCGGCGTTTCGCAACCTGTGGATCACCCTCGCGTATCACGAGCTCGCCGTCGCCCTGCGGCCCGCGCTCGCGCCTCCGAGCATGAACTGGTGCGGGATTGCGACGTGGGCTTCGAAGACCGTGGGCAAGTTCATTCGCGGCGACTGGTGGCGCGTCGCGCTGGGCGACGAGCTGCGGCGCCTCGACACGTACCGGGATCTCGTGGTGCCGCTGGGCCCCGCCGTCATCGCACCGCATGCCGCGCGTGGCGAGAGCATCACGGACGTCGAGGCGGTCCTGATCGGCCTCTTCGAGAATCCCGTGCGCGTCGCGCAGCGCGCGCTGGCCGACGGCAACCGGTCGGTGTTCGAGGAGCTCGGCCCGATCTTCGCCCGTCTGGCGATGCTGTTCGACGGTGGGCGGCCCGACAGCGCGGCGATCGAGGCGTTCCTCGGTACGGTGCGCGCGATCGGCCATCCCGTCGGGACACCCGAGCTCCGCCACGCGTTCGCGCTCTACGGCAACGTCGCCCTGGTGGCCAGCGCGGACACGCGCGCGGAGCACATGCTGCACGCCAACTCGCGCATCGCCCTCGTCGAGCAGATACGGCTGCAGCGCTTCATCGCGAAGGCGATCGATCCGTTCGGGTTCTGGTCACCGAACGGTGGCGTCCTGACGCCGGGGTTCGACCGGCACGTCGACGAGCTCGTCACCGCGTGGGAGCACGCGCTGCCGGCGGGCGATCCGCGCCGGTACCTCATCGAGACCCGGCGCGCGGCGTTCAAGAACGACCTGCGGCGCGCGTGGCGCGCGATGGTGACGCGGCTCTTCCTCACCATCGACACGCCCGAGGGGCGGCTGTCGCTCGCGACGGATCTGCCGATGCTGGGGGGCCGGCACGTGCCTCCCGAGCTCGAGACCATCGACGACGACGCCACGCGGAAATTCCTCATCACGCAGGATCCACCGGATGCGCGCGGCCGGAACTACGGCGCGACGGACTGGTCCGTCCTCGCGCAGCGGATGCGGTTCATCGTGAATCTCTTCCGGTCGCGGCAGCATCACGACCGTCTGCGCCTGCCGCCGTTCACGGCCGAGCAGATCGCGGCGATGCGCGAAGGCCGGATGCCGCCCGGTCCGCTGTAGGTCATGGACGCCCTCGCGGACCTGATCGGTGACAGTCCCGCGATCGTCGCGCTCCGGAGCAAGGTCGAGCGCCTGCTCCGCAGCGCCGCGGCCGGCGTGCGCCTGCCGCCGCTCCTGCTCCAGGGTGAGACCGGCACGGGGAAGGGACTCCTCGCGCGCAGCGTGCATCGCGCGAGCCCGCGACGGGACGGGCCGTTCGTCGACATCAACTGCGCGGCGATCCCCGAGACGCTGCTCGAATCCGAGCTCTTCGGATTCGAGCGCGGTGCGTTCACCGACGCGCGGCAGGCGAAGCCGGGCCTGTTCGAGGTGGCGCGCCACGGCAGTCTCTTCCTCGACGAGATCGGTCTCATCCCGGAAGCCGTCCAGGCCAAGCTGCTGAAGGTCCTCGAAGACCGGACCGTCCGGCGGCTGGGCGCGACCCGCGGCGAGCCGGTGGACGTCTGGGTCATCGCGGCGACGAGCGAAGACCTGGCCGAGGGGATCGTGCAGCGCCGGTTCCGTCGCGACCTCTACCATCGGCTCGCCGTCATTCCCCTCGCGCTCCCTCCGCTGCGCGCGCGCGGCAGCGACGTCGTACGGCTGGCCGCGCACTTCCTCACGCGGCTGTGCCGCGAGTACGGCGTCCCGGAGAAGTCGCTCGCCGACGACGCGATCGCGGCGATCCGCGCCCATCGGTGGCCCGGCAACGTGCGTGAGCTCGCGAACGTCATGGAGCGGGTGGCCCTCCTGACCGACGCGACGGTCGTCACGGCCGCCATGCTCGGCGTCGGATCGGCGCCCGTGACCGTCGCCATGGCGGCGCCGACCGCGCGCGTGACGAGTGGTCCGCTGTCCCGCGAGGAGCGTCAGCGGACGGAGCTTCGCGACACGCTCGTCCGCACCAACTGGAACGTGACCCGCGCGGCGTCCGCGCTCGGGATCACCCGGAACACCGTCCGCGCGCGTATCGAGAAGTACGGCCTGCGCATGGGCGCCGAGGCGAGCGGTCCATCGCCGGACTACGGGCGCCGCGAAGCGCTTCGGACGGTCGTCCCGTTGCGGTGGGAATCACGACGTCTGACGTTGCTGCGGATCCGCTTCGCCGGTGGCGCCGACGCCGAGCTCGCGTCCCGACGGCTCTTCGATCTGATTCGCGACAAGATCCGGGGATTCGGAGGCCGCATCGAGGGCCCGAGCCCGACCGGTCTGTTCGCCGTGTTCGGTGTCGATGGCGGCGACGAGCCGAGCGTGCGCGCAGCGCACGCCGCGATCGCGGTCGAGCGCACGGCCCGCCAGTACGCGCCCGGTCTACCGTTGTGGATCGGCCTCCACGTGACCGAGATCCCGGTCGGTGTCGGGACCAAGCCAGAGCCGCTCGATCCGGATGCCGCGCGCGACGCCTGGACCGCGGTCGAGCTGCTCCTGAAGGAACGCGAGCCGGGCACCATCGTCGCCACGCTGCAGGCGGCCGCCTTCCTGCGTCGTCGCGTGAGCCTCCGGCCACTCGATCCCGACGCGGACACGTACCAGATCGAGGGACCGGCGTGGGTGCAGCGGACCTCACAGCGGGCGAGCGGCCGCTTTGTCGGGCGGAGTGAAGAGCTCCTGTTGCTCGAGAGCCGATTCAAATACGCGGCGCAGGGCCGCGGCCACGTCGTGAATGTCGCGGGCGAAGCGGGCATCGGCAAGACACGTCTGCTCCAGGAACTGCTGCGCCGACTCCCCCGGGAGGCGGCCGTCTTCCTGGAAGGCCACTGTCTACCGGTGGCGGCAACGACCCCGTTCTTTCCGTTGATCCCGATCGTGAAGATGGCCTGCGGGATCACCGACGCCGATGCGCCCGAGACGATGGAGCGTCGCGTCTTCGCCGCGCTCGCCGACAGCGGACTGCCGGCCGAGGACCTCGCCCCCGACCTTGGCCGTCTGCTCGGCTCGCAGCCAGACCGGCCGTCGCCGATTCTCGCCGAGCTGATGAAGCGACGTCTGTTCGGCGCCGTTCGCGCGCTCCTGCTCGCCCGCGCCACGAAGGTGCCGGTCGTCCTCCTCGTCGAGGACCTCCACTGGGTCGACCACATGTCGGAAGCGTGCCTGGCGTCGCTCGTCGAGGCGCTGGATACCTCCGCGGTGCTCCTCGTCGTGACCTACCGGAGCGGCTATGCGCCGCCATGGCTCGGCCGCCCGAACGCCAGCCAGCTCACGCTGTCGCCGTTGCTGCCGGACGAGAGCCTGGTGCTGGTGCAGGGCCTCGTCGGCGCCGGCACGCTCGCGGATCGCATCCTGTCCCGTGGTGAAGGGAACCCGTTGTTTCTCGAGGAGCTGTCGCGCGCCGCGCTCGAGAATCGCGGCGCGCTGCCGGAGCGTGTTCCGGCGACCCTCGAAGAGGCGGTCGCGGCGCGTCTCGGCCGCGTTGCGCCGAGGGCACGCGCCGTGCTGAATACCGCCGCCGTCATCGGCCGCGAGGTCCCGTTGCGCCTGCTGCGGCGCGTGGTGGACCTGGGCGACGGCGCGCTCGACGACGTCGTCGACCACCTCCAGCGCGCGGAATTCCTCATGGAGAACCGTGGACGAAGCGTCGAACCCGGGTGCACGTTCAAACATGCGCTCGTCCAGGAGGTGACGTACGCGCGCATCCCGCCGGGTGAGCGGCGCTCGCTCCATGTGCGCATCCTCGACGCCGCCGAGGCGCTCTACGCCGATCGGCTGAACGAGCGCGTCGAATCCCTTGCGCACCACGCCGTGCTCGGCGAGGCGCACGAGCGCGCCGTGCGCTACCTCCTGCAGGCGGCGCGCAAGGCGGCCGCACGCTCGGCGCTCGCCGACACCATCAGCCACGCGCGCCGCGGGCTCGAGCTGATCCCGGCGCTGCCCGAGAGCGCCGGGCGGGACGGCCTCGAACTCGGCCTCCAGGTGTGGCTCGGTCTCGGCCTCGAGACGACGCGCGGCTTCGCCGCCGTCGAGGTCGCGGAAGCGCACGGCCGGGCGCGCGAGCTGTGCCAGCGCGTGGAAGGCGGGCCGCTCCTGCTCGGCGCGCTGGGCGGGCTGTGGTTCTTCTATCACTCGCGCGGCGACTACGTCACCGCGCGCGAGGTCGTCGAGCAGCATCGCGCCGTGGTCGAGCGGATCGGCGAGCGGAACCGGCTCTGCGCGAGCTATTCCGCCCTCGGCTACACGTCGTATCGCGTGGGGTTCCTCGTCGAGGCGCGCCGCGAGCTCGAGACGTCGATCGATCTTTACGAGACGTATCCGCGTCCCGAAGGCACGTCGCTGACGCCGCTCGACATCGGCGTGTCGGCGGAGGCGGGCCTGCCGCCGGTCGTCTGGTCCCTCGGCTATCCCGACCTCGCGCTCGAGCACAGCCGCAAGGCGGTCGACCGGTGCGGTCGTCTCGTCGAGCGCTTCGCCGTCGCGTTCAGCCTTGCGTGGGCGCACAACGCGGCGTCCCGGATCCATCTCCTGCGCCGCGAGCCGGAGCTCGCGGCGCACCACTGCCGCCTCGCGATCGAGATCGGCTCGGAGCACGGCTATCCGTATCCGGTCACCATCGCGCAGGTCGACCTTGCCATGGCCGAGATCGGACGGGGGGCGCTCGCTGACGGCATCCGCACGCTGCGCACCGGCCTCGACGCCTGGCGCGCGGCCGGCCTCGAGGTCGACCGCTCGTATCTGCTCGCGGCGCTCGCCGACGCGCATCGCCTGCACGGTGACTTCACGGCGGCGCGCGTCGCCGTCGACGAGGCGCTCGCGCACGTCGCGCGGCACGGCGAGCGGTTCTACGAGGCGGAGCTGTACCGCCTCCGCGGCGAGATCGAATGGGCCCGCACCGGGCACGTCGACGCCGCCGTCGCGGATTTCGAGCGGGCCCTCGAGACGGCGCGAGCACAACGGGCGCGCATGCTCGAGCTGCGTGCGGTGACGAGTCTCTGCCGGCTGCCGGCGCCGGCCGGCCGCGCTGCGCGCGCGGCCCTGGCCGCCGTCGTCGCAACGTTCACCGAGGGCTTCGAGACCCGCGACCTCGTCGACGCGCGCGTGCTGCTCCAGTCATGACCGAAGCGAAGGGACGATAGCCGATGCCGCTGCCTCGATACGTCGATCGCGGGGGCGAGATCGTCGCCCCGGGGCCGTACACCGCCCGTGGCGCCGAGACCTATGCGTTCATTCTGCCGGCCGACCGCACGCGGCTGAATGCGCTGCTGGCGAAAAGCTTCCGGGGGCCGTCCGGCGGAGCCGTCGACGTCGAGGCGCTCGCGCCGATCGTCTTCCTGACCGCCTCACGCATCCGGTCCCTCAGACCGACGAATTCGCCTCAGTATGGCCAGGCCTCCGAGCGCGAGATCGCCGTCTGGGTGCCGGGGCGGCGCATGGGCCACGACCGGATGGTCTGGTTCCACCCGTATATGTTCGTCGACCAGCATCTGGCCCTCGCCGCCGGGCGCGAGGTCTACGGCTTCCCGAAGCAGGGCGGCGACATCGCCATTCATGGCCCCGCGACATCGCCGGATGCCATCACGCTCGACGTGGTGGCCATCGACCGCTTCCACGAGGACGCCTGGGCCACGCCGCATCGCGTCCTCGAGATCGTGCGCCGCGGTGCGCCGTCGCCGCCTCCGATTGAGACATCGAACGAAGCGGCTGCGCTCGACGCGTTCGAGGCGAGCATGGCCGTCCCGGACATGCGGCCCGCGGTGGCCGGGTTGCGCGGGATCGGCGACATCGCCGGGTTGCTTGCCCTCATCGTGACCATCGTGAGGGAGACCGCCGCGGGGCGCATGCCGATGGTGTTCCTCAAGCAGTTCCGCGACGCGGCCGATCCCGGGCGCGCCTGCTACCAGGCGATCATCGAAGCGCGGACGCGCCGGCTGGCGTTCCACGGCTTCGGATTCCTGGGCGACTACCGGGTCACCGTCAACGACCTCGCCAGCGAGCCGATCCGCGCCGATCTTGGCCTGCCGCAGGGCACGATCGAGCCGATCCAGAGCATCCGACTCCAGGACGACTTCGAGATGGAGACCGGCAGGGTCCTCTGGCCATGACGGCCGTGATCGCTGAGCTACTCCGGCAGCCGCCAGACGCGGCCCTCCGGCGGCTCGTCGGAGAGCGTGAACTGCGGCAGCGCGAGGTGATCGGCGAGGTCCTGGAACACCACCCGCACGCGCTTGCCGATCGCGACGTTCGCGTCGGCCTCGGCGGTGAAATCCGGCTTCACGAGGTTCGCGATCACGCGCAGCGCCTCGTCCGGCGTGGGCTGACCGCGCTGCTCGTCGAGGTCGACGAGCACGACCGCGTACGGCGTGATCTCCTTGAACCCCGGCTGGATGGCATGCATCACGACCTCGTACGAATGGATCGTGCCGCGGCCGCTCACCTCCTGCCACGTCCACCCGAGCTCCTGGCACCACGGACAGGCGTGCGTCGGCGGATAGCGCATCAGGCCGCACGCCGAGCACTTGCGCATCATCAGCCGATGCGCGCGGGCGTGCGCGTAGAACTCGATCCACTCCGAGTCGTTGTCCGGAATCACGAGCGACATGCCGCGATAGGTCACGGGCGCCGGCATCGCGTCTCCTCTACTTTCTGAGAATGAGCGCGCTGCCGGTCGGCGGCATCGCCCAGCCGAGGTTCATCGAGATCGCGGCGTCCTTCACCTGGCGGCACTTTCCCGGGGAGTAGTCGTGCGTGTGCACGCCGTCGGCGGCCTTCGGGCAGTAGTCGTCGACGGTGCCGCGCAGCTGCCGCACGTTCTCGATCACCATCGACATCCCGTGCGTGTAGCCTTCGCAGAGGTGTCCGCCCGCGGTGTTGTTCGGCCGCTTGCCGCCGAGCTCGATGATGCCGCTCGACACGTACGCGCCGCCTTCGCCCTTCGTGCAGAAGCCGTACTCCTCGAGCTGGAGCATCGTCGTGAAGGTGAACGCGTCGTACGAGCCCGTCACGTGGACGTCGTCCGGCGTGATCCCGGCCTGGCCGAAGACGATGTCCTTCGCGTAGTAGCCGGCGACACGGCTGACCGGGCCCGCGGCCCAGTGGAAGTCGGTGCGCGGCTTCGACACGCGTCCGGCCACGCCCATGATGTGGATCGGCCGCTGCCTCAGATCACGCGCACGTTCCGCCGACGTCACGATCAGGCACGTCGCGTTGTCCGTCTCGAGACAGCAGTCGAGGAGGTGGAGCGGCTTCACGATCCACCGCGACTTCAGGACGTCGTCGACGGTGACGCGCTCCTTCAGCAGCGCCTTCGGATTCTGTGACGCGTGCCTGCTGTGCGCGACCTTCACGTGCGCCACCTGCGCGGACGTCGTGCCGTAGTCGTACATGTGCCGCATGAACGTCGGCGCGAACGCCTGGCCGGCGCTGCGCATGCCGTACGGCACTTGCGCGAGATCCTGGCCGCGCACCGGCGCGGCCGAGCGCGCGCCCGTCCCGCCGATCCGCACCTCGGTGTAGCCGTTCATCGCGCGGAAGATCGCCACGGTGCGGCACATCCCGACTTCGATCGCGCCCATCGCGAGCCCGATGAGCGCTTCGGTCGACGAGCCGCCGCCGATCACGTCCATGTAGAAGTTCAGCCGGATGCCGAGATCGCCCGCGACCCAGTTGGCCGGCGTCGAGTCGTTGTTCTGGTAGCTCATCATGCCGTCGACGTCGCCGGCGCCGAGCCCGGCGTCCCGCATCGCCTTGCGCACGGCTTCGACGGCCGTCGCCCGCGTCGTGCGGCCGGAGTTCCGCGAATACTCCGTCTCGCCGACGCCCACGATGCAGTACTTGTCCCGCAGACCCTGAGCCATCGATTCCTCCTGACGTGCCGCTTGGACGGCGGCGAGAGATGCTACCACCGTGTCGCGCCTGACCGAGCCGCGCCACGGCTCCGCCGGGGCGCGTGCGAGCGATGGGGGGATGGGGGCCATGTCGGGGCCCCGCTCGAGCGTGAGATCGAGCCGCGCCACGGCTCCGCCGGGGTGCGTGCGAGCGATGGGGGGTATGGAGGCCATGTCGGGGCCCCGCTCGAGCGTGAGATCGAGCCGCGCCACGGCTCCGCCGGGGCGCGTGCGAGCGTTGGGGGTATGGGGGCCATGTCGGGGCCCCGCTCGAGCGTGAGATCGAGCTGCGCCACGGCTCCGCCGGGGCGCGTGCGAGCGTTGGGGGTATGGGGGCCATGTCGGGGCCCCCATCTATTAGGTCAATCGTCCGATCGGTCCGAGATCGAGGTTCAGCTCTTCGGGGCGCAGGTTGAATCGCTTCGCGATCTCGCGCACGGTGTCTTCCAGCCGCATCAGCGCCTGTCCGACGTCGTCGACCTCCTTCTTCGTCATCGTGCGGGCTTCCATGCGGCGGATCGCCTGGCGCTCCATGAGCTTGCGCAGGAACTCGACGAGGGCGAGCACCAGCCGCGCGACCGAGCGCTGGACGTCTTCCGGGTCCGCGTTCCAGCGCGGCACCGGTCGGTTCTGACGCCGCAGCTCGTCGCGGAGCGAATCGATCTCGCGGACGCTCACGGCGATCGCCGGCGCGGCCTTCGGCTGACGCGCACGCGCGGGCTTCGATCGCCGCGCGGGCGCCGCACGCTTCGCGCGTCGTCGCCGGGTCACGCCACGTCCTCCGAGGCGAACGCCCACGGCGGCCACGGCCCCGTCGCCACGACGCGCACGCGGTGTCCGCGGCGTGATGCGCGGTCCACCGCCGCGAGGTACTGCGCGGCATGGCCGCGGGGAATCAGGTGATGCACGCTGGCGAGCAACGGCGGGGTGCGATGGCGCTCCACCCGCTCGGCCTGGACGAGGCGCTCGAGCGCCGGACGGAGCCACGCGATCTCCGGCACGCGTCGCGCCCGACGGTCGGCGGCATGCCGCGCGCGCATGTACCCGGTGCCCGTCGTCGGCGCGACCCGCGTCGACCGCGCGCGCGACGCCGCACCGGCGTTCGCCGCCGGCCCGAAGACCCGCAGCGTCATCTGTTCCCGTCCGGCGACGAGCGCGAGCGCGTCGGCGAGCGTGTCGTGCCGCTCGCTGACGGCCGCGACGACGGCCGGCGCATTCGCGAACATCGTGCCGAATCGCACCGGCAGGAGCGCGTCCACCGACGCCGCGAGACGGCGCACGACGGCATCGTGCGCGCGGAGCGTCGGCGCGTCGAGCGTCGGCGCCGTCGCGACGGCGCCGACGACCGCGACGAGCTCGCCGCACGCGACCGCCGACAGCGGCTCACCACACGTGCCACGCCGTCGTGTCAGCGCGGGCGGACGTCGCGCACACACCGCATAGAGGCAGAGGCTCACCGGGACTTTCGATGTCGGGGGCCATGTCGGGGCTCCTGACGTGAAGATCGGCTCGCGGGGAAGATCCGGTCGGCCGCGCAGAGCAGGACGGAGAGCCGCAGGTAGACCAGATCGACGTTCGCGATGCTCAGCATGACCTCGCCGTTCAGCACGACGCCGCGGTTGAGGAGATTATCCAGCAGATCGAGCAGGGAGGCGTCGGCCTCCTGCAGGAGGTCCTCAGGGTCGCCGGGCCCGGTTGTGCGGCTCATGTCTGTTCCGCGACGAAGCTGTACGGCGGCCACGGACCGGTCACCGCGAGGTCGTGACCGTCGCGCGCGAGGCGTGCGCCGATGCGCCCGGCCGCGCGCTTGAATCGCGTGGCTGCGCCCGCCGGCACGAGGAACGCCGCGTCGAGCAGCAGGCGCGTGGCCGCCTCGGCCGCCGTCGGTCCGCGCTGTCGCGCGTCGTCGGCCTGCCCGGCGAGTTCCGCGAACACCGGCTCCATCGCGCGGCGGCCTTCGATGACGAGCCGCCGGGCGGCGTCGCGCTCCGCCTTCTTCCGGACGAGGAACGTTGCGCCGGCGCCGCGGGCACCGCGCACGGTCCGGGTCGCGTGCTCGCGGGCGCGCGTCATGGCGCGGCGCTCGTCGAGCAGCACGCGCACGCCCCACTCCTGCCGGCCGGCGACGCGATCGAGCGTCCGCTCGAGCCGGCGCCGATCGCGGCGGATCGCCGCCTGCGCGCGCTCGTCGTTCTCGAAGATCGTGAACAGCTTCATCGGCGCGAGCGCCGCCGCGGTCGTGAAGCGCTCCACCACGCTCTCGTGGCCGACGGCGCACGACGACACCCAGTCGAGGTCGCGCAAGCCCGCTTCGATCGCCGGCGCGCCGTAGCGCGCGAGCGGCACGTCGGACACGAGCAGCCACAGCGACTCGTCGACGGCGAGCGCGCGGACGGGCCGGGCGCCCGGCAGCCCGCGCACGCTCCGCGGAACCGACGGCGCGCGCTTCGACCGCACGAGGCAGTACACGTACGTGCCGGTGGTCATTGATCGTGCTGGGGGCCCCGACATGGCCCCCCACCCCCCCGCGCTCGGCCGCGCCCCGGCGCCGCCGTGGCGCGCCTCGGGGTTGACACAGGATGTCTCATCGTTCCGGCTCCGGGCGCCACGACGGGCTCCACGCCTCGAGACCGGCGACGCCGGCCGGCGGCGGCGCGACGAGCGGGGCGGTGAACACGTGCGCGCGGCGGCCGCGACGCAGCGCGCGGATCTCGCGTGCTTCGACCCGCGCCGCCTGCGCGCATCGCCGGCACGCCGAGCGGCGTCCGTCGAGACCACGCGCGCGCGTCACGGCGTTCACGACGATGACCGGCGCCGGCACGTCGAGCCGCCGCAGCGAATCGAGCAGGCGTTCCGTCTCACGGCGGGGCAGCTCGGCGGCGCGCGTCACCACGATGAACCGCGTGCGGGCCGGGTCGGAGAGCACCTCGTCGAGCCGCCGGAGATCGCGCGAGACGTCGACGAGATCCGCGGCGAAGTCGCCGAGCCCGATCACCGCGCGGTATTTCAGGATCGTCGCGAGCAGCGCCTGCACCCATTCGAGCGCGGTTCCGGGCATCCGCAGCAGTCGCAGCGTGTGGCCGGTGGGCGCCGTGTCGACGACGACGGTGTCCCACGGCTGCTCGCCGCGGAAGAGCGCGTGGACCACGGCGAGGAGTCCGAAGAGCTCGTCGAGCCCCGGCGGCGCGAGCTCGAGCAGCTCACGGACGACCGTGCGATCGAACGTGACGTCCACCCCTCCCCGTCGAAGCACCGTCGTGAACGCACGATCCACCGCGTCGCGATAGCGATCGCGCCGCCGCTCCCACGCGCGGTTGGCGTCGTGTTCCCGCACGCGGAGATTGTCGGGCGCGCCCGGGATGCGCGTCTCGTCGTCACCGACGCGCGCGCCGAACACGTCGCCGAGCGAATGCGCCGGATCGGTGGACAGCAGCAGCACGCGATGCTGCGGGTCCCGGCGCGCGATCGCGAGCGCGATCGCGGCGGCCGACGTCGACTTGCCGACGCCGCCCTTGCCGCCGACGAGGCACAGGCGCACGCCGGGCGGGACGAGCGCGTCGAGCCATGCCGGGACCGTCGCGGTCGGCGGGGTCACGGGGGCGCGCCCGGGCCGTCGCCGTCCGCGCCGGCGGGTCGGCCGCGCTGCGCGACCGGCGAGACGGCGGCCGAGGCGGCGGAGCGCGACGATGCCGCGCGGCTCGCGCTCTTCGGCCGGAAGGAACCGCACGACACGGTCGCCGAAGGCGGCCACGATCTCGTCGACGACCTGCGCTTCGGTCTCGGCGCGGGCCGCGCAGAGCGGACACCCGGGGGTCGGCGCGGTGACGCGGTTCACGACGATCTCCGCGACGCGGATACCCGCCTCGTCGAGATGCCGGACACCGTCCCGCGCTTCTTCGAGGGCGAGACGCTCGGGCACGAGCACCCACGCGAACGCGCACCGCGCGGGATCGCGCAGCAGCCCGGCGAGCGCCTTGCCGTCGCGCGCGATCTCGTCGATCAGCCGGTCGGCGGCGTCGGTGCGATGCCCGCCGCCGAGGCTCGCGGCGAGAAACCGGTGCTTGGCCTGCATGTCGTCGAGGACGCTCGCGATGCGCCGCAGCGTGTCCGGCATCTCGAGCAGTCGCAGCGTGTGTCCCGTCGGCGCGGTGTCGACGACGACGTCGTCGTATGGACGGTCGCCCGCGAGCTGCGACAGGGCGAGGAGCCCGATCAGCTCGTCGACGCCGGGCAACGAGAGCCCGAGAAACCGGCCGATGTCCTCGCGATCGAGATACGTGCCGCGCTCCGCGATGGTGCCGAGCATCGGCCGGCGCATCTTCATCCACGCGACCAGCGCGCGATCGGCATCGAGCTCGGCGGCGCGCAGCTCGCCGCGCACGGGGATGCGCCGGGGCGCGGCGCCCAGCCGCACGCCGAGCGCGTCGCCGAGGGAATGGGCGGGATCGGTGGACACGACGAGCACGCGATGCCGGCGCTCCGCGGCGACGATCGCGGCGCCGGCCGCGCACGTCGTCTTGCCGACGCCGCCCTTGCCACCGAAGAACCGGTAGCGGCGGTCCAGGCCGTTGCCGGCCGGCTCAGCGGCGGCCGCGCCCGCGGTCGTCGTCCTCGCCCTCGTCACTCCACGTGGTCGCTTCGATGCCCGTGACCTTGAACTCACCGGGCTTCGGCGTGGCGCCGATCCGCTCCTCGCGGATCTCGCGCAGCCGCGCGAGCACCACCCGCTCGATCTCCGCGAACTGCGCGTCGGTGATCTCGCCGAGCTCGAAGCGCATCTGCGCCGCGAGCAGCTCCTCGCGGAGCCGGTCTTCGTCGTTCAGCTCGGAGTCGACCGCGTCGACGATCTTCGTCAGCACGAAGCGGATGCCGCCCCAGAGCAGCGTGTCGAGGATGATCACCGGATCTTCTTCGCCGGCCGCGGCCGCGCGCGCCGCACCAGGATGCGCTGGATCTCGTTGAGCAGCTCCTCCGGCAGGCACGGCTTCGTCACGAACGCGTCGCACCCGGCCTGGCGCGCGCCCTCGGAAAAGCCCGCGAGCGCGTGGCCCGTGAGCGCGACGACGGGAATGTGCTTCGTGTGCCGGTCGGCCTTGAGCCGGCGCGTGGCCTCCCAGCCGTCGATGCCAGGGAGCGAGAGGTCCATGACGATCAGGTCGGGCGCCAGGGTCGTCGCCTTGTCGAGCGCTTCATGGCCGTTCGCCGCTTCCTCGACCCGCAACCCGGAAAACCGCAGGAACTCCGCGTACATCTCGCGGTTGTCCTGGAAGTCGTCGACGAGCAGCACCAGTGGGGACGTCGCCCGGTCCGTCATGATCGCCTCCGCGCCCGCCGCGGAAAGAGCAACGTGAACGTCGACCCCTGCCCGAGTGCCGACGTGAGCGTCATCTGCCCTCCGAGCATCGTCGCCAGCCGGCGGCAGATGGCCAGGCCGAGTCCGGCGCCGCCGTATTGTCTCGTCGGCGAGTTGTCGGCCTGCCGGAAATCTTCGAACACGCGTTCCTGGTCCTCCGGTGAGATGCCGATGCCGGTGTCCCGGACGGCGATCTCCACGGCATCGCCGGCGGCCACGCAGCGCGCGGACACGCAGACGGATCCGACCGGCGTGAACTTGAGCGCGTTCGTCAAGAGATTCAGCACGATCTGCTTCACCTTCTGGCGGTCGCTCCGCGCCTCGCCGACGCGAGGGTCGAGCTCGGTCGTGACGGTCAGGCCGGAGCGCGCGATGAGCGGCTCGACCTCGGCGACGACTTCCTTCACGAGCTCGGGCACGCGGAATTCGCCCGGATGCAGCGGCATCTTGCCCGCCTCGATCCGCGCGATGTCGAGGATGTCGTTGATGATCGCGAGGAGGTGGCGCGCGTTCGACTCGACGCGGTCGAGGTTCTTGCGCTGGGGCGGCAGCATCGAGCCCGACACGCCCTGGAGCAGCATCGACGTGTAGCCGAGGATCGCGTTCAGCGGCGTGCGGAACTCGTGCGACATGTTCGCGAGGAACTGCGTCTTCAGCGCCGAGGCCTGCTCGAGCTCGATGTGCTGGCGCCGGAGGAGCTCGTTCTGCCGCACCAGCTCGGACGTCGCCTCGTGCACCCGCTGCTGGAGCTGCTCGGAGGCGCGCTTGAGCTCGGCGTAGAGGCGCGCCTTCTCCATCTCCTCGGTGCGGTCGTGGAGAATCGTCGCGATCGCGATCAGCTCGCCGCGCTCGGACACGAGCTTGCCGGACACGGCTTCCACGGGCAGCGGTGCCGCCGTGACCGGGTCGACGAGCCCGATGTCGCCGCGCCAGCGGAGCTCGTCGACCGCGAGATAGAGGTTGGCGACGAACGACGAGAAGTGCGCGTCGTTCGCGCGCACGCGCTGGGCGACTTCGGCCTCGGCGTCGGCGGGAATGGTGAACAGCCGCTCGGCCGGCGCGTTCATGAGGATGATGGTGCCGCCCGGATCGGCGACGAGGATCGGGTCGGCGACGGAGTCGATGATGAGGTCGAGGCGGTCACGCTCGGCGCGGACGTCGGCTTCCGCCACGCGCAGCCTGCGGTAGTTCTCCTCGATCTCTTCCGTCGCTCGCCGCAGATCGGTCACGTTCCGGAGGATCGACACGACGCCCGCGCCGGCGTCCGGGTCGCCCGCCGGCGCGCTGATCAGCTCGAACAGCATGGCCGAGCCGTCCGACGGATCGACGAGGGGCAGCTCGTGCCGCGACGGCTCGCTGCCTTCCCACCCGCGGCGCCAGAGCGCCGAGGAGAACAGCATGTTGTTCAGCGCGACGGCGCGGCGCCGGCCTTCGCTGTCGTCGTCGCGCGATGCGAGCAGGAACTCCGCGCGCGCGTTCGCGATGACGATGCGGCCCTCGTCGTCGGTCAGCGTGATCGGGTCCGGCACGGCGTTGATGATGCTGTGCAGCAGGCCGCGGTCGCGCCGCAGCCGGCGCTCGGTGTCGACGAGCCGGCGGATCCGCGCGAGCGCGCTGAGCCGCGCGCTCAGCACGCCGGCCAGCCACCGGGTGGCGGGGCCGGCCGGCGGCGTCACCGGCGCGACGAGGAGCAGACCGACGGCGTCCGGATCCGACGGGTCCTCCGCGACGAGCGGCACCGCGAGGCAGGGGAAGCGGCCGAACGGCAGCGCGCCGCGTGCACGGTCGATGGATGCCTCCGGCGTGAGCACGCGCGCCTCGCCGGCTTCCAGCGTCTTGACGAGGGGGTGTTCGCGATCGTCGAGCGCGACGGAAAACCCGCGGACGCGCGACGCCGGCATGGCGAGACCGGCCGTCCCGGACAGTCGCGTGCCTTCCGCGTCGCTGAGGGCCACGAGCGCCTGCCGGATGTCGGCGGCGGCGCGCAGCCACTCGAGCGCGTGCTGCGCGCATTCGACGGGGTCCTGCGTACGCAGCAGATCTTCGGCGAGCGCAAGCCGTGATTCCGCCGACGGCAGCACGGGCGGCGGAAGCGGCGCGGGCTCGATCATGGCAGGAGGAGGTTGTCCCGCTTGCGCTTTGCGCGCCGGGCGGGCCGCGGCGGCAGGGCGGGCGCGGCGGCGTCGCCCCTGAAGTAGTTTTCGGTCCGCCACCAGTCCAGGCCGATCTCCTGCGCCTTGTCGATGGAGCACACGATCAGGCGGATCCGGATCGTGAGCAGCTCGACCTCGGCCAGCGACACGCGGATGTCGCCCGCGACCACGAGGCCCTTGTCGAGGATCCGGTCGAGGACGTCGACGAGACCGCTCGAGCGCTGCGGGACGAGATGGGCTTCAGGCCTCATGGATGTGGAACTGTGCCGCCTTTTGCTTCGGTTACCCGGGGTTGCCGTTCGAGTATACGCACGGGTTTTGCCGGACCCCAAACGAACGCGTAGGATGCGCCCGTCGTGCCCTGGCGCCTCGGCTTCGACATCGGCGGAACGTTCACGGACCTCGCCATCGAGGATTCACGGGGCCGCGTCCTGGTCGGCAAGCAGCTCACCACGCCGCGCGATCCGGCCGTCGCCGTCTTCGCCGGGCTCGCCGAGCTCCTCGAGCGCGCCGGGACGACCGCCGCCGATCTCGCCCAGGCGGTGCACGGCACGACCCTCGGGGCGAACCTGGTCATCGAGCGGAAGGGCGCCCGGACGTTCCTCCTGACGACCGCCGGCTTCCGCGACGTGCTCGAGATCCAGCGCCAGCTCCGCTACAACATCAACGACCTGTTCGTCGACAAGCACCCGCCGCTGATTCCGCGCAATCAGATCCTCGAGGTCGCCGAGCGCGTGCGCGCGGACGGGACGGTTCACCGTGCGCTCGACGAGGACGGCGCCCGGGCCGCGCTCGCCGCGGCGCGGGAGAACGGCGTGGAATCGCTCGCCATCGCGCTGCTGCACGCGTACGCCAACCCCGCGCACGAGGAGCGGCTGGCGGCGCTCGCCGCCGAGCTCCTGCCCGGCGTGCCGGTGACGCGCTCGTCGGCCATCGCACCGCAGTACCGCGAGTACGAGCGCACGAACACGGCGGTCGTGAACGCGTACGTCGCGCCGGCGTTCCGCGCGTACCTCGCCGCGCTGGCGGACGGCCTGGCCGCGCGCGGCTTCCGGCGCGCGCTCTACCTGA
The DNA here is from genome assembly GCA_016184365.1 of Candidatus Rokuibacteriota bacterium. Taxonomy (GTDB): domain Bacteria; phylum Methylomirabilota; class Methylomirabilia; order Rokubacteriales; family CSP1-6; genus AR8. The sequence continues at coordinate 28,559 of JACPCW010000090.1, forward strand.
TGCAGAACACCGGCGGCATCGCGAGCGTGGCGACGGCCGCGCGCGTTCCGGTGCGCTCGCTCGACTCCGGTCCCGCGGCGGGCACGATCCTGGCGGCGCACATCGGCGCGCTCACCAGCCATCCCGACCTCGTCGCGTTCGACATGGGCGGGACCACGGCGAAAGCCTCGCTCGTCGAGCAGGGCCGTCCGCTGACGACCGATCGGCTCGAGGTCGACATGATCGCGATGCGACCGGGAAGCGGTCTGCCGATCAACGTGCCGAGCGTCGACCTCGTCGAGATCGGCGCCGGCGGCGGCAGCATCGCGCGCGTGGAGCGCGGCATCCTCGGGGTCGGGCCTGCGAGCGCCGGCGCCGATCCCGGCCCCGCGTGTTACGGGCTCGGCGGCACGGAGCCGACGGTGACGGACGCGAACGTCGTGCTCGGCTATCTCGATCCCGCCTACTTTCTCGGCGGCGCGCGCGTGCTCGACGTCGACGCCGCGGCGACGGCGATCGAGCGCGCGGTCGCCAAGCCACTCGGCCTGACGATCGTGGAGGCGGCGTGGGGCATCCATCGGCTCGTGACGGTCGGCATGGAAGGCGCGATCCGTGTCGTCTCGATCGGTCGCGGCAAGGACCCGCGCGATCTCGCCTGCGTGACGTTTGGCGGCGCGGGGCCGATCCACGGCGCGCGGCTCGGCCGAAGTCTCGGGCTGCGCCGTCTCATCGCGCCGTTCGCGGCCGGCGTCGGCTCGGCGATCGGGCTTCTGCTCGCGGACGCGCGGTTCGATCTCGCACGCACGCTCGTCGTGCCGCTCGATGGCGCGCCGTGGGACCGGATCAATCGCGTGCTCGACGAGCTCGAAGCGGAGGGCGCGGCCGCGCTCCGTGAGACGGGTCTCGAGGGAACGTGGCACCTGACGCGCTCGGTCGAAGTGCGATACGCCGGCCAGGGGCATGACCTCGCCGTGCCGCTCACGGCGGGCCGGCTCGACGCGGCGTCGCTCGACGCGATCCGGCGCGCGCACGCGTCCGTGTACGCCGCGCACTATGGCTATGCGGAGCCGATCGGCGCACCGCTCGAAGCGACGAACTGGAAGGTCGAGATGCTCTGCGTGACGCCGAAACCGGACCTGACGCGCGCCGGCGGGTCCACGCGTGCCGCGGATGCGCGCAAGCGCGACCGGCGCGTGTACGTCGCCGAGGCCGGCGGATTCGTCGATTGCGCGGTGTACGACCGATACGCGCTCGGCGCGGGCGCCGAGCTCGCGGGCCCCGCGATCGTCGAGGAGCGCGAAACGACGGTGATGCTGCTGCCGGGCGACCACGGACAGGTCGACCGGTACGGCAATCTCGTGATCGATCTGGGGACGGAGACGGCATGAGCCAAAGCGAGTTCGAGGAGCGCCACGGGTTCCCCGGGGCGGTCCGGGCGCGGGGGGGTGTGGGGGGCCGTGTCGGCGCCCCCCACACGGTGGATGCCATCACCAGGGGCGTCGTCTGGGCCGCGATGCACTCGATCGCGGAGGAAGCGGGCACCGCGCTGCGCAAGACGGCGTATTCGCAGGCAGTGCGCGAAGGCCGCGACTTTTCCGTCGCGCTCTTCGACCGCGACGGTCGCATGATCGCGCAGGGCGACTTCAGCCCGGGCCACCTCGGCTCGATGCCGTCGCTGGTCGGCCACGTGCTCGCGGAGTATCCGCCCGAGACGCTCGCGCCCGGCGACGCGATCGTGCTGAACGATCTGTACATGGGCTCCGGGCATCTGCCGGACTTCTTCATGACGACGCCGGTGTTTCACCGCGACGCGCTCGTCGGATTCGCGGTGAACTGCGCGCACCAGGTCGACGTCGGCGGCGCGGTCGCGGGCTCGCAGGCCGTCGAGGGCGTCACGGAGTTCTACCAGGAAGGTCTGCGCGTGCTGCCGGTGAAGCTCTGGCGCGCCGGTGAGCCGAACCGCGAGGTGCTGCGTCTCATCAACGGCAACGTGCGCCTGCCGGACATCGTCGAAGGCGATCTCAAGGCGATGCGGAACTCCGGCCGTGTCGCGGAGCGCCGGCTCATGGCGCTCTTCGAGCGATACGGCGCGGACACCGTGGGGGCGGCGTGGAACGAGATCCTCGCGCACTCCGAGCGCGAGATGCGCGCCGCCATCCGGACGGTGCCGGCGGGGCGCTACGAGGCGGAAGACTTCTACGACGACTACGGCCGCGACACCGAGCCGCTGCGCGTGTTCGTGACCGTCGTCGTCGACGGCGACGAGATCACCGTCGACTTCACGGGGTCGAGCGGCCAGACGGCGTCCGGGATCAACAGCCCGTTCAACTACACGCTGGCGTACACGTGGCACACGGTGAAGTCGGCGCTCGTGCAGTCGACGATTCCGCAGAACGCGGGGACGATGCGTCCGATCCGCGCGGTCGCGCCGGAAGGCTCCCTCTTCAATCCGCGGCCGCCCGCCGCGGCGGGCGCGCGCGCGGTGATGCAGCAGCGGATCGTGGACGTGATTCTGCAGGCGCTCGCGCGCGCCGTGCCGGACCGCGTCATCGCCGCGTCGTCGCACTGGGCGAATCCGATCATCGAGGGCGTCGATCCCGCGCGCCGTCGGCGCTTCGTGTTCTACGACATCGTCGTGGGCGGGATGGGCGCCCGGCCGCACGCCGACGGCGCCGAGGCCGTCTGCGGCTCCTTCAACCTCGAGAACATTCCGGTCGAGGTCAACGAATCGAACTACCCGGTGCTCGTCGAGCGCGTCGAGCTGATCGCGGATTCGTCGGGCGCCGGCCGCTACCGCGGCAGCTGCGGACTGCGGAAGGACATCCGCTTCCTCGGCGAGCGCGGCAGCATCTCGAACCTCTCGGACCGTCATCGGTTCGTGCCGCCCGGTTTGTGTGGTGGCCTGCCGGGTGCGCTCGGCGAGACGGTGGTGAATCCGGGCACGCCGGAGGAGCGTCGACTGCATCCGAAGGCGATCTATCCGCTCGCGCACGGCGATCTCGTCTCGATCCGGACGTCCGGATCCGGCGGGTACGGCGATCCGCTGGCGCGTGATCCGATGGACGTCGCACGGGATGTCTCGCTCGGCTACGTGACGCCGGCGCGTGCGTGCGAATGGTATGGCGTCGTCGTCGACGCGACCGGGTCGGTCGATGCCGCAGGGACGGACGCGTTGCGGCGTGCGCGGCACGTGGCCGCGCCGGACGGCGCGAGCGAGCCGGCGCGGCTCGGGGAGGACACACGATGAAAGTCGGACTGATCGTGGCGGGGCAATACCTGCACGACGCGCCGGCCGAGGTCCGAGGGCGGGAGATGGTCGAGCAGGTGCGGCTCGCGCGCGACCTCGGCTTCGACTCCGTCTGGGTGACACATCACTACCTCATCGAGTTCCAGACGTTCCAGCCGATCCCGCTGCTCGCGCGGTTCGCCGCGGAAGCGGGCGACATGGAGCTCGGAACGGCGATCTACGTGCTGCCGCTGCAGCATCCCGTCGAGGTGGCGGAGAACTTCGCGACGCTCGACGCGCTCACCGGCGGGCGCCTGATCTTCGGCGTCGCCCAGGGTTACCGCGACGTCGAGTTCCAGTCGCTCGGCGTTCCGCGCAAGGAACGGGCGCCGCGGTTCGAGGAAGGGCTCGAGCTGATCACGCGGCTCTGGACCGGCGACGAGGTGACGTTCGCGGGCCAGTTCTATCAGGTCGATCGCGTCAGGATTTCGATGCCGCCGGTGCGCAAGCCACGCCCGCCGATCTGGATCGGCGCGACGGAGGACGCCGCGATCGTCCGCGCCGCCCGGCTCGGCGATGCATGGATGGTGGGGCCGCGCGTCACGCTCCCCGCGCTGCGGAAGCAGCTCGGCGTGTACCGCGAGGCGCTCCGCCGCGAGGGACGTTCGGTCGAACGCGAGTACCCGATGTTCCGCGAGGTCGTGCTCGCGCCGACGACGGCCGAGGCGCAGGCGGCCGCCACGCGAAACCTCCGGACCAAATACGAGGCGTACGCGCGCTGGCGCTACTCCGACCTGACGTTCGACGACCTCGTGCGCGACGCGTTCATCGTCGGCGACGCCGAGACGTGCGTGCGCACGCTCACGCGTTATCGCGACGACGCGGGCATGACGCATCTGCTCGCGCGGGTGCAGACGCCGGGCGTGTCACAGGCCGATGCGCTCCGCGGCATCCGCGCGCTCGGCGAGCGGGGGATCCCGGCGCTGCGTCGGTGACCCATGAACGAGGTGCTCGCCGGCGTCATCTCGGACACGCACGCGCTGATTCGGCCCGAGGCGATCAGCGTCCTGCGGGGATGCGATCTCATCATCCACGCCGGAGACATCGGCAGCCCCGACGTGATCGCGCGGCTGTGTGACGTGGCCCCGACGTTCGTGGTCCGGGGCAACAACGACACGGGGCCGTGGGCCGCCGGTCTTCCCGTCACCCAGACCGTCGAGGTGGGCAGCCTGAGATTCTACGTGCTGCACGAGCTGCGAGCGCTGGGCCTCGACCCGGCCGCCGGCGGTTTCGCCGCGGTGGTGTGCGGGCACTCGCATCAGCCTGTCGTCCGGTTTCGCGAGGGCGTGCTCTACCTCAATCCGGGGAGTGCCGGTCCGCGGCGGTTCAAGCTCCCCGTGACCGTCGCCCGGGTTCATGTGTCAGGGCACGACCTGCAGCCGGAGATCGTCGAGCTCCAGGTGTGAAGTCGTCGCTCAGCGCCTCGCCGGAGGGCGGGCCAGCGCGAGCGTGACGAGGGCCATGAGGTTCAGCGCGGCCGAGAGCACGAACGCCAGCGCGTAGCCGCCCGTCGCGTCGTGGATGAGCCCCGCGCCGACCGGTCCGAGCGCTCCCGACGAACCCGCGACCGCGAAGAAGACCCCGACGAGACTGCCCGCGCGCTCGCGCCCGAAGTAGTCGCTCACGATCGCGGGAAACAGCGCCGTGATCGCGCCGTACGAGAACCCGAACGTGACCGACGCCGCGTACAGCGCGAGCAGGCTGCCGGCCATGACGTAGCCGACGAAGGCGACGCTCTGGACGAGCAGCATGACGGCCATCGCGGACTTCCGTCCCACGCGATCGGACGCGGCGCCCATCAGGATGCGGCCGGGAATCGCGCCCGCGCCGAGCGCCGACAACAGCGATGCGGCGACGAGCGGCGAGTGTCCGAGATCGCGGGCCAGCGGGACCGAATGCACGATCGCCACGAAGACGGGAATCCACGTGGCGGTGAACGTCGCCATCAGCGCCCAGAACGCGCTCGTCCTCGCGGCCTCGGCGACCGTCATGCCGCCGCCCGCCGAGGCGGCCATGACCAGCGGGCGCGGATCACCGTCCGGCGTGAGGCCGACGCTCTCCGGATCGCGCCGCATCAACGGGGCGACGGCGTTCAGCGCGACGAACGCCACGATGCCGAACACCGCGTAGGCGACGCGCCATCCCGCCGTCGTGACGAGGAGCTGGGCGAGCGGCGCCGCGACGAGCATGCCGGCGCTCTGGCCGCTGGTCGCGAGGCCGACCGCGAGACCGCGACGGCGGACGAACCAGCGCACGACCGTCGAGTTGCACGGGACGAACGCGGTGGCCATCCCCGCCGATGCGATGAACCCGTAGAACACGTACGGCTGCCACAGCGTCGAGGTCACGGACATGGCCATGAGCGCGGTGCCGAGAAACACGCCGCCCGCCGCGATCACGACGCGCGGCCCCCCGAGATCCGTGAGCCGCCCCGCGACGAATCCGAGCGTGCAGTACATGAACGTGTAGAGCGAGAAGGCGCCGGCGAGGCTCCCGCGGCTCCAGCCGAACTCCTCGAGCATCGCGGCGAAGAAGACGCCGAACGAGTACTGCTGGCCGTACGCGACGAACATGACGGCGAACGCGCCGGCGACGATCGTCCATCCGTGGTAGTAGGAGGTGAGCCGCCTCGGGCGGCGAGCCGACGCTTCCATGGCTCGAAGATCGACGGGCATGCGTCGCGTCAGGCGCGGGACTTGCCGTTCGCCTTCGGGAGGACCTCTGCGAGGAACTTGCCGGTGTAGGAGCCGGGGGTCTGCGCGACGACCTCGGGGACGCCGTCGGCGATGATCTCGCCGCCCGCGTCGCCGCCTTCCGGTCCGAGGTCGACGACCCAGTCGGCGCACTTGATGATGTCGAGATGGTGCTCGACCACGACGACCGTGTTGCCCGCGTCGACGAGCCGGTTGAGCACGACGACGAGCTTCTTCACGTCGTCGAGATGCAGGCCGGTCGTCGGCTCGTCGAGCACGTAGAGCATGTCGGTGCCGGCGCGCGCGCCGAGCTCGGCGGCGATCTTGAGGCGCTGCGCTTCGCCGCCGGACAGCGTCGTCGCCGGCTGCCCCATGCGCAGGTAGCCCAGACCGACTTCCTGCAGCACGCGCAGCCGTCGGGCGAGCGTGTCGTGCGACACGAAGAAGTCGGTGGCTTCGTCGACCGTCATGCGCAGCACGTCGGCGATCGTGCGGCCGCGGTACTTCACCTGGAGCACGTCCGGGCGATAGCGCGAGCCTTCACACGCCGGGCACGACACGTACACGTCCTCGAAGAAATACATCTCGAGCTTCTGGTGCCCGTCGCCTTCGCACGTCTCGCAGCGTCCGCCCTCGACGTTGAACGAAAACGACCCCGCCGAGAGGCCGAGCGCCTTCGCGCGCGGCAGCGCCGCGAACAGCTTGCGGATCTCGTCGAAGGCCTTCGCGTACGTCACCGGGTTCGACCGTGGCGTCCGGCCGATCGGCTCCTGGTCGATGAGGCGCACGCCCTTCAGGTACTCGAGGCCGAGGAGCGAATCGTACGCGCCGGGCTGGAGGAACTCGGTCTTGAACGCGCGCGCGGCGGCGCGGTAGAGCGTGTCGTGAATCAGCGTCGACTTGCCCGAGCCGGAGACGCCGCTGACGACGGTCAGCGTGCCGAGCGGGATCGCGAGCGTGACGTTCTTGAGATTGTGCTCGCGCGCGCCGGTGAGCAGGAGCTGACGACGTCCCGTGCGTCGAACCCCCGGGACCGGAATGGCCTCGCGGCCGGACAGGTACCGCGCGGTGAGCGAGTGGGGCGCCCGCCCGAATTCCTCCTGCGACCCGGCGAACACGAGCTGTCCGCCGCGCTCGCCGGAGCCCGGACCGAGCTCGACGACGTAGTCGGCGGCTTCGATGAACCCGCGATCGTGCTCGACGACGACGACCGTGTTGCCGGCCTGCGCGAGCTCCTTGCAGAGGTCCGCCAGCCGCATCGTGTCCCGCGCATGGAGGCCGATCGACGGCTCGTCGAGCACGTACAGCGTGCCGACGAGCTGCGAGCCGAGCTGGTTCGCGAGGTTGATCCGCTGCGCTTCGCCACCGGACAGCGTTCGCGTCTGCCGGGACAGCGTCAGATACCCGAGGCCGACGCGGAGCAGGAAGCCGAGCTTGCCGGTCAGCATGCGGAGGATGTCGCGCGCGATGACCGTCTCGCGCGCCGTGAGCGGCATCTCGGCGAGGATGCGCGCCGCGTCCTCGATCGTCAGCGACGAGAACTCCGCGATCGTGAGGCCGGCGACGCGGACGGCGAGCGCGGGCGCGCGCAGCCGCGCGCCGTTGCACGCGGGGCAGCGCGACTGGCTCCGGTAGCGCGACAGGAACACGCGCACGTGGAGCTTGTACCGGTACGACTCGACCTCTTCGAAGAAACCGTTGATCCCGGGGAACTTGCCGTCGCCTTCGTAGAGGAACTTCCGCTCGTCGGCGTCGAGGGTGTCCCACGGCTTGGTCGCGTCGAGGCCGCGCCGCTTCACCGCCTTCATGAGCTCGCGCTGATACCAGCGGCCGGACGGATACGTCCACGGCTCGACGGCGCCGTCGGCGAGCGTGCGCGTGCGATCCGGCACCACGAGGGTCTCGTCGTACCGCAGCACGTTGCCGAAGCCCTTGCACTCCGGGCATGCGCCGAGCGGATGGTTGAACGAGAAGAGCAGTGGCCGCGGCCGCTCGACGATCGTGGCGCAGCCGGGACACCGGAACGCCTCCGCGAACGTCACGACCTCCGCCGCGCCCGCGGCGTCGAGACAGATCACGTCGAGCTGGCCGCCGCCTTCGGCCAGCGCGGTTTCGATCGACTCGACGAGCCGCGCGCGGCGCGCCGCATCGATGACGACGCGGTCGAGCACGACCTGGACCTCCGCGATCTCGCCGAGCTCGGCCGGCGCCTCCGTCAGCTCGCACACGGTGTCGCCGATGCGGATCCGCGCGAAGCCGCGTCGCACCAGCGTCGCCCAGAGCTCCGTGCACGGCACGCCGCGCGAGACCGGCAGGCGAAAGGCGATGAGCGCGCGCGCGTCGGTGCGCGTCGACGTCAGCTCGTCGGCAATGGTCGCCGGCGAATGCGACGTGGCGGCGGCGCCACAGGCGGGGCAGTGGACGCGACCGACCTTCGCGTAGAGGAGCCGGAGGTAGTCGTGGATCTCCGTCGCGGTCCCGACGGTCGAGCGCGCGGTCCGAACGGGGTTCTTCTGCTCGAGCGCCACGCCCGGCCGCACGCGGTCGATGCGGTCGACGTCCGGCCGGTCGACGCGGTCGAGGAAGAGCCGCGCGTAGGTCGACAGCGACTCGATGTACCGCCACTGCGCCTCGGCGAACAGCGTGTCGAACGCCAGCGAGGATTTTCCCGAGCCGGAGACACCGGTGACGACGGTGAGTCGATCGTGGGGAATCTCGAGCGAGATGTTCTTGAGGTTGTTCTGCCGGGCTCCTTCGATGCGGAGCCCGTGAGCGGGCGACATTCGGGTCCTCCTGAAAGGACCATCCTAGCGGAAGTGTTAAGATGACGCCACATGGAGGACCCCGTGCGCGTGCTCGTCGTCGACGACGACGCCGAGGTCCGTAATCTCCTCGCCGTCGTACTCGCCCGTGCGCGCGCCGCCGTTGTCGAGGCGGCGTCGGGCGCCGAGGCGATGACCGCGCTCGGCCGCGACGAGTTCGACGTGGTGGTCGTCGACGTCGTGCTCGCCGACGGGTCGGGCCTCGACGTGCTGCGCTGGGCGCGTGGCGCGGACGTCGACGCGGAGTTCGTCGTGCTCACCGGCCACGCGAATGTCGAGACCGCCGTCGAGGCGATGCGCCTCGGCGCCTACGATTTCGTCGTCAAGCCGTGGCGCAACGCCGCGCTCGTCGAGATCGTCGGCAAGGCCGCCGAGAAGAAGGCCCTCCGGCGCGAGAACTCGGCGCTCAAGACCGTCATCACCCGCCGCGACGGCATGCCGGACATCGTCGGCGAAAGCCACGAAGTGCGCGAGGTGCTCTCGGTCATCACGCGGGTGGCGGCGAGCGACAGCCCGGTCCTGATCCACGGCGAGAGCGGCACGGGCAAGGAGCTGGTCGCCCGGAGCATCCATCTGAAGAGCTACCGCGCGGGCCGGCCGTTCGTCTCCGTGAACTGCGGCGCGCTGCCCGACACGCTGCTTGAGACCGAGCTGTTCGGCCACAAGCGCGGCGCATTCAGCGGCGCGGTCGCCACGCGGGTCGGTCTGTTCGAGGCCGCGAACGGCGGAACGCTGTTCCTCGACGAAATCGGCGACATGTCGGCGGCGATGCAGGTGCGGCTGCTGCGTGCGCTCGACTCCGGCGAGGTGCGCCGGGTGGGTGAGGAGCGCGCGTTCCACGTCGACGTGCGCATCGTCGGCGCGAGCGCCAAGGACCTCGCGCGTGAGTCCACCGAGGGCCGCTTCCGCTGGGACCTCTTCTATCGCGTCAGCACCGTCGTCGTCGAGGTCCCGCCGCTCCGGTCGCGGCGCGGCGACATCCCGCTGCTCGTGCAGCACTTCGCCGCAACGCTCGGCCGGCGGCTGCCGCTCAAGTTCTCTCCGGAAGCGCTGGAACGGCTCGTCCAGTACAGCTGGCCGGGGAACATCCGCGAGCTCCGGAACGTGATCGAGCGCGTCGGCATCCTGCACGAGGGCGATGAGGTCCGGGTTCCCGATCTCCCGCCGGAGATCAGCGGGCGCCTGACGCGGAGCACCGTGGAGCAGCCCGAGATGGCCGGCATGCTGCCCCTGCACGAGGTCGAGCGCGTCCATGTGGAGCGCGTGCTGGGCTCGACCGGCTGGAACAAGGCCCGCGCCGCGCGCGTGCTGCAGGTCGACATCAAGACCCTGAACAAGAAGATCCGGGACTTCGGCATCACTCGCCCCGCCTGACCTGACAGGGAGGAACTCCCAGGTCCGCCGGAGATCCTCCCGGCCACGCTGCGATGACAGTCTTATAAACGCAGCGAGAACAAGGTCTTACAGACCAATGTGCATGGCACTTTCGTTGCCTATAGCTCAGCCATGCAGACAGACGCCGCCTGGGACCGCCGCGGGATGGGCTCGAAGCAGCGTGACAAGAATGTCCGGACTGCCACGTCTGGCGTGGTGATCTGGCGCCCCGACGTCGTCCTCGCGACGGTCGCCAGTGGTACCCAGCGGCCCAAGGTGCGGCTCGCCGAGCCGACCCTGCGGCCTGAAAGCATGCGCGCGCGCGTGGAGACGGCGCAGACGATCCTCGGATCGCTCGCCGACGCGCGACAGCAGCTCGCCCTGGTGCAGTCACGCGGAACCGTCGCGCAGACCGAGCGCGAGCGGGTCTCCGCGACGATCGATGCCTATCGCGCCGAAGCGGCGCTCGATGACGTGCTGACGCAGACGTCCGGCCAGCTTTCACTCCTCATGAAGGAACGGGGTCTTCGATGAACAGCTCGCTCACGCTTTCGAACGTGTACTACCTGCCGGCGCGGGTCGCGCGCGAGACGCCTTCGGCGCGCCGCCCGCGGAAGACCGCGGCGTGGGCGCGTGTGCAGCGTGCGTGGTGGCGCCTGTCGTTCATGGCCGCCGAGATCTGCAGCATCGTCCGGCGCCGTGGCCGTCACCTCTTCCTGGACGACGACGCGATCGTTCTCGGCCGCATGGCCGAGCTGACCGAGCGGCCGGTGTCTCGCGGTCCGGCGCGCATCATCGATTTCGAGTCGGCTCGCGACCGTCTGCGCCCCGCCGCCGTCTGATTTCGGGCGCGCGGGCCTCTGATTCGAGCGCGATTGTTTTGATTCGGCTCTGGCTTTGATCCGCTCTGATTCGGGTCGGGGTGATTCGCGCGCGGTCATTTGAGATTGCCGACCGCGGTGTTCTGATTCGGGTCGATCGTCTGATTCTTAGCGCGATGTGACTCTGGCGCGGCGGCGTCGGTTCCCCCGACGCCGCCGCGCATTTGTTAAGCTTCCTCGCGTGCGGCTCCCGCCTTCCGTGTGCGGCGTCCTCGTCGCGATCGGCCTCGCGGGCTGCGGCGGTTCGAGCGGCAATCCCCTCGCCGACCGCGGCAAGCAGGTGTATCTGTCCCAGTGCATCGCCTGCCACGCCGTCGATCCCGCGCAGTCCGGAGCTGTCGGGCCCGCGGTGAAAGGCGCCTCGCGCGAGCTGCTCGATGGGAAGGTCCTGCGCGGCGCGTATCCGCCCGGCTACAAGCCGAAGCGGCCGACGCAGGTCATGGCGCCGCAGCCGCAGCTCGCGAACGACATCCCCGCGCTGGCCGAATACCTCAAGTAACTCCCGGGGCCTTCGAGGCTGGGAAGTATTGGGGGGGGCCATGTCGGGGCCCTCGGGCACGCGACGCGAAACAGAGAAGGCCCCGGATTCATTCCGGGGCCTTCGAAGGTTGGGGGGTATGGGGGGCCATGTCGGGGCCCCCCATCTTCACGGGAAGATGACTTCGAGGCCGATCCAGAGGATCGCGGTGACGATGAATCCCGCCCAGAACGTGTTCGAGACGCTCGTCGCGATCATCTTCTTCGTCGCGCTCGCCTTGTCCGGCGTGGCCGCGCCGACGACGGCATTGATCTCGACGATCGCCATCACGACCACCAGCAGCAGGAGCGCAACGATCTTCTGCGTGGCGTTCGCCGGGTTGCCGATGGCGGGTGAGTGCATCGCTGCGCCCATGAAGAGCAGCATCGGGATCGACAGCAGCGTATTCGTCCGGGACGTGATGCCGGCGCGGGCACCCCGCGCGGCCGCGTCGGCGATGGCCTGACCGCCGCCCGCCACCTGTCGCGCCGACGCGATCACCACCTGCTGCGCCGGCCAGATCACGAACCACACGTTGGCCCACATGAGCGACCCGAGCATGCCGCCGAAGAAGATCTTCCAGCCGTACTCCGTGGCGAGGAACGTCCGAGGATCGCCGTACTGCGAGAACATCACGTGCAGGAGGTACAGCCACCCGGTGATGAACGTGAACATCGCGCCCCATCGGAACCACCACAGCGCGAGCTCGACGACGCCGCCGGTGATCATCCCCGTCCGGACGGGCGCCTCCGCCTTGGCGAAAAATGGCGTCTGTACGAAGTTGAAGTAGTACAGCATGCCGATCCACGTGATGCCCGCGAGGAAGTGAAACCACCGCAGCAGGAACAGCCAGTATTGCTCCATCGTCTCCGCCCCTCCCAGCCGCGAGGTGAACTACACGTCGTCGTCTTCGTCCTCCTCGTTGTCGAGGTCCTCGTCGTCGTCGTCATCATCATCGTCGTCGTCGAGGTCGTCGTCGTCGAGGTCGTCGTCGTCCAGGTCGTCCAGGTCGTCTAGGTCCTCCTCCTCCTCCTCCTCCTCCTCGTCCTCGTCCTCCTCCTCGTCGTCGTCCTCCTCCTCCTCGTCGTCGCCGACGACGTCGACGTCCGCCTCCGCCTCGGCCTCCGCCTCATCGTCTTCGAGATCGTCGTCCTCGAAGTCGTCGTCGTCGTCGAAATCGTCCTCCTCGTCGCCGTCCTCATCCTCGTCGGCCACCGGGTCTTCGTCTTCGTCGAGGGGGCGGCGCATCTCGACGGCGGGCGGCCAGGGATCTGAGCGGAACTGCATGATTGAAAGCCTCCGAACCGTGTCCGGTTTGTGCGTTGGTCGTGCGCCCGTGTGATGTGAGCCGCGCTCGGTGTTGGGTTAGCTCGCCGCGGATTATAAACAAAACCGCTGCCTCCGCAATGGCTTGCGGACGCCATGGTAAACTCGAGCGGTTCGCCCGATCCGCTCCACGTTCGGCGGTGTAGCTCAGCGGCAGAGCAGGGGTCTCATAAGCCCCGTGTCGGAGGTTCAATTCCTCCCACCGCCACCATCCATCTTCACCGTCTGCTAGACTCCGGCCTCATGAGTGACATCCTCGTCGAGCGTCGTGGCGGCATCGCCACCGTGGTCGTCAACAGGCCGCGCACGCGCAATGCCATCAGCCTGGCGATGTGGTCGGAGATCGCGCGCGTCACCGACGAGCTCGGGCGCGACGACGGCGTGCGCGCCGTCATCTATCGCGGCGCCGGCCGGGACGCGTTTGCGTCGGGAGCGGACATCTCGGAGTTCGCGGAGCAGCGGAAGGACATCGCGACCGCGCAACATTACAACGAGGTGTGGACGGCGGCGTACACGGCGGTGCGCCAGTGCCGGAAGCCGACGGTCGCGATGATCTTCGGATACTGCATGGGCGGCGCAATGGCGATCGCGATGTCGTGCGATTTGCGATTCGCGGCGGACGGCTCGAAGTTCGGGATCCCCGCGGCCCGGCTCTCCATCGTCTACGGCGCCGATGCCGTCGGGCAGCTCGTCGATCTCGTCGGCCCGGCGTACGCGAAGGACATCCTCTTTTCCGCGCGCACCGTCAGCGCGGAGGAGGCGCTGCGGATCGGCTTCATCCAGCGGCTGCTGCCCGTCACGGACCTCGAGCGATACACGTACGAGTATCTCGACACCGTCGTCGGGAACGCGCCGCTCTCGGTGACGGGCGCGAAGGCGGCCGTGCAGTTCTATCTCGAGGGGCTCGACGACGACCGGCGCAAGCGGCTCAAAGACCTGGGCGTCGAGGCGCTCGAGAGCGCGGACTACCGGGAGGGCACGCGGGCGTTCCTCGACAAGCGCCCGCCGCGGTTCACCGGCCGGTAGCCGGCCGCCCGAGCCCGGCCGCCGTCGTTCCGCTCCGCCGTGCGCGTCACCGTTCTGAGCTCCACGCCCGCCAGTCCGACCGAAGGGAGCGGCACGTTCGTCGCGACGGCCGGCCTCGTTCGCGGGCTGGCGGACGTCGGCATCGAGATCGACGTGCGACCGCTCGGGCGGCGCACCGGCTTTCACACGTTCGACCGCTTCCGCTACAACGTCTCCGCCGCGCTCCGGCCGCCGTCGGCGGACGTCGTCCTCGGCGTCGATCTCGATGGGTTCCTGTGGGCGTGCCGCCGTCGCCGGCCGAAGTTCGTCGTGTCGCTGAAGGGCGTGATCGCCGACGAGATGACCCACGAGCGCGGCTGGGTGCGCACGCTGCTCGGGATTCAGGCCCGGTGGGAGCGCGCGAACGCGCACCGTGCCGACGTCGTCGTGGCGTCGAGCACGTACGCGGCCGAGACGGCGCGTCGCCTCTACGGTCTCGGGCATCCGGTTCGGACGATCCCGGAGCCGATCGATCTCGCCGGATGGCGCGCGCGTCTCGCCGCGGCCGGCGCGCGTCGTCCCGGGCCACCGACGGTGCTGTGCGTGGCGCGGATGTACCCGCGCAAGCGCATCGCGGACCTGCTGCATGCGGCGCGGCTGCTCACGGAACGAATCCCGGAGCTGCGGACGCGCATCGTAGGGAAGGGACCGGAGTACGCGGCGTTGCGCGATCTGTCGAACCGGCTGGCGCTCGGCGCGCACGTGACGTTTCTCGGCGACGTGGGCGCGCGAGCGCTGGCGGTAGAATACGTGAATGCCGATCTGTTCTGTCTGCCGAGCGTGCAGGAAGCGTTCGGCATCGTCTTCGCTGAAGCCATGGCCGCCGGACTTCCCGTCGTCGCGTGTCGCGCTGCTGCCGTGCCCGAAGTCGTGGAGCACGAGCGCACGGGCCTGCTCGTGAGCCCGCGCCGTGCCGACGAGCTCGCCACGGCGATCGAGCGCGTCGTGCGCGACGTGACGTTGCGCCGTACGCTGGGCGCCGCCGGCACCACGCGGGTCGAAGCGTTCGATCTTCCGCGCGTCGCGCGCGCGTGGCGCGAGGTCCTCGACGCATGACCGACGTCGCGTCCAGCACGCGGCGGTTCACGTTCTCCGCCGGTCACCGCTATCAGGTCGATGCGTGGTCGGCGACGGAGAACGAGCGCGCGTTCGGGCGGCTCACCATCCCGCACGGGCACAACTACACCGTCGACGTCACCGTCCGCGGTCCGATCGATGCGACCACCGGCATGATGATGGACCTGGCGGAGCTGAAGCGCGTCGTCGCGGAGACGGTGGTCGAGCGGTTCGATCACGCCGACCTCAACGCCGATCCGCTGTTTCGCGGCAAGGTCCCGACGACGGAGAACATCGCGATCGTGATCTGGGATTTGCTCGCCCCGAAGCTGGGTCTGGAGCGTCTCGCGCGGATTCGTGTGTTCGAAGATCCGACGCTCTGGGTCGACTACGAGGGCGCATGAGCGTCACGACGCCGGCGCGGTCGCATCGGGTGGCGCTCACGCGCGCGTACCATTTCAGCGCGGCACATCGGCTGTCGACGCCGGCGCTCGGTCCCGAAGAGAACGCGCGACTGTATGGTCCGTGTCACCGGCCGCACGGCCACAACTACTACGTCGAGGTGACCGTGACCGGCCCGCCCGATCCGCAGACCGGCATGGCGTTCGACCTCCGCGTGCTCGACGCCGCCGTGGAACGTGCGGTCGTCGGCGAGGTCGATCACCGCGCGCTCGAGGACGTCCCGCTCCTCGCCGGCGTCATCACGACCGGTGAAGGGCTCGCGCGCGCGTTCTTCCACACGCTCGAGGCGGAGCTGCCGCACGGCACGCTCGCCGGCGTCGTCGTTCAGGAGACCGCGAAGAACCGGTTCGAATACCGGAGTGGCGCATGACGGAACGCGAGGCGATGACGGAGCGCGAAGAGCGCATCGCGAAGCTGGTCGGTGAGCTGCTGGCGCAGCTCGGCGAGGACGCGACGCGCGAGGGGCTGGCGAAGACGCCGGAGCGCGTGGCGAAGGCGTTCACGTATCTGACGTCGGGCTACACGCGCGACGTGCACGACATCCTGAACGACGCGATGTTCGTCGAGGAATACGACGAAATGGTCGTCGTGAAGGACATCGACGTGTTCTCCGTCTGCGAGCACCACCTCCTGCCCTTCATCGGGAAATGCCACGTGGCGTACATGCCGAAGTCGAAGATCGTCGGCCTGTCGAAGATCCCGCGCCTCGTCGAGATGTTCAGCCGGCGGTTGCAGGTGCAGGAGCGGCTGACGACGCAGATCGCGAACACGCTGAACGAGGCGCTCCAGCCGCGCGGCGTCGCCGTCGTCATGGAGGCGGTCCACCTGTGCATGATCATGCGCGGCGTCGAGAAGCAGAACTCGAAGGCGGTGACGTCGGCGATGCTCGGCGCGTTCCGCGATCGGCCGGAGACGCGCGCGGAGTTCATGGAGCTCATCAAGTCGGGCCGCGGACTGCAGATATGAACGGGCATGAGGCCGACGAGCGGGCCGGCTTTGCCGGGCCGCTCGGAGCGTCGGGGGGTTCGGGGGGCCATGTCGGGGCCCCCCGACAGATGCACGGCCAGGTCGCGATCGTCACCGGCGCCGGCCGCGGTATCGGACGCGCCGTCGCGTCTGCGCTGGCCGCGGAGGGCGCGTCGGTCGTGCTCGCGGCGCGGACGCGCGCCGAGCTGGCGGCGGTGGCGGAGGAGCTTCACGCCGCCGGCCGTACCGCGCTCGCGGTGCCGGCCGACGTGCGCGAGGAGCGCGACGTGATCGCGCTCGTCGACGAGACGCTCGGGCGACTCGATCGCGTCGACGTGCTGGTCAACGCCGCCGGCACGGCGTCCTTCGGACCGGTGGTGGATGCGAAGACCGACGAGTGGGACGCGATGCTCGCGGTCAACCTGCGCGGCGCGATGCTGATGAGTCGCGCGGTGCTCCGGCCCATGCTGCGCCAGCAGCGCGGCACGATCATCTCGATCGCGTCGATCGTGGCGCGGCGCCCGATTCCGAACTGCGCGGCGTATGCTGCGACGAAGGCGGGCCTCATCGCGTTTTCGCGCGTGCTCGCCGAGGAGGTCCGGCCGGCTCTCCGGGTCGGCGTGCTGCTGCCCGGCGCCGTCGATACGCCGCTCTGGGACGCGATCGGCGGCGGTCCTGACCGGTCGCGGATGCTGTCGGCGCACGACGTCGCACGCGGCGTGGTTTTCATGGCGACGCTGCCGCCGAACGCCGCGCTGGAGGACCTCACGCTGATGCCGGCGGGGGGTATCCTGTGATACGATTGATCCGGTTAAACCGCAGAAAACGCAAAGAATTCAAGGGGGCCGCCGATGCTCACGCTCACTGAGACCGCCGCGCAGAAGATTTCCGAGCTCCGACTGGAGGAAGGCAAGCCCGAGTGGGGACTCCGGGTCCGACTCGTGGGCGGCGGCTGCTCCGGTATGAGCTATGAGCTCGGCTGGGAGGACCAGGAGACGACGGGCGACCAGGTCGTGGAATCCCACGGCATCAAGGTCTTCGTCGACCAGCACAGCATGTCGTACCTCGCGGGCAGCGAGATCGACTTCGTTGCGAACGACATGATGGGCGCCGGCTTCGCGATCAAGAATCCGAACGTGAAGTCGAGCTGCGGCTGCGGCCAGTCCCACCGGTTCTAGTGTCTTCGTCGTGAAGGTGCGAGTCCGTCTCTTCGCCCGGTACCGCGAAGCGGCCGGGCAAGAGCGGCTCGACCTCGACCTCCCCGAAGGCGGCACCGTCGAGTCGGCCTGGCAGGCCGTCGTCAGCCGCCACCCGCAGCTCTCCGATTACCGGCCGTACACGCTCTTCGCCGTCGGTCACGACTATGTCGTCCCCGAGCACGAATTGAAGCCGGACGACGAGCTCTGCCTGTTTCCGCCGGTCAGCGGCGGCAGTGACGGCGACAGCTTCCGGGTCGTGGAGCGTCCGCTTTCCCCGGACGCCGTCGCCGACGCGGTCGCGGATGCCGGCGCCGGCGGGATCGCGATCTTCTCCGGCGTCGTCCGCAATCAGACCGGCGGACGCGCCGTGAAGTTCCTCGAGTACGAGGCGCACGCGCCGATGGCCGAGACGAAGATGCGCGAGATCGGCGACGCCATCCGGGCGCGGTGGTCGGGCGTGCGCCGGATCGCCATGCTCCACCGCGTCGGTCGGCTCGAGATCGGCGAGTCGAGCGTGCTGATCGGCGTGTCCGCCGCCCACCGCGGCGAGGCGTTCGCCGCCTGCCAGTACGCGATCGACACGCTCAAGCGGACGGTGCCCGTGTGGAAGAAGGAGCACTTCGAGGACGGCGAGGTCTGGGTCGGTCTGCAGGGCGGGTGACGGTCCTCGACGCCGTACGCGACACGATTCGCCGCCATGCGATGCTCGCCGGCGGCGAACGTGTCTTGGTGGCCGTCTCGGGCGGCGCCGACTCCGTGGCGCTGCTGTACACGCTGCTCGCGCTCCGCGCAGAGCTCGGTCTCGAGCTCCACGTCGTCCACGTCGATCACCAGCTTCGACCTGATTCGTCACGCGACGCGGCGTTCGTCGCGGCGCTCGCGGCGCGACTGGACGTGCCGGCCGACGTCGTCACCGTCGACGTCGCGCGCGCCGGATCGCTCGAAGATGCGGCGCGCCACGCGCGGTACGCCGCGCTCGACGCGCGCGCGGCCGCGATCGGCGCCACGCGCATCGCCATCGGGCACACCGCCGACGACCAGGCCGAGACGGTCGTCATGCGCCTCCTCGAGGGCGCCGGCCCGCGTGGCCTCGCCGCCATTCCCCCGGTCCGGGGCCGCATCGTGCGGCCGCTGATCGAGACACGCCGCGCGGCGATCGCCGACATGCTCCGCGCGGCCGGCCACGAGTGGCTCGAGGATCCGTCGAATGCCGATCCTCGCTTCCTGCGCAATCGCATC
>JACPCW010000091.1 GCA_016184365.1 Candidatus Rokuibacteriota bacterium
GTGCGCCAGCTTCAGCGTCAGCGCGAGATTGAAGCGCGCGTCGTGGTGCTCGGGGGCGGCGGCGAGGACCTCCCGGTAGGCGTCGATGGCGCCGGCCAGGTCACCGAGCGTGTAGCGCACGACGCCGAGCGCGTACTGCGCGTGCAGGTGCCGGGGCTCGCGTCGCAGCGCCTGGTCCAGCTCGCCGCGCGCGGCGGTCCAGTCCTGGCGCGCCATCAGCGCGGTCGCGAGGTGCACGCGCGCCGCCACGGCGTCCGGGTCGCGCCGCAACACCGCGCGCAGCTCTTCGATGCCGCCGTCGACGTCCCCGATCCCGAGCAGCGCGAACCCGAGGCTCGAGCGCGCGTCGGTCAGCGACGGGTCGAGCCGCAGGGCTTCGCGCAGCAGCGGCACCGCCGCCGCCGGCTCGCCGCGGCCGATCAGCGCGCGGGCGCGTTCGACGTGCTCGGCCGCCGATCGGGACCCTTTGAGCGCCGGCGGCTCGTCGACCAGCGCTTCGTGTTCGGCAGCCAGACCGGTCGCGGCGAGGAGGAACGGCAGCAGGAGCAGGACGGCGATGGTGCGCGTCAGCGAGAGCCTCCCGTGGCGTGAACGCCCGGTCGGATCGACCGTCGTCCGA
The DNA here is from genome assembly GCA_016184365.1 of Candidatus Rokuibacteriota bacterium. Taxonomy (GTDB): domain Bacteria; phylum Methylomirabilota; class Methylomirabilia; order Rokubacteriales; family CSP1-6; genus AR8. The sequence goes on from JACPCW010000091.1 coordinate 620, forward strand.
CTATACCAACTGGGCGCGCTGAAGATGGCGGTTGCACTACGGCCCGCGCGAGACGTAGAAAGGGCCGGGGCCGGGGGGACCCGCACGATGGATTACCAGCTGATCACCTGCATCGTCGAGCGGGGACGCGCCGAAACCGTGGCGGACGCGGTTCTCGCCGCCGGCGCCCAGGGGGTGACGATCTACGCCGGACGCGGCCGCGGCGTCCGCGAGCGGCTGATGTTCCTCGGATATCTCATCGATCCCGAAAAGGAAGTGCTGATCACCGTCGCGCCGACGAAGCAGGCGGGCGCGATCTTCGACACGATCATCAAGGCGGCGAAGCTCGACATGCCGGGCAAGGGCTTCGCGTTCATGCAGGGCGTCGATCGCGTGTCCGGCTTCCTGAAGGGCAGCAACCTGCCGGGAAGCAGCGAGCCGCGGGCCGCGGCGAACGGACGGCCGCGCCGGCGGCCGTCGCCGGCCCGGCGGGCGAAGCGGCGCGGCAAGCGCTGACCTCGTCGCCGTCCTTGCGAGCGACGCGGCGCGAATATAGCCTATTCGCATGCCGTCGACGACCGTGCACTTGCCGTCACCGTTGCTTCGCGCGCTCGACACCCTGGCCGCCCGGAAGAAGGCCAGCCGGAACCGGCTCGTCGTGGAGGCGTGCGAGCGCCTCGTCCAGGAAAACCTCGGCGAATGGCCGGCCGGCTTCCTGGAGGGGGCGCATCTCTCGGCAAAGGAACGCCGGGAGCTGAAGGCGGCCGGAGAAGCGCTGGACCGGGCGATCCGGCGGACCCGACGGAACCGGCGGCGCGCTCCGTTCGGTGATGCTCGTCGTTGACACGAGCGCGCTGTCCCGGCTGATGCGGGCCGACGCCGTGGCGCTGGCCCACGCTGCCGAGCACCGGCCCGGCGAGCTCTTCGTGGTGCCGCCGGTCGCGGCGGAAATCCAGTTCGGCATCGCGCGGCTCCCGGCGGGATCGTCGCGAGCGCGCCTGCTCGGCGCTCAGTACCGGCGCTGGCGGGCGCTGCTGCGATGGCTCGAATGGACCGAGGGGGCGAGCGCCGCCTTCGCCGAGCACAAGGCGGATCTCGAGGTGCGAGGTCTGCTGGTCGACGACATGGACATCGCGGTCGCGGCGATCGCCATGGAGCATCAGTGCGGGGTCGCGACGTGCAACGCGCGCCACTTCACGCGGATCCAGCGGCTGCGCGTGGCCGACTGGGCGGTGGCTGTCCGCCACTAACGACCCGTGCCTTCGACTCCAGCCGCAAGGGAGATCCCATGAGCGCAGCCCGGAAACCGGTCGCCGTCGTGGTCGGGGCGACGTCCAAGTGGCAGGCCGACGGTCGCAACACGAAGCTGGCGCACGGCAAGGCGGTGGACGACAGCCACCTGCCCGTCGGCGTCCGCTGGGGCGTCGGCGGCGCCATCGCCCAGAAGTTCGCGAAGGAAGGCTGCTTCGTCGTACTCACGACGCGCACCGCCGCGAACGCCGCGGCGCTGGAGAAGGCCATCGTCGAGCAGGGCGGCGCGTGCGCCACCGTGGAGCTGGACCTCGTGTCGCGCGAGTCGATCGCGCGCGCCTTCGCAACCGTGCGCGAGCGGTGGGGCGACCCCGAGGTGCTCGTCTACAACGCCGGCTATCTCGAGGGCCGCGACCTGCCGCCCGACAAGGAACTGCTGGAGCACGTGCCGCTCGAGATCTTCGAGACCGCGCAGCACATCGCAAGCCGCGGACCGTTCCTCGTCGCGCAGGAAGTGCTGCCGGCCATGCGCACGCGCGGGTCGGGATCGTTCCTCATCTCGAACAACGCCTCCTCGCTGCGCGGGCGCAAGCGCCTGACCGGCCAGTCCCTCTACTATCCGCGCGTCATGATGCGCACGCTGGCGCAGGTGCTCACCGAGGAGTACTCCGAGCACGGCGTGCACGTGGCGAACGTGGTGATCGACGGCCTCATCGACTCGCCGGGCACGCGCGCGCTGCCGCGGGCGCAGAAGAATCCCGAGATCGTGATGAACGCGGTGAAGATCGCCGAGGCGTTCTGGTACCTGCACACGCAGGACCGGTCCTGCTGGACGCACGAGCTGCAGCTGACGCCGTTCTCGACGAAGCCGAGCGTCTGAGGTGCGGCAGACGGCGTTCCCGGCGACGAGCCGCATCGACGCCGTGAGCCGCGCCGGCGGCCTGTGGCTACCGGTCCTTGCCGTTTTCGATGTGCTTGCGCGACGTGCGCGGGTCGAGCCCGGTGCGTCTGGCCACCTCGGCATAGGTTCCCAGGCGTCGGTACAGGAACCGGCAATACCCCGCGAGCAGCGCGTTGGCGGTGAGCGCGCCGGCGCGTAGCTGCCCGATCAGCGCCGCATCCTCGTCCGCAGCGGCCGGCGCGGCGTCGCCCGCGTAGCGCCCCGTCAGCAGTACCCGGCGCACCGCCTGCTCGAGCTCGCGCACGTTGCCTGGCCAGGGATAGTCGCGCGGCAGGCCGGTCTCCAGCTGCTCCTGCACGCGCGCCGTCAGGGCGGCGTCCTCCGCGCCGGTGATCCGCGACACGAGCAGCCGCACGAGCACCGCCAGCTCGGCCGGTGATTCCGCGATCCGCTGGCGGAGCGTCGGTACCTCGATAACGTCCGAGCACAGGCGATAGAAGAAGTCCTCGCGGAAGCGCCCGGCCCGGCGGAGCTCTCCGAGCGGCCGATTCGTGGCGGCGATCACGCGACCGGAAAACCGCTTCTTTTCGTGTCCGCCAACCGGCGTGAAGGTGCGCTCCTGCAGGACCTGCAGCAGCTTGATCTGCACGCCGGCCGTCACCTCGCCGATCTCGTCGAGAAATAGCGCGCCGTGCTCGCTGCAGCGCCCGAACACCCCTTCGTGGTGGTCGATGGCCCCCGTGAAGGCGCCCTTGCGATGGCCGAACAGCTCGGACTCGATCAGCGTCTCCGGAAACTGCGACAGGTTGATCGCGATGAAGCTCTCCGCGAAGTTCGCGGCGAAGCGCCGCTCGCGCGCGACGTACGGAATGAACGCCGACCGGCCGATGGCGGCCGCCGCTTCACCCTTTCCCGTGCCCGTCTCGCCGAGCAGGAGCGTGGAGAAGTCTTCCATCCGGCTCCACAGCGCGGCCTCGTACCCGCGCATGTCGTCGGTGAACACGTTGTTCCACAGCGCCTCGCGCAGTCGGCGAATCGAGTCGCATTCGCCCGCGAGCGACCGGGCGATGAAGTAGAACGCGCGTCGCAGCTGGAAGAAGAATGCGAAGAACCGTACCGCCCGCTCCTCGTCGAGCCCGCTGGCGATGATCGTTGCCAGCGCCTCGTCCCCGAACGAGACGGCCAGCGGCGCGCCGCCGGGAGCCTGGCGCTCGATCAGGCTGTCGAGCTGCGGGAGGTACCGGTGATACGCCAGATACAGGCGCGCCACCCGCACCAGCTCACGGTCCGACGCGTCCAGCCGGGCGATCGTCCCGGCGCTCCCGGCGAACGCCGCGAGACGCGAGGCGACCGTGCGGGCGAGCGCCTCGCGGTCGCCGGCGAGCGCTTCGAGCGCGAGGTTCGGCACGAGCCGCGAGACGAGCGTCGCGCGCTTCGCGCTGAACGGGTTGCTGAACGCGACGTCGGCCAGCGCCAGGAGAAACTCGCGGTCCGCTGGCCTGAGCTGCACGCACGGAATGTAGTCCCAACCCGCACGCAATGCCAGTCGCACCGGGCCGGGGCGGGATAGCGGTATTCGAAACGCCTGCAGAAACACGCACCTCTGGGGCTGGCATCTTCGCTGCTCAGCGGGCGCCGCAGATCAACTCAGGGAGGGGGCGATGACGACCGGCGAAACGCGGGGGAACCGCTGCATGCGCTGGCGTACGGCGCGCTCACGATCAGCCCGAAAGGAAGGAAGACGCACCATGAGAAAACCGACAGTCGTATCGATCGTCTCGCTCACTCCAACAACACCGGCGTCGGCATCAACACCGATCTGAACGCGGCGATTGACCTCCGGGGCGACGTGACGATTGTCGGCAATACGTTATCAGGCGTCCAGCTCGTGCATGGCTCGCGGATGTCGACTCGAGGGAGCACGATCTCGGGGAACGGGGCCGACGGCATACGTCTCTTCCAGGGCGCGAGCGTGAGCTTGGCCACCCCCGTGAACACCATCACGGGCAATGTCGGGTTCGGGCTTCGCTGCTTCGATGGCGAATCGAGCCACACCGGCAACGTCTCGGGCACCAGTAGCAACCTCGCTGGACAGGTGAGCTGTACGGGCTTCTGAACCGAGGCCGCTGGCGTCGAGGGCGGCGGTGCGCCGCCCTCGACGGTGAGCGAAGGTCTGGTCACATCTATCGGACGTCGGGTTACGTCCGAGGCGTTGTGGCGCGACGCGCTGGCAACACCGGACGGGACGGCGCGCGTCGCCCGTCAGTCGCGGAAGCGCGGCATGACCTTCTCGGCGAAGAGCCGCATCGACGCCATCAGCCGCTCGTGCGGTGCGTGGCCGAAGCTCATCTGCGCCAGCACGTGATGCACGCCCGCGTCGCGGATCTCCGCGAGCTGCTCGGCCACCCGCTCCGGCGTGCCGTACAGCGCGCCGTTGTCCAGTGAGTGGCGCACCGCCTCGCCGTCGGACACGCGCGGGTCGTTGAACGGGTTCAGCAGCGCCGGGTCGACGACGAAGTCGGCCGGGTTGTACGCCTGCCGCGCGTGCAGCATGTGCTGCCGCGTGTGCACGAGCACGGCGCCGAGCTCGTCTTCCGCCTGCGCCTGGCTGTCCGCCACGTACACGTGCCGCCAGAGCGCCGCGTCCCGGCGCAGCCGCGTGCGCGTCGCCGCGTCGTGGCCGCCCTCCTCCAGTCCCTCCTCGTAGAGCGTCAACCGCTCGAGGATGCGCGGCAGCGCCAGGCGCTGCGTCAGGATCGGTGCGCCGAGCCGGCCGCACTCGCGGAACGACGCCGGCGCGACGACGCTCCGCCAGATCGGCGGGTGCGGGCGCTGCACCGGGCGCGGGCGGAGCTGCGGCATCGTGACGTGGAAGTACTTGCCGTGGTGCTCGAACGGCTCCTGCGTGAACGCGCCGACGAGGACGGCGAGCGCCTCGTCGGCCCGCTCGCGGCTGTCGTCGCTGCGCAGGCCGTAGCCCATGAACTCGTACTCGTTGTAGAGCGTGCCGCGCCCCACGCCGATGTCGACGCGCCCGCGCGAGAGGTTGTCGAGCAGCGCCAGCTGCACGGCGAGGCGCGTGGGGTGCCGCAGCGCGAGCTGGATCACCGCGAAGCCCAGGCGGATGCGCGACGTGCGCATGGCGACCGCGGCCGCGAACGGGATCGGGTCGTTGTAGACGGCCTCGCCCGTGAAGTTGTGCTCGGTGAGCCAGATCCCGTCGAAGCGGAGCTCGTCCGCGTAGCACGCCTGGGCGAGCTGCTGGTCGATGGCAGCGCCGTCGTCCTCGGCGCCGGGGGAGTGCGCGAGCGTCAGCCAGCCGAACTTCATCGGCGCGCCGCCATCAGCGGTCCGCGCCGATCTTGCTGCGCGCGCTGTTCGGCGGCAGGTGCTTGAGGTCGCCGAGCTCGCGCAGCGCGTCCAGCATCGTCTTCGGGATGGGCTGGGAGGTCAGCGTGCCGTCCTCGTTGATGCGCGCGTAGACGCGCGTGGCCTTGCCCTCGCTCACGGCCGCGCCGGTGAGCGCGTTCTTCGCCTTGCAGTTCCAGTGCAGCGTCCGCTCGCCGGCCTCGGCCAGCGTGATCGTGGTCACGATGCGATCGCCGTACGCGGCGGGGCCGATGAACCGGAAGTGGATCTCGCCCATCACGAACGTCGTCCGGTCGTTCTTGATCATCTGCTCGATCGGATAGCCGATGATCCGGAACAGCTCGTGCTCGGTGTCGTTGAACCAGGCGACGATCCGCGGGTAGTACACGAGCCCGAACGGATCGGACTCGCCCCAGTTGACGGTGATCTCCTTCCAGTACATCGCCATGCGTCGTCGTCCTCCGTGCGCGCGGACTAATGACTCTCATTCGTCGAAGCTCAGCGGATCGCGCCGCGGGCCGACCGTCTGCATGGCTTCGAACCCGTTCTCCACCATGTCGCAGTAGAGCTCGACGCGGTTGCCGTCCGGATCGGGGAAATAGATGCTGCGGGTGACGTTGTGCTCGACGGTCGATTCGATCGCGAAGCCGAGCGCTTTCAGCTCCTGGTAGGCCGCGCGAAGCTCCTCGAAGCTGCCGAGCTGCCACGCCATGTGGTGCAGGCCGGGCTGGCTCGCCGACGGCGGCTCGCCCGTCGCCAGCGGGAAGAGCGCCAGGTCGTGATGCTCCGTGCCGAACGACAGGAACACCGCGCCGCGCGCGTCGTCCTCGTGCGCGACCTTCAGACCGAGCGCGCGGACGTAGAAGTCCTTCGACTTCATCGCATCACGCACCTTGAGGACGACGTGGCCGAGCTTGCGCGCCTGGATCATCGCTGGCCTCCTGCCTTCGCCGCCGCGGCATCGGCTTTCTTGAAGTGCTCCTCCGCGAAGCCATAGAGATGCGCGCCGCCCATGAAGATCTGCGCGGCGATGTCGCGCGGCACGTTCTTCAGCAGATTCTCCGCGACGTGCGGGAAGTTCGAGTCGAAGTGCGGGAAGTCGGTCGAGATGCACATGCGGTCGGCGCCGATGAGCCCGGCCGTCGCCTCGATCTCCGGCTCGCTGCCCTCGACCGCCGCCCAGCAGTTCCGGCGGAAGTATTCCTTCGGCGTCAGCGCGAGATATGGCGCGTGCGTGTCGCGGTACTGCGGATAGTCCCACTCGATGCGCGACAGCAGCCCGGGCGCCCAGGAGTTCTGCGCTTCGAGGAACCCGACGCGGAGCTTCGGGTGGAACTCGAACACGCCGCCGATGATCATCGCGATCATCGCCTGCTGCATCTCGATCCAGTGGCTGGCGACGTGGCGATAGAAGCGGTTCTCGCCGTAGAGCGGGATCATGCGCGAATAGAGCGCGCTGACCCCTTCGTGGAAGCCCCACGTGACGTCCAGATCCTCGTGCACCGTGTAGAGCGGATCCCAGTAGTTCGAGTGCCAGTACCGGCCGTTGATCAGGTTGGGCCGGATGAACGAGCCGACGGCGCCGAGCTCGCGCACGCAGCGGACGAGCTCGCGACACGCGAGATGCACGTCGTGCATCGGGAGCATCGCGACCCACTTGAGCCGGTCGGGGCGGTACGAGCAGAACTCGTGGATCCAGTTGTTGTACGCCTGGCACACCGCGAGCGAGAGCCGGGGATCGATGCCGTCGCGCGCGATGAGCGACAGCCCCGACGTCGGGTAGTTCACCGCGATGTCGACGCCTTCCATGTCGAGACCCTGGACCTGGGCGACGGGGTCGTAATCGCGGGCGACCGCGAAGTCGAGCCGGCCGGTGTCGGCGAGCCGCGAGTTGGACAGCGGCTGGGTGCTCTGCGTCGGCCCCTTCTTCACGCGCTTGCGGTACTGCTGGATGTCGATGTCCTGGACGGGCTCGCCGTCCAGCATGGTCATCGAGAACGTCGCGCGCGTCGGCCGGCCGTCCGCGCCGACGCCGGTGATGACGCGGTGCTTGAATTTCGGATCGAGGTAACGCTCGAACAGATCGGGCGGCTCCATGACGTGCATGTCGGAATCGACGAACCGCAGGCCATCTTTCACGGGCAGCCTCCTCAGGCGCGCTCGAGTGGCGCATATCGTACTCCCAAGGGCACGAGGCGCGCAGACCGGCGGCTTGCGAGAGGAACGATGGAAACGACGCGCTCAGATCAGCGCGTCGTGAAGAGACGGCGGGTCTTTTCCTCTTCCTGGATCACGAGCGCGCCGACGGCCCTGGTGATCCGCAACCCGTCCCGTAGCATGACGATGCAGATTGCGAGGCACACGGCGTGAATGATCGCCGCCACGCTCAGAAAGATCAGCAGCGCGGTGTCATTCATCGTGGCTCGATCTTGCCATACGCGTATCACGGCGCAAGAGTCGGAAATCCGATACGCCGCGCCTGGTTGTCGTTGGGCGTCAGCGCGCGTCGCGCGCGAGCCGTAGCCCGTAGTCGGAGTACTGCAGGTGCGGCGGGAGCGACGAACGATGCGCGACCGGACTCCAGGGATCCGCGTGGCGCCACGCGCCGCCGCGACTCACCCGGCGCGTGCCGGACGCCGGGCCACGCGGGTTGTCGCGCGGTGAGATCGCGTAGTACGCGTCGTCGAACCAGTCGGCGCACCATTCGTGGCAGACGCCCGATGTGTCCGTGAGTCCGAACGCGTTCGCCGGTGTCGTGCCGGCGCGCGGCGGGCGCTCGAACTTCACGTCGGGCTTCGTGTCGCCCCACCCGTAGCGCGCCTGCGTGAGACCGCCGCGCGCCGCCTTCTCCCATTCGGCTTCCGTCGGGAGCCGCGCGCCGGCCCACGCCGCGAACGCGACGGCGTCGTCCCACGACAGAGCGACGACGGGTTGGTCAGGATCCGAGAACTCCGGCTTCTCCCAGAACGGCGGCGATGTGGCGCCGGTCGCGGCGAGGTACGCCGCGTACTGCGCGTTGGTCACGGGCGTCCGCACGATCAGGAACTCGTCGATGAACACGACGTGCGCGGGACGCTCGGCCGGATGGCCCGCGTCCCAGCCCATGTAGAACTCGCCGGCCGGGATGCGGACGAAGTCGATGTCAGACCTCGCGGCCGTCGCCTCCACGATCGAAGGTGAACGTGATGTCGCCACGCCGACGCACGAGGTCCGCGCGCAGGTCCTTCGTCGCGACGTCGTCGACGGCGTCCCCGGCGGCGGTGAGCACCACGCCGTAGAGATCGCGCGCCTCGTCACGCGAGACCTTGCGGTCGAGCACGTCCGCCAGCACCGCGTCGGTCTCGCGCTCGAGCGGATCACCGTAGCCGGCGCCGCCGGCGATGTACTCCCAGAGCTGGTCCCCGGGGTGCAGCACGATCATCTTCTTCGACGGCAGGTCTTCGCGCCGGCCGTCCGATCGAATGATATACGCGCGCGCCGAGCGTCCGGGCGCGCCGCCGTGGAGACCCCACGGCGACGACGCGAAGCGCTCGCCGCGATGGGAGATGAGGACGTCGGTCTCGGTCGCCTCGAAGACTTTCTCGAGCCCGAGCCCGCCGCGGAAGCGCCCGGCGCCACCGGAACCGTCCCAGAGGCGCGCGCGGGGAATGCGCAGCGGGAAGTTCATCTCGACGGACTCCACCGGGATGTTCATGCAGTTCGAGACGTCCGTCTCGATGACGTCGATGCCGTCCTTGTCGGGGCGCGCGCCCATGCCGCCCGCGGCGAGCTCGCTGGCGACGAACGGCTTGCCCGTCGCGGGATCGCGACCGCCGAGCGCCATGACCAGCAGCGTGCCGGAGCTGGCGGCCGGCATGCGGTGCGGCAGCGCGCGCACGAGCGCGCCGAGGATGGTGTCCGCGATGCGCTTGATCGTCGCGGTGCGGCACGACACGGGCGCCGGCGGCCGCGGGTTCACGATGGTGCCCTCGGGCAGCACGACGTCGACGGCGCGGAAGCAGCCGCCGTTGTTCGGAATCGACGGATCGGACACGGCACGGATCGCGTAGAACACCGCCGACATCGTCGACGCCGGCACCGAGTTGAACGGGCCGCGCACCTGCGGATCGCTTCCGGTGAAATCGAACGTCATCGCGGAGCCGTGCACGCGGATCGTGACCGCGATCTTGACGCGGCTGCCGACGTCCACGCCGTCGTCGTCGAGCCAGTCTTCGAACCGGTAGTCGCCGTCGGGAATGCCTTCGATCTCGCGCCGCGTGAGCGTTTCCGCGCGGCCGAGCAGCTCGTCGATGTAGTCGAGCACGGTCGCGGTGCCGTGCGCGGCGAACAGCTCACGGAGCCGCACGCCGCCGAGACGGCCGGCCGCCACCTGCGCCATGAGATCGCCGGTGAAGACGTCGGGCAGCCGCACGTTGCGCGTGAGCAGCCGGAAGAGGTTGTCGTCCAGCTGGCCGGCGCGGAAGAGCTGCGTCGGCGGGATGATCACGCCTTCCTGGTAGAGCTCCGTCGCGTCGGTCGGGACGCTGCCGGGCGTGCGGCCGCCGACGTCCTGGTGATGGCACATCGTGCACGCGAGCGCGACCACCCGGCCGTCCGGAGCGTCCGCGCTCCGCTCGGCGACGACCGGCACCGCGAGCGTGATGTCGGGCAGGTGCGTTCCACCGTCGTACGGGTCGTTCAGGATGAACGCGTCGCCTTCACGCATGCGCTCGGGCGGAAACGCGCGGACGATGCGCTGCGCGCCGAACTGCAGCGCGCCGAGGTGGATCGGGATCGCCGCGGCCTGCGCGACGGTTTCGCCGTTCACGTTGAACAGCGCGGCCGAGGCGTCGAGCCCTTCCTTGACGATCGGCGACGCCGCGCTCTTCAGTAGCGTCAGCTCCATCTCGTCGGCGATGGCGTCGAGCCGGTTGCGGAGGACTTCGAGGAGGATGGGGTCGATCGTCGTCATCGGCTCACGTCGTTCGCAGGGCGGCATGCGATCGGCGGCGCCGACGTGCCACACGAGTGCGCATTGGCGAGGTCGGCGACACCGCGAGGATTGGCCCGCCGGGGACGAGCCGATGTCCCGACGGATCGACGGTGAGATTCAGCCCCTCGAGCGAGCGTGCCCCCAACAATGCGCAATCGCCGGGCTCTGCGAACACGACTTCGTCGTTGGTAAAGAACTCGTCCACTCGGAGGATGACGAATCCCACCCCTCGTGTCACGAGCTCTCCATTGGCAAGGACGAACGTCCGGTCCTTCTTTTCGCGGCGGATCCCGATCTTCTCGAGGACGCGCGTCGCGATCCACGTGAGCTCGCTCCCGGTATCCACGAGGAGATCCGAGACGACGGCCGAACGACCGCGGTCGACCGGATTCTCGATCCGACACGTCACCCGGAACGTCCCCATCGCTCTGCTTCGTACCACGGCGCTCACGCCTTCCTGATGCGCAAATTCGAAGACGTATCCACGATCGCACAGTATCCCGGCGGGATCACCGTGGTCGTGTCGACCTGCTCGACGATCGCCGGCCCGTCGACGCGCGCGCCGCCCGGCAGCCGCGGGCGGTCGTAGATCGCGGTCGGCATGAACGCGCCGAAGTACGCCGGACGCTCTCCGATGCGCGCCTCGGCCACTCGAGCCGGACCCGGGTTCATCCCGGGGCCGGCGAGCGTCGGGGGGTCTGGGGGGCCATGTCGGGGCCCCCCAGGTAATGGAAAGGTGTGGACGGCGCGGAAGTTGATGAACTCGACGGGCTGCTGCTCGCGCGCGTAGCCGTACACGCGCTCGTGCACGGCGTGGAACGCGCGCACGATCTCGCCGACGCGCTCCATCGTGACCGGCGCGGTCGCCGGCACCTCGAGCTCGTACGACTGGCCGACGTAGCGCAGGTCGGCGGCGTACTGCACGCGCACCTCGCCGGCCGGCACGCCTTCCTCGCGCATGCGCGCGCGTCCCATGCCGTCGAGCTCTGCGAGACAGCCGTTGACCGCCGCGAGATCGAGCGCGTCGGCGCGCGCCGACAACGTCCGCGCGTGGTGATGCTCGATCGACGCCGCGAGCAGGCCGAACGCCGCGAGCACACCGGGCGCTTCCGGCACGACGACTTCCGCCATGCCCATCTCGTCGGCGAGCGGCACGCCATGCACGGGCCCGGCGCCGCCGAGCACCACGAGCGCGAACTGGCGTGGATCGTAGCCGCGCTTGATCGTCACGAGACGGATCTGATCGGCCATGCGCGCGTTGATGACGCGGTGAATGCCGGCGGCCGTCGCCACCACGTCGAGCCCGAGCCGCTGCGCGACGGCGCCGACGGCGCGTTCCGCCGCCGTCACGTCGAGCGTCATCAGGCCGCCCGCGAACCGCTCGGGATTGAGGTAACCGAGGACGAGGTTCGCGTCCGTGACCGTCGCGCGATCGCCGCCGCGCGCGTAGCACGCGGGCCCCGGCTCGGCGCCGGCGCTCTGCGGCCCCACGCGGAGTCCACCGGCCTTGTCGATCCAGGCGATCGAGCCACCGCCCGCGCCGATCGTGCTGACGTCGACCATCGGCGTGCGCACGGGATACGGACCGATCGATCCTTCGCTCGCGATCATCGGCTCGCCGCCGCGCACGACGGCGACGTCGTTGCTCGTCCCGCCCATGTCGAGCGAGACGAAGTCGCGCACGCCCGACCGCTCCGCGGCGAACCGGGCGCCGATCACGCCGCCCGCCGGTCCGGACAGGAACAGCGTGACCGGCTGCTGTGCCGCGAGCGAGGCCGACACGATGCCGCCGCGCGACCGCATGATGAGCGGCACCGCGCGAATGCCGAGATGGCCGAGCGTATCGGCGAGGCCGGCGAGATAGCGCTGCACGACGGGTCGCAGATACGCGTCGAACGCCGTCACGCACAGCCGCTCGTACTCGCGGAACGTCGGATCGACCTCCGACGAGAGCGACACGCCGATCTCCGGCGCGACGTCGTGACAGATCTCACGCGTGCGCCGTTCATGCCCCGCGTTCACGAACGAGAAGAGGTAGCAGACGGCGATCGCCTGCACCCCCTGCTCGCGCAGCGTGCCGACGGCGGCGCGCACCTGCGCTTCGTCGAGCGCCGTCAGCACGTTGCCGCGCGCGTCGAGCCGCTCGCGGATGCCGACGCGCCGACGGCGCGGCGCGAGGAACGTCGGCGTCTCCGGGTCCATGCCGAGGTCGTACATGCGCGAGCGCTTCATGCGTCCGAGCTCGAGCACGTCTTCGAAGCCTTCCGTCGTGAGCACCGCCGTCATCGGGCCCTTCTGCTCGAGCACGGCGTTGGTCGCGACGGTCGTACCGTGAATGAAGCGCTCGACGGCGGCCGGCGTGGCGCCGGCGAGATCGAGAACGCGGCGCACGGCGGCATCGATGCCCTGGAGCAGATCTTTGGGCGTGCTCGGAACCTTCGTGAGGGTCAGCCGACCGTCGCGGTCGAGGGCGACGATGTCCGTGAAGGTCCCGCCGATGTCGATGCCGATCTGCACAGGCCGCCAACGTACCACGCCGTACCGGCCGGCTCATTGCCGTGACGAGGTGGGGGGACTTGAACAATTGACAGCGGAGAGCCGCGACCGCGCGGACCAGCGCCCGGATGACGACTGGAGGTACGACGGGGCACGCGACGCCGTCGACCGCGCCAAGCAGACGCGCGAAGACGCGCGGCACGCGCAGGACGTGTCGCGGAATCTGCGGCAGGCCGGCCTGCTGCGGCGGGCGCTCACGAAGCTGGGGCTGTCCCGGTAACGCGCGCGAGCGAGAACGGTACCAGGTCGAGCCGGCTCCGCCCTTCCGTCACCAGCTCGGCGATCGCCTCGCCGATCGCCGCCGAGTGCTTGAAGCCATGCCCCGAGCACGGCGACGCGACGATCACCCGGTCCCCGTCGGGATGACGATCGATCAGGAACCGCGACCCCGGCGTCACCGTGTAGAGGCACGTCTCGCTGCGAAGGCATCGGCGGCTGACGCCGGCCATCCGTCCCTGGATGTGCGCCGCATGGGTCGCAGCCGGCTCGGCGGCGGCGACGCGGCGATCCACGCGGTCCGGCTCGGTCGACTCGGCGAACTGCTCGCTCGCGATCTTCACGCCGTCGGCGACGCGCGGAAACCCGTAGAAGTAGTCGCTCGCGCCGGCGCCGTGCATCCAGATGAAGATCGGAAACCGTCCGGGCGCGAAGGCCGCGGCATCGTCGGCGGCGAACCAGTGCATCACCTGGCGGTAGACGCCGAGCAGCTTCGGGAACGGCCCGCCCACTAACGCGGGGAGCCAGGCGCCGGCGGTGACGACGACCCGGCCGGCGGCGTATGTCGCGCGGTCGGTCACCACCTCGACGCTGTCCGCGCCCGGCGTGACTCGGACCACGGTCTCGCCCGTCCGCATCGTCGCGCCGAGCGCGCGCGCCCGGTAGAGCTGCGTGGCCACACAACGCTCCGGGCGGAGAAATCCCGCGCCGGGCTCGTAGTACGCGACCTCGTCGCCGACCAGCCGGAACTGCGGGAACCGTTCGGCGACCTCGGCGGCGCCGAGCACCTCGTGCGCGATGCCATACCGCCGCGCGGCGGCGATCGTGCGACCGATGAAGTCGCTCTGCCCGTGATGCTGTGCGGTACCACGCTCACGCCCGATGAGCAGCCCACCGACCGGAAAGAGCAGCGCGCCGCCCGTCTCCGCTTCGAGGTCGCGCCAGATCTCGTGCGAGCGCAGCGCGAACGGCACGTACTCCTCGCCTTCGCCGATGGCCTGCCGCGTGATGCGGCTCTCGCCGTGGCTCGAGCCGCGGTCGTGCGGCGGCCCGAAGCGATCGAGGCCGAGCACGCGCACGCGGCGCCGCGCGAGCTGATAGAGCGTGGCGCTCCCCATCGCGCCGAGGCCCACGACGATGACGTCCGTCGTCGTCATGCGAAGTGACAGGCGACGCGCTGCCCGCCGACCTCGCGCAGCGCCGGCTCTTCCGCCGCGCAGACGTCCTGCGCGAGCGGGCAGCGCGTCCGGAACCGGCAGCCGGTCGGGACGTCCCGCGGATTCGGCGGCTCGCCCTCGAGCGAAAACGTGCGGCTCACGCGCGCCGCGCCGATCTTCGGCACCGCCGCGAGCAGCGACTGGGTGTAGGGATGGCGCGGATCCGCGAAGACGGCGGCCGTTTCGCCCAGCTCGACGATCCGGCCGAGATACATCACGGCCAGACGCTGGCACATCGTCCGCACGACGGCGAGGTCGTGCGAGATGAACAGATACGTCAGCGCGAACGTCTCGCGCATCGCGCGGAAGAGCTTCAGCACGCTCGCCTGCACGGACACGTCGAGTCCTGACGTCGGCTCGTCGAGGATCACCAGCTTCGGATGCAGCGTCAGGATGCGCGCGAGCCCGACACGCCGCTGCTGGCCGCCGCTCAATTCGTGCGGATAGAGGTCGAGGTGCGCGTCCGGCAGGCCGACGGCGCGGAGGATCGCCTGCACCGCGGCGTCACGCTGCTTGCGGGAGAGCCGCGTGTGGATCTTCAACGGCTCGTGCAGGAGGCGCCGGACCTTCCATCGAGGATCGAGCGACGCGCCCGGATCCTGGTAGACGTACTGGAGATCACGCGCCACCTTGCGCCGCTCGCGGGGCGGCAGATGGCCGATCTCGCGCCCGAGGAAACGGATCTCGCCCGCCGTCGGCGCGTGGATGCCGATGATGGTCTTCCCGAGCGTCGACTTGCCGCAGCCGCTCTCGCCGACCAGGCCGACCGTCTCGCCGGGCCACACGGCGAGCGAGATGCCGTCGACGGCGCGCACCGCGCCGATCTTCCGGCCGAACGCGCTTCTCACGGGAAAGTGGCGAGCGACGTCGACGATGTCGAGCAGCGGCGCGATTGTTCGTGCTGGGGGCCCCGAAATGGCCCCCAGACCCCCACCGCTCGGACGCGCCCCGGCAAAGCCGTGGCGCGCCTCGGGATCGCGACGCGACTCGTTCATCGCGCGGCCGTCACCGGGTGATGGCATTGCACGGTGTGTCCGGGCTCGACCGGCGAGAGCCCGGGTCGCGTCGCGCGGCACTCGGCCGTCGCGAAGTCGCAGCGCGGATGGAACCGGCAGCCCGACGGGGGATCGATCAGGCTGGGCACTTCGCCGGGAATGTCGCGGATCTCGGCATCCGGGCTCGGCAGGCTCTCCAGCAGCTTGCGGGTATATGGATGCGCCGGCCGCTGGAAGAAGCTGTCGGTCGGCGCCGACTCCATCTCCTGTCCGGCGTACATGACGACGATGCGATCGCAGATCTCGTGCGCGGTGCCGAGATCGTGCGTCGTGAACAGCACGGACACGCCGCGGTCTCGCACCAGCGCCGCGAGCAGCTTGAGGATCTGCGCCTGGATGGTGACGTCGAGCGCGGTGGTCGGCTCGTCCGCGATGATCAGATCGGGCCGCGGCAGCAGCGCCATCGCGATCATCAGCCGCTGCCGCTGCCCGCCCGAGAATTCGTGCGGCAGCCGCGTCAGCGCGCGCTCCGGCTCGGGCATCTGGACGGCGCGCAGGATGTCGAGGACGGCGTCACGATCCGCGCGATAGCGAGCGCGGGGATAGCGCCGCAAGAGCGCCGGCCAGCGTCCACCGGCCGTTGCGCCGTCGGCGTCGCGGAGTCGCGGCGACTTCCACTTCATGAGGTCGAGCATCTGCGTGCCGACGGTGAACACGGGGTTGAACGACGTGAACGGATCTTGAGGTATGAACGTGATCGCCTTGCCGCGCACGTGATCGTTCACGGCGCCGGCCGGCTCGCGGAGGAGGTCGCGGCCCTTGAAGAAGATCTCGCCGCCGCGGGTGTGCGCGGCCGGCGGGAGGATGCCGAGGATCGCGCGCGCGAGCGTCGTCTTGCCGCAGCCGCTCTCGCCGACGAGGCCGACGACTTCGCCGGGCGCGATGTCGAGGTTGATGCGATCGAGCACGCGGGCGACGCCCTGGTCGGTGCCGAACTCCACTTCGAGGCCGCGGACGGACAGCAGCGGCGCGATTCTCATAGACTCGCCTCGCACACGCTCCGCCTGCGGCTCCGCGCCGTGCTGCGGCTTCGCCCACCCATCAGGCGGCGCGATGGCGACCGCGGCGCAGACGCGGATCGAGCACGTCGCGCAGGCCGTCGCCGAGCAGGTTGAAGCCCATCACGGTCAGGAAGATCGCGAGACCGGGCGCCGCGGCGTACCACCAGGCGTTCGGGAGGAATTCGCGCGACTCCGCGATCGTCCGTCCCCACTCCGGCGTCGGCGGCGGCGGGCCGAGGCCGAGGAAGCCGAGCGCCGCCGCGGTGAGGATCGTGAACCCCATGCCGATGGACGCGCGCACGATGATCGGCGACGCGATGTTCGGCAGCACGTGCAGCACGACGAGCCGCCACGGCGACGCGCCGAGCGCCTGCGTCGATTCGATGAAGACTTCCTTTTCCAGCGTGCGCGACTCCGCGTAGACGATCCGCGCGAACCACGGCCAGTACGTGACCGAGAGCGCGAGGATGACGTTCGGCAGCGACGGGCCGAGCGTCTGCGCGATGGCGATCGCGAGCACGACCTGCGGCACCGCGAGAAAGACGTCGGACACGCGCATCAACGCATCGCTGACCCAGTTGTGGTAGTACCCGGCGACGAGCCCGAGCGGCACGCCGATGACGAGCGACGCGCCGACCGCGATGACGCCGATCAGGATGGTGATGCGCGCGCCGAAGAGCAGGCGGCTGTACATGTCGCTGCCCATCCGATCCGTCCCGAGCCAGTGCTCGGCGCTGGGCGCGCGCAGCCGCTCGGCCGGATGGAGCTCGTAGACGTCGTCCGGATGCGTCGCGAGCAGCGGCGCGAAGACCGCCGAGAACACGAGACCGAGGATCAGCACGAGACCGACGAGGGCCGCGCGATCGCGCGCGAGCCGGGACACCACGAACCACAGCGCGCTCATCGGCGCATCGTACTCGACAGCCGACGCGCTATGCGATGCCCCGGTCGGCGAGGAACTTGAGCATCGCGGCCCGGCATTCGTCGGGCTTCTGGATCTGCAGGAGATGGCCGGTGCCGGGAATCGCGTCGTACGAGTAGCCGCCTTCCTCGGCGAGCGCGCGGTTCGCGAACGCCGGCGCCGGCGCGCCCTTCGCGTCGGGATCGGCGGCGATCAGCTTCACCGGGCCGCCGTAGTCGTTGGAGCGCGGCCACAGGTTGAGCGTCATCGCCTGCAGGTAGATCGACGCCTCCAGCTCGCGCGGGCACGCGAGGACATAGCCGCCGTCCTCTTCGCGGAGCACGGCGCGCGCCATGAGCTCGTGCGCGCCGGGCACCCAGTTGCTGTGCGCGCGCGTCTCGGCGTACTGCCGGGCGAGCGCCGATGGATCTGCGAAGGCGTCCGGGCGCTGCATGGCCCAGTCCGCGAGGCGATGCTCGAACACGTCCATCGCCTCGTACCAGGCATGCCCCCGCGGCGGCACGGTCGGCGGATCGAACAGGATGAGCGCGTCCCACGGAAATCCGATCTCGATGGCGTGCTTCATCGCCGTGCGCGCCGACATCGAATGGAAGACGCCGACACTGCGCCGGCGGCCGAACTGCGCGGCCACCGCACGGACGACACGCTCGAGATCGAGCGTCATCTGCGCATACGTGTGGCCGTCGCGGCCGGACGTCGCGAGCGGGTTCTGCCCGTGATTGCGGACGTCGAAGACGACGAGCTCGAAGCGGTCGGCGAGCGGGCCCCAGAACGGGTAGTAGCCGTCGATCGCGAAGCCGTTGCCGTTCGACAGGAACAGGCGCAGGGCGTCGGGCCGCGCGTAGCGGCGAAGACGGATGATGGCGCCGTCGCCGGCGACGACGTCGGCGGTGTCGTGCGGGGTCGGAATGTGGAACGTCACGCGGCCGGACTCTACAGACCGCGCAAGTCGAGTGTCAAATCCGCGGTCGGCATAGAATCGCCGCGTGCCTGACGTTCTGCTGAGCCCCGCGCACGAAGACCTGCGCCGCCGTGTCCGCGACGTCCGCGACCGCGAGATGGTCCCGTTCATCGCGCGGCGCGGCTGGGATCGCGCGCTGTCCGCCGGCGAGCTGAAGGCGCTGCTCCGCATGACGCAGCCCGTCGGGTACCCGAGCGCCGTCGTGCCGAAGGACGACGGCGGCGCGGGGCTCGATTACCTGTCGCTCGGCGTGCTCGTCGAAGAGCTCGCGCCGGTGCTCGGGTTCGTCGCCGCGCACGTCGTGCCGCGGCAGATCGCGATGCTCGGCTCGCCGGCGCAGAAGCGGCGCTACCTGCCGGCGCTGCTGTCCGTCGAACATCTCAGCACCACCGCGATCACCGAGCCCGGCGTCGGCTCCGACGCCGGGGCGATCGCCATGACGGCGCGACGCGCGGGCGATCGCTACGTGCTGGACGGCACGAAGGCGTGGCTGACGATCGGCACGCTCGCGGAGGTCGTCACGGTGCTGGTATCGACCGATCCCGCGCGCGGATCGCGCGGGCTGTCGCGGATCATCGTCGACATGGACCACGCGCGGCTCGCGTCGACGACCTACACCACGCTCGGCGACCGCCTGCTGCCGTTCGCGGAGGTCACGTTCTCCGGGTACGAAGTGCCCGTGGAGAACCGCCTGGGCGAGGAAGGCGAAGGCCTGCGCATGACGCTGCGGGCGATCCAGGCGTCCCGCGCGTCGATGGCGTCGCACGCCGTGGGTCTCGCGCAGGCCGCCGTCGACGCGGCCATCGCCTATGCGAAGGAGCGGCAGCAGTTCGGTAAACCGATCGGCAGCTTCCAGCTCGTGCAGGGCTCGATCGCCGACATGATCGCCGAGACCGAAGCGGCGCGGCTGCTCGCCAATCGCGTGTGGACGCTGCTCGATCGCGGCGAGGAGTGCGCGCGCGAAGCGTCGATCGCGAAGTTCTACGCGACGGAAGCGGCCGTGCGCGTGACGTCGAAGGCCATCCAGGTGCACGGC
The DNA here is from genome assembly GCA_016184365.1 of Candidatus Rokuibacteriota bacterium. Classification (GTDB taxonomy): domain Bacteria; phylum Methylomirabilota; class Methylomirabilia; order Rokubacteriales; family CSP1-6; genus AR8. The sequence goes on from JACPCW010000091.1 coordinate 20,056, forward strand.
GCGTACGGCGTGTCCGATCGTTATCCCGTCGAGCGGCTGTTCCGCGACGCGCGGATGCTGACCTTCCCCGACGGCACGTCCGAGGTGCATCGCCTGCTCGTCGGACGCGCGGCGCTCGGGCTCGACGCGTTCCGCTGAGCCGCAGGAGGTCCACATGAAATTCGGACTCTACAGCTCGATCGCGAACCCGCCGCGCGGCGAGCATCTCGACCGCGCGATCGACGAGACCATCGCCGAAGCGCAGCTCGCGGAATCTTGTGGTTTCGATTCGTGCTTCTTCGGCGAGCACCACCAGGACAAGGACGGCTTCCTGCCGTCGCCGCTGATCGTCGCAACGGCGGTCGCGGCGAAGACCCGCACGCTGCGGGTGGGCACGTCGGTGATCCTGCTGCCGCTGCATCATCCGGTGCGCGTGGCCGAGGACGTCATCACGCTGGATCTCGTATCGAAGGGCCGCGTGATTCTCGGCGTCGGCATCGGCTATCAGCCGGCGGACTTCCGCGCGTTCGCGGTGCCGATGGAGGACCGACTGGCGCGGTTCGAGGAAGGCGTCGAGGTAATTCGTAAGTCCTGGACCGGCGAGCCGTTCGCATTCCGCGGCAAGCACTACACGCTCGAAGACGTGCGGATCACGCCGCGTCCCTATCAGCGACCGGGTCCGCCACTGTGGATCGGCGGGAGCATCGCCGCCGCCGCGCGGCGTGCCGGTCGCATCGCCGACGGGTTCGTGGGAACGCCGAGCACGTCGATGGCGAACGCGAAGAGCCTGATCGACGCGTATACGGCATCGGCGCGCGAGGCCGGGCGGCCGCCGTACATCGTGCAGATGCGTGACGCGTGGGTCGCGCAGACGCGTGCGGAAGCGGACGCGGTGTACGGGCCGGAAGTGATGGCGGCGTACCGCTACTACTGGGAGAACCGCCTCGCCGAGTTCCGCAATCTCCCGGCCCATGCGGAGTTCAGCCTGAAGACGCTGGCGCCGGATCGGCTGATCCTCGGCGATCCCGAGACGTGCGTGCGTGAGTTCCAGCGCTGGCGCGAGCTGACGGGCGCCGAGTATTTTCTGCTGCGCCTCCGCCATGCGCATTCGGGCGGGCCGCCGCACGCGAAGATCATGGACGCGATCCGCCTCTTCGGCGATCGCGTGCTGCCCTATTGCAAGTGAGCGTGAAAGAGGACGAGTGATGCCGAAGATCTGGCGGGTCTACAGCGGTCCGGATGGCAAGTCGCACATCGCCGAGCTGCCGCTCGCGATGAAACCGTTCGTCGACACGGAAGGCGCGCACGGCGAGACGACGGCGATGCAGTCGGTGAGTGGCCTCGCGTTTCGCGTGTCGCCGCCCGGCTACGTGCTCGACTGGCACTGCGCGCCGCGGCGGCAGTATTCGATCTCGCTGTCGGGGCAGGCGGAGATCGAGGTGGGCGACGGCACCGTGGCGCGCGTCGGGCCCGGCGACGTCGTGCTGGCGGAAGACCGGACCGGCCAGGGCCACATCACGCGTGTCGTCGGCGATCAGCCGCGCTTCTACGCGATCGTGCCGCTCAAGGACGACTGACGTTTGTTGTTGATGCATTACCGTGGTAATTAGACTCCATGGCCGCCATCGCACAGTCGAAGCTGACGGCGCAGGGGCAGGTGTCCGTGCCGGCCGAAGTGCGGCGACGGCTCGGCGTCGGTCCGGGCGGCGTGCTCGAGTGGGACGACGAGGACGGACACATCGTCGTCCGCCGGGCGGGACGCCATTCGTCGGAAGACGTTCGTCGCGCCCTGTTCCCGAAACGCGCACCGAAACGCCGAACGATCGAGCAGCTGAAAGCTGGAGTCCGACGCTACATCCGTCAACGGCATGCGAGCCGTTGACACCAACGTTCTCGTTCGGCTCCTCACCGGGGACGACCCGAATCAGACGGCCGCGGCCGAGTCGTTCGTCGCTCCGGGCGCGTGGGTCAGTCATCTCGTGCTCGCCGAGACCACCTGGGTGCTCAGCGCGGTGTACCGAGTCGGTCCGGCCGCCATCGCTACCGCGGTCGACATGCTCCTGAACCACGAGGCGCTCACCCTGCAGGACGCCGATGTCGCACGTGCCGCGCTGCAGCAGTACCGCGCGACGTCGGGCATGAGCTTTTCGGACTGCCTGGTACTCGAAGTCGCCCGCAAGAACGGTCATCTGCCGCTCGGCACATTCGATCGGCAGCTCGCCCGGCTGGACGGCGCGCAGAGGCTCTGACCGAACGCTGCTGCTCGCAGCCATGTGAGAGCGGCGCAACAGAGGTGTCCATGTTCAAGAGAATCGACCACGTCGAGATCGTCACGGACCAGCCGGAGCGAACCGTCGAGTTCTATACGGAGGTGCTCGGGTTCACGGTGAAGTCCCGCGACCGCATCGACCCCGCAGCGCCGGGTGTGTCGCTGGATCTCGTATACCTGGAGCTGGGCGGCACGGTCGTCGAGCTCATGACGTATCACGGCATGGCGCTCGACCGCCCGCCCGCGAAGGAACATCTCGGGTACCGCATCATGGCGCTCGAGGTCGACGACATGCGCACGGCCGTCGACTATCTCGGGGCGAAGGGCGTCGACGTCGTCTGGGGCCCGAAGATCCGCGAGAAGTACGCGAGGGCGGAAATCCGGGACCCCGACGGCAATCACATCGAGCTGCGGCAATGGATCCGCTGACGGCGCTCGATTTCGCCGACCGCGTCGTCGTCGTGACGGGCGCCGCGGCCGGGATCGGCTTCGGAATCGCGTCGGCGTTCCACCAGGCGGGTGCGCGCGTCGCGCTCGGCGATGTTCGCGCGGAGGCGCTCGATGCGGCGGCGAAGCGGCTCGGTGATCGTGTCTTCGCGCACGCGGTCGACGTGCGCGACAGGAAATCGGTGGATGCTTTCGTCGCGGCGGCGGAGCGCGCATTCGGTCCGATCACCGTCGCGGTCGCCAACGCGGGGATCTATCCGAACGCCGCCGTCGTCGACATGACGGTCGAGGAATGGGACCGCGTGATGGAGACGAACCTGCGCGGCGTGTTCCTGACGTGTCGCGCCGCTGCGCGAAGCATGATGGCGCGCAAGGCCGGCGGCAAGATCGTCACGATCGCGTCGGGCGCGGCGTCGAGCGGCCGGCGCGGCGCGGCGCACTACTGCGCGTCGAAGGCGGGTGTCGTGATGTTCACGAAGGTGCTGGCGATGGAGCTCGGCGAGCATCGGATCAACGTGAACTGCATCGCGCCCGGCCTCGTGACCGTGGAGCGCGGCGCCGAGCACATCTCCGAGGAGTACACGCGGTCGCTGACGAGCACGATCCCGCTGGGCCGCGCGGGCACCCCGGAGGACATCGCACGCGCCGCGCTCTTCCTGGCGTCACCGCTGGCGGAGTGGATGACGGGCGACGTGGTGGCGGTGGACGGCGGCTCGTCGACCGGGCGGACGTACCTGCCGTTCAGCACGCCGCCGTCGCGGTGACACGCCGTGAGCTCGAGATCTGGCTACGGCAGCAGGGCTTCGAGGAACTGCCGGGCGGCAAGACGAGTCACCGTCAGTTCAGGAACGAGGCCGGCGTGAAGATCCTGGTGCCCGGACACGGCCCCCAGAGCCTCACGAAGAAGCACCTCGGCATCATCGTCCGACAGCTCACGGTCGCCGGGTTCGACCGGGAGACGGTCCGCCGGGCATTCGGTCTCGTGTAGCGAAGTGGTCAGCAGGGTCGGCATCCTCGGCGCCGTCGTCTCGCTCGCGGGCTGCGCAGCCCTCACGTATCTTCCGCCCGAGCTCGGTCGGCCACCGACAGCCGATGAGCGGCGGATCATCGAGGCCTTCGCGCCTCGCGTGATCGCCGCCGCACGGCACGAGGGGTTCGCCTGTACGGAGGTCGTGTTCGTCGTCAGCGGGCACATGCCGAACGATGCGATCCGGCATGTGCGACGACCGTCGCCTGATCCCTGCGCGTTCTACATTCAGATGAGCGCGCGCTTCGTCCGCATCGATTCGCCCGGCGCGCTCGCCGGATCGCTCGCCCACGAGTTGGGACACGTCATCAACGCCGACGCGACACCGGCGCGCGCCCGGGTTCCGGAGATCGACCGGGAGCGCGAGGCGGATCGCGTCGCGATTCGGATCCTCAAGCGATTGGGAACGGCCGAGTGCCTCGCCCTGGCCGAACACTTCCGAACGATCCGGGCGGAGAATCTCGCCGGGTGGGGCGTCGAGCAGCGCGACACCACCGACACGCACCCGTCCTACACCGAGCGCATCCGGACGTTCGAGGCCGAGTGTCGCTCGTGACGGGCGGCCGCAGACCTCACAGCTTCCGCAACCGCACCTGCCGCACGAAGTGGTCCGGCCCCTTCTCGAGGATCAGGTGCGCGCGATCGCGCGTCGGCAGGATGTTCTCGAGCAGGTTCGGCTCGTTGATCTCCTGCCAGATCCGCGTCGCCGTCGCTTCCGCCGCGTCATCGCTCAGACCGGCGTAGCGGTGGAAGTACGACGACGGATCGGCGAACGCCGTCTTCCTGAGCGCCAGGAACCGCTCGACGTACCAGCGCTGGATGTCGGCGACGTCGGCGTCGACGTAGAGCGTGAAGTCGAAGAAGTCGGACGCGAACATCCGCTCCGGCGATGCGGCGCGGTCATCGGCGTGCAGGATGTTCAGCCCTTCGACGATCAACACGTCGGGCTGGTCGACCGTCTGGAACTCACCCGGCACGATGTCGTACGTCAGATGGGAATAGATCGGGACGCCGGCCTTTCTCGCACCCGCTTTCACGTCCGCCAGGAACTTGATCAGCGCGCGGCGATCGTAGCTCTCGGGAAATCCCTTCCGGTGCATGATGCCGCGCTCTTCGAGCACGCGTGTCGGATGGAGGAATCCGTCGGTCGTCACGAGCTCGACGCGCGCCTGACCCGGCCAGCGCGCCAGCAGCGCGCGCAGCAGGCGGGCCGTCGTGCTCTTGCCCACCGCCACGCTGCCGGCGAGCCCGATCAGGTACGGCACCTTGGCCGTCTCCGAGCCGAGGAACGTCGCCGCCGCGCGATGGAGCCCGTGGCTCGCGCCGATGTGCAGGTCGAGCAATCGCGACAGCGGCAGGTAGATGTCGCGGACTTCGTCGAGCGAGACACGCTCGTTGAGCCCGCGCAGATGCGTCAGGTCGTCTTCGGTCAGCGTCAGCGGCGTGTCCGCGCGCAGTCGCGCCCATTCCGCTCGCCAGAACCGAAGGTAGCGTGACGTCGCTCGCGGCCCGACCGACACGATCAGCCCGCGAGCCCGAGCGCGGACCAGATCGCGCGCTTGAGCGCGATGAACGCGGGGGACAGGCGCACCTCTAGCGTGCGAGGCCGCGGCACGTCGACCGGGACTTCCAGCATCACCCGGCCAGGACAGCCGCACGTCCCGGCGCCGTCCATCCCCGAATCGACGCAGAGGACGTCGAAGCTCCCGACGCGCTTCGCCGTGAGCGCCACCGAGCGGATCGCCGGGTCGTTCGCCCGCACGGCTTCCTCCAGCGTGCGCGGTGGCCCCTCGCGGAACGCCTTGCCGCCGAGCGTCGCGGCGACATTCGTCGTCAGGTAGACGGGATGGCCCGCGATGCCGACGATGTGCTCCACGTTGCCGAGCGCCATGTCGTCCTCGATCTTACGGCGAATCCGCGGGTCGCCTGCCGGCAGATCCCCGATCGCGCGGGCCAGCGAGCGCTCCGCGAAGCGGAAGAAGGCCTCGCGCCCGAGGATCTGCGCCGGCACCACGCTCAGCGTCACCGTCTCGCCCTCGCGCACCTCGATCGCCGGACGTTCGACGAAGCGCTCGTCGAAGAACGCGTAGCCGTAGTGGTACGCGAGCACGTAGACGACGGGACCGCCGGCGCGCGGCGGCGCCGGCGTGACTCGAACGCGACCGGTGACCGCGAGCGCGAACACGATCGTGAGCCCGGCAAGGAGCACGACGACGAGCGCGGTCGCCGCCGGCGCGCGGCGCGCGCGCGAGAGACTCGGCCGGCGGCTCACGGGGTGGGCATCACAGCGGCCGGCGCCGAGGGTCCACACGCTCGCCAGCGTCAGCACCAACGCGAGCGCGGCGAGCGGGATGAGCGCCGCGCGCGCGGCCTCGCGGTCGCGCGCCAGCGCGGTCGTGAACCGCCGCATCGCGCCGACGGCGAGCGCCAGGCCGCCCAGCAGCAGGAGGACCGGGACCGGCAGAAGACCGTCGACTATCTCAAGACGAAAGGTGTCGACATCGTCTTCGCATTGAGCTACCCCGCGCGCGGCGTCATGCGCTGGGACGTGAAGCGCTGCTTTGCTCTCGACGGCGTGCGCCAGCTCGATGTCGCCAACCAGTACCAGTGCGGCATCTTCCCGAGAATCGAGGCCTGGTTCGATACGCTCGGCATCGAGTACACCGTTACCCCCGCGGTCGACGGCTGCATGATGCAGAGCGACGGCGCCTGCTACCGCGAGTACACGTTCACGCTGGCGACGGCCTGATTGGCCGCGTCACCCGCGGCGGCTCCTGATCCCCGAGGGCGGCAGCGGCGATCATGGGCGCACTTCCGCGAGGAACTGGCGTGGCGTCATGACCCGGAGCGGCAGTCGCGCCGGCCGGTGCATCCAGCGCCCGAAGTCCGCCACGTCGCCAGTCACGAAGTGGGTGGCGCGGGCGATGATCGCGGCGGCCAGGAGTGGCCGGTCCCGCGAGGACAGGTCCGGAGGCGTCACCCGCTCGACGTCGGCCGGAGGCGGCTCGCTGACGATCCGAACTGCGCTGAGGTTTCGCCGCAGTGTGGACAGCGCCGCCGGGCGCTTCGCCTCGAGATTCCGCTCGGCCTCGACAATCGCCAGGGGCGATGTCAGAAGCGTCGCGCGACCGGCCGCTCCGAGCTCGATCAGGAGGGCCGACAGTCCTTCCGGGCTGTACGCGGCGGTGAAGAGAACGTTGGCGTCGAGAAAGACACGGAGGTCAGCCACGAGCGCGGCGGCGCCGCGCGGGCGGCTTCAGGCCCCAGCGCCGGCGCAGCGCCGCCCGCTCACGCGGGGCGACCCGATCCGCCCGGACCAGGCGCTCGATCTCCTCATCGCTGTAGAGCGCGACAGGGGTCACTGCCGCGGGATCGAGGACGATCTTCCCGGCCTCCTCCCGCAGCAGGAGGACAGAGCCCGGAGCGAGTCGCAGCCGAGCGCGCAGGGGTTTGGGCAGGGTGATCTGGCCCCTCGGGGAGACGATCAGTGTCGTTGCGCCCGGCCTGCGGTCAGCCATCGAATCGACCTCCGGTTTCAGGCTAGCAGAATTTCCGCAATTCCGCCGAGCCACTCGCCGCGAAATCGTTCATCGGGCCGTGGACCCTGACGGTCACGCGCTTCACGTGGTCCGATGAAGATGGGGTCCTGCTTGCCGGAGCACCGGCTGAGCCAGTTGCCGGCCTTGACGACGCGGTCCATGCGCCGACCTTCAGCTTCGCCATATGGGTCTCCTACTTCGTGCCGTAGCGGATCTCGAGGGTCGTGCAGCCGCGCGGCACGCGGTACGGGCCGTGGACCATGCCGGGCGGACGGCACGCGTACATCCCCGCGGTGAACGTCTGGCGCTTGCCGAGGTCGACCAGCTCACCCTCCAGGATCCAGACTTCCTCCCAGAAGTCGTGCGTGATCGTCTCGCTCGTCTCCACGCCCGCGTCGAAGCGGAGCAGTCGCGTGACGTCGCCGGTGTCGGGATCGCGCGCCAGGATCTTCTGCATCACGCCGGCGCCGCCGGCGCCACCGGTGGCGGACGCGGCGACCGGCTCCCAGGGCAGGTTGTCGGGCTTGAAGAACTCGAACTCGGGCTTCGGCATGGCGGTGACTCCTCCGAGCCGTGAATCAGCTCCGCAACGTCCTCATGACCTCTTCGTTCGCGAGCGCATCGTGCGGTGCCCCGGTGAAGAGGATCTCACCGCGATCGATCGCGTAGAGCCGGTCGGCCACGCGGGTGACCAGCGGCACATTGAAGCTGCTCGCTGGCATGTCGTCGGTCGCGACCACCGCGATCGTCGCGGTCCTGGTCGTCGCCGTCGCGTACCTCTCCTGGCGCGTCGGCGCCGAGCGACGCCGGGCACGAGCGACGTGACCGTGCCTCTCCCTGGTCGAACACTTCCTCCAGGCCGTGCCTCACGCCGCGCGCTCGCGCGGATCGATGAACGTGTGCGCGATGTCGACGACCAGGTTCACCACGATGAAGATCGCGCCCGCCCACACCGTGAAGCCCATCACCGCGTTGTAGTCGGAGCGGATGATCGAGTTCACGGCGTAGGTGCCGATGCCCGGCCAGTCGAAGACCGTCTCCGTCACGACGGCGCCGGCGAGCAGGATGCCGAACAGCAGGCCGATCTGGGTCACCGTCGACGTCAGCGCGTTACGCAGGATGTACTTCCAGATGATCCCCGACCGCGGCAGGCCCATCGCGCGCTCGTAGAGCACGAAGTTCGACTGCATGACGTCGAGCACGCCGGCGCGCGTGAAGCGCACCAGCGTCGCGAGCGCCGGGAAGGCGAGCGTGGCGGCCGGGAGCGCGAGGTGTGACGCCGCGGCCGAGAATCCGGCCCAGTCGCCCGTCAGCACCGCATCGACGAGATAGAGGCCGGTAATCCCGCTCGGCGGAAAGCCCTGGATGCGCGCACCGAGCGGCGTCCAGCCCAGCCGCATCGCGAACAGCAGCTGCAGCATGATGCCGAGCCAGAAGCTCGCGATGGCGAGACCGGACACCGTGATGACGCGCAGCGCGTGATCGAGGAACGAGTTGCGCCAGACGGCCGAGATCACGCCGAGCGGGATGCCGAAGGCGATCGACACGATCATCGCCACGAGCGTCAGCTCGATCGTCGCCGGCAGCCGGCTCGCGAGGTCGTCCGCGATCGGCCGCGTCGTGTAGAGGCTCGTGCCCATGTCCCCGCGCACCAGCCGCGCCACGTAGTGCACGAACTGGATCGGCAGCGGCTTGTCGTAGCCGAGCTGCTTGCGCAGCGCTTCCACCTGCGCCGGCGTCGCGGTCTCCCCGGCGATGAGGGCCACAGGATCGGCGGGAATGACGTGGGAAATGGCAAACGTGACGACGAGCAGCCCGATCAGGGTGGGAACGAACCAGAGGAGCCGTTGCAGCAGGAGAACCAGGAGCCTCATCGAATGCAGTATCGAGTTCTACAGCAGTGGGGGGTATGGGGGGAGCGCCTCGCTCCCCCCATGTGCAATCAATGAATCTCCGTGTGGACCAGGAACGTCACGCTTACTTCGCGTAGTAAACCCATCGCATTTCCTGCCCGTTCCCGATCGGACTAAACCGTATCCCCTCGAGATCCTTCGCCCAAGGACCAAAGTATTTCGTGTTGTAGATCCACACGCCCGCGGCGTCCTCGTACACGATGCGCGCCGCGTCCTGGTACGCCTTCTCGCGCACCTTGCGGTCCGTGGACTTCAGCGCCGTGTCGAGCAGGTCGTCCACCTTCGGGTTCTTGTAGAAGCACGACGCCTTGAACGTGCCCCACTGCCCCGAATGGAACATCTCGCCGATCCAGTTGTTCGGGTCGGCGTAGTACGTGCTGATCCAGTAGACGACCAGATCCGGCGACGTCTCCGGCTTCTTCATGCGATCGACCATCGTCGGCCAGAGCTCGCCGACCAGCTTGGTCTCGAGGCCGAGCTTGCGGAGCCCGTTCGCCATGACCGTCGCCGCCTGCTCCGTCTGGCTGAAGCCGGTGAGGTAGCCGACGGTGATCGGCCGATCGATCTTCTGCTTCGCCTGCCCGAGCTCGGCCTTGGCCTTGTCGAGGTTGTAGCTATAGCCCTTGATGTCCTTCGGCACGCCCCACATGTTGTTCGGGATCGGCACCGGGTTGCGCTCGACCGAGCCGGACAGGATGTCCTTGATGAACCCGTCGTAGTCGAACGCGTAGTTCATCGCGCGGCGCACGTGCACGTCGGTGAACGGCGCGCGCTGGTTGTTGATCTGGAACATCATGATGCGCATCGACTCCTGCTCGACGATCTTCACGTTCTGCGCGTCGCGCAGGCGCTTCACCTGGTCGATCGGCAGGTAGCCGCCCGTGCCCTGGAAGTCGCCCTTGATCATGCCGAGCACGCGCGTGTTGTCTTCCTTCACGTGCCGGAACTCGATCTCGTCGATCCACTTCTGGCCCCACGGCATGAAGTGGCCGGCGAAGCGCTTGGCGATGAACCCGATCGCCGGGTCGTAGCGCGACAGCTGATACGACCCGGAGCCCGCCTCGTTGCTGGTGAGCCACGCGGCGCCCCAGTCGTCACCCTTCGTGTTCTTCTTCAGCAGCGCCGAGTTCACGACGTGAACCTCCGGCACCACGGCGGTGAAGATGGCGGTCGGCTTCGTGAGCGTGAACCGGACGGTGTGCTTGTCGACGGCCTTCGTCGTGTTCGGCCCGATCATCGTGGCGAGCAGCGACGCCGCGCCCTTCTTCAGCGCCAGGATGCGCTCGGTGCTGTAGCGCACGTCCTCGGCGGTGATCTCCGCGCCGTCGTGGAACCTGGCGCCTCGCCGCAGCTTGAACGTGTACGAGAGCCCGTCGCTCGACACCGTGTGACTCTCCGCGAGCCAGGGTTGCAACACCGGCGGGTTGTCGACCCAGCGATAGAGGCCGTCGTAGAGGTTGAGCCGCACCGCGACGCGCCCCACGTCGAACACGGTGTGGGGATCCAGCGTGTCGTACGGGCTCTCGTTGGCGAACACGAACCGCGTCTGCGCCGTGACCGGCGTGACCAGCGCGAACGTGGCCACGACGAGAAGTATCGCTGCGAATGCGCGTGCGTATGTCATGAGCAGCCTCCCGAGCGAAGTGAAAGTGGCGGGATTCTACTACTACAGGACGTTGCGCGGCCTGGCCATCGCGCCCTCGGCAAACCGCGCGAAGCGGAAGCCGGAAATGTCGAGCGACGTCTTGCCGTCGACGATCAGCTCCGACACGAGCCGTCCGGCGATCGGCCCCATGGCGAAGCCGTGCCCGCTGAAGCCCGTGGCGAACACGAAGCCGCGCGGCCGGGCCACGGGCCCGAGCACGGGGATCAGATCGGGCGTCGCGTCGATGTAGCCGGCCCAGCGCTCGGCGATGCCGAGCCGCGGCAGCGACGGCAGCACACGCTGCAGCTCCGCGAGTCCCCGCTGCACTTTCGTTTCGTTGGCGACGGGGTCGATGCCGCGGTCCCACACGAGCGGCGCGCGCCGCGCCGCCGAGCCCGGCATCGCGGCCAGCAGGCTGCGCACGAGCGGCCGGCCGACGTGAAAGCGGAACATCGCCTTGTTCTTCCAGACGTTCGGCAGGAAGAACCGCAGCTGGTGCAGCGACTCGAGCGTGACGTCGTGATCGAGCGCGCCGCCCGCCGCGATGTTGAAGCTGCCGTCGCGTCGCTGCCGGAACGCGACGCCGGGTCCCCACACCGCGCACGGGGTGATCGCCGGCGCCGCCGTGGTGCGGGCCACGGTGCCGCGCACCCAGCGCTGCGGCAGCGACAGTCCAAGCCGGCGCGCGAGCCGCGACGACCACGCGCCGGCGGCGCACACGACCCACGGCGTGTTGATCTCGCCGCGCTCGGTGACCACGCCGCTCACGGCGCCGGCGTGCGTCGTCACGCCCTGCACCGCGCAATCGAGATGCAGGACCGCACCGTGTGCCACCGCGCCGCGCGCGAGCGCTTCCGTCGCCTTCACGGGATCGGCGTGACCGTCGGCCGGCGTGTACAGGCCGCCGGCCCAGTCGCCGCCGAGACCCGGAATGACCGACTGGAGCTCGCGGCCACGCAGCAGCCGCGTGTCGAGTCCGAACTCGCGCGCGATCGGCAGCCACTGCTCGAGCAGCGCCATGCGCGGCTCGTTGACCGCGAGCGCGAGATTGCCGCCCTGCGTCCATTCGACGTCGGCGCCGAGCTCGCGCTCGAGGCCCTGCCAGATGCGGTTCGCTTCCATCGTCAGCGGCACTTCGAGCGGGTCGCGCCCCTGCTGGCGCACGAAGCCCCAGTTCTTGCGCGACTGCTCGCCGGCGACGCGGCCGCGCTCGACCACGACGACGCGGACACCGCGCTTCGCGAGGGAGTACGCCGCCGCGCTGCCGACGATGCCGGCGCCGATCACCACGACGTCGGCGTCGCGCTCCACGAGCGGCGTTCCCGCGGTCACGGTGTCAATCCGCTCACGAGCGCCGTCATGCGCAGCGGCATCACGGTGATCTCCGGCGCGTCGTCGCCGAGCGCGTTCGCCACCGCGTTCGCGATCGCCGCGGGGCCGGGCACCGCGGAGCCTTCGCCGGTGCCCTTCACGCCGAGCGGATTGATCGGCGACGGCGAATCGACGCTCGCCGTGTCGATCCGCGGCACGGCGTCCGCGCGCGGCAGCGCGTAGTCCATGAGCGTGCCCGTCAGCAGCTGGCCCGACGCGTCGTACACGATCTCCTCGCTGAGCGCGCTGCCGATGCCCTGCACGGCGCCGCCGTGCGTCTGGCCCTCGACGACGAGCGGGTTGATCTCGTGCCCGGCGTCGTGCACCGCGTGGTACGCGAGCACGCGCACGGCGCCGCTCTGCGCATCGACCTCGACGATCGCGACATGCACGCCGGCCGCCCACGTCACGCGATCGGGGCTGACGTAGCGCGTCGCGACGAGCCCCGGCTCGCCGAACTCACGGACGACGTCGGGACGGTCGGACATCGCGACGAGCGCGCCCAGCGCGAGGGCACGGTGCGGTGCGCCCTTCACGTGCGCGCGGCCGTCCTCGACGACGACGTCGTCGGCCGCGCACTCGAGCGCGCGCGCCGCGACACGCTGCGCCCGCTCGCGAACGGCGTCGGCGGCCAGCGCGACGGCGTTGCCCACGAGAATCGCGATGCGGCTCGCGAACGTCCCGGCGCCGACCGGAAACTGCGCCGTATCGCCGCCGACGACGCTGACGGACTCGAACGGCACGCCGAGCCGGTCGGCGCAGATCTGCGCCAGCGTCGTCTCGTGCGCCTGGCCCTGCGACGGCGCCCCCGTCGCGACGCGCACGCGGCCGCCGCTGTCCACGGCGACGCGGGCGCCTTCGTGCGGTCCGACACCGGTCGCCTCGACGTACGTCGCGATGCCGATGCCGATGCGCCGGCCCTCGCGTCGCGCCGCGCGTTGACGTTCCGCGAAGGTCTCGTAGCCGGCACGCGACAGCGCCGTCTCGAGCAGCGCCGGATAGTCGCCCGAGTCGTGGATCAACGGCAGCCCGTCGCGGTACGCGAGCCCGCGCTGGTACGGCATCTCCGCGGCCGGGATCAGATTGCGGCGGCGGAGGTCGGCCGGATCCATCCCGAGCTCCCGCGCCGCCATGTCCATCAGCCGCTCCGCCACGAACACGGCGTACGGCCGCCCGGCGCCTCGATACGGCGCGCCCGGCACCTTGTGCGTGACGACGACGCGTCCCTGCGCGCGGAAGACAGGCAACCGATACAGGCCGACCAGGTGGAACGCCGTGACGCTCAGCACGACGGCGCCGCGCGGCAGATACGCGCCGGAGTCGATCAGGAAGTCGTCGGCGAGCGCCTGGATGCGGCCGTCGCGGTCGAGCGCGAGCGTCGCCGTGTGCACCTGGTCGCCCGCGTGCGCCGTGCTGCGAAAGCTCCCCTCGCGCGTGTCCATCCAGCGCACCGGTCGGCCGAGCCGTCGCGCCAGCGCCGGCACGATGACGTCCTCCGGATACACCGGCCCCTTCGTGCCGAATCCGCCGCCGACGTCGGGCGCCGTCACGCGAACGGCGTCGGCAGACAGGCCGAGCGCCTCCGCGACGCGCTGCCGCACGCCGTACGGCATCTGCGTGCTCGCCCAGACGTGCAGGCTCGACGTCGCGGCGTCCCAGCGCGCGGCGACACCGCGCGGCTCGAGCGGCAGCGCCGTGTGGCGGCCGCAGCGGAAGCGGCGGGTGACGAGGTGATCGGCGCGCCGCAGCGCGGCGTCGAGATCGCCGGTCTCGAGCGTGATCGCCGCGGCCACGTTCGTGCCCCACTCGGCATGGACGAGCGCCGAACCGGACTCCACGGCGCGCTCGGGATCGACGACCGCGTCGAGCGGCTCGTACTCGACGATGACGGCCTCCGCCGCGTCGGCGGCACGGGACGGATCCGTCGCGACGGCGACCGCGACGGGCTCGCCGGCGAATCGCACGACGCCGTCGGCGAGCGCGGATTGGCGGTACGGCTTGATCGCGACGGCGGGCAAGGTCGGCGGCGGCAGCGCGCCCCGCAGCTCCGGAAGCTCGGCGAGCGTGAAGACGCCGACGACGCCGTCGATGCGGCGCGCGGCGGCGGCGGCGATGCGCACGATCCGCGCGTGCGCGTGCGGGCTGCGCACGACGGCCACGTGGAGCGCGCGCTCGAGCGGAACGTCGGCGACGTACTGGCCGCGTCCGGTCAGGAGCCGCGCATCTTCCTTCCGTCGAACCGACTGACCGATTCCGGCGGGCGACGTCATCGTCAATCGTCGGGGCCGCGCGTCATGTTCCCGCGCACCAAGCCGTGCGTCGCCTCATGCCGTGGGCTTCATCTCCTCGAAGGCGAGCTTGAGCCCGGCCAGCATGTCCTGGCCGGCCTGCGCAAAGATGCCGGTGAGCGGCGCCATGAACCCGACGCGAATGGGCTCGGCGGCGTTCGCCACCGGGACGAGCGCCACACCCGCCAGCGCGATCGCGAGGACGAGCTTCAACATTCAGTTCCCTTTCGGCTTCATCAGCGGCGTGAGGTCCACGGCCATCGTCCCCGTCGGGTGCGCTTTCGTACCACAGCGCGGCGCTTCGTGCGAGCGGCCGCGCGGGTACCATACCGGGCACGCAGCGACCTCGAGGGGGATCTGGATGATGGCGATCGCGACCGCAGTGACGCTCGGAACGGCGACGCCGGGCGGCGGATTTCCCGTCTACGGCGACGCCGTCGCCGCGACGGTGAACGCGACGGATCCGTCGCTCGACGTGAAGACACGGAACACGAAGGGCCGCACCGAGAACGTGCCGCGGCTCGAGGCCGGCACGCTCGATCTCGGGCTCATGGGACACGGCGAGGTCGCCGGGCGCGACTGGCTCCTGCTCTTCCGCGGGTACGTCCACGACCTGGTCGAAGCGGTGCGCGCCGAGGTCGCGACCGGCGCGACGCTCGACGAGACGAAGCCGCGGGTGATCGCGAAGCTGGCGCCGGTCTACGAGAAACCGTTCTCGGCGTACGGCGACTACCGGCCGTGGCGCACGCAGATCCTCGGCAACATCGAGCGGACGTTCGCCCTGGTGAGCTGAGGCGGAACCGGGCATCATCCTGACAGGTTGTACAGATGGTTGTTGACAGTGGGGATTTCCTGTAAGGTCTGCGCCCACACGCACCGAGAGGGCCGTTCGTTAACGCCACTGCCCGGAGCACGAGGAGGTACGCCATGCGCTCGAAGCGAATGCTGATGGGAACGTCGTTGCTCGCCACCGCCGCGCTGCTCGTCATTGTCGCGGCGCCCGCCGAGGCGCAGAAGAAGGGCGGCACGCTCCGCGTCTCGTATGGCAACGACATCGCCAACCTCGACTTCCACACCGCCCCGGGCTACGAAATGATGTGGGTGGCGATGAACGTCGGCTGCGGGCTCGTCGACATCACGCCCGACGGCAAGTTCGTCCCCGACGCGGCGGAGTCGTGGAGCATGTCGTCCGACAATCTCCAGTACACCTTCAAGCTCAAGAAGAACGTGGTCTTCCACGACGGCACGGCCTTCGACGCGAAGGCGGTCAAGTACAGCATCGACCGCCTGATGGACCCGAAGACGAAGTCGGGCATGCGGACCTTCTACGACCCCGTGCACAGCGTCGAGGTCCTCGACCCGCACACGGTGCAGGTCCGGATGAAGCAGCCCTACGCCTTCTTCCTGCACATGCTCGCGGCGTACCGCACGGGCCTGATCGTGTACTCGCCGGCGGCGACCGAGAAGTACACGGTGGACGACCGGAAGAAGGGCAAGCCGGAGGCGCTGGCGGGCTGCGGGCCGTTCAAGCTCGTCGAGTGGGTCAAGGGCCGCCACCTCGTCATGGAGCGCTTCGACAAGTACTTCAAGCCGGGGCTGCCGTACCTCGACCGCATCGAGATCCGCACCATCAAGGACCCGATCACGGAGATGGCGGCGTTCAAGAACGGCGAGATCGACTTCATCGCCTCGTTCTCGCCGGAGCACGTCGACACGCTGAAGGCCCAGGTGCCGAAAGCGAACATCATGACGGGCAAGGAAACGACGCCGATGGTCGCGGCGATGAAGGTCACCGTCCCCAAGGACGGCAAGCCGGGGTCGAAGGAGCGCATTCCGCATCCCAAGCTCGGCGACGTCCGGGTCCGGAAGGCCATCGGCTGCTACGGCATGGACCGCAAGGAGATCGTGAAGATCGCCTTCAGGGGCAAGGCGACGCCGTGGGTCGCGATGGCGCCGCCCGGCACGCTGGAGTCGGTGGACCTGAACCACATGTGCCCCTACGACCCGGCGAAGGCCAAGGCGCTGCTGAACGAGGCGGGCTTCGGGCCGTCGAATCCGCTGACGCTCGAGATCATGGCCGACACCGAGAAGAGCGTGTTCAACGTCATCGCGACCGTGATCCGCGAGCAGCTCGCCCGGATCGGCGTGACGGCGAACATCCGGGTGCTGGACAAGGTCACGTGGATGAACACCACGCTCAACGACGGCCCGTGGGACATGTACGTGGAGGACCTCCTGTCGCTGCTGACCATCGACAGCAACGGGTATCTCTCGAACACGACCTCGACGTGGAGCCACCCGCGCCACACCGACAAGAAGGTCGACGAGTACTACGCGCGCTACGCGAAGGAGATGGACGACGCGAAGCGGAAGGCCATCGGCAAGGAGCTGCTCGAGTACATGGTCGACAAGGTCTACTGGAACAACGTCTCCGGCTCGCCGTTCTACATGGTGGCCCAGCCGTGGGTGAAGGGCTACACGTACAACGCCGAGTTCGAGGTCCACTGGTACACGGTCTGGCTGGACAAGTAACGCTCTGAAGGCGCCCGGCGCTCGCTCGTCCCGACCGGACGGGCGGGCGCCGCGAGCGCGGAGCCGTCGATGCGTGTCTACATCCTGAAGCGGCTGGTCCAGATGGTGCCGACGATCCTCATGATCACCCTCGTGGTGTTCCTGATGATGCAGTCGATCCCGGGCGATCCCGTGGTCGCGCTCCTCGGCGACGGCTACACCCAGGAGGACGCCGAGCGGGTGCGCAAGGAGTACGGGCTCGACAGGCCCGTCCTCGTCCAGTACGTGGTCTGGCTCGGCAAGCTCGTGCAGGGCGACTGGGGGACCTCGATCCTCAGCGGGCGCGCCGTGCTCGACGACGTGCTCGTCCGCCTGCCGGTCACCATGGAGCTGATCGTGCTGTCGATGGGCATCGCGTTGCTGATCGCGATCCCGGCCGCGATCATCGGGGCGCTCCGGCAGAACACGTGGGCCGACTACACCGCGACCTCGGTCGCGATGATCGGCGTCTCGATCCCCGAGTTCTTCATCGGCGTGCTGCTGCTGCTCATCTTCTCGATCGGCATGGGCGGCATCCTGCCCAGCTCGGGCTGGGTCTACCTGCCGGGCACGTGTCCGTCGATGGTGTGCGGCGTCAGCTTCTGGGGCAACATGCAGCACGTCCTCCTGCCCGCCGTGGCCCTCGGCGTCGGCCGGGCCGCGCTGCTGACCCGCCTGCTGCGCGCCAGCATGCTCGAGGTCATCCGCACGGAGTACGTGACGACGGCGCGCGCCAAGGGCCTGTCCGAGCGGCCCGTCGTCTTCAAGCACGCGCTCAAGAACGCGCTGATCCCGACGATCACCGTCATGGGACTGCAGGTCGGCTTCCTGATCGGCGGCGCGATCGTGGTGGAGACGCTGTTCGCGATGCCGGGGCTCGGCACGTTCGGCATCGACGCCATCATCGCGCGGGACTACCAGCAGGTGCAGGGCTTCGCGCTGATCACCGCGATCACGTTCGTGTTCATCAACCTGATCGTCGATCTCATGTACACGTTCCTCGACCCGCGGATACGGTACGCTTGAGGAGGCCATGGCGAACGAGACCGCGCCGGACCGCATGAAGCCGATCAGCGGGGGCAGCCTGCGCGAGGCCGACCTCGTCGTGCCCGGCCTGGCGCTGCCCGCGCGGGAGGCCTCGGAGTCGCCGTTCGCCCAGGGGCTCCGCCGCCTGCGCCGGAGCGTGACCGCGCTGGTCGGTGTCGGGATCGTCTCGGTGCTGCTCGTCGTCGCCATCTTCGCCGACGTCCTCGCGCCCGAGAGCCCGACGGCCAACGACCAGAGCACCATGTTCTCGCGCCCGACGTGGGACCATCCCCTCGGCACCGACCAGATGGGCCGCGACATGCTCTCGCGCATCATCCACGGCACGCGCATCTCGCTGCTGGTGGGCGTGTCGTCGGTCATCCTGGCGCTCTTCGTCGGCGTCCCGTTCGGGATGATCGCCGGGTTCTACGGCGGCCGGGCCGACAGCCTGATCATGCGCGTGATGGACCTGATCCTCGCGTTCCCGATCTACCTGCTCGCCATCATCCTGATGGTCATGTTCACCCCGACGGCGGGGCTGATCGGAACGATGAAGGTCACCGGCGCGATCGCCATCGTGCGGATCCCGATCTACGCGCGGCTCGTGCGCGGCAGCGTGCTGTCGATCAAGGAGAAGGAATTCATCGAGGCCTGCCACGCGCTCGGCCAGCGGACGCCGTGGATCCTCGCCCGCCACGTGCTGCCGAACTGCCTGGCGCCGATCATCGTGACCACGACGCTCGGCATCGCCACGTCCATCATCGTCGAGGCGACGCTGTCGTTCCTCGGCCTCGGCACGCAGCCCCCGACCCCGAGCTGGGGCTGGGACCTCAAGGCGAACGTGTCGTTCATCCAGATGAACCCGTGGCTCTCGCTGTTCCCGGGCCTCGCGATCTTCATCACGGTGCTCGGCTTCAACCTCTTCGGCGACGGTCTCCGCGACGCGCTCGACCCGCGGCTGAAGTAGCGCGGGGCTCGGACGTACCGGACGTCTAGCGTCGCGGCCCGAGGATCGTCGCGACGAGCAGCGACGTCACGCCGGCCACGGCACAGAACTGAAAGACCCAGGCGCGCGTCGTGAACGAGTCGAGCGGCCGGCCGATCCACACCATGTTGAGGAACCGCTCGGCCGCAATGCCCATCAGGATGATGCCGAGCGCGAAGAGTATGCGACGGACGCTGATCGTCGCCACGAACCGACACTAGCCGGACTGTCCGGCGCCGTCAACGACTCGATACGGAGGGACCCCGATGCCGGCAGCCTCGGGATCGCGTCTGCCGTTACGTCCCGGCTGCGGCGCGCGTACGCTCACCGCCCGCGAGCGGCGGCGCTCACGCACTGGCCCTGGTTCTTGTAACCGAGCCGCGACCAGCCACCTTTCTTGCAGTCGTTCTTGGCAATCGGCGCCTCGCCCGGCCCCGACACCCACGCGTTCGCCGAGCGATCGAAGATCCATTCGCCGCGGCGAATGCGGCCGGCCACGCTGCCCTCGTCGACGGCGGACGACCGCCCGCTCTGCGGATCGTACGTCTCGGAGCGGTCAGACGCGGGCATCCGCCAGTTCCATGGGAGCCATTCGGCGAGGACGACGTGATCGCCCGCGGTCTGATGCTCCGCGTGAGCCGCCGGGAGGCGATCAATCCCAGACCAGGCGCGCCGTTTCGGCCACGCGCGCCAGCTTCCACGTCTGGTCGTCGGCGGTCAGCCGGTTGCCGGCCATCGTCGACGCGAACCCGCACTGCGGGGACAGGGCGAGGCGATCGAGCGGGAAGCGCGTGGCGGCGTCCTCGATGCGACGGCGCAGCTCGTCGACGGATTCGAGCCGCGGCTTCTTGGTGGTCACGAGTCCGAGCACGATGTCGCGATCCTGCGGCACGGCGGCCAGCGGCTCGAACCCGCCCGATCGCTCGTCGTCGTACTCGAGCAGGAAGCGCTGGAAGCGGCTCTTCGCGAACACGCGCGCGATCGGCTCGTAGCCGCCGCTCGCATAGAACATCGACTGGTTGTTGCCGCGGCAGATGTGCAGACCGAACGTGATGCCCCGATGGCCGGCGATCACGGCGTTGTCCATCTCGATGCACGCGTCGATCAGCCGGTCCGGGTCGCTGCCGCGCTGGCGGTAGCCTTCGCGCAGCGCGGGATCGAGCAGCGCCGCGTACTGCGGCGCGTCGATCTGCACGTACGTGCAGCCGAGCCGTGCGAGCTCCTCCACCTCGCGCCGCGTGAGATCGACGATGTCCGCCAGATACGACTCGCGCGTGGGATAGGCCGCCGCGGACTTCTGCGGGTCCCAGTACGCCGCCGCCTGCTGCGTGCTGACGAGCGTCACCTTGGTGCGCCGCTTCGCCCGCGCGCGGAGGTACGCGAACTCCTCGGCGCACATGCTGCGGCGCCAGCGCAGCTTCTCGACGACGACGGGACGCTTGAACACGAGCTCCTCGCCCTGCTCGTTGTGAAACGGAATGGCCCAGCCGCCGAGCTTGTCGAATCCGTCGAGGGCGTCGATGAGGTGCCCGAAGAACGCGTAGCGGCGCATCTCGCCGTCCGTCACGACGTCGAGGCCGATGGATTCCTGAAGGTCGATGGCCTCGTCGACGGCACGATCCTCGACGCGCTTGAACTCGGCCGCGGCGATGCGCCCGGCGTCGAGCGCGGCCCGGGCGTCCACGAGATAGCCGGGTCGAAGGAGGCTGCCGACGACGTCGCTCCGGATGCCTCCCATCGCGGGGGCATAATACCGGGGTTCGCAAGATCCCGGGAGGGAACCCCATGGCCAAGAAGCTCCTGTTCATCGGCGCGGGTGCGATCGGCAGCTACCTCGGTGCGTTTCTCACGCGCGCCGGGCACGACGTGACGCTGGTCGATCCGTGGGCCGAGCAGGTCGACACCATTCGCCGGCAGGGCATCGCGGTCACCGGCCCGCACGAGCCGTTCGAGGCGCGCCCGAACGCCGTGCACCTGAACGATGCGCAGCGCCTGCCGCGCGACTTCGACATCGCCTTCGTCGCGATGAAGGTCTTCGACACCGCGTGGGCGGCGCAGCTCGCGGTGCGCCACGTGGCGCCGCACGGCTTCGTCGTGTCCGCGCAGAACTGCTGGCCCGATCCGACGATCGCGCAGATGGTCGGTCGTGAGCGCGCGGTCGCGCTCGTCATGTCGCGCATCGGCGTGGCGACGTGGAAGCCCGGCACCGTGGAGCGCGGGATGGAAGGCGGCGGTGGCGGCACCGGCCACATCGTGTTCCGCGTCGGCGAGCACGACGGCCGCGTCACGCCGCGCGCGAAGGAGCTGGCCGAGATGCTGTCCGTCGTCGACGGCTCGACCGTGACCGAGAACATCTGGGGTGAGCGCTGGGCCAAGCTCTGCCAGAACGCGATGGGCAATCCCGTCCAGGCGATGTCGGGTCTCGGCTCGCTCGACATCATGTCGAGTGAAGTCGGTCGCGCGATCACCATCCATCTCGGGTCGGAATCCGCGCGCGTCGGCCTCGGGCTCGGTCACAAGGTCGAGAAGTTCGGCAACGCCCCCGCCGCACGGTGGGCGGACGCGGGCCGGCGCGAGACGTGGCAGGAGCTCGACCGTATGCTGACGCCGACCGGCACCGCGAAGCGCAACTGGCGCGCGTCGATGGCGCAGGACGTGGCCAAGGGCCGCCCGACCGAGATCGATTACATGAACGGCTTCGTCGCGGCGCAGGGCCGCGAGCGCGGCATCCCGACGCCGGTGTCGGCGGCGACCGTGGAGACGCTCCACGAGATCGAGTCGGGCGCCCGCAAGCCCGACGCCCAGAACCTCGCGCTGACCTTGAAGCGCGCCGGGGTGTAGCGGGGCTCGAAAAGACTTCCCAGTTCGGCCAGCCGCCGCTACGGCAATTGAAGGAAACGAAATCCCACGCGGCCGGCGGCGTGCACATCCGACCGCGCCGCCGGGGCGTGGTTTACCTCTTGCACCTGGCCTCCGCGTCCGAACCCGCCTCGCTGGAGGTCCTATGTCAGAAGCCAACCTCTCCTGGGATCGCGACATGTGGGCGGCCCTCAATGCCCACGACCTGGACGGCTGGACGAAGATGCTCGCGGAGGATCACGTCTGGGAGATGGATGCCCTCGGCGGCTCGCTCGTCGGTCGTGAAGCCGCGCGCGAAGCGATGTGGGGCTATCTCCGCGGATTCCCCGATCTGCGCTGGCAGATCGAGGAGCAGATCGTGAGCGGGGACGCCGTCATCACCCGCTGGTGGGCCAAGGGCACGCACCAGGGCCAGTTCCTCGGGATCTCGCCGACCTGGCGGTCGATCTCGGTCCACGGCGTCACCTGGACGTGGTGGCAGGACGGCAAGCTCTCCCGTCTTTGGGGCGCCTGGGATTCGGGCTGGCTCATGCGGCAGCTCCAGGCCTGGCCCGAGAGCTGGGCGCCGGCGCACTGGCGCGCACGCGCGAGTTAATTGAGGTGGGGGGCCCCGAAATGGCCCCCCACACGATCATTCACGTGGGGGCCCCGACATGGCCCCCACACGATCATTCACGTGGGGGCCCCGACATGGCCCCCACACCCCCAACGCTCGGACGCGTCCCGGCAAAGCCGTGACGCGCCTCGATTTCCGTCCTCCAATTCCGGCGTTCCTCCGGTTTGTTGACACCCGCGAACGCGGGTGGTGAAGTGACCCGCACCCGGAGGACATTGCATGGCCGAGATCGTCGCCGCCGTCTGCTGTTCCCACGCGCCCGGGCTGTCGAACAACCCGCCGCTCGCACAGCCTGAGCAGCGCCAGCGTCTCGAAGCCGGCTTCGCGGAGCTCCGGCGTCGGCTCGCCGCCGCGCGCCCGGATCTCATCGTCATGTTCGTGAACGATCACATCCAGAACTTCACGTACGCGAACATGCCGGCGTTCTGCGTGGGGGTCGCGGACACCTACGACGCGCCCGGACCCGGCAGCGAGCGGAGCCTCAAGATTCCGGCGCGCAAGGTCGCCGGCAAGCCGGCGTGGGCGGGCGATCTGCTCGAGAGCGGCCATGCCGCGGGCGTCGACTTCGCGTACGCCTACGAGATCGAGAGCTGGGACGACATGTCGGTGCCGCTGCACTTCCTCGTCCCGGACAACGACGTGCCCGTCGTGCCGATCTACACGAACTGCGCGGCGCCGCCGCTCCCGACGCCGAAGCGCTGCCGCGAGGTGGGCGCGTTCGTCGGCGAGTTCATCCGGTCGCGCCGCGGCAGCGAGCGCATCGCGCTCGTCGCGACGGGCGGCATCTCGCACTGGGTCGGCACGCCGCAGACGGGCCGCATCGATCCCGACTGGGACCAGTGGGTGCTCGATCACGTCGCGCGCGCCGACGTCGAGCCGCTCGCGCGGCTCACGTGGGACGAGATCGAGCGCGACGGCGGCAACGGCGGCCAGGAAATCCGGAACTGGATCGCGCTGCTCGGCGCCGTCCCCGGCTGGAAGGGCGACGTGCTCGCCTACGAGCCGGTGGCCGAGTACATCACCGGCTGCGCGACCGTGTGGGTGCATCCATGATCAAGACCTCGTACCCGCTCAACAAGGTGCTCACCGCGCTCGTGCGCCGGCACGTCGCGAAAGCCGGCCTGACCGACGACGACATGACGGGCGTGGAGCTGGCCGCCGCCGAGCGCGACGCGCTGCGCCGCGGCGACGTCGCCGCGCTCTACGACCTCGGCGCGAACCCGTACCTGATCCGCCGCGTGTTCCGCGGCAATTTCAAGAAATAGCCGATGGACCTTCGACCGCTCGGACGGACCGGCCTCAGCGTCTCGGCGCTCGGCTTCGGCTGCGGCAACGTCGGTGGTCTCATGATTCGCGGCGCGGCGGCCGAGCGCGAGCGCGCCATCACGCGCGCGATGGAGCTCGGCGTCAACTACTTCGACACCGCGGCGCTCTACGGCGACGGGCAGTCCGAGACGAATCTCGGTCTCGCGCTGAAGAATCTCGGCGTTCGCGGCCGCGTCTATGTCGGCACGAAGTTCCGTCTGGCGCCCGAGGACCTGACGAGCGTGCCGGCCGCCATCGACCGTGCGCTCGACGGCAGCCTGCGCCGGCTCGGCATGGACTCCGTCGATCTCTTCCAGTTTCACAATCCGCTCGGACCGGCGCGCGACGGATCGAAGGCGAGCGTGCGCGACGTGCTCGACGCCATCGTGCCCGCGCTCCAGCGGCTCCAGCAGGCCGGCAAGATCCGCTTCTACGGCATCACCGCGCTCGGCGACACCGACGCGCTCCACCAGGTCATCGGGAGCGGCGCCGTGCACACGATGCAGACGGTGCTAAACCTACTCAACCCGAGCGGCGCGCACGCGGTCCCCGCCGGATTCCCGGCGCAGGACTTCCGCGGGCTCCTCCGCACGGCGCGCACGCACGGCACCGGCGCGATCGTGATCCGGGTCGCCGCCGCCGGCGCGCTCAGCGGCACGATGGAGCGCCATCCCGTTGCGGTGCCGACCGTCGATCCGATCGCCTCCGGCGCCGACTATGCGACGGACGTGAAGCGCTCCGCCGCGTTCGCCGCGCTCGTGAAAGACGGCTACGCCGGCAGCCTCGTCGAGGCGTCGATGCGCTTCGCGATCGGTGCCGAGGGCGTCTCCACCGTGCTGCTCGGCTACTCGAGCCTCGAGCATCTCGAGGCGGCCGCCGCCGCCGCCGATCGCGGGCCGCTGCCGCACGCCGCGCTGGATCGCCTCGATGCGATCTGGAAGGATCTCGCGCACCGGCACTGATTGGACGCGCTTCGCGCCTGGGAGGGCGAACCCATGGCAGGTCGTCCGCTCGCTCGCATCGTCGTCGTCACCGCGCTGCTCGTGCTCGCCATCAGTGAACGCGTGGCCCACGCGCGTGACTGCCGCGAAGAGACGTCGCTGCCCGCCGACGTGAAGCTCGTCGCGCCCGGCCCCGACGTGCCGCCGGAAGCGGCGCGCTTCGCCGGCGCGTGGTCCGGGCCGTGGACCGGCATCCGCACCGGCGACCGGAGCTGCGGCACGCTCGTCGTCGAGGAGGTGCTCCCGAGCGGGCACGCCCGGGTGATCTACAGCCGCGGCGCATGGGAGCCGCTCAAGATCGCGTTCCCCCGCTACTGGCGAGTGACGGGACACATCTTCGCCGGCGTACTCGAGTTCGCGCTTCCAACGTTCGACCGTCCGCCGATGGTGTACCAGTTCACGGACGCCGGATTGTCGGGCACGTTTCGCGGCGACGGGACGCACAAGGCGAAGCGCGTGGCGGACATCGCGACGATCGCCTGCCGCGCCCGTGCGACCCGCGACGTCACCGCGCCGTCACCGTCGAGCGTGCGCGATCGTCTCACCGCAGCCGAGCTGCTGGCGTCGTCGCCGGGCGCCGGACCGGTCCACAACGACCACTTCATGCCGATCGGCCCGGTGCTGCCCGCGCGTCACACACTGCGCGGTCGGCTCACCGTTTCGGCGGGAACGATGGCGAGCGCGCGCGACGGCTGCCTCGGCCTGTCCGTTCCGACGCCGGCCTTCACGACGGATCTCGTCACGCACGGCGAGCACCTCGTGCCCGTCGCCCGCGGAATCCTGGGATCGCCGGCGACGATCATCCTCTCGCCGGGTCGCGTGTGGTCCGAGCCGGGCGACCACGGCATGTCGCGCGCCTCGTTTCCGTTCGTGTTGTCGCACGAGCAAGGCAACGCCGCATACAACGGGACCGCGACGTTCCTCTTCGACGACACACGCGTGACGGACCTCCGTTTCCAGATCGTGCAGGAGACGGCGCCGAAGGGCGACCTCACCGATTACTGGGGTGCGATGCCGGCCGCCTACACCGCGGGCGCGGTCGCCGACGAAGCCGTCGTGCGTGCGCGGTTCGACGAGGAAATCCGGCGCCACGTTCCGATCCGTCCGTGGTCCGCGCTCCCCGCCGCGGTGCGCGACGCCGGGCTCGGCGGCGTCGACGGCGAGGTCCCGACCGAGTCGGTCAGCGCGAGCGGACTCGTCGTCGACGGCGTCCTGTACCTGCGCGGCTGCAACACCCGGTACGGACCGTTCCCGTACTGCCGCGACATGCGGCACGGCGTGTTCTCGGTGACGAAGTCGCTCGCCGGCGCCGTCTCCCTGCTGCGGCTGGCGCAGAAGTACGGCGACACCGTGCTCGACGCGAAGGTCGCGGACTACCTCACGGTCACCGCGCGGCACGACGGGTGGGCGAAGGTCACGTTCCGCGACGCGCTCAACATGGCCACCGGCATCGGCGAGTCCTCGCCGCAGCGTGAGCCGAACGATCCGCACGCGGACGAGATGAAGCCGCGACAGTTCGCGTGGGCCCGCAAGCGCTCGGCGAAGGAGCGGCTCGACGCCGCGTTCGACTATCCGAAGTATCCCTGGGGGCCCGGCGAAGTGTTCCGCTACAACTCCGTGCACACGCACGTGCTCGCGGCCGCGATGGACGCGTATCTCAAGCGCCGCGAAGGGCCGAACGCGCATCTCTGGGACATGGTCGTCAGGGAGGTCTTCGAGCCGATCGGGATCCTCCACGCGCCGAAGGTGCACACCCTCGAGCGCGGCGGACGCCATGGGATTCCGCTGCTGGGGTACGGGTTCTATCCCACGGTCGACGACGTCGCGAAGCTCGCGACGCTCCTGCAGTCCGGCGGGCGGCACGAGGGCCGACCGATCCTCAGCGCCGCGAAGATCGCCGACGCGCTGTATCGGACGAGCCCCGACGGCGGCCTGCCGATCGGCTGGAAGTACCGCGCCGGCGCCGCGCGCTATCACCTGTCCTTCTGGTCAGTGCCGTACCGCACGAGCGCGGGCTGCTTCGTCCAGGTGCCGTACATGGCCGGGCTCGGCGGCAATCACGTCGTCGTGCTGTCCAACGGCGTGACCGTCTTCCGGTTCGCCGACGCCGAGAGCTACGACGTCGAGGGCATGATCCTCGCCGGCGAAGCGCTTCGTCCCCTGTGCACGCCGGTGGTCGCGGCCGTCACGGCGCCGCCGCCCGCGCCGCTGTCCGCACGCGAGCTGCGTGCCGAGCTCGTCGGTCGGACGTTCGAGGCCAACCGGCTCCATCTCACGATCGACGGCCGCGGCGTCGTCATCGGTGAGAGCGGCGGCCAGTACGACGTCGGGCGCTGGCACATCACCGACGACGGTCAGTACTGCCGCGCGTGGAACGTCTGGGACCGTGCGCGGACGCGCTGCTATCGCGTGTACCG
>JACPCW010000092.1 GCA_016184365.1 Candidatus Rokuibacteriota bacterium
GGCGGATCACCTCCGCCCAGCCCGTGCCGTCCTCGAAGGCGTCCAGATGCGGCGTGCGCTCCGGCTGCCGGCCGGCCACGAGGTAGTGATGGCCCCGATCGGTAATCTCTTTGAGATTGTCGGCGAAGGCCATGCCGCGATCGACGACCACGGTGGCGCCCCCGCGGCGGCCGGTGCGCGCTTCCAGCGTCGTCAGCATGTCGGCCACGGTCGTGCGATCGACGCGATTGCCGTCGAAGACTTCATGCGCTTTCGGAAAGCCGTCGCGGTCCAGGACCAAGCCCACGACGACCTGCTTGCAGTCGGGCCGGTGATCGCGCGAGTAGCCGCGCTTGGCTTGCGGATTGTGGGGGCACTGCCCTTCGAAGTACGTCGACGTCAGGTCGTAGAGATAGATCGTGTCGTCCAGGTTGAACAGCGAACGCTCGCGCGCCGCCAGCGCCTGCTCGATTGCCGCGCGCTGGGGATGCAGCCGATCGAGATTGCGATAGAGCGCCTCGTCGCTGAGCGTGGTGACGTCCGTCCCGAGGATGTCGCTGAGCGCCGTGCGCCGGATCCAGTCGGGCATGGCGTGCTCGGCGGCCGGCCGCACCAAGCGATTCAGCGTCATCATCTCGGTGAGCCGCCGCGTGCGCGCCGAGAGGCCCGCGCCGCTCAGGATCGGGTCCAGCGTGAGCGCCTGCCACATGTGATGACCCACGTGGACGGGGCCGGCTTCCCGGACGTCTTCGGTCGTGATCTGGTCCGTGTGAATGGCCACCACGTCGGCGCCGGCGATGGGCGCCGGGCGGTGGCGCGTGGGACGCGCCTGCGCCGCCAGCGCCTCGACGGCGGGATCGGCCACGAGCGTCGTCTGGCCGCCGAGCGCGGACGCGAGCTTGTGCGCGAGACCGCGCCAGCGGTCTTCCGGCGCCGGCGCGAGGGAGCCGAGCGAACAGATGGTGCGATGGCGCGGCCCCTGGGGGGTCGCGACGGTCTCGACGAGGAGATGATTGACGTACGTCTTGTCGCCCACCTGTCGGGTCGTGCGCTTGATGAACACGCCGCGCCTATTTCGTTACTTCTCCCCTCCGTCTGTCAAGGAAAATCGAGCCCTCAATTAGTGACTATTTTGACGAATCCCGGATTCACCCGACGAGATTTCGCAAGGTTACGCTGCACAGGCGCTCGAAAATCTCCCGTTGACCGCCGCCTACCGTGGAAGTTGGGCTAGCCGGGAGACAGAACGGCTGGACCCGGTCGGACGCGGCGGTACACGTCGTACGTGTACAACGGGTACTCGCGGACGGTGTCGATCTTCTCGAAGTGACGGGCAAGGAGCGTCTTGATCCGCTCGACCTTCGGCACGTTGACGTCGGGATGCCCGTGGAAGCCGACGGCGAATGTCGTCAGCGCCTCCGGCGACACGACGGCGTACTCCGCGTCCACGCCGAGCCAGTACTCGACCTGCAACATGCCGTAGTAACCGCTTCGCGTGGTCGCCCAGTTGTCCTCGTCGTGCACCGCGATGGTGTCGTAATTCGTGATCTGGGGGAGGTATGTCGGCGGAAGGCCCGCGAGGTAGTACACATCCACCGGCCCGAAGAAGAACACGCGTGTGTTCGCCGGGACGACGCGGGCGAGATGCGCGGCCGCGACGTAGACGGCCCGAACGGGGTCGGCGCGGCGAAGCTCCCCGATCGGCATCGACGGGTTGCGGTTGTAGTACACCGGCAGGACCACGCCGAGCGCGAACAGCGCCATGCCGGCACGCCGGAGCCAGCGACCGATCCCCTCGTCGGTCAGCAGCGTCGCCCACACCGCGCCGAGCACGATCGCAAGCAGCGGCCCGAGCGATGCGAAGTACATGCCGACCCACTTGTAGTTCATCCGAAACACCACGAGCAGCACCGCGAGCATCGCGAGAAAGAGGCCGGCGACGACATTCACGCCGCGGTTCGACAGATAGGGCGCGGCGCGACCCGTCCGCCGCACACGCCAGGCGACGGCCATCAGCGCGACGACCGAGAGCAGCGCGAGGAACTCGTAGCGCCGCACGAGCGTGGCGAGCCGCCAGAGCTGCGATTCGAGCCCGTGGAACGGCCGCGCATCGAGATAGAGGAACGGCAGATACCCGAGCGGACGCGCGAGCGCGTTCACGACCGGCATGTGCGCGAGCAGCTTGAGATGCTTCGGGTCCCAGAGCAGGAACGCGAGCGGCGGGCCGGCGGTCACGGCGAGAAGGGCTGCCCTCTCGACCGGTCCGCGCGCGCGCCAGAGCGCGTACCCCAGCGCGAGCGGGATCATCGGCATCACGTGCGAGCGAATGAAGAAGAGCGATGCGAAGACCGCCATCGCGAGTACGTTCCGCGCCGGGGTGCGCCGGGCGAACATCAACAGCAGCCCGACGAGCACCATGACGGGGACGAGGGCATGAAAGTCGCCGAAGGCGTAGTACGCGACGAGAGAGCCCTGTCCGGCCAGCAGCACGCCGGCGAGCAGACCCGCGAGCGGGCCGGCAAGGCGGCGAGCCAGAACCGCCGTGAGGACGACGAGGAGCCCGCACAGGGCGACGCCGAGATAGCGGGCAGCGAGGAGATCGCGCCCCGCCAGGAGCTGCGTGAGCCCGAAGATGTATGGGACACCCGGAGCCCGCTGGCCCACCACCCCGTCCTCGAACATCGAGATCTGACCGCTCGCGGCGAGCTGCCCGAAGAACAGCGCGGATGATTCGTCGTGCGAGGGCACGACGATATACGCGAGATACAGGGCGTGGATCAGGCCGGCGGCGGCGATCGGCGCGACGAGCAGCGGGAACAGCCGCGCGGCCCGCGGCTCCGAGGGCGCGACGACAGCCGCGCGGTCACGGATCTCTAGCACGTGCCTCAGCCTACGAGTTCGTGACGAGCGCCGTCAAATCCGCGGGCGCTATTATCGTCAGTCGTGCCTGCAGGAAGCCTCGGCGGCAAGTCCCTCCTGCTGACCGTCAGCAACTGGAGCGCGAGTCTCATCAGCATGCTGACGGCGATCCTCGTCGCGCGGCGCCTCGGGCCCGAGGCGCTCGGCGCGATCGGCTACGGCGCCGGACTCGTCGGTCTCGTCATGGCGGCGCTGCTTCCCGGTTTCGGCCAGGCGCACGTCAAGCGGCTCGCCGAGGGACAAGATGCGGGCCGCTGTCTTGGCACGATGCTCGCTGCGCAGGCCGTCGTCGTCGCCGGCCTCGTGCCGCTCGCCGCGCTTGCGTGGGCGCTCGGCGCGTTCGCGTCGCAGAGTGCGATCGGGCCCGTCTTCGCGCTCCTGCTCGCGGCACAGATGGCGACTCGCCTCGCGGACGTCTATCTCGCGGTGTTCATCGCCCGTGAATGGGTCGTGCCGCACGCGGCGATCCAGATCGGCGCGCGGCTCGCGCGGCTGCTCGCGACGGTCGCCGTCGTCGTGTGGGTCCCGGACGTGACGCTCATCGCGGCGACGTTCGTCGTTGATGGCGTCGTCGCCACGGTCGTCGCCGCGGTGGTCCTCGGCGTCCGGCGCGGCATCCGGACGCGGGCGCCGACGCGCGAGACGATCCGCGCCTACTGGACGTACGCGCGGCCCCTGCTCGTGACGACGCCGCTGGCGCTCGTCCAGGATTCGATCGATCGCGTCGCGGTCGGATGGCTCGGCGGTCTCGCGGCCGCGGGTTACTACCACATCGCCCGCGCGCTGTGGGAAGCGCTCATGTCGCTGCTGGCGGCGCCCGCGCTGTTCCTCTTCACCCGGCTCTCGGCGCTCTACGCGCGCCGCGACGCTGGCGTCGTGGACGAGGCCCGCCGCTTCTTCTTCAGCGGGCTCGACAAGCTGCTGTTCGTGTCGGTGCCGGTCGCGCTGCTCTTCTGGTCACTCGCGGAGTGGCTGATCCGCCTGCTCTACGGCGCCGCGTTCGTCGCCGCGACGCCGGCGGTTCGCATCCTCGTCGTCGCGACGCTCGTCGCGAACGTCGTGAACCCGTATACCCACGTCCTCTACGCGCGCGATGAAGTGGCCCGCTTCGTTCCCGTGAACGTCCTCCGCATCGTCGTGTACGGCGCCGTTCTCGTCGCGCTCGTGGCCGCCGACGGCGCCGGCGCGTTGCCCGGCGCCGGCGAAGGTGCGACCGGCGCGGCCGTTGCCCGGCTCTTCCTGCTCGCGTTTCCGGCGTGGGTCTATTTCCGCTGGACCCGTGAAGTCGCCGACATCGGGCTGTACGGTCGCGTCTGGCTCTATCTCGGAAGCTTCGTCGGCGCGGCGATGCTCGAGCGCGCCATCAGTACGCTGCTCGGAATGCTCGGCGGACCGGCGCTCGGAACGACGGTCGTCGCGACGGTCGCCGCGCTCGTCAGCTATCTCGGTCTCGTGCACGCCGTTCATCCCGGCGCGTCAGCGAACGCCGCGTATGCGTGGTCGCTCATTTCGCCTGCCAATCTGTGGAATTCGCTCCGCGGCACCGGACGCATTCGCTAGAATGACATGCCACATTTCGAAGGAGGCCTCGAAGATCCGCTGATGCGTCTGTCCATCTTCGGCGCCGGTGCCCATGGACGCGCCGTTGCCGACCTGGTCACCGAAGAGGGCCGGCACACGGTCCTGGCATTTTCCGATGCCGACCCCGCGCTCCGGGCGCAGAAGGTGCTCGGCGTACCCGTTCTGGGCGACGACGAGGACCTCGTCGTCGCGTTCCGGCAGGCTGCGTTCGACGGCGCGCTAACCGGCGTCGGGAACACCGCACTGGGGGCGCGGCGCCACATCTTCGGCCTGCTTCGCACGGCGGGAATTCCCTCGCCCGTTGTCGTGCACCCGCGTGCGGCGGTCAGCGCCTCGGCCCTGGTCGGTGCCGGGACAGTCGTCTTCGCCGGGAGCGTCATCGGCGCACGCGCCGTCGTCGGCGCGAACGTCGTCTGCTACAGCGGAAGCATCGTCGAGCACGACGCAAGTCTCGAGGACCATGTCTACCTCTCGCCTGGGGTCGTCCTCTCCGGGAACGTCACGATCCGCGAGGGCGCCTTCGTCGGCGCCGGCGCGGTCGTCGTGCCAGGTATCGAGATCGGGCGCGACGCTGTCGTGGCGGCCGGCGCAGTCGTGACCAGGAACGTGCCCCCGGCCGCAACGGTCGCGGGAATTCCCGCGCGCGTGCGGTGACGCCGATGCCGCCGGATCCGCGAACGTTCGTGATCGCCGAGGCGGGGGTCAACCACAACGGCGATCTCGCCCTTGCCAGGAAGATGGTGGACGTTGCGGCTGATGCCGGCGCCGACGCGGTGAAATTCCAGACGTTCAGCGTCGACCGGCTCGTGACGCGAACCGCCGCTCCTGCGGAATACCAGCAGCGCACCGGCGCCGCCAGCCAGTACGACATGCTGCGGCGCCTCGAGCTGTCGCCGGCCGCGCACGAAGAGCTCCTCGCGCATTGTGGCGAGCGCGGAATCGAGTTCATGTCGGCCGCGTTCGATCCCGAAAGCGCCAGGTTCCTCGCGGGGCTCGGCGTGCGACGGCTCAAGGTGCCATCCGGTGAGTTGACCAATCTTCCGCTGCTCGAGGTGATCGGCAGGCTCGGCTGCCAGATCATCGTGTCGACCGGCATGGCGCACATGGCCGAGGTCGAGACCGCCGTTGCGACGCTCTATCGGGCCGGTGCAAGCGATCTGGTCATCCTCCAGTGCGTCAGCAACTATCCCGCTGATCCGGCAGCCACGAATCTTCGCGTCATGGATTCGTACGCTCGGGTGTTCGGCGTGCCCGTCGGACTCTCCGACCACACCGTCGGTCTCACCATCGCGATCGCCGCCGTGGCGCGCGGAGCGAGTTACCTTGAGAAACACTTCACGCTCGACCGCAGTCTGCCCGGACCCGACCACCAGGCGTCGCTCGAGCCGGCGGAGCTCGCGGCGCTGGTGCGCGCCGTACGGGACGTCGAGGTCGCGCTCGGCGACGGTGTGAAGCAGCCCACGCCGAGCGAGCTGCCGGTGCGCGCGGTCGCGCGCAAGAGTCTCGTGACCGTCCGCGACCTCGCACCGGGATCCGTCCTTCGCGAGAGCGACCTTGCGATCCTTCGGCCGGGGACGGGACTGCCCCCGGGGCGCCTCGCCGAGGTGCTCGGCCGGCGGACCGCCCGCGCCATTCCTGCGGAGACGCCGATCACGGACGACATGCTCGAACCGGCCGGAGAATCCGGATGATGGATGCGCTGGTCGTCGGCGGCGGATCGATCGGGAAGCGGCACCTCCGGAACCTGGTCGCCTCCGGTCGCACGGCGGCGGTCGTGGAGACGCGCGAGGACCGACGAGCGGACATCGCGTCGAAGCATCCCGGCACGGCGACGTTCGCAACCCTCGACGCCGCGCTCGAGCACGGGCGGTTCCGTACCGCGTTCATCTGTGTGCCGACGGCGTACCATCTCGTTCCGGCCATGAGGCTCGCGCGCGAGCGCGTACATATCGTCATGGAAAAGCCCGTCTCACATACGCTCGACGGGATTCCTGACCTACTCGACATCGCCGCCGCGAACGGGGTCGTCGGCATGACGGGATTCTGCATGCGGTTCTTCCCGCCGCTGCAGAAGGCCAAGGCGCTCATCGATGACGGCGCCATCGGCCGCATCGTGACAGCGCGCAGCCTGACCGCGGTGTATCTCCCGAACTGGCACCCGTGGGAGGACTACCGGACGTTCTACATGGCGAAAAGGAGCTTGGGCGGCGGCGTCCTGCTCGACGAATGTCACGCCTTCGACTGGATGCAGTGGCTCTGCGGACCGATCCGCGGCGTGTTCTCGGTGCTCGGGACGCTGTCCGATCTGGAAGTCGAGACGGATGACGTGTGCGAGGTCATCGCCCGGTTCGGGGACCAAACGCTGGGGTCTATTCACCTCGACATGGTGGATCACTCGATGCGCAGCGAGGTCGAGCTGATCGGGACGGAGTCTACGATCGTCGTCGATCTGGAGGGGCAGACGGTCCGGCGCTTCGACCGCGCGACGCGGACCTGGGAAGTCCACGCCTTCGAGCCGGGCTACGACCGCATGTATGTCGACGAGCTCGAGCACTTCTTCTCGTGTGTCGAGCGCGGGGAGCGCCCCATCGCCGACCTCGCAGACGGCTACCGCGTCCAGCGCGTGATCGACGCGTGCGCGCGATCCAGCGCGGAAGGGCGCTGGATCGCCGTGGAGTGAGGGCGTGGCCGCGTCGCGCGGTCTGCTCATCCTGGTGCCGGCCCGCCGCGGCTCGAAGGGGCTGCCGGGCAAGAACGTCAAGCCGCTCGGCGGCGTTCCGCTGCTTGGCTGGACGGCGCGCTCGATCCGAGCTGCGCGCATCGGCGGCCGGGCGGTGCTCAGCACGGACGATCCGGCCATCGCCGAAGTAGGCGTCGCCGAGGGCCTCGACGTCCCGTTTCTGCGCCCTACGGCCCTCGCAGCTGATGACACCGACATGGTCGACGTCGTGATCCACGCCGTCGAATGGATGGAGCAGCGGGCAGGCTTCGCCGTCGGCGCGATCATGCTATTGCAGCCGACATGCCCGTTCCGCAACCCGCGGCGCCTCGTCGAAGGGCTGGCATTGCTCTCGCGGCCGGAGACTGACGGCGTCATCGGAGTCGCCCGGCTGGAGCGCAGTCCTTCTCTGCTGTACCGCGAAGAGCCGGACGGCTTCCTCCAGCCCCTCGCGCCGTGGGAGGCCGCGACGCTGCGACAGCGGGTGCGACCGACGTTCACCCCGAACGGAACCTTCTATCTCGTGACGCGCGAGGCCCTCGACCGCCATCGCCGCCTCTTTCCCCCGCGCCTTCGCCCGCTGGAAACGACGACGCTCGAGGGGATCGACATCGACACGCCGGACGACTGGGCCATCGCCGAGGCGATCGTCGCGGCCGGTCTCGCCGCGCCGTGACGCGGGTCTCGGTGCTCCTGTCGGCACGCGACCCAGGAGCCGCCGCGCAGGTGCGCGAGATCGCGCCCGTGCTGCGCGCGGATCGCCGGCTCGAGGTCGTCGTCGTCGCGAGCGACCCGGCGTACGAACTGCTGGTTGCGGCTGGCGAAGAGCCGAGGAAGTTCACGGCCAGCGCGTCACCTGCTGCCGCGGCGGACACGGCCACGCTCGTCGGCGAGGCGCACGACGTGCTCGACGACGTCGATCCCGACGTCGTCGTGACCGGCATCTCCTCGCTCGGCGTCGGTGTGGACGAGGCCTTGCTCGCGTGCGCCGGCACGCGGCCGACGTTCGCGCTCCAGGACTATCCCGGCGACGTCAACGCGCTCGGTCACGCGTACGCCGCGACCTATTTCGTACGCGACGAACCTGCGGCCGCGCTGACGGTCCGCCGTTTCAGCGTTCGCGCGGTTGCCGTCGGCTCCCTCCGGCACGCCGGCTACTCGCGACTCGACGTTCGCCGGCTGCGCGAGGACACGCGGCGCGCGGCGAAAGTCGACGACGGTCGCCCCGTGATCGGATTCTTTGGACAGCCGCCGGCAATCCCGGGTCAAGAAACGGCGTTCGGCCATCTGGTCGACGCGCTTCGTGGGCGCATGCCTCGCCCCTTCGTCATTCACTTCGAACACCCGAAGTCGCTCGATCGCCGCGACGCGCATGTCGCGATGCTGCGCTCCGCAGGACTGACGGTGCACGACGCCACCGGCGCGACGGCGGTCGAGCCGTGGCTCGCGGCGTGCGACGTCGTGGCGACGTGCTTCTCGCACTGCACGATGGATTACGCGTTTCTGACGGCGTGGAGCGCGGAGCCCCTCGGGGCTGTCCTGTTCCTCATGACGACACCGGAGATCACACGGTTCCTGCATACCCAGGGCGGCCTCGCGGTGCCCGACGGGGCGGAGCGAGGACTCGGTCGGATCGTGCGAACGCCGACGGACGTCGTCTCCGCGCTCGACGAGGTCCTGGCCGAGTCGACTCGCCGCCAATACCACCTGGCGTGCCGGCAGCTTCCGAAAGATGTGGCGTTCCGCACGATCGTCGACGCCGTCGTCGAAGGCGGTCTCAGGCGTCGCGCGGCGATTCGCTGATGGTGGCGAACGTCCTCGGGGTCGTCGTGGCGCGTGGAGGTTCGAAGGGCCTCGCGCGAAAGAACGTCCTGCAGCTCGGCGGGAAGCCGCTCGTCGCGCACACGGTGGCCGCTGCGCTCGGCGCGCGCCGGCTCGGCCGCACGATCGTCTCGAGCGACGACCCGGAAATCCTGGCGGCGGCGCGCGCCGCCGGCGGGGTGGCGCCGTTCGTCCGGCCACGTGAACTCGCAGGCGACCGCTCGAGCACGGTCGACGTCGGGCTACACGCACTGGACTGGCTGGAGAAGCATGAGCGCTACGCCGGCGACGTGCTGGTCCTGCTCCCGGCGACCGCGCCGCTCCGGACAGCGCAACACATCGATGACGCCGTCGCACGCCTGCTCGACGACGACACGATCGACGCGGTCGTCGCCGTCACGGAGGCCGAGTACCCGCCCTGGTGGATGTTCGTGATCGACGGCGATCGCCTGCGGTGGCTCTTCGCGGAGGGCGCACGCGCTGATCACCGGCAGGAGCTGCCACGGGCCTTCCGTCCGAACGGCAGCATCTATGCGATCCGCGTCAGCGTGCTGCGGAGGGACCGCACGTACTATCCGCCGTCGACGGCGCCGTACCTCATGCCGCGCGACAGCTCCGTGAACGTGGACAGCGCCGACGACCTGCGCCTGGCGGAGTGGCTGCTCGCGGCGCGCTGACGCTCACACGCCTG
Source organism: Candidatus Rokuibacteriota bacterium (assembly GCA_016184365.1). GTDB lineage: Bacteria > Methylomirabilota > Methylomirabilia > Rokubacteriales > CSP1-6 > AR8. The sequence goes on from JACPCW010000092.1 coordinate 9,711, forward strand.
CGACCAGCGCCTCGATCCTCTCGACGACGCGGAGGCTCGCGCACGTGTCGTCGAAGCCGAGGAACTTCTCGACGTAGCGCCGGCGCGCCTCAGGGTCGACCCGAAAGTCCGCCAGCGAGCCCGTCGCAAGCGCCGCGATGGCACTGGCGAAGTCGGCGGACCATACCAGGCCGTTCCAGTTCAGCAGCGTGCCCGGCTGGGCGCCGTACACCTCCGTCAGGACCGTCTGGTTCGTGAACTCGAGGAGGTGCTGCTGGGGAATCCGGACGCTCAACGACGGCACGCCCGCGAGCGCCGCTTCGAGCACTGCCGCACTCTGGAAGTGGATGCAAAGGTCCGCCACGGCCATGAGCTCGATGGACGTGTAGGGGCACATCGTCTCGTCCTCGATCATGCGATCGGCGACGGCGCGCAGGAACGGAGGATCCTCATTCTTCGCGCGCGTTTTGATAAGGAGCGCGGCGCCGGCGCGGTCGGCGAATGCGCGGGTCGCGTCGACGAGTTGTCGGTAGACATTTCCGCGCGGCGCCTCGCGCAGCCAGGTCCCCAGTCCACGCTTGAGCGCACGCCGCCCCGAGGCATGACGCAGCGAGCCGATCCCGCGAGCGATGTTGCCCCACACGAGTTCGCGCCACGGGTCGACCGCCATCTTCAGCGACATCAGGACGATGGCCGGCTTGCCATCCGACACGCCGTACCGCGCGCGCACGGCCGCGCGGTCGACGTACGCGAGCTGGTCCGTCATCGTGGAACCGCAGGCGGCGCTTCGCGACCAGCGGTCCACGTCGGACATGCCAGCGAAGCCGTCGGCCATCAGGCGCCAGTGGAGCGCCCGCTGATCGTCGCTCGTATAGAAAGTGACGTCGACGACGCGGTAGCCGGCCGGAGCGCTGAGCGCCGTGTCGAACGCATAGTCGAGCGAGCAGAGACGGACACGTGCCGCACGCAGCGCCGGCAGCTCGCGGACGTGGCCGGAACCGACGAGGATCATGTACAGCGAGGGTGCGACGAGCGCCTCGACGCCGTGCTCCATGAGCAGCGGCGCGAGCGGCTGGCCGCGCCGGTGCGCGACCCACCGGGCCTGCGGCCAGCACGCGAGGTCGACGGGCAGGACCATCTCGCCCGGTTTTCGCTCCTCCGGATCCCAGAGGAGCACGACGCGATGTCCGCGCGCGAGTGCGGCCTCGATGACAGCGCCGGAGACCTTGAAGAATCCGCGCCGCCATAGGAGAAAGCCGATCGTCACTCTCGCCCCTCCTGCCGACGCGCGAAAAGCGGCGTATACCTTGACGCGTCGGAACGCCGGAGACCACAATAGCCCGCCGCGACGCCAACACGACCCGCGCGCGCTGACGGATGAATCTCTACGACGACGTTCGGCCCGACATCACGGCGCTGCTCAAAGAGCAGGACGCGAAACTGTCGGCGGCGGTGTCGGCGCGAAGCGGAGAGGGGCTCGGCATCGCCAACTACATGCTCGAGATCGCACGCCTCTACACGCTCGGGGCGGCGGTGCGGCTGGGGATCCATCGGCGGCTCGTGTACGCCAACCTGCGCCTCGACTGGTTCCGCGAGTTCCAGGACTACTGGAGCGGCGAACTCGGCAACCGCCCGATCCACCCCCACGACTTCTATTACCTCTCCGGTGTGTATCGCGAGCGTCTGCAGACGATCGAGTTCCCGCAGCTCGCGGACCCGCAGCTCGCCTCCGACGAGGGGCACCTGGACGCATGGCGCGACGCGCGGCTCGTGTACTACCTGTTCGCGCACACGTACCGGCTCGCGCTGTCGCCGCTGCGCGTGCATCCCTACGTCCGTTACATCCCGCGCGGCGGACGTGTCGCGGAGTACGGCTGCGGCGCTGCGCCGATCCTGACGGCGCTCGGGCGTTACTACCGCCGCCGCGACCTCCAGCTGGTGGGCGCGGACATCCCGCACTTGCTGTTCCACTACGCGCGCTGGAAGTTCCGCAGCTTTCCGTTTATCACCATGGTCCCGATCAGCCCCGACAATGACACCCCCCTGTCCGGCCGGTACGACGTCGTCTTTTGCCTCGAGACGCTCGAGCACGTCCCGCGGCCGCTGGCGGTCCTGCAGCATTTCGCTGAGGTCTTGAAGCCCGGCGGACACCTCGTGTTCGACTACATCCGGTCGGAGGCCAAGGGCCTCGACACCGCGACGGCGCTCCGCGACCGCATCCCGGCACTCCAGTTCGTGCGTGATCGCTTCGACGTCGTGGCCGGTCGCTTCACGACCGACGGCGAGCACGTCGCGCCCTCGGTCGCGCGCAAGCGCTGAGGCGCGCGCTCCGGGCGGAGCCGCCGGCGCGCCGCATGGCGCTCAGTCGCCGCCGGCCGGCGTGTCGGCGAAGCGCTTCCGGATCAGCTCTGGACCGAGCCGCGCGCTGCTCAGGACGTCGACGATCCGTGGCGCCGCGTGACCATCGCCATAGGGATTGGGCATCCCGCGAAGCCTCTTTGCGAACGTGGGGTCGAGCGCTCGCCGGATGCCGCCGGCAATTGCCGCACGGTCGTAGTCGACGTCGATCACGTTCGCGCCGCGCACGCGGCCCCGCTGCCGCGTGCCGATGTTCACCACCGGCAGCCCGAACGTCGGCGCCTCGATCAGACCGCTCGAAGAGTTCCCCACCATCGCATCGGCCTCGCGAAGGAGTGAGACATAGACCTCGTCGCCCAGCGCGCGGACGAGCCGGACCCGCGGCGTGCGGGCCGCGAACATCTCGAGGCGTTCGATAACGGCGCTGCTCGCGGTGTCGGCGCCGGGATACGTGATGACGATCGTCGCGTCCAAGCCGGCGAGGGCACCGAGCAACTCGTCCGCGTGCCACGCAGTGTCCTCGTACGCCAGCGTCACGGGATGGAACGTCACGACGATGGTCGACCCTTCCAGCGTGATCCCGAGCCGCGTCGCGAGCGCGTCTCGCGACACGAAGGGCAAGGTGCTGAACCGGTCGAGGCCCGGCGCACCGGTGACGTGCACGCGCCATGCTTCCTCCCCGAGCTGACAGATGCGGCGTCCGTACACGTCGGTGCTCGCGAAGTGCAGGTGCGCCAGCTTGGTGATGGCATGACGCAGGGAATCGTCGATGGCGCCCTCGCTGAGTTCGCCCCCATGGATGTGGGCGACGGGAATCGTCAGTGGCAGGGCCGCGAGCGCGGCGCTCGCCATCTCGTAGCGGTCGCCGAACACGACCAGGATGTCGGGTCGCTGTCGCGCGAACGCCTCCGCGAACCCTGCGACACCACGGGCAACCGCCTGTGCGATGCCGACGGGCCCGTCGTCATCGCCGAGCGTCGCAATGCGCGCGGCGACCGGCCAACCGTCCGCTTCTACGAGGCGTTCCGTGCGGCCGAAGCGATCGCTGAGGTGAGCCCCCCCGAGAAAGAGCAGCAGGTCGAGGTCGGTTCGCGCACGGATCTCGGTAAGCACCGGAACGAGGTGACCATAGTCGGAGCGCGCGACGGACACGACCCCGATCCGTCGCCGCGCGTAGGCGCTCACCGCCAACACCGCATCGACGCACTTCATGGCAGCGCGGCCACGCGCGCCGGCCGGGCTACTCGCCGATGACCTGGACGGTGACCTCCCGGGTCCTCGGCCCGTCGAACTCCGCGAAGATGATCGACTGGAAGCGTCCGAGCGCCAGCTCGCCGTCCTTCACGCCGAGCGCGATGCTGCGTCCGAGCAGCGCGGAACGGAGGTGGGCGTTGGCGTTGCCGCGCTCGCAGTCCGAATAGCGCGGGTCGTCGTGGCGGTATCCGCCACGCTCGGGCACGAGCCGCTCGGCCAGCGCCTTGAGATCTTCGATGAGTGCGGCCTGGAACTCGTTGATGAATAATGCACACGTCGTGTGCATCGTGTTCACGAGCGCAAGCCCCGTCGACACGGGGAACTGCTGGAGGATCTCGCGGACGAGCTTCGTGAGATCGGTGATCTCGGTCCGCTCTTCCGTCGTCACCGTCAGTGAGCCCTGAAAGACCTTCATGCTGTTGTCGTAGCCCCCGGTGCGCAAATTATCAGCAGACGAGCACTGATGCGAACGCACCATCGGTAAACATACTGTCGCCATCGCGGGAAAGTCAACGATTACGGCATGCTGACACCGAGCGCAACCGGTCGGCAGGCGTCGAGCTAGCTCGCCGGGTCGCCGTATTCGTACGCGCGCCCGCGGTCGCCGCGCGTGCGCGGATCGAAGCTGCTGGCCGCCGCGAAGAGGTCGAAGCCTTCCTGATAGAGATCGAAGATCCGCTCGCGGGCGAGCCCGCCGTGCGCGCTCAGGAGCGGCGTGTCGGTGTCCACGAAGCACGACGTGATGTAGCCGCGGCGCGCTTTCATCACGCTGAGCTCGTAGGGCTGAACGTTTCGGCCGCGCGCGCGAACCACTCGCGCGTCTCGCGCACCGTCGTTTCCGTCTCGGCGGGCAGCCCGATCATCAGGAACGTGTTCGGCATGACGTCGGCCTTCGCGCAGGCCTCGATGAACCCGAGGTTTCCCGTCGTCGTCGTGTACTTCATGGTGACGTCGAGGATGTCCTGGCTGCCGGACTCGATGCCGGCGCCGACCTCCAGACACCCCGCGCGGCGCATGCGCTCGAGCGACCGCATCCCGAGATCCGTGCGGCTGTAGCAGCGCCAGATGACGCCGTAGGCGTCGTGCAGCTCCTGCATGCGGTCCATGAGCGGCCAGAGCCGCGTCTGCTCCTTGAACGTGAAGACGTCGTCGACGAACAGCAGCGCGCGGAACCCGAGATCCTCGACCAGGTAGCGCACCTCGTCCATCACACGGTCGATCGAGTGGAACCTCGGCACGCCGCCCGCGCTCGAGCAGAACTGGCATTTGAACGGGCATTCCCGCGCCGTCATGAGCGTCGCGGCTTTCCGGCCTTCGATCGGATACCCATAGCGACGGATGTCGATCGCGGCGCGGTCCGGCGCGGGCACCTCGTCGATCGTGCCCCCGGCGGCCGGGATCTTCGCGCCTTCGATGATGCGCTGCTCCGGGCGGAGGTCGGCGCGGCGAATCCGTCCTTCGACGACCGCCTGCAGCGTGATCTCGCCCTCGCCCCACACGACGAAGTCGAATCCATCGGCGATCGCCTCGCGGCGGCACCGCGGCGCGTTGACGTGCGCGCCGCCGAGCACGACGACGGCCTCCGGTTCGAGCTCGCGGATGCGCGCGAGCGCCGCGCGCGCTTTCGGGTACTGCGGCGTCGTCGCCGACACGCCGTACACGTCGAAGCCCGCGGGCAGCGCGTCGATCTCCTCGTGCAGCACGTGCACGTCGTGCCCGGCGCGCTTGAGCCACGCCGAGAGGTAGAGGATGCCGAGCGGCGTGAAGTCGCGCGGCCCCTGGAGGAAGTCGTCGTACGGGTCGTAGAGCAGCACGCGGCGGGCGCGACTCATGACCATTCCGGCCGGCGCATCTCGCGCCACAGGCGAACGAGGTCGCGCATCGCGCGGACGATCACCTTCGGGCGGCTGACCGTCGCCCGCCCTTTCATGCGCGGCTTCATCTCGGAATGGACTTCCACGATGCGGTAGCCGCGGCGGTGCGCCTTGGCGACGACCTCGGCCGGGAACACGATGCCCGACAGCCGCAGCGGAAGCCGTTCGATCGCGGTCTTGCGGTACACGTGAATCCAGTTCACGTCGCGATACGGCAGCCGGAACAGCATGCGGACGGCGCGCGTATAGCACCGCGATCCGAGCCTGAGCCACGGCGAGTAGCCGGCGCGGCCCGTCCGGTACCCGATGACGACGTCCGCCCGATCGACCGCGGCGAGGAACGTGCGCGCCTGCTCGCCCGTGATCGGGTTGTCGACGGGTGCCAGGACCAGGAACTCCTGCTTGGCGTTCGCGATGCCGGTGCGCACGGCCTGGCCCCAGCCGGCGTTCTCCGCGTGATGCACGACGCGGACGCCCGGCAGCGCGTGGCTCAGTGTCTCGGCGATGTCACCGGTGCGGTCCTCGCTGCCATCGTCGACGATGACGATCTCGAGCGGCGACACGGCCGGCGCGACCGTCTCGACCATCGCGAGGATCGCCTCGGCGAGCGACGCCTCCTCGTTGTAGGCGGGCACGATGACGCTCAGGCCCGGGTGCGCCGTCACGGCCGGCCGCCGAAGGCGCCGATCGCGTCGACGACGCGCTTGATCTGCTCGGCGCTGATCTCCGGATACATCGGCAGCGACAGCGCTTCGCTCGCGAGCGCCTCGGTCACCGGAAAGTCGCCGCGGCGATACCCGAGATCGGCGCAGGCGGGCTGCAGATGCACCGGCACGGGGTAGTGGATGCCGGTGTGGATGCCGTGCGCGCCGAGGTGCGCACGCAGCGCGTCGCGCTCGCGCACGCGAATCGCGTACACGTGATAGACGTGCGTGCGGTCAGGCGCGACGCGCGGCCGCTCGACGCCGAGGGATGCGAGCGCCGCGTCGTACAGCGCCGCCGCCTCGCACCGCCGGTCGTTCCAGCGGTCGAGGCGCCGCAGCTTCAGACGCAGCACGGCCGCGTGCAGCTCGTCGAGACGGCGGTTGTAGCCGAGGACGGCATGCTCGTATTTCGCCGCCTGGCCGTAGTCCCGGAGACCACGCACGCGCTCGAGCACCTCGGGTCGCCGGCTGACGAGCGCGCCGGCGTCACCGAACGCGCCGAGATTCTTCGACGGGTAGAAGCTGAACGCCGCCGCGTCGCCGAAGGATCCGACCATCCGACCGCGATACCGCGCGCCGTGCGCCTGACACGCATCTTCGACGACGGCGAGCCCGCGACCGGCGGCGATGTCGAGAATCGGCGTCATCGACGCCGGCTGTCCGTAGAGATGAACGGGGACGACCGCTTTGGTCCGCGGCGTGATCGCGCGCTCGAGCGCGGCCGGATCGAGCGTGTACGTCACGGGATCGACGTCGACGAGCACGGGCGTCGCGCCGGTGTAGCGGATCGCGAACGCCGTCGCGATGAACGTGTTCGCCTGCGTGATGACCTCGTCGCCGGGCCCGACGCCGAGCGCGCGGAGCGCGAGCTCGAGCGCCGACGTGCCGCTGTCGAGTCCGACGGCGCCGCCGCCGCCGCAATAGGCCGCGAACTCCTGCTCGAACGCGGCGACCTCAGGGCCGAGGACGTAGCGCCCGCCCTCGACGACGCGCCGGAGCACGTCGAGCACGTCGGGCGACAGATCGGCGGCGTTCGCGGCGAGATCGACGAACGGGATTGATTTTGCTGGGGGCCCCGACATGGCCCCCAGACCCCCATCGCTCGGACGCGCCCCGGCGAAGCCGTGGCGCGCCTCGACATCGCGTCCGCACTCCGGACATCTCTCCGGCATCGGGTCGCGCACCGTCGCGCCACAGCGGCAGACGACGCCCTTGACCCGCGCGGGATTGCCCATGACGAGCGCGTACGGCGGCACGTCACGCGTCACGACGGCGCCGGCGCCGACCATGCTGTAGGCCCCGACCGTGATGCCGGGCGTCACGGTCGCGTTCGCGCCGATCGTCGCGCCCTCCGCGATGCGCGTGTGCGCCAGCGTCCAGGGCGCGCGGCTGCGCGGCCGGCGGTCGTTCGTGAGCGTGACGTTCGGCCCGATGAAGACGCCGCGCTCGAGCGTCACGCCGTCCCAGACGGACACGCCGTTCTTGATCGTGACCTCGTCGCCGATCACGGCGCCGGCCTCGATGTAACAGTGGTCGCCGATGTTGCAATCGCGTCCGATGACGGCGCCGGCGAGCACGTGGACGAAGGCCCAGATGCGCGTGCCGTCGCCGATCGTGTCGGACTCGACGAGCGCGGTGGGATGGCGCTGGAACGCCATGGGCTCAGCCGACGGGCACCGGCATGCCGCCCGACGCGACCGAGCGCTGGATCGCGACCATCACCCTCACGACGTCCAGGCCGGCCGCGCCGCCGGTCAGCGGCTCGCGGTTCCAGGCGATGCATTCGACGAAGTGTTCGCACTGGTTCCGCAGCGGCTCGGTCGCCTCGATCTTCGGGCTGATGATGTCGCCGTCGCGCAGCAGCAGCTGGAACTCGCCGAAGCTGTTCACGTCGCCGCCGATCGCGGCGCCCTTTTCGTAGATCCGGATCTTCTCGAGGTTGTTCACGTCGTCGAACACGATCCGCTGGCGGCTGCCGACCACGGTGACCTCGCGGACCTTGTTCGAGTCGATCCAGCTGACCTGGATGTTGCCGACGACCCCGTTCGGGTACGTCAGCGTCACGAACGCCACGTCTTCCTTCTGCGGATGGAGAAACCGTCCGCCGACGGCGCTCACCGTCGTGGGCAGCGCGTCGAGGACGTACGCGAAGATCGACAGGTCGTGGGGCGCGAGGTCCCAGACCGCGTTCACGTCGGGGCGGATCAGGCCCAGATGCGTCCGGCGCGACACGATGTAGTACACCTGCCCGAACGCGTCGCTGCGCACGTACTGCTTCAGCGCGCGCACGGCCGGGTTGTACATGAAGGTGTGCGCCACCATGAGCCGGCGGTCGCGCGCGCGCGCCCGGTCGACGAGCGCGACGCCGTCCTCGCTCGTGAGCGCGAGGGGCTTTTCGACGAGCACGTGCTTGCCGGCGTCGAGGCAGCGCCGGACGACTTCGGCGTGCGTCGCCGACGGCGTCGCGACGACGACCGCGTCGACGGCCGGCTCGGCGAGCACGGCGTCGACGTCCTTCCAGGTCGTCTCGACGTGAAAGCGCCGCGCGACCACGTCGAGGCGCGCGCGGTCCTGGTCACAGACGCCGGCGAGGGTCGCGTGCGGGAGCTCGGACAGTACGCGGATGTAGTTGGCGCCCCAGTACCCGCAGCCCACGATGGCGATGCGGACGGCGGCGGGTCGGGTCACCGGAATGTCGCGGGCGGTGCTGTCGTTCGTGGAACGGCTCCTCGCGATGGTACGGCCCCATCAGCCGCGCTCGGAGCAGTCGGCGACGGCCAGAATACCGGGCCGCCGTCGCGGGAGTCAATCACGCCGTCTTGGGATCCAGCACGTCGCGGAGCCCGTCCCCGAGGAGGTTCAGGCCGAGGACGGTGAGCGCGATCGCGCTCCCGGGAAACACGGCGAACGACGGGCTCTGCGACAGGAAGTTCTGCGCCTCCTTCAGCATGAGGCCCCACGACGGATGCGGCGGCTGCGTGCCGAGCCCGAGGTACGCGAGGCCGGCCTCCGCGAGGATCGCGACCGGAAAGCTCGTCGTCGCCTGCACGATGAGCGGCGCGAGCGTGTTCGGCAGGATGTGGCGGAAGACGAGCCGGCGATCGCGCGCGCCCAGCGCGTGCGCGGCGACGACGAACTCCCGCGCGCGCAGCTCGAGGAAGCTGCCGCGCGTCAGCCGCGCGAACGCCGGCACGAACGCGATCCCGATCGCGATCATGCTGATCCCGATCCCCGGCGCGAACACGGCGGTGAACAACAGCGCGGAGAGGATCGCCGGGAACCCCTGCACCGCATCGATCACCCGCATGAGCACCTCGTCGACCCAGCCGCCGATGTAACCGCTCGCCGTGCCGATCAGGATGCCGATCGTCGCGCCGATGCCGACCGCGATGACGCCGACCGCGATCGACACGACGGCGCCGCGCATGACGCGCGACAGGATGTCGCGGCCGTACTGATCGGTGCCGAACGGATGTCCGCTCGTCGGGCCCTGCAGCCGGCTGTCGATCGACTGCGAGAGCGGATCGGCGGGCGTCCAGACGAGCGACACCCCGGCGGTCGCAACGAGCGACAGCGTGACGAGAACGCCGAGGACGAACGTGACGTGCCGGAGCGCGCGCCGGGTGACGGCCATCAGTCGTACACCGCGCGCGTGACCGGCGGGCCGAGGAGCGAGCCAGACGAGGCCCGAGGCCGGCACCGACCGCAGCGTACGACCGTGTACGTGAGGATCGGTGCCGACCGAGAACGAAGTCTGGCGAAGCTCATCGGCCCGCCGCCGCCATCAGTCGTATCTGATCCGGGGATCGAGAACCACGTACAGCATGTCGACGGCGAAGTTGATGACGATGATGGACGAGGCCACGAAGAGCGTCACGCCCTGCACCACCGGAAGATCGCGCGCGGTGATCGCGACCAGTGCCAGACGCCCGAGCCCCGGCAGCGCGAACACGGATTCGAGAATGATCGAGCCGGCCATCAGCTGTCCGAGCTGGATGCCGGCGACGGTGAGGATCGGAATCATCGCGTTCCGGAGCGTGTGCTTCGCGATCACGGCGCGCTCGCGCACGCCCTTGGCCCGCGCGGTGCGCACGTAATCCTCGCGGAGCACGTCGAGCACCGACGATCGCGTCGCCCGCACGAGCACCGCGGCCTGGAAGAACCCGAGCGCGAACGCCGGCAGCAGCAGCGAGCGCACGCCCGGCCAGAGACCGTCGTCCCACCCGTCGAATCCGCCGGACCGCATCCAGCCGAGGTGAACGGAGAAGAGGAGAATCAGGAGCAGCCCGAGCCAGAACGACGGCACGGCGATGCCGAGCTGCGACACGACCATCGCGGCGTAGTCGCCGGTGCGCCGATGGTGCGTCGCGGCGTAGAGGCCGAGCGGAATCGCCGCCGCGATCATGAAGCCGGCCGCCATCACCGTCAGCGGCAGCGTGACCGGCAGGCGGCTCAGGATGAGACGACCGACCGGCACGTCGTACTGGATCGAGACGCCGAGATCACCGCGGAGTGCGCGACCGAGCCACTCGACGTACTGCACCGGGATCGGACGGTCGAGCCCCATCGACGCGCGGAGCCGCGCAACGATCTCAGGACTGACCTCCGGTCCCAGGATCACGAGCGCCGGGTCGCCGGGCAGGACGCGGATGACGACGAAGGCCAGGACGGAGACGAAAAAGAGGGTCGCGACGAACGCCGCGACCCTCCTCGCGAGGTACCGCCGCACGGTCGGGCGGCGCTACTTCTTCGGCGTCCAGGACACCTCCGAGAGGTCGGCCGAAGAATTCGGCAGGTCCTTCCAAAGCCCCTCCACGCCCTTCTTCGCCACCGCCAGACGCGGGTGCATATAGAGGAAGACCACGGGCGCCTCGTCCGCCATCAGCTTCTGCATCTGGACATAGAGATCACGCCGCGCCTTGTCGTCCATCATCGACTCGGACTTCTTGAAGAGGCCCTGGAATCCGGCGCTGTCGTAGCGGAAGTAGTACTTGGGATTGGCGTAGTTTCCGGCGTCCCAGCTCTCGCCGTGCCCGATGATCGTGAGGTCGTAGTCGGCTTCCCGGTACACGCGCGCGAGCCACTGCCCCCACTCGATCTGCTCGAGCCTGACGTTGACGCCGATCTTCTTCAGCTGGTCGGTGATGACCTCGCCCGTCCGCACGGTGTAGGCGTACTGCGGCGTCACTCGCAGCACCGTGTCGAATCCGTTCGGATAGCCCGCCTCGGCGAGGAGCTTCTTTGCCTTCGCGGGGTCGTACGGGACGGCGTTGGCGAGGTCAACGTAGTACGGGTTCAGCGGGTCGACGTTCGAGCCGAGGATCTTCCCCATCCCGAACATGGCGCCCTTCAGCACGGCGGCCTTGTTGATGCCGTGCGTGATCGCGCGGCGCACGCGCACGTCGGTGTACGGCTTCCGGGAGTTGTTCATCGCCATGATGACGTCGTTCGTGGTGTTGCCGGTGAGCACCTGGAAGCGCGCGTCTCTGGCGAGGTCCTGCACGTGCTCGGGACCAAGGCCGAAGAACGACACGTCGAGGTCGCCGGCCTTCAACGCGGCAAGCACCGCATTCGCATCGGGGATGAATCGAAACGTGACGCGATCGAGCTTCGGCAGGCCCTTCACGTGGTACTCGGGGTTCTTCTTGAGCACGATGCGATCGCCGCGCACCCAGTCCTGGAGGACGTACGGTCCGGTGCCGACCGGCTGGCTCTTCATCGTTTCGACGGTCTCGCGCGGGTAGATCACCGACCCCGCGCGCGAGAGGTTCAGCAGGAAGCTCGGGTTCGTCTCCTTCAGCACGAAGGTGATCGTGTAGTCGTCCTTGACGACCATGTCCGTGATCGACTGGTAGTGCCCCCGGTGAGGATGCTTGGTCTCGGGGTTCAGCGCGCGCTCGATCACGTACTTCACGTCGGCCGCGCGGAACTCGCGGCCATTGTGGAACCTGACGCCCCGCTTCAGGAAGAAGGTGTAGTTCCGGTTGTCGGCGGTGTGCCAGCGCTCGGCGAGCCAAGGCACGAGCTTGCCGTGCCGGTCCATCTTCACCAGGCATTCCTGGACGTTGTACTGGACGACCGCGGCCGTGGCCGTGGCGGGCGTCGCGGTCAAATCGAGTCCGGGCGGCTCCGCCGTGCCCTGAACGACGAGCGCCGCCGGGCCCTGCGCCGCGACGACGTCCACGACGAGAGCGACGAGAGCCAGCAGGAGGACGGCGAGCACGTATCGGCGCATGGGCTAACGCTCCTTTCGGGCGGCCCAGTACTCTCGGAAGTACTCGACGGTCCGCCGGAAGCCTTCGTCGAACGGTACGAGCGGCTCGTACGCGAGCATCGTCTTCGCGCGCGAGATGTCGGCGAGCGTGTGGCGCACGTCGCCCGCGCGCACCGGCGCGTGGCGACGCGTGAGCGGATGGCCGACGGCGCGCTCGAGCCGGTCGACGATCGCGTTCAGGGTCGTACGGGCGCCGCAGCCGACGTTGAACACTTCGCCGCCGGCGCCGACGGCGCGCCCCGCCAGCACGTTGGCGTCGACGACGTTGTCGATGTACGTGAAGTCGCGCGACTGCTCGCCGTCGCCGTGCACCTCGAGCGTCTCGCCGTGCAGGGCCCAGTAGATGAAGCGCGGGATGACGACGGCGTATTCCGAGCGCGGGTCCTGGCGCGGGCCGAAGACGTTGAAGTAGCGCAGCCCGATCGTGTCGACGCCGTAGAGCTTCGTCCACACGCGCGCGTACTGCTCGCCGGCGGCCTTCGACACGGCGTACGGCGAGATCGGCGACGGCGGCTGGTCCTCGCACTTCGGCAGGTCGGGCCGGTCGCCGTACACCGACGACGACGACGCATACACGACGCGCGGCACGCCGCCGCGCCGCGCGGCTTCGAGGACGTTCAGCGTGCCGGTGACGTTGTGCTCGTTGGCGCCGAGGGGATCGGCGATCGAGCGCGGCACGGACCGCATCGCGGCCTGGTGGAACACGACGCGGCAGCCGCGGGCGGCGCGCTCGACGACGGAGAGATCGCGGATGTCGCCCTCGATGACCTCGAGCTGTCCGCTCTTCGCGGCCGCGGCGAGGTTGTCGTGCGAGCCCGAGGAGAAATTGTCCAGCACGCGGACGCGGCCGCCGTCCGCGATGAGCCGATCGGCCAGGTGTGATCCGATGAAGCCGGCGCCGCCGGTGACGAGAAACGTCGCTTCCACGCGGGGATTGTAACAGGCCGGGTCCCCGGCCCGGCGGCCGGCGCCCGGACACCGTGCGCACCTTGACAGGCCCGTGAGTCTCACCCATCATGGCGCCCGTTCGCCCCAGGGGATCCAGGATCGGCTCTCCGCATCGACACAAGGAGGCCCTATGAGCCAGCGTACCGTCTTCGCCGTCCTGTCCATCGCGCTCGTCTTCCTGTTCGCCGCCGGCGCCGGGGCGCAGACGCGGGACGAGACGATCGTGTACGCGATCACATCCGACGTCGACACGTGGGACCCGCCGAACTCGGTCCAGCGCACCGCGATCATCTTCGGGTACCAGGTGTTCAACCATCTCGCCGAACGCGACCTGAAGACCATGAAGGTGGGCCCGGCGCTCGCCGTCTCGTGGAAGGCGCTCGACGACACGACGTGGGAGGTGAAGCTCCGGCAGGGCGTGAAGTTCCACGACGGGTCGCCCTTCACCGCGCGCGACGTCAAGGCCACCTTCGACCGCGTGCTCGACCCGACGAAGAAGATGACCGCGCGCGGCAACCACGCGAAGGTGAAGCTGGTCGAGGTCGTGGACGACCACACGGTGCGGTTCAGGACGGACGGCCCGTACCCGCTCTTCGTCGAGCGGCTCACCGCACAGGTCATGCAGTCGGAGAAGGTCATGAAGGACAAGGGCCACGACTGGATGCAGGAGCACCCCGTCGGCACCGGGCCGTACAAGCTCGTCAAGTGGACGCGGAAGCAGGAACACCTGCTCGTGCGCAACGACGACTACTGGGGGCCGAAGCCCGCGCTCAAGTACGTGCGGATCCGCATCATCCCCGACGTCGCGACGCAGATCGCGGAACTGGTCTCCGGCGGCGTCGACATCATCAAGGCCGTCGCGCCCGACCAGATGGACGTCATCGACAAGTCCGGCCAGGCCCGGACCTCGTCGTCGCCGATCCTTCGCACCGCGTTCTTCCAGATCGACCAGGCCGGGCGCACCGGCAAGAGCCCGTTCCAGGACAAGCGCGTCCGCCAGGCCGCCAACCTCGCCCTCGACGCCGACGGCATCATCAAGCACGTCCTGAACGGCCTCGGCGACCGGGTGGCCACCGCCGTGAACCCGATGGCGTTCGGCTTCGACCCGTCCGTGAAGCCGTACAAGCAGGACCTCGCGAAGGCCAAGCAGCTCCTGGCCGCGGCCGGCTACCCGAACGGCTTCGATTTCCGCATCCGCACGACCATCGGCACCGTCGAGCCCGGCGTGGCGCAGACCAACGAGGCGCTCATCGCCGACCTCGGCAAGGCGGGGCTTCGCGCGCAGCAGAGCTTCATCGGCGAGTCGGTGCCCTACATCTCGCAGGTCAAGGAGGGCAAGGCGGGCCCCATGTTCAACTGGTCGTGGGGCTACTACTCGATCTTCGACGCCGATGCCATCCTCTACGACGTCTTCACGTGCGGCCAGGTGTACAGCTACTACTGCAACAAGCAGCTCGACGACCTCGTCCATGCCGGCCGCTCCATCCTCGACGAGAAGAAGCGTGCCGAGATCTACGTGAAGGCCCAGCGCCTGCTCTTCGACGACGCCGCGTACCTGTTCAAGTGGGGCCTCCGCGGGGTGTGGGGCATCTCGAACCGGCTGGAGTACGAGGGGCCGCGGGACGAGATCGACCGCATGTACCTCGTGAAGCCGCGCAAGTCGTAACGCCCGGGACCGCGGGCCGGCGCGGCCCGAGCCGCGCCGGCGTCTCGTCGGGAGGCCGATGAAGCGCTTTGTCGGGCGTCAGGTCGTCCAGCTGGCCATCGTCATCGTCGGGATTTCGATCCTGTCGTTCTCGATCCTCCACGTGATCGGCGATCCCGTGGTGCTCTTCGTCCAGGAGGGGGCGCCCAAGGAGGAGCACGAGCGGTTCCGGAAGCTGCTCGGCCTGGACCAGCCGGTCTACGTGCAGTACTGGCGTTTCGCGAGCCGCGCCGTGCAGGGCGACTTCGGCAAGTCCTGGTACGGCGACATGCCCGTCCTCGACCTCGTCATGGAGCGCATGCCGCCCACCATCTACCTCACGTTCGCGGGCCTCGCGGTGGCGCTGCTGATCGCCTTCCCGCTCGGGACGCTGGCGGCGCTCCGGCGCCACACCATCGTCGACACCTTCTGCACCATGGTCGCGGTCGGCGGCCAGGCGATGCCGATCTTCTGGCTCGGGATCATGCTCATCATCATCTTCGCGGTGCAGCTCCGGCTGCTCCCCGCGTCCGGCTACGGCACGTGGCAGCATTTCCTCATGCCGGCCTTCACCCTCGGCGCCTTCCTCGCCCCGATCACCATGCGCCTCGTCCGCTCGGGGCTCATCGACGTGATGAGCACCGAGTACATCAAGACCGCGCGCGCCAAGGGGCTCGGCGAGCGCATGGTGGTGGCCAAGCACGCCTTCCGCAACGCCTGCATCCCGGTCATCACCGTGCTCGGTCTCCAGTTCGGGCAGTTGCTCGGCGGCGCCGTCGTGACGGAGACGGTGTTCGCGTGGCCCGGAGTGGCCACCCTGACCGTCGAAGCCATCCGCAACCAGGACTTCCCGGTCGTGCAGTGCGCGGTGGTACTCCTCGCGCTCATCATCGTGACCGTGAACTTCATCGTCGACCTCGTGGTCGGCCTGATCGACCCGCGCGTCCGGGTGGGCGCGTGACGCCCGCGGCGCGCTGATGGCGACGCTGGAGGCGACGCACGCCGGGTCGATGCCGGAGCCGACAGGGCTCCAATCCGTGCGCCGTCGCCTCTGGCGCCTCAAGTGGGGCGTCGCGGCCGGCGTCGTGCTCGCGCTCATCGTCGCCTCCGCCGTGCTGGCGCCCTCGATCGCCGGGCACGATCCGCTGCGGGTCAACATCAGGCACCGGCTCGTGCCGCCGGCGTGGATGAGCGGCGGGGACGCGGCCCACCTGCTCGGCACCGACCAGGTGGGCCGGGACCTGCTCTCGCGCATCCTCTACGGCGGACGTGTCTCGCTGGTCGTCGGCATCGCCGCCGTCTCGATCTCCTCGACCATCGGGGTCCTGCTCGGCCTCGCCGCCGGGTACTTCGGCCGTCGCACCGACTGGGCGATCATGACCGCCGTGAACATCATGCTCACGTTCCCGTTCGTCCTGCTCGCCCTGTCCGTCATCGCGGTCATGGGTCCGAGCCTGCGGAACATGATCCTCGTGATCGGGGTCGCCGGCTGGCCGATCTACTGCCGCGTCGTCCGCGCGCAGACCCTCGCCATCCGCGAGCGGGAGTTCGTGCTCGCGGGGCTCGCGCTCGGCATGAGCCACGCGCGGATCGTGTTCCGGCAGATCCTGCCGAACGTGATCTCGCCGATCGTCGTCATCGCCACGCTCCAGATCGCGCAGGTCATCATCCTCGAGTCGTTCCTCTCCTTCCTCGGCCTCGGCATCCAGCCGCCCACGCCCGCGTGGGGCAACATGCTCGGCGAGGGCCGCATCTACATGCTCAACTCGTGGTGGATCGCCACCTTCCCCGGGCTCGCCATCTTCCTCACCACGCTCGTGATCAACCTGATGGGCAATGCGCTGCGCGACTGGCTCGATCCGCACATGAAGCTCTGACGCCGGCCCCCTTGACCGCCTCCCGGGCTTGGTTTCTCATCGGGCCCGATGAACCGGACCGCCCGGCGCTCGGTCCTGGTCGCGATGCTCCCGCTCCTCCTGGCCGCCGCGGCCGTCGCCGCGGCGGACCCGCTCCGCGTCACCCGGGTCTTCAAGCTCGCCGACGTGGCCGGCGCGGTGGTGAACGGTCGCCTGCACGCCATCGTGTACGACAGCACGGCGCTGCACCACTTCGGCCGCTACCGTCCCGAGGCGGAGCGGGTGATCGAGTCCGTCCGGTTCAAGTAGCCGGCGCGTCGGAGGCAACCGCCGCGGCGCCGAGCCCCGTCCCCGCCCGGCGATACTCCTCGCGCGGCGGCGCGAAGATGTCGAGCACGACGCACCGCGAATCGAGCGTGCGGCCGCCGTGGGCAACGTTCGGCGGCGTCTGCCAGAACTCGCCGGCCTTCACGTGGTGCTCCACGCCGTCCTGGATGCGGATCCATTCCCCTTCGAGACAGACGCCCCATTGCTCCTGGGGGTGCGAATGGACCGGCGACGTCGAATGCGGCTCGATCGTCACGACGGACAGCATCGCGTGCACGCCGGGAAACACGCGCGCGCGTACGCCCGGCGCCAGCTCGCGCTCGATCCCGCCCTCGCGCAACCGATGGAAGCAGCCCTCGTCGATCATCGGCACCTCCGGAGCGCGCTCGCGCGCGCTAGAATCGTCGTGTGCGTTGGATCATCGCATGAGCACCGCGCCCACCGGCGGCGAGCGCCGCGCGCATCCGCGACGTCCCGTGCAATGGCCGGCACGCATCTGGATCGGCGCCGACACCCTCGTCGGCCTCGCGATCGACGTCAGCGAGCAGGGACTGTGCATCGCCACGGCGCCGACGTCGTCCGTGAAGGTCGGCAGCTCGTATCGGATCGAGCTGCTCGCCGAGCAGGGCGCCGAGATCGCGTTCAACGGCGAGGTGCGCCACGTCACCGAGCGGCGCATCGGCGTGCACGCCGTGCAGATCGTGCTCCCGCGTTTACACATCGCCCGCGACTGATTAGACTAGCCGTCACTCCGACCGATCCGCTGCCGGGAGGTTTCGTGCGCTTCTTCGTCGCGATGTTCTCTCACGAGACGAACACGTTCAGCACCATCGCGACCGATCGCCGGCAGTTCGAGGCGCGCGATCTCCGCTACGGCGGGGAAATCCTCGAGAGGTACCGCGGCACGGGCACCTGCCTCGGCGGGATGATCGACGCCGCCGCCGCGCGCGGCGTGACGCTCGTGCCGTCGGTCGCGGCGTCCGCCTCACCCGCCGGCCGCGTCACCAAGGACGTCTGCGCCCACGTGACCGAACGCGTGCTGGCGGATCTCGCGTCGAGCGGAGCGTGCGACGGCATCCTGCTCGACCTGCACGGCGCCATGGTTCCCGAAGGCTCCGAGGACGGCGAAGGCGATCTGCTCCGCGCCGTCCGGCAGGCGGTCGGGCCGCACACACCCATGGCGGTCACGCTCGATTTCCACGGCAACATCACGCGCGACATGGTCACGCGCGCGACGCTGCTCCACGGATACAAGACGTATCCGCACATCGACATGGCCGAGCGCGGGCGCGAGGCGACGGAGCGGCTGCTCGACGTCGTCGCCGGCCGGCTGAAGCCGACCGTCGCGCTGCGCCAGCCGGCGCTGCTGCCGCCGCTCGGCACCCAGGGCACGGCGCGCGGTCCGATGCGGCGCCTCTACGATCGCGCCGGGGAGATGGAGCGCGACCCGCGCGTGATCTCGATCTCGATCTTCGCCGGCTTCCCGCTCGCGGACATCCGCGACGCCGGCCTGAGCGTCTACGTCGTCACGCACGACGACCAGGCGCTCGCGGACCGGCTCGCCGGCGAGCTCGCCGATCTGGCATGGACGCATCGCGCGGAGTTCGTGCACTCGGCGCCGCCGGTCCGTGACGCCGTCGCCCGCGCGCTCGCGATCGACGGCCGGCCGGTCATTCTCGCCGACATGGCGGACAACACGGGCGGCGGCGCCTCCGGCGACGGCACGGAGATCCTGCGCGAGCTCCTGCGCGTGGGCGCCCGGTCGGCGACCGTCGCGTGCATCTGGGATGCGGACGCCGCGGCCGCGTGTGCGCGCGCGGGTGTGGGCGCGACGGTCACGCTCGACGTCGGCGGC
The DNA here is from genome assembly GCA_016184365.1 of Candidatus Rokuibacteriota bacterium. GTDB lineage: Bacteria > Methylomirabilota > Methylomirabilia > Rokubacteriales > CSP1-6 > AR8. The sequence continues at coordinate 28,824 of JACPCW010000092.1, forward strand.
AAGGTCGACGACCGGCACGGTGCGCCGGTGCGCGTCACCGGCCGCGTCCGCACGCTCTCCGACGGGCGCTTCGTTCACAAGGGGCCGATGATGCGCGGCCTCGAGGGCCGGCTCGGCACGACGGCGGTGCTCGACGTCGACGACGTGAAGATCATCCTCATCTCGCTCCGGTGGCAGACGCTCGATCCGGAGATGATCCGCTTCGTCGGCATCGACCCGACCACCGAGAGGATCCTCGTCGTGAAATCGACGATCCACTACCGCGCGGCATTCGAGCCGATCGCGCACGAGATCGTGGAGGTCGACGCGCCGGGCCTGTCGTCGTCGAACCTGGCGCGGTTCCACTTCACGCACGTGCGCCGTCCGATCTTCCCGCTCGACCCGCTGTGAGTACGGGCACGACGCCCGACAATACCGATGTCGAGGAGCGCCACGGCTCCGCCGGGGCGCTGCCGAGCGTTGGGGGGTTTGGGGGCCATTTCGGGGCCTCCATCCAAGTAAATAAAGGGAGTTCGATGATGGCGTCCGCAGCCTTCCGGCCCGCCGATTTCAGGGTCTTCGAGGTGAAGGGATTCCAGGCGCGCATGGCGGAGATCAGGGAGCGCGTCCGCCCGAAGCTCGAGGCGCTCGGCCAGAGCCTCACGCCGGCCATCGCGCGCACGACGGCCGGCGACGCGTTCGCGCACGTCGCGAAGCACGCCCGCCGGACGGTGAACCCGCCGGACGACACGTGGGTCGCGTTCGGGCCCGACGCGCGCGGCTACAAGAAGCACCCGCATTTCAAGGTCGCCGTGTCGCGGAACTCCGTGCGCTTTCTGTTCGAGATCGGTCCGGAGTTCGCCGACAAGAAGCGCTGGGCGGCGGCCTGGAAGAAGAGCGCGCCGAAGCTCGGGCCGGTCCTCGGCGGCATCAAGGGCCTCGCCTGGTTTCAGAACGAGCACGACGAGGAGCCGGCGCAGCCGCTCGCGGATCTCCGCGGCGATGCGTTCACGGCGCTCGCCGACGAGCTCGTGCGCACGCGCGACGGCCAGCTCGTGATCGGGCGCGCCGTGTCGGCGACCGAAGCCGCGCACTGGAGCGAGGCGGAATACCGCACCGCCGCGCTCGAGACGTTTCGCGCGCTCGCGCCGCTCTACCGTCTCAAGTGACGGGCCTCGCCCGGGCCGCCGAGGCCGTCGTCTTCGACATGGACGGCGTCCTCATCGATTCGGGCGCGCACCATCGCGCGGCGTGGCGCGCGCTGCTCGACGAGCTCGGCGTCGAGCCCGCCCCGGACTTCTGGCGCCTCACGATCGGCCGGCCGGCCGAAGAGGCCGTGCCGCTCGTGCTCGGCGCCGACGTCTCGCCGGACCAGGCGTGGCGGCTCGCGTATCGCAAGCGCCAGCACTACGTCCGCTTCGCCAGTCGCGGGATGCAGCCGGTCCCCGGGGTCACGGCATTCGTCGAGAGGCTCGCGCGCGCCGGTGTGCCGTGCGCGGTCGCGACGTCCGCCTCGTCCACCGACGTCTACGACCTGCTCGCCGAGATCGGGGTCGCCACCCGCTTCGGCGCGATCGTCACCGCCGACGACGTGCGGTTCGGCAAGCCGCATCCCGAGGTGTACGTGCGCGCCGCGCGCGCGATCGCCAAGGACCCGGCGCGCTGCGTCGCGTTCGAAGACTCCGTCGTCGGCGTGCAGGCCGCCCGCGCGGCCGGCATGACGGTCATCGGCGTGACGACCGCGTATCTCGAAGACGAGCTGCGGCAGGCCGGCGCCGCCGCCACGATCCCGAGCTTCGAAGGGCTCGGCTGGCCGCTGTGACCTCGTTCGCCGCCGTGTTAACGTACGGCCACTTTCGGCCCAGGAGGCCACTCCCATGAGACGTGTACGCGTGCTGCTGGCCGTCGTCCTCGTTGCCGCCGTGGCGTTCGCGACGGTGCCCGGACGTGATGCCGGCGCCCAGGGACAGACGATCAAGATCGGCGTCCTCTTCGACCATTCGGGACCGTTCGCGGCCGCGGGCTCGCTGAACGTCTGGCGCGGCGCCAAGATGATGATCGACCTCACGAACGAGAAGGGCGGCGTGCTCGGCAAGTACAAGATCGTCCAGGTCGACGGCGACAGCCAGTCGAAGACCGAGGCGGCGATCAACGAGGCCGAGCGCCTCCTGAACGTCGAGAAGGTCGACATCCTCGCCGGCGTCTACTCGAGCGCCCACGCCGTGCCGCTCGCCGAGAAGGTCGACAAGCAGAAGAAGTTCCTCTGGATCACCACGGCCATCGCCGATGCCGTCTTCAAGGACCGCAACCTCCAGTACGCCTTCCGGCCCCAGACGAACAGCGGCCTCTTCGGCGAGGCGTCGGTGCAGTACGTCGCGTCGCACTCTTCCGCGAAGCTCAAGCGTGCGGTGAAGGAGCTCCGCGTCGCCATCATTTACGAGGACGGCCCGTACGGCGCCGGCGTGGCGTCCTCGAACGAGTCCGAGGCCAAGAAGCAGGGCATGCAGATCACGCTCAAGGAGGGATACTCGGCGCAGGCGCCCGACCTCTCCTCGCTCGTGACGAAGCTTCGCGCGGCCCGGCCCGACGTGCTCTTCCACACCGGCTACAACCCGGACATCGCGCTCTTCCTCCGGCAGGCGAAGGAGCAGGGCCTGCGCGTGAAGGCGTACATCGGCCACGGCGCCGGCCACAGCCAGCTGAACAAGCTGAAAGAAGCGTTCGGGAACGACATCGAGGCCTTCCACACGGTCGACCCGCCGGCCGCGCAGCTCGTCGACGCGAAGAAGCTCAAGACGGGCCTGGGCGCGCTGACGAACGAGATGGTGAAGCGCTACAAGACGTTCGAGCCGGCGATGGCGCGCGACGCGATCGCGCCGCACGTCTCGATGGGCTTCAACAACATGCATGTCCTGTTGAACGACGTGTTGCCGCGCGCCATCCAGAAGCACGGCGGCTTCGGGCCGGACGCGCTCGCGAAGGCGGCGCGCGAGACCGACATCCCCGAGGGTGGCACGATGCAGGGCTACGGCGTGAAGTTCCACCCGCCCGGCCATGCGATGGCGGGTCAGAACATGCGCGCCTTCGCCGCGGTCTTCCAGGTGCAGGAAGGCACCTTCAAGCACGTGTTCCCCGAGGTCATCGCGACCGGCGCGCCCATCCTTCCGCTCCCGGCGTCGTCGCCGTGGGCAGCGCGGTAGAGGGGGGCTTCGCCCCCCTCTAATATCTCCCCCACGGATTGCGCGGGCGAAGCCCGCGCTCGAAGCGTCCGACACTACGCGAGCCGATGCTCACAGTCAGCCGATTGACCAAGCGGTTCGGGGGCTTCACGGCCCTGAACGAGGTGTCGTTCGAGGTCAAGGAAGGCGAGATCCTCGGCCTCATCGGCCCGAACGGGTCAGGCAAGACGACGTGCTTCAACTGCGTGTCCGGGGTCCTCGCCCCGACCGCGGGGACGATCCGCTTCCTCGGCGACGACATCGCCGGCCTCACGCCGGACCGGATCTGTCACCGCGGACTCACGCGCACGTTCCAGATCCCGCGCCCGTTCCGCAAACTCTCGATCGCCGACAACGTCGCCGTCGCGGCGCATTACGGCGCGACCGAGCGGACGTCGGAAGCCGAAGCGCGGCGTCGCGCGCTCCAGGTGCTCGACCTCGTCGGGCTGCCGACCGATTCGGCGGCGCTGCCGACACAGCTCGGCGCCGGCGGCCTGAAGAAGCTCGAGCTCGCGCGCGCGCTCGCGACGGGCCCGAAGCTCCTGCTCGCCGACGAAAGTCTCGGCGGCCTCGACCCCGGCGAGATGGCGAGCGCCGCCGACATGCTGCGCCGCGTGCGCGGCGAGCTCGGCATCACGATCGTCTGGGTCGAGCACATCATGGCGACGCTGATGCGCGTGGTCGACCGGGTCGTCGTCCTCGACCATGGCGAGAAGATCGCCGAAGGCCGTCCCCGCGACGTCGCGGAGGATCCGCGCGTGATCGAGGCCTACCTCGGCGAAAAGATCGTCCTGGAATGAGCATGCTCGAGCTCCGGAACGTCACCGCCGGGTACGGCGCGTTCACCGCGCTCTGGGACGTCACGCTCGCGGTCGAGCGCGGCGAGGCCGTCGCCGTCGTCGGCCCGAACGGCGCCGGAAAGACGACGCTGCTGCGCGTGATCTCCGGCGTGATCGCGCCGCGCGGCGGCGACTTCGTGTTCGAAGACGCACCGCTCGGCGGCCGGCCGGCGCACGAGATCGTCGCGCACGGCATCGCGCACGTTCCCGAAGGGCGCCGGCTCTTCCCCGCCCTCACCGTCACCGAGAACCTCAAGATGGGCGCGTTTCTCCGTTCGGCGCGCAAGGACTTCCGTGACAGCCTCGAGCGCGTGTATGCGCTCTTCCCCGTGCTCGCGGAACGGCATCGGCAGCGCGCCGGCAGCCTGTCCGGCGGCGAGCAGCAGATGCTCGCCGTCGGACGCGCGCTCATGTCGCGGCCGCGCCTGATCCTGTTCGACGAGCCGTCGATGGGTCTGGCGCCCGTGATGGTGCTGCGGCTCTTCGATCTGATCCGCCGCGTGCGCGAAGAGGGCTACACGATCCTCATCGTCGAGCAGAACGTCCGGCAGGTGCTGAAGCTCGTCGATCGCGCGTACCTGCTCGAGGTCGGCCGCGTCAAGATGCACGGACGCGCGGCGGAGCTCAGCGAGCAGGACTTCGTCCGGAAGGCGTACGTCGGCCTGTGATCGATCCGATCTTCCTGCTCGAGGCCGCCGTGAACGGGATCATGCTCGGCGGCGTGCTCGCGCTGCTCGCGCTCGGCCTGAACCTCATCTTCGGCGTGCTCGACGTCGTCTGGATCGCGTACGTGGACCTCGTGATGGTGTCGATGTACGCCGTGTACTTCACGGTGATGGTCTACGGCTGGCCGCTCTGGCTCGGCGGACTCGCCGGGGTGGCGCTCGGCGTCGTCCTCGGCCTGCTCGTGCACGTGCTGATCATCACGCCCATTCTCGACAGCCCGCCGGTGAACCAGCTCCTCGCGACCGGCGGCTTGCTGTTCTTCATCCAGTCGTTCGCGACGTTCCTCTGGACGACCGACCATCGCTCCGTCCGGATCGCGCTGCCGCCGCTCGAGATCGCCGGCATCTTCGTGTCGTACGCGCGCCTCATCTCGTTCGTGCTCTCGATCGCGGTGATGATCGGCCTCTACCTGTTCCTGACGCGCACGTACATCGGCACGGCGATGCGCGCCGTGTCCCAGGATCGCGGCGCCATGGCGCTGATGGGCGCGAATCCGCAGCGCGTGTACCTCGTGACGTCCGCGGTCGGCGGCGCGATGGCCGGCGTCGCGGCGGTGCTGCTCTCGATCCAGTACTCCGTGCATCCCTACTTCGGCGCGGCCTTCGGGCCGATCACGTTCATGATCTGCGTCCTCGGCGGGCTCGGGAACATGGTCGGCGCGTTCGTCGCCTCGTTCATCATGAGCGAGATCATCGCCATCGGCGGCGTCGTGTGGTCGACGGAGATGGGCTACGTCATCGCGTTCGCGCTCTTCATCGTCATGATGTTCGTCCGGCCGGGCGGCATCTTCGCGAGGCGGCAATGAGCGCGACGCCGGGGCGCATCGCGTTCGCCACGGTCGTCGCGTTCCTGGGCATCGCGCCGTTCCTGCCGATGGCCGGCATGAAGCAGTACATGCTCCACGTCGTCATCCAGATCTTCATCTGGACCTTCATCGGCCAGGCGTGGTCGCTGATGGGTCGGTTCGGTCTGGTGTCGCTCGGCCACGGCGCGTTCCTCGGCATCGGCGCGTACGCGACCACGCTGCTGTGGAATTTCTACGGGCTGACGCCATGGATCGGTTCTCTCGTCGCCGTCGCGCTCGCCGTCGTCATGGCGTTCCTCGTGGCGTATCCGTGCTCGCGCTTCGGCATCATCGGCCACTACTTCGCGCTCACGACGCTCGCCGTCGGCGAGGTCGTCCGGCTGCTGATCATCGCGGAGCGCGACTGGACGGGCGGATCGCTCGGCGTGACGCTGAAAGCGGCGGGCGACGCGAGCTTCATCGCGCTGCAGTACGCCGACAAGCAGGTCTGGTACTACGTCGGGCTCGTGCTCTGGCTCGCCGGGCTGTGGGTGTGGGCGCGCCTGGACCGGTCGATGGCGCGCGCAGCCATGGAAGCGATCGGCGAGGACGAGACGGCGGCCGCGTCCGTCGGCATCCGCGTCACGCGCTTCAAGCTCTGGCTCACCGTGCTGTCGGCCGCGCTGACCGCGCTGGGCGGCGTCGCGTACGCGCAGTACATCACCTACGTGAACCCGGAGACGCTCTCGGGCATCGGCGTGTCGCTGCGGATCGTATTCGCGGTGGTGCTCGGCGGGATGTATTCGCTGCTCGGGCCGACGGTCGGGACGGCGCTGACGATCGCGCTCTCGGAGTGGCTGCGGATTGTCTTCGGTGTCAAATTCATCGGCATGGCCGAGACGATCTACGGGTTGTTACTGGTCATCTTCATCATCTTCCTGCCGGCCGGGATCTACGGCTCGCTCGCCGACCTCGTGCGCCGGCGCCGGCGACCGGCGGCCGCGCCGGCAACCGCCTGAGCGGAGCAGACACATGGCCGACTACGCCGTTCATCCCGCGAAGGAACCGGCCCGCGCCGCCCGTGCGCTGGCCGAGCAGGTCGGGCGCGACGGCGGCCGCGTGCTCGCGCTCTACCAGGAGCCGGTCGGCGAGCACTGGCAGATCTTCTGCCTGCTGCCGCGTGACCGCGTCCAGGCGAGCCCGTACCAGCGCGATCTCTCGCCGACCCACGTCAAGCGCCTCACCGAAGCCGTGAAGCGCATCGACCGGTTCGTCGATCCGATCGTCCTCGTCTCGCCGCAGCCCGGCGTGTACTGGACGCCGAACGGCAACCACCGGCGCGCGGTGCTCGACAAGCTCAAGGCGGATTACGTCCCCGCCATCCTCGTCACCGAGACGACGGTGAGCTTCGACGTGCTCGCGCTCAACACGGAGAAGGCGCACAACCTGAAGGAGAAGTCGCTCGAAGTCATCCGCATGTACCGCGCGCTCGTGACCGAGGAGCCGGGAACGACCGAAGAGGACTGGAGCTTCCAGTTCGAGTCCCCCCACTTCATCACGCTCGGGCTGCTCTACGAGACGAACAAGCGCTTCGCCGGCGGCGCGTTCGCGCCGATCCTCCGGCGCGTCGACAAGTACCTGAAGGTGAAGCTACCGAAAGGCCTCGAGGAGCGCGAGGCGCGCGCCGAGCTGGTGCGCGCCGCCGACGAGGCGCTCGGCGGCGCGGTACAGAAGATCAAGAAGCGCGGGATCAATCACCCCTACGTGAAGAACTACGTCCTCGCGCGGACCACGCCGCTCACGCGCGCGCGCAAGACCCTGCCGCCGTTCGAGCAGACGTTCCGGAAGCTGAAAGAGAACATCGAGGACTTCGACGTCTCGAAGGTGCGGTACGAAGACGTCCAGCGGTCGGCGATCATGGCGATCCCGGCGGCGGAATAGCATCGATGAACGAGGTGGCCATCGTCACGGGCGGAACGGGCGCACTCGGCCAGGCCGTCACGCTGCGACTGCTCCGCGACGGCGCCTCGGTCGTCGTCCCGTGGGTGGTGGCCGACGAGGAGAAGACGCTGGCGAGCCGCGTGCCCGCCGACTGGCGTCCACGCCTCCTGACCGTCGAGTGCGACGTGACCGACGCCTCGTCCATGGCGAGCCTGGTCAAGACGTCGATCGGGAAGTTTCGCTACGTCCGCGTCCTCGTGACGGCCGTCGGCGGCTTCGCCGGCGGCGGCCTGCTCCAGACGGATCTCGACGGCTGGAACCGCATGCTCTCGCTCAACCTCACGAGCGCGTTCATCGCGGCGCGCGCCGTGGGACCGTGGATGCTGCACGCACGCTACGGACGCATCGTGATGGTCGCGTCGCGGGCGGTCGTGCCGCCCGTCGGCGGCCTCCTCGCGTACACCGTCTCGAAGGCGGGGGTGATCACGCTCACCCAGGCCCTCGCCGCCGAGCTCGAGGCCGCCGGCATCACCGTGAACGCGGTGCTGCCGAGCACCATGGACACGCCGGCCAATCGCGCCGCGATGCCGGACGCCGACCCGACGCAGTGGACACCGGTCGACGCCGTCGCCGACGCCGTCGCCTTCCTCGCGCGCGAAGACTCCGGCCACATCACCGGCACGCTGCTGTCCATCTGACGTCGCCATGCCCGCCAACACCTGGCTCGAGCTCGACCGCGACGCCGTCACACACAACGCGCGACAGCTCGCGGCGCTGGTCGCGCCGGCGCGCATCATGGCGGTGATCAAGGCGAACGCGTATGGCGCCGGCGCCGTCCCGATCGCGCAGGCGCTCGAGGACGCGGGGGTCGACGCGTTCGCGGTCGCGAGCGTGCCCGAAGCGATCGAGCTGCGCGCCGCCGGCGTGCGCGGGACGATCCTCGTGCTCACGTACGTCGGCCGCGACGACGCCGACGCGGTGCTCGAGCACGACGTGCGCCCGGCCGTGTTCACGACCGACACGGCCGAGATGCTCGCCACCGCGGCGGAGCGACGCGGGCAGCGGGCGCGCGTCTGGATCAAGGTCGACACCGGACTCGGCCGGCTCGGCGTGCGCTTTCCCGACGCGCCGGAGTTCGTGCGTCAGATCGCCAAGCACCCGGCGCTCGTCGTCGACGGTCTCTTCAGCACGCTCGCGGAGAATCCCGAACGCAACCCCGTGCAGGTCGACCGGCTGCTCGCCGTGCACGCCGCGCTGCCGGAGCTCACCGGCGTCGTGCTCAGCATCGCGTCGAGCCAGGGCATCCTGTCGATGCCCCGTCATGGACTCGCCTCGCGCCTCGGCGGCGCTGCGGCTCGCCCTGCCACGCGCGCCCTCGAATACGTCCGGCCGGGACTGACACTGCTCGGCGTCGTGCCGCATCCCGAACGGCTCGACGCCGCGCTCGTACGCCAGGCCGATCTGCGGCCCGTCGTGACGTGGAAGGCGCGCGTCGCGTACGTGAAGGTCGTGCCACCAGGCGAGCAGGTCGGTTACGGACCGCGCGCGGCGCTCGATCGCGAGCTGCGGGTCGCGACACTCGCGGTCGGCTGGGCCGATGGCTACGCGCAGACGCTGCAGGGCGTCGGCCACGTGGTGCTGCGCGGGCGCCGCGTACCGATCCTCGCGATGAGCGCGAACAGCACGATGGTCGACCTGACCGGCGCCGGCGACGTCCGCGTCGGCGACGAAGCCGTGCTGCTCGGCCGGCAGGGTGAGGCATCCATTGCCACCGACGAGATCGCGCACGTGATCGGCAGCTTCTACCGCGTGCTCGCGTTCATCCCGCGCGGCGTGCCGCGCGTCTGGGTCTGATGGCCGGGCGCCCCTTCGATCTCGTCGTCATCGGCGGCGGGGCCGCCGGCATCAACGCCACGAAGACCGCGCTCAGCCTCGACGCTCGCGTGGCGCTCATCGATCGCGGTCCGCTCGGCGGCGTCTGCGTCAACCGCGGCTGAATTCCGAAGAAGGCCCTGGTGAGGGCCGGCCGGATCCATCGCATGACGCGCGAGGCCGGCCCCTTCGGCACACGCGTCGGCGAGCCGTCGCTCGACTGGCCGACCGTCGTCGCCCGCCAGCACGCGATCGTCCGGCAATTTCAGCCATCCGTCGGCTCGTTCGAGGCGAAGGGCGTGCGTGTCTACCTCGGCACCGCGCGGTTCGAGGACCCGCGCACGCTCCGCCTCGACTCGGGGGACATCGTCACCGGTGAACGCATTCTCATCGCGGCCGGATCGGAGCCGGTGATTCCGCCGGTCGACGGCGCGGCGCTCGGCATCACGTCCGACGATCTGCTGTTCATCGAGGAGTTCCCGGCCGACCTCGTCATCGTCGGCGCGGGCGTCATCGGTCTGGAGATGGCGGGCGCGTTCAGCGATCTCGGCGCGCGCGTGACCGTCATCGCGCGCGAGAGCGAGATCCTCCCTCAGTTCGATCCCGACGTGGCCGCGTACCTGCGCACGATCCTCGAGGTGCGCGGCGTGACGTTCCGGACGACCGCGATCATCAGCGGGCTCAGCGGCCGGCGCGGCGACGTGACCGTCCGCTTCGCGGTGGGCGAGCTCGTGCGCGAGGTGCGCGCCAACGCGGTGTGTTTCGCGACGGGACGCCGCTGGACACCCCGCATGCTGGGCGCCGAGCCGCTCGAGCTCGCGATGGGGCGCCTCGGGCTCCGTACCTCGGCGCACCTCGCGACGTCGCTGCCGCACGTCTATGCGGCCGGCGATGCCGCCGGCAACATGCAACTGACGCCGACGGCGGCGTACGAAGGCCGCGTCGCCGCACGCAACGCGCTGCGCAGCGACACGGTCGCGGCCGATCTCTCGGTCGTGCCGCAGACCGTCTTCACCACCCCGGAGATCGCGCGGGTCGGGCTGACGCACGGCGAAGCGCAGCGGCGCCGCATCGCCTGTCACGTCGCGACGCACGACATGCGCGGCGCGTCGAACGGCGTCGTGACCGGCGAGGACGACGGGTACCTGAAGCTCGTGTTCGAGCACGGCAGCGAGCGGCTGCTCGGCGTGCAGATGGTGTCGTACGCCGCAGCGGAGCTGATCCAGCTCGCCACGCTCGCGCTCCGGACCGGCGCCACCGCCGACCAGCTGTCGGCGCAGCTCTCGGTGCATCCGAGCCACGCCGAGCGCTTGATCAAGATCACGGCGCACGAGTACCACGAGTATTGTGAGCTGGGGGGCCCCGACATGTCAGCTGGGGGGCCCCGACATGGCCCCCCAGACCCCCCAGCGTTCGGGGCGCCCCGGGAAACCCGGGGCGCCCCTCTACCCCCCTAGTCCGCCAGCGCGCGCCACAGCAGCGACGCGCCCAGCACGAGCAGCAGCGCGTTGAGCAGCCGCACGACGGTCGGGCGCGCGACACGTCGCTGCACCCGAGTTCCGCACCAGAAGCCCGCCGCCGCGAAGGGCAGCCACAGCGCGACCAGCACGAACCGCTCGGCGACCATGAGACCCGCCACGGCGAACACGGTGAGTCGCATGACGACGCTGAGCGCGATCATCACGGCGATCGTGGCGCGCAGCCGCGTCTTGTCGTCGAGCCGGCGCGACAGATAGATGACGTACGGAGGACCGCCGACGCCGAACAGCGTGCCCATCGCGCCGCCGATCAGCCCCGCGACGGCGGCCCACCACGCGCCGATCGTGCGAAGCCGTCCGCCTTCCGCGAGACTCCACGCCGCGTAGGCCACCAGGAACGCGCCGAGCGCGACGAGCGTCGCGACGCGCGGCAGCGAGACGAGCAGCGTCACGCCGAGCACGGCGCCGACGAGCGAGAACGGTACCAGGCGCGCGAGCTCCCGCCGATCGGCGTCGGCGCGCAGACGCACGCCGAGCGTGGTCGCCGCGGCGACGTCGAAGACGACGGTCACCGGCAGGATGTCCGCCAGCGGCATGACGTGCGACAGCAGCGGGACGATCACGATCGCGGCCCCGAAGGCGGTGATCGCGAACATGCCGTAGCCCGCGAAGGTCGCGATCGCGCCGATCGCGAAGACCTCGAGCGTCGGCATGACGCGGAGAGCGTAGCGTAAGATGCGCGGCATGTATCCGCATCAGACGGACCGCCTGACCGCCGCGCTCGACCGTGCCGGCCTCGAAGCGCTCGTCGCCGCCTCGCCCGAAAACATCGCGTACGTCACCGGCTTCCGGAGCCTCTCGCAGGCGATCTATCGGCGGACACCGCTGTTCGCGGTGTTCTCGCGGCAGGGCGTGGCCCTGGTCGCGCCGATGATCGAGCTGCCGGCGATCGCCGGCGCCGACGTCGGGACCGTGCACGCGTACGGCGAGTTCTTCCTGGATCACGAGCCGAAAGGCGACGTGAGCCGCCGCGTCGAGGAATGGGCGGCGGCGGCCACGCCGACGGCCGCGGAGGCGCTGGCGCAGGCGCTGGAGGCGCTCGGGGTGCGGCGTGGTCCGATCGGGCTCGACGACACCTACCTCGCCTTCGATGCGTGGCACCGCGCCGGCGAACGGCTCGCACCGCTCAAGGTCGTGGCGGCGGGCACGTACTTCGTCGAAGCGCGCATCGTGAAAGGTCCGTACGAGATCGAATGCCTCGACCGCGCGCTCCACGCCGCGGAGGAAGCCCTGAACGAAGTGATTCAGGCGCTGCGGCCCGGCATGACCGAGCGCGAGGCCGTGACCGTGTACCAGCGTGCGCTGCTCGAGCGCGGCGGCAGCGCCTACGCGAGCATCATCGCGTTCGGCGACCGCTCCGCGATCCCGGCGCCGTATCCGTCCGAGCGCGCGCTGAAGTCAGGCGAGGTCGTGCGCTTCGAGGTCGGCGCGCTCGTGAACGGCTATTACGCCGACGTCGCACGCACGGCCATCGCCGGCGCGCCGTCGGAGCGCCACGAGACGTTCCATCGCGCGATCGAGGCGGGCCTCACCGCGGCGATCGACGCGATCAGGCCGGGCGTCCGGGGCGATCGCGTCTTCGACGCGGCCGTCGCGGCGGCGCGCCAGCACGGCCTGCCCGCGTATCGCCGTCACCACGTGGGCCACGGCATCGGGCTCGAGCCCTACGAGCCGCCGATGCTCGCGGCCGGCGAGGACACCGAGCTCGAGGCGGGCATGGTGCTGCGCGTCGAGACGCCGTACTACCTGGTCGGCTGGGGCGCGGTGACGATGATGGACACCGTGCTGGTCATGCGCTCCGGCGCCCGGGTCATGAACCGCGCGGCGCGCGGTCTAGTCCTTTTGGATTGATCGACATGGGGGCCCCGACATGGCCCCCATCCCCCCACCGCTCCGAGCACCCCGGGAAACCCGGGGCGCTCGTCCGATCGACATGGGGGCCCCGACATGGCCCCCATCCCCCCACCGCTCCGAGCACCCCGGGAAACCCGGGGCGCTCGTCGAATACCGGTGATGTGCCCCCGCTGCGAAATGGCCCGCATACGCCACCGCCACGTAAACGGCTTCGCCCCCGGTCCCGTCTAACACACCAGCAAGCGGCCATTTCGGCCGGTCCGCTGACACGAACGGAGATGGTCAGATGAAGGCAGCGACGGTGGTCATGACGGGCGCGCTGGTGGCGATCCTCGCGGTTCCCGCGGCCTGGAGCCAGGAGGTCCGGCGGGACCTGCGGGACATCAGACAGGACCGCCAGGAGCTCCGTGAAGACCGGAAGGAGCGCCGGGACGACCTGCGCGAGCTCCACCGCGACCAGCGGGAGCTCCGGAAGGACATCCGGGCGGGCAACAAGGAGGAGATCAAGGCGGATCTCCGGGAGATCCGCGAGGATCGCCAGGAGCTCCGTGAAGACCGGCGCGACCGACGCGATGACCGCCGCGATCTCCGGCAGGATCGGCGCGAGCTGCGCCGCGACATCCGCGACCGGCGCAACTGATCATCTCGACGCGCCCGGGGCGCCGTCATGGCCCCGGGCGCGCGGGCGTGGGAAGGTGGAGCCGCGAGGATCGAGGTGGAGCCGTCCGATGAAACCCTGTGCGCACGCGTGGCCGAGCGAGACGACCGGGCCTTCGACCTGCTCGTCTCCCGTTACCAGGCGCGCGCCTATCGCATCGCGTGGTCGATCGTGCGCGACGCCGACGAGGCGCGCGACCTGTCGCAGGACGCGTTCCTGCGCCTGTACGAGCGGGCCGGACGCTTCGAGGGACGCGCGCGGTTCTCGACGTGGTTCTACCGGCTGCTCGTCAACGTGTGCCTCGACCACCGCCGGCGGCATCGCTGGTGGCGCAGCGTCCTCGGCGGCGGCGGGAACGAGCCGGACGCGCCGCCCGCGCTCGATCAACACCCGGCGTCCGAGCCCGGTCCGGACGAAGACGCCGCAAGGAAACAGACGATGACGCGCATCTGGGCCGAGCTCGAGCGACTGTCGCCGCAGCAGCGCGCCGCGGTGCGCCTGCAGCTCGAAGGGCTGCCGACCGCGGAGATCGCCGAAGTGCTCGACTGCTCGGAAGCGACCGCGCGCGTGCACCTGCACCGCGCGCTGGCGACGCTGCGAAAGACCGTGGGAACCCGGTGATGCGCCACGACGAGACGGCGATCGTCCCGTATCTGCGCGGCGAGCTCGGCGACGCCGAGCGACGCGCGGTCGAAGCGCATCTGGCCGCGTGCACGGACTGCCGCGCCATCGCCGACGATTTCAGCGCCGTGCTCGCGACGCTCGCTGCCGAGCCGGAACCGCCAGCCGTGCATTGGGGCGCGTACCGCGCCGAGCTGCGCGGAAAGCTCGATCAGCGCCGCGGCCGCCGCCCTGCTGCGGCGCGGTGGTGGCCCGTATCGCTCGCGCTCTCCGGCGCCCTCGCCGGTGTGCTCGTGTTCTTCGCCACGGATGACACCGGGCGCGAGCCGCGCGTCGCCGAGCTCGGTCCCATCGAGGAAGCGATGATCGGTGGCCGGCTCGACCTGCTGCGGCAGTACCCGGTGGTCGAGCGCCTCGACCTGCTCGAAGACCTCGAGGTCATCCGGCACCTCGACGGTCTCGAGCCGGTCAAAGAGGGCTGAGTGCGGCGACGGGCCGCGTGGCTCGGCGTCGTCGTCGGCCTCGTCGCGGGCGCGAGCGCCGCGCCGGCGACGGAGTCGCGGCCGAGGACGACGGACTCGCGGCCGGACGCGGAGCTGCTGCTGCAGCTCGACCTGCTGCGCGAGGCGGATCTCGCGAAGCAGCGCGATCTGTACCGGCGCATGCCCGTGGTCGAACGGCTGCGGCTGCTGGAGCAGCTGGGTGTGCTCGACCACGAGTCGGACGTGACACCGTCCCGAAAGGGGGGATCGCAGAAATGAACGCGCGGTGGCTGGTTCGTGTGATCGCGCTCACGGCAGTGATCGTCCTCGGCGCGCTCGAGATCGCGTGGGGACAGGCGGCGCCGATCGAGGGACTCGACCGGCTCTCGCCGTCCGAGCGCGCCGCGGTGGAGCGCAATCTCGAGCGCTGGCAGCGGATGTCGCCGGAAGAGCGCCAGCGCGTGCTCGAGAACTATCGGCAGTGGCAGTCGATGACCCCCGACGAGCGCCAGGCCGCCCGGCAGAACTTCGAGCGCTTCCGCGCCCTGCCGCCGGCGGAAAAGCAGCGGATCCTCGACGACCTCCAGCGGTGGAACGAGCTGCCGGAAGCGCGGCGACAGGAGCTGCAGCGCGCGTACGAGCATTTCCAGCGGCTGCCTCCCGAGCGGCGCGAGCGGATCCTGGAGCGCCACCGCCGCTTCCAGGCGCTGTCGCCGCAGGAACGGCAGCGCGTGCTGCAGAACTACCAGCGCTGGCAGCGGATGTCGCCGCGGGAGCGCGAGCAGGTGCGCCAGCGCTGGCAGCAACTGCCGCCGGAGCAGCGCGAGCAGCTCCGCGAGCGCTGGGAGCAGGCCACGCCGGAAGAGCGCCGGCAGATGCGGCAGCGCCTGCAGCAGCATCGCGAGCCGCCGCCGCCGCCGCGCGGCGGCGATCGTCCGCCGCGATGAGCCGACCGCGGAAGACGCCGGCGGCGCTGATCGCTGCGGCCGTGTCGTTGTCGCTGCTGGTCGGCGTCCTGGCAGGGTGCTCGGCGGGAGCGCCGAGCCGGGTGGGCGATGGCGGGGGTCACCGAGACCCGTTCCCGCAAACGGAAGCGTCGACCCCGGCGAAGGGAGTGGGAACGGCTCCCGCCGTCATGGGTGCGAGCGCTTCGTGGTCGAATGACCCCCGCCCTCGCCCACCCGGCTCAGCGCGGCTGACCACGCTGCCGGCGCAGGACGACGCGGCCATCGTCCACCTGCTGGCGCGAGCCACGTTCGGTCCCCGCGCCGGCGACATCGACCGGGTGCGAGCCGAGGGCGCCGCGGCGTGGCTCGAGCGCCAGCTGGATCCGCGGCGCATCGACGACACGGCGGCCGAGGCGACGCTGGCGGGGATGAAGACGCTCGCCATGCCGACCGACGCCCTGCTGCGCGAGTTCCCCCGCCCCGATCCGACGACGCGCCAGAAGATCCAGAGCGGCGAGATGACGCGCGCCGAGCTGATGGCGATGTATCCGCGGGAGAAACGCCCCGGCCGGATCATCGGCGAGCTGCAGGCGGCGAAGATCGCGCGCGCGGTGCTGTCCGAGCGCCAGCTCGAAGAGGTCATGGTCGATTTCTGGTTCAACCACTTCAACGTCTACGCGCTCAAGGGCGACGGGCGCTGGTACGTGACGGCCTACGAGCGCGACGCCATCCGTCCCCACGCGCTCGGCCGCTTCCGCGACCTCGTGCGCGCGACGGCGCGCCACCCCGCGATGCTCGTCTACCTCGACAACTGGCTCAGCTCGCGCGCGGACTTCACCGTGCCGATCGGACCGAATCGCGGACGGCGCGCCGGCCTCAACGAAAACTACGCGCGCGAGCTGCTCGAGCTGCACACGCTCGGCGTCGACGGCGGCTACACGCAGCAGGACGTCAGGGAGGTCGCCCGCGCGTTCACCGGCTGGACGATCGACCGGCCGCGCGTGAACGGGACGTTCGTGTATCGCGCGATGATGCACGACCGCGGAGCGAAGACGGTGCTCGGGCATCGCATCGCGGCCGGCGGCGGGGAGAGCGACGGCGAGCGCGTGATCGACCTCGTCACGCGCCATCCCTCGACGTCGCGGTTCATCGCCACGAAGCTCGCGCGGCGCTTCGTCGCCGACGAGCCGCCCGGCCCGCTCGTCGAGCGCGTGGCCGCGGCGTTCCGCGCCACCGGCGGCGACGTCCGCGCCATGCTGCGGGCGATCTTCAGCGCGCCGGAATTCTGGGCGCCCGAGGCGCGCCGCGCGAAGATCAAGAAGCCCTTCGAGTTCGTCGCGAGCGCGACGCGCGCGCTCGGCGGCCGTCTCGACGGCGCCGGCGCCTATGCCCTCGCGCGCGCCGTCGCGGACATCGGCGAGCCGCTGTACGAAGCGCAGCCGCCGACAGGCCATCCCGATCGCGCCGACGCGTGGGTCTCCACCGGCGCCCTGCTGGCGCGCATGAACTTCGCGCTCGCGCTGGCGCAGCACCGCTTCCGCGGGGTGCGCGTGACCGGCGGCGCGACGGCGGCGGACGGGGCCCGTCAGCGGCCCGATGAGGTCCTGGATCGCGTGCTCGCGTCCGTGCTGCACGGCGCGGCGACACCGGAGACGCGCGCCGTGCTGACCGCGCAGCTCGGCGACCGGGAGCGGGCGGACGTCGAGACGCTGACGGCGCTGGTCCTCGGCTCGCCGGAGTTCCAGCGGCGATGACGCGCCGGACGTTCGTCAAGGCCGGCGCGTGCGCGCTCGTCGGGCTCGGGACGATCCCGCGCTTCCTCGTGCGCGCCGCGGACGCCGCGCCGTCGCGCGGCCGAGTGCTCGTCGCCATCTTCCAGCGCGGCGCCGTCGACGGCCTCGCCATGGTCCCGCCACACGGCGATCCGGCATACGACGCGGGCCGTCCGTCGATCGCGATGCAGCGGCCGGCACGCGGCGTGGCCGAGGGGACGATCGATCTCGACGGATTCTTCGGGTTGCATCCCGCGCTCGCGCCGCTCGTTCCGCTCTGGCAGGCGCGACAGCTCGCCATCGTGCACGCGTGCGGATCGCCGGATGCCACGCGATCGCACTTCGACGCGCAGGACTACATGGAGAGCGGGACCCCCGGCGTGAAGAGCACGCCCGACGGCTGGCTCGCGCGGGCGGCCGCCGCCCGGCCCCCGCGCACGTCCCCGCTTCGCGCCGTCGCCATCGGTGCGCGAGTCCCGCGAGCGCTGCGCGGCAGCGCCGGCGCCGTCGCGATGTCGTCGATCGACCGCTTCGACGTTCGCGTCACCGGAGACGGCGGCGCGCGTCGGGGCTTCGAGTCGCTCTACGCCGATGGCGTCCGCGACGTCCTGCACGGGACGGGCCGCGAGACCTTCGAGGCCGTGAAGCTGCTGAAGCGCGCGGGCGCGGGGCAGCTCACGCCGGCCAACGGCGCCGTCTACCCGCGCGGGCGCTTCGGCGACGCGATGCGCCAGATCGCGCAGCTCGTTCGCGCCGACGTGGGTCTCGAAATCGCGTTCGCCGACATGGAAGGGTGGGACACGCACGTCGGCCAGGGCGCCGAGCGGGGCCAGCTCGCGCTGCGTCTCGCGGCATTCGGCGGCGCGCTCGCGGCGTTCGCGCGCGATCTCGGCGACCGCATGACCGACGTCGTCGTGCTCACCATGTCGGAGTTCGGCCGCACCGTGGCGGAGAACGGCAATCGCGGCACGGACCACGGTCACGCCACGGCGATGCTCGTGTTCGGCGGCGGGGTGCGCGGCGGTCGCGTCTACGGCCGGTGGCCGGGTCTGGCGCCCGAGCAGCTCTTCGAGGGGCGCGACCTCGCGGTCACGACGGACTTCCGCGCGCTCTTCGGCGACGTCGCGACCCGTCACCTCGCGCTCGCCGCGAACGCGCCGCTGTTCCCCGGCTGGCGCGCGACGGCGACGCCCGGCGTGATGGACTGACCGAACTCGCCTGGCGTCGGTCAGGCGCGCGCGGTCTCGGTCACGAGACGCTCGAGCTGCTCGAGCTGCGCCGTCGTGCCGAGGGCGAGGAGCTGATCACCGGCCGCGAGCACGAAATCGCCCTCCGGATTCGGGACGGCGTTGCCGTCACGCATGACCGCGAGGATCGTCACACCGGTCGCGCGACGGATATCGAGCGATCCGAGCGTCCGGCCGACGCTGCCGCTGCCGCCGACGAGCGCAATGCTCTCGATGTTCAAGGACTCGTTGCCGCGCTGGAGCGCGGTCTCGAAGAAATCGACGACCGTCGGCGACAGGATCAGGTGCGCGAGCCGGTGGCCGCCGATGGCGTACGGGCTGATCGCGCGATCGGCGCCGGCGCGCGTGAGCTTCGGCACGCTCGCCTCGTCCACCGCGCGCGACACGATGTAGAGCTTCGGATTCAGGACGCGCGCCGACAGCACGATGTACATGTTCGTGGCGTCGTTGCCCGTCGTCACGACGAGCCCGCGCGCGCGACGGATGCCGGCGCGCTCCAGAATCTCGTCCTCCGTGGCGTCGCCGACGATGAAGAGATAGTTGCGCGCGGCGGCGTACTCCGCGCGCGCCGGACTCGGATCGATGATGACGAAGCGCTGCCCGGCCAGCGCGAGCTCCCCGGCGGCCTGCCGGCCGACGCGGCCGACGCCGGCGACGATGACGTGCCCTTCGAGCCGCGCGATGTCGCGTTCCATTCTGCGCCGCCTCCCTCCGGGATCCGCGAGCCGCACGATGACGATGTACTCCATCACCACGCCGGCGGTGTAGAAGAGCGTCGCGACGCCGGTGATCGCGACCGCCATCGTGAGCACCCGGCCGACGGGCCCGAGCGGACGCACCTCGCCGTAGCCGACGGTGGTGATCGTGATGACGGTCATGTACAGCGCGTCGAGCCACGCGCCGGGGGCGTCGCGCCACAGCCAGTAGTAACCGAGCGTGCCACCGGTGATGACCATGGCCAGCATCGCCACCGGCGGACCAAGCCGGCCGCGAAGCGCCTCGATGCGGGGGTCGACCATCACACAGTCGCCTCGCCCGAGCGCGAACGGGTCAAGGACGGGCCGGTGTTACTTCCGCCGCTCGCGGCATTCGGCCTGCGGATCGTAGCGATCCGGACCGTGGCAGACGCCGGACGTCGGCAGGCGGCTGCACTCGCGCTGCCGCGCCTCGCGGGCGGGGCCCTTCACGTCGCGCGGAACCTTCGCGAGGCACTCCGCCTGGGGATTGCAGGTGCGCGTCTTCAGCGCCGAGCGCGGCAGCGCATCGCAATCGTTCGCTGCGCGTGAAACCGCCGGCGTCACGACCAGAAAGACGACGGCGAGGACGCCGAGCGCCGAGTGAACGTTCGACATGGGTCGCTTCATCATCCGCTCCATCACCAGCTTAGACGGCGTGGCACGGTCGCCTATTCCCACGGCCGGGGCCCGCTGCGGGTGGCGGGCGGAGCGGTGACGACGTCGCGTATCCGGTCGGCGAACGCGACCTCGCTGTCGTCTTCCGGGCGATATCCCAGCACCGCCTGGGCGCTCGCGAGGCTCCAGAATCGGTGGGCGTTGCCGCTGATCCCGTAGACGATCAGGAACGGCACGCCGTGCAGGTCGGCGACGTTCTCGGTCTCGACGGCGCGGATCGCCTGCTGCGCCTGGTCACGCGCGCTGAGCCAGCTGCCGAGCACGCGGTGCATGACCTTCCGGTCGCCGGGAGCCACGCGCTCCATGTCGTCGTCGCGCGGCGCGCCGATCCGCCACTGCACGACCTCGAGCGTGCGGCCGTCCACGGCGCCTGTCGCGAAGACGAACCCGAGCAGCTCGTAGGCGGCCTTGCTCCAGCCGTAGAAGTTGTCGGAGCGCGGCGGCATGTCCGGCGTGACCAGCTCCAGCTTGTCCGCCATCCAGAGGCGCTCGTAGTAGTCCGCGGCGTGGTTGGAACTGCAGACGACGACCCGGCGCACGCCTTCTTCGAGCGCGGTGCGATACACGTTGTACGCCATGCCGACGTTCGCGTACTCCGTGCGGAACCTCGCGTCGGACATGTCCTTCCAGCTGCCGCCGCCGGCGGGCTTCGTGAACGCGCAGTGGATGACGGCGTCCGCCCCACGGAAATGCTGGCGATAGCGATCACGATCCGGATCCGCGAGGTCGACGACCTCGAGGCCTGGCACGACCGCGCCTCTCGCCGTCTTGTCGACCGCGTCCAGCAAGGCGAGATCGAACCGCTCTCGCAGCGCATGCATCATCCGCTGGGCGACGTACCCGGCGGCGCCGGTGATCACGACCCGTTTGGCCTTCATGCGCATCCCTCTCGGTGTATCCGATTCGCGGCATTGACGACGATCATCGTCATGGCCACAATCGGTGCAGGAGACGCTGGACGGTGACCGAACACGAGTTTCTCGCCGCCATGCTCGGCCTCGTCGCCTTCGAGGTCCTCGTCGGGATCATCGTCAGCGGTTACTTCGCGTACCGCATCCACCGCAGCAGCCAGCAGATCGAGGGCTTGACGGCCGCGACCTTTCTCGAGGCCCGCAGAGCGCTCAGTCAGCCGCGTTAACCCGCTCAGCCCAGATCCGGCTCGGCGCGGAGCGCGTCGTTCATGCGATTCGTGAAGTTCGCGACCGCGACGACCAGCGTGAGCTCGACGATCTGGTCCTCGCTCAGAAACGCGCGCAGGGCCTCGAGGTCCGCGTCACGCACGGTGGCGGCCGCGCGCGTCACCTGGTCGGCGAAGCGGATCACGGCCTTCTCGCGATCATCGAAGAGCGGGCTGCGCTCGTAGAACGTGAGCGCCACGATCTGCTCGTCCGTCACGCCGACCCGCTTCGACGAAGCGGTGTGCGCGCGCGTTCAGTACTGGCACCCGTTGACGATGGACGTCTTGAGGTACGCGAACTCCTTCAGCTTCGGATCGACGGTGCCCTCGGCGGTGATCGCGCCGTAGAACGCCGGGAAGTGCTTCAGCACGTTGGGCCGGTGCGCCATGTTCGCGAAGAAGTTCGGGACACGGCCGAGACGCTTCGAGACCTGCTCGTAGACGGGCTTCGCTTCGTCGGCGACCTTGTCGGGAGGAACGGGATTCACGACGGCCATGGGTGACCTCCAGGTGTGCGACTACAGCTCAGGGCGGCAGACGGCGCGGAAGTTACACCAGCGGCAGATGCGCAACTCCTCGGTCCGCTCGAAGTCCTCGATGCGCGCGACGTTGTCCGCCGGATCGGCGAGGTACGCCTTCATCGAACGGATCGACAGCCGGAGCTGCTCGCGGATCGCTTCGAGGCGCTCGTCGTCCCACCGATGCTCCGTCACCTCCGGCTCGCGCAGGTTCACCTCGAGCAGGTCGACCTTCGCGGGCGGCACGCCGAGCAGCTCGGCGGCGTAGAGCGCATAGCACCCGAGCTGGAACGCGGCGCCGTCGCCGTTCTTGCCGCCGGTCTTCCAGTCGACGAGGGCCAGACGCCCTTCCTCGGTCCAGAAGCCGAAGTCCGGCGCGATCCACATCGGCGTGCCCTCGAAGTCGAACACCTTCGACCAGTGCTCGATCGACCAGTGCTCCGACGACGTCACGCGGATCCGCGCGAGCAGCGGCAGGCGGAAGAAGTTCCGCAGGCACGTCTCGACGTTCCGGCTCATGGCCTGCCAGGCCTCGCGCGGCAGGTCCACGGCATACTCGTGCTCGAACAGCGCGAGCGTCTTGGGCTCGTCACGGTAGCGCCCCGTGTTCGAGCCGCGCCACTCCCCGCGCATGCGCTCGACGACGTCGCGAATGAACGGCTCGATGGGAAGGTCGCGACCGTCGGCGAACGCGTTCAGCGCCATCTCGATCGCGTCGTGCACGGTGCGTCCGGCCCACATCTGGCGCGAGGCGAGCTGCTTCAGGATGTAGAGGCGTCGCAGGTCGGGCGGCGCGTCGGGAGCCCAGCCGCCCCACGCGCCGTAGTAATGGTAGAAGTACTTCCGCCGACAGTCCTGAAACGAGCCGTCACGGCTGCGCGACCACGAAAACTCGTTTCGGATCTCGCGCACGGCGAGCATTGTAGTCGAACCGCGCGTGGGGCGTGTGTCTGACTCGCGATGCACCGCCCGGCGCCCTGATGATCACGCCCGGTCACCCGCTCGTGACCGGGCCGGGCACGACGCTCGGCCCGCTCACGAGCGGTGTGAATCAGCGGCGGGTCGGATCCGGCTCGATGAATTCCGCGGACAGCACGCCCGGACGGTCGCCGGGCCGCCCGAACACGGTCACGAGCTGGCCGGGACGCACGTCGGATTGGCCGGACGGATTCGCCCGGTTCATCTCGACGTTCAACGTGCGTCCGTCGTCCGCGAGCAGCGTGAAGCCTCCGACGCGCACCGAATCGACGAGTCCGTGGACGCGCTGCAAGGCGTCCGGCGTCGTGCGCGAGGTCTCGATCGACGCAGCGGGCGCGCCGCCGGTGCCCGGCTCGATCCAGATGGCCACCACGCCCCGACGGGCCCCCGGCTCGTACACGAGCGTCGCGGGCTCGCCACGATGGAGCGACGGCAGGCTCTTGATCGAGGAGACGTCGAGCGGGAGCTTGAACCCCTCGCGCGTCTTGAACACGACGCGCGACCGGTCGACCTCTTCGACGGTGCCCTCGACGCGATGCCACGACTTGGCGGCCTGCGACGGCGGGTCGAGCTGGAGCTCCGACGCCGTGAGCTTGTCCGTCCGCGGCTCGCCTTCCCTGGGCGCGCGCATCGTCAGCGTCACGCCGTCGCCGGTCTTGAGCAGACCGCGCACGCGCGGATCGGTGCCCGCGACATCGACACTCACCGTGCGGCCGTCGTCCGTCCGCACCACCATGGTGTCGCCCTTGGACACGACGACGTGGCCGTGGACCCGGCCGCCGCCGACGCCGAAGATGCCGCCCAGCACGTCGCCCAGCACGCCACCGAGACCGTCCGACGACTTCTGCGCCATCGCGGGCGCCGGGGCCAGCAGGAACAGGCTTACAAGGACTGCGAGGACCTTCATTGCGGTCACCCCCGCACCGGTACGTCGCAAACGGAGTGCCGACGGCCTCGCCTTGATTCTCGCCCGGGGCGCTGCTAGCTTGGCGCCATGCCGGCGAAATCCTTCATCGTTCGCTGTCCGTGCTGCGACGCGAAGCTCACGATCGACGACGAGCTCCACGAGGTGATCGCGCACGAGGCGCCGCCGCCGAAGCGCACCATGAGCGACATCGGCGCGGCGTTCGAGGCGCTCAAGACGAAGAGCGCCGAGCGCGACGAGCGGTTCCGTCGCGAGATGGAGTCGCAGGGCGACAAGTCGAAGCTGCTGGACCGCAAGTTCCAGGAAGGGCTGAAGAAGGCGAAGGACGACCCCGACCGCCCGATCAGGCCGATCGACATCGACTAGATGGCGGGAGATCGAGGAGCGCCACGGGTTCCCCGGGGCGCTCCGAGCGTTGGGGGTCTGGGGGCCATTCGGGGCCCCCAGTTCCAACAGGACGACCTGCTCGGGGATGTCCTCAAGCGCGTCAGCCGGAGCTTCTATCTCTCCCTCGCGATCCTGCCGCGCGGTGTGCGGGAGCCCGTCGGACTCGCGTATCTCCTCGCGCGCGCGACCGACACCGTGGCCGACACCCGCCTGGTGCCGCGCGTCGAGCGCATCGCGCACCTCGAGGCGCTGCGCCGCGCGTATCGCGGCGAGCCGATCGATCTCGCGCCGCTCGCGGGCGCCGTGGCGCAGCACCAGACGCACGCGGCCGAGCGCCACCTGCTCCATCGCGTCGGTGACGCCGTCGACCGCATCGCCGCGCTCCCGGCGGACGACCGTGCGCGCGTCCGCGCCGTGCTCGAGACGATCACCGACGGCCAGCTCTTCGACCTGACGACGTTTCCCGGAGACGACGCGGCGGCGCTGGCGGCGATCCGGACGTTCGACGAGCTCGATCAGTACACGTATCTCGTCGCGGGCTGCGTCGGCGAGTTCTGGACCACGATCCACATCGCGCATCGGCCGCGCCTGGCGCGGTGGGATCCGACCGCGGCGAGCCGCCGCGGCGTGCGCTTCGGCAAGGCGCTCCAGCTCACGAACGTGCTGCGCGACGTGCCGACGGATCTCGCGCATGGGCGCTGCTACCTGCCCGCCGGCGACCTCACGAAGCTCGGCCTCACGCCGCGCGATCTGCTCACACCGGACGGCGGACGCCGCGCGCGACCGCTCGTGCATCGCCTGATCGGCGTCGCGCTCGGACATTACGAGGTGGCCTGGCGCTACACGCTCGACATCCCGCGCCGCGAATTCCGCATGCGGCTCGCCTGCGCGTGGCCCCTGATGATCGGGCTCGGCACGCTCGCCGCCCTCGCCGAGCATCCCGACCCGCTCGCCGCGAAGGCGCCGGTGAAGCTGTCCCGCGCGGCGGTACGCAGCATCGTCGTGCGCTCGGCGTTCACCGTCTGGTCGAACGCCGCGCTCGGCCGCGACGCCGCACGGCTGCGCGCGCGCATTCATTAGATGAGGGGCCCCGACATGGCCCCTCATACTCCCCCGCGCTCCGCGGTCGCCGGGCAACCCGGCGCCCGCGTCGATCATCGCGATGCGTTCGCCGGCCGATCCACGTGAGGGCCCCGACATCGCCCCTCTCACTCCCCCGCGCTCCGCGGTCGCCGGGCAACCCGGCGCCCGCGTCGATCACCGTGATCTGACCGCACGCGGGGCCCCGACATCGCCCCTCCACTCCCCCGCGCTCCGCGGTCGCCGGGCAACCCGGCGCCTGCGTCGCTCACCGCGATTCGCTCTCGCGCCAAGTTTCCGCTTGCGCGATCCGCGCCGTCGCGCGCACCGTATGGCACCTGTCGATCGACAGCGCCACGCGCTGAGAGGAGACACGCGATGGAGAGGATGTCGGACATGGACACGCCGATGTCGGCACCCCCCGCAGCCCCGGAGGCGGACGAGCCGGAGGCCAAACCCACCCCACCTGCGCGCCGCCGGCCCGCCGCGAAGAAGCGGCCCGCCGCGAAGCGCGCCGCCCCGAAGAAGAAGGCCTC
The DNA here is from genome assembly GCA_016184365.1 of Candidatus Rokuibacteriota bacterium. GTDB lineage: Bacteria > Methylomirabilota > Methylomirabilia > Rokubacteriales > CSP1-6 > AR8. The sequence continues at coordinate 54,315 of JACPCW010000092.1, forward strand.
GGCCCGGCGCACGCCGCCGCGCGCCGCCAAGGCCAAGGGCCGCGGCAAGGGGAAGAAGGCACGCTCGAAGCCGACGCGGAAGAGCGCGAAGCCGGTGAAGGCGAAGAGGAAGGCGAAGGGCGGGCGGCGCCGTTAGTCTTTGAGATCGAGCTCGAGGAGCGCTGCCGGATCGAACCGGGCGCTCCCGAGCTGCGCCCCGAAGTGCAGGTGCGGCCCGGTCGCCCGGCCGGTCGCACCGACCGTTCCGATGGGCTGTCCGCGGTCCACCACCTCGCCTTCAGCGACGCTGACGGTATCGAGGTGGAAGTAGAGCGTGTAGAGCCCGAGCCCGTGGTCCAGCACGAGCAGGCGGCCGGGGAAGAAGTAATCCGCCACGAGCGCCACGCGGCCGGCATTCGACGCGACCACGGGCGTGCCGCGCGGCGCCGCGTAGTCGATGCCGGCGTGCGGCATCCGCGGCTTGCCGTTGATGATCCGGCGCGCGCCGAATCCGGTGCCCTGCTCCTGCCCCCCGACGGGCCGCGTGAACCGTCCGCGCCACAGCCGCTCGACGGTCACGGTCCGGTACAGCGTCCGCAGCCGGGCGCTTTCGTCGACGGCGCGCCGCTCGGTTTCCGGGTCCAGGTCGACCATGTGCTGCGGGAGCGTCAGCCGCTGCACGAAGAACTCGCGGCCGAGGATGCGGATCGTCCCGCGCGCGGTCTGCGGCGGCGCGACCCCGGGCTCGATCGCGGCGATCCGCCACGGATGAGAGCCGGCTTTCGTTTCGAGGTCGATGCCGACCATGGCCGCCTGGCCGTCGGCATAGGGGAAGAACCGGAGCGGCACGCCGGCGACCGATCCCTCGAGCGTCGCGCGCTCTGGCGCGCCCTTGACGTGCACCCAGCCGGCGCCACCGACGCGCGGTCGCGCGGGGTGGAAGGTGACCCGCAGCGGCTCGGCGGCCGCGACGGCGGAGAGAAGCAGCAGCAGGACGACAGCGCCCGCGATCCGGCGTGCGGGCTTCAGTCCGTCTGACCTCCGGGGCGCTGCTGGCGGAGGAACTGCTCGATCTCGGACATGAGCTCGGACGAGGGGGGCAGGTCGCTGCCCGACGTCTCGGCCGACTCCTCGACTTCGCTGGCCTCGAGCTTGGCGACGTACGAGGCGATCTTCTTGTTCCCGCCGACGACGTCCGCGAGGTTGGCGTCGAACTGCCGCGTCGCCTCCTCGAGGTCCGACAGGTCCGGGGCGCCGCCGATCAGCGCCAGGACGCGCCGCACCAGCGCGAGCGTGGCCTTCGGGTTCTCGATGCCCGAGATGTAGTGCGGCACGTTGGCCCACAGGCTCGCCGTCGAGAAGCCTTCCGCGCGGGAGAGCGTGTTGACGACGCCGACGATGCCGGTCGGTCCCTCGTAGCGCGTCGGCCGCGTGCCGAGCCACTGGGCGATCTCCGGATCGGACGCGCCGCCGGAAAGCTTCACCGGCCGGGTGTGCGGGACCTCGGCGAGGAGCGCGCCGAGCGTCAGGACGAGCGTCGCCTTCGTCCGGCGCGCGATGTCGAGCACGCTCGCGCAGTACCGCTTCCAGTGCAGGTGCGGCTCGCTGCCGACCCCGATGATGACGTCGCGCGTGAGGTCCGGCGACTGCGCGACCGAGAACTCCATGACGGGCCAGATGATCTCGCGCTCGGTGTCGGAGCCGCTCTTGAACCGCACGGTCGGCCGCGTCAGTCCGAAGTGGAAAAATTCTTCCGGGTCGATCTCGGCGAACTTGCGGGCGCCGAACGCCGTGCCGAGATACCGCGCAGCGGTCGTGGCGGACTCGGCGGCGTCGTTCCAGCCCGCCCACGACAGGATCAGGACGGGCCGGCGAAGATTCTCCGGCAGGAAGTGAACGGTCAGGGCATCCATCGGGCGCGTCGCTCCTTCGAGGACGTGATTCGGAGTCTACCACGCTAGTCCGTTCGATCGGTTGACGGGCCACCGGGCGGTCGGTAGATTGAACGCGCCACACACCCCTGTTCACGGAGGACCTTCACGATGCCCCATCCGGTCAGACTCCTCCTCATCGGCGGCGCGCTCTTCGCGGCCGCAGGCTGTGCCTCGAACGACGAATGGACGACGTGGAAGGATCACCGCACGCACTTCGCGTCCGGTGAGCACATGTTCTTCTCGGTGAAGAACCGCGAGGGCACGTCGGCGCGGGTCAGTCGCGGCGACATCGCGATGGCCCGGGACGAAGGCTGGTGGGGCAAGCCCATCACGGTGAGTCAGGAGCAGATACTTGAGCGGTAGTCGACTCGGCCTCCTGGCCGGGGCGGCCGGCGTGGCGCTGATCATCACGGGGGCGGCGTTCGCCGCGCCCCCGGACGATCGGATCCTCCCGGCCGAGATGCACCAGTCCGACAAGGCGCGGACGCTGGCGGCGAAGCACGGGCGCGCCCTGCGCGATCTGAGCGCCGAGATCTACCACTGCCTGCCGTGGGTCGAAACGCGGAAGCACTCCATCGGGTTCTACAAGCCGCGTCACGTGCAGGACGACCGCCGCTTCCTCTCCATCCGGCTCTACATCGAGCAGGAGCCCTCGCCGCAGTTCGCGCGCCTGTCCATCGAGCAGCGGGCGTCGGCGATGTTCTCGCGGTACGTGGGCGCCGTGCTCAAGCGCATGACGCGGCAGCCGGCCGTGCGCAACGACGACACGATCGACGGCTTCACCGTCATCCTCGAGTGGCTCAAGCAGGTGCCCGAGGGCGGCCAGCGACCCGTGCACGAGACGATCGCGGCGTTCGTCGACAAGGTCGACGGCGAGTCCTATCTTTCAGGCCAGCTGACGATGCGCGACCTCGCGACCAAAGCGCGCGTGCTCGGGTGGGACGGCGAGACCTCGGTGGGCGCGCTCAAGCTCGCGGCGTGGGACGACGACTTCGTGTCGACGTTCCGCGTGAAGAACTACCAGCCCGACCCGACCATCAGCTGCCGGCAGTAGCCGCGTCCTTCCCGGGCGCGTAGCCCGCGCTCACCGGAAGAACGCGCGCAGCGCGCGCCGCATCGACGGAAACGCGATCTCACGATACGGGATCGCGCCGCGCGCGAACCACCGCGCCTCGGAGACGTCGGCGGCGGGCGTGATCGGGCCCGGCGTCGGCGTGACGCGGTAGACCGCGGTCGCGACGGGAAATCCGCCACGACCGTACCGGTCGGTGACCATCGTGAGCAGCCGCGCGCGACGCACGCCGACGCCGAGCTCCTCGCGCAGCTCGCGATCGACGGCGTCAGCGGCCTCTTCGTCGGCCTCGACGAAACCGCCGGGCAGGTCCCACGTGCCCGCGAAGGGCGGATGGGCGCGACGGGTCAGGAGGATGCGATCGCCGCGCGTCATCACCGCGACGACCGCGAGCACCGGGTTGCCGTAGACGATGAAGCCGCACCGCGCGCATCGCCAGCGCGCGTGGCCCGCCTGTCCGAACGATCTGAGACGCGCCCCGCAGGCCGCGCAGAAGCGCGGCGGCCAGGGTTTTGATTTCATCACGTGGGGGGCCCCGACATGGCCCCCCACACCCCCCACCGCTCGGAGCGCCCCGGGAAACCCGGGCCGCTCCTCGATCACCGGCGCGCGGTCTCGATTTCATCACGTGGGGGGCCCCGACATGGCCCCCACACCCCCCCAATGCTCGGAGCGCCCCGGGAAACCCGGGCCGCTCCTCGATCACCGGCGCGCGGTCTCGAGCGACTGCCGGACGCTGCTCGCGAGGTCGGTCAGCGCGCGCGCCGCGGGACGCTCCGGCGCCGTGATGACGAACGGTGTGCCGGCGTCCGCGGCGCCGGCAAGGTCGGCGTCGAACGGGATGCGGCCGAGAAACGGCACGCCGGCCGCCTCGGCCATCTGCGCGACGTCCGCGCCCGGGAACAGGCCTGCCATGTTCTCGACCAGCCCGAGCAGCGGGGCGCGCGCGTCGCGCGCCGCCGTCAGCGATCGGCGAACGACGAGCTGGGCGACGTCGGAGGCGATCGTCACGGCGAGCGCCCCGTCGAGGCGCGGCAGCAGCGCCGCGATGACCGCCAGCCGATCGGTTCCGGGCGGAAGGTCGAGCAGCAGCGCATCGAGCTCGCCCCAACGCGTGTCCGTCAGGAACTCACGGAGGGCGTTGGCCTCCATCGACCCGCGCCACGTCTGCGACTCCGCCGCCGTCGGCGCCTGCCATGCGAGCGGCGCATCGTCCGATGGCAGCAGGAGGTCCATCGACATCACGCGCACGCCGCACGATGCGACGGGCGGCTCGATGCCGTCCGCGCCGACGCCGAGCTTCGCGCCGCGCACGCCGAGCATCTTCGCCAGGCTCGGGCCGTTCAGGTCGGCGTCGAGCGCGCCGACGCGCCAGCCGTCACGCGCGAGCGCGGCGGCGAGATTCGCCGTCAGCGCGGATTTGCCGACGCCGCCCTTCCCCGACACGACGGCGACGACGAAGCGGACGGCGTCGAGACGCGACGCGAGTCGCGCCTGCTGCGCCTCGACCTGCCCGACGATGTTCGACCCGCCGTCGCCCCGGATGTCGCCGTAGCGCTTCACGGCTCGTCGTCCGTCCACGCCGCCCGCGCGACGAACACCAGCGCGGCGACCGTCACGACGAAGAAGACCGCCGCGCCGGCCTGGAACGTCACGGCGCCGCCCCAGGGCGCCGGCACCGACGGGCCGTCCGGTCGCAGCGCGATGCGCGCGACCTCGAAGGCACGGAACGCCATGAGCACGGAGACGACCCGCGCGAAGTCGCGGCGGGACAGCACCCAGCGCTCGAAGCCAGGCCGGCGACGGCGCAGCAGAAACGGCACGAGAAGGACGAGGACGAGACCGACGATGATCCAGATCACGCCGCGCCACGCCACCGCGCTGCCGGCGCGCACCCCGATGCCCTGGAACGCGAGCCATACACCGCCGAGCCAGTACACGACGCCGTAGACGAAGTAGGCGCGCGCGGCGGTCCGGAAGCGATCGTCGACGAGGTCGGATGTCACGGACTGTCGACCTGAGGGGCCGGCGCGTTCACGACCGTGGCCGGAACCGCGCGCCCCAGTGGTCACGCACCTCGCCGAGCAATTCGGGTGTGATGACGCTGTCGCCGCGACCGCGTGCGTACGCCTCGACGGCCTTGACGACCATCCCGCGCGCGAACGACGGGATCGCGTCGAGCCGGGCGCGCGCGGCGTCCTGCCACGCCATCTCCGGCGTGACCGCGAGACCGAACGTCATCGACGCCGGGAGGTCGATGACCTGGCCGCCGTGCGCGCCGGGCTCGTAGCCACAGGCCGGATCCTCGGCCAGGTAGTCGCCGTACGTCGCGAACGCACGGCAGCGGCAGCCGCCGCAGATCCTCGAAAACTCGCAGGCGCCGCACCGGCCGCCGAGCTTCGGCTCGCGGAGATCGTCGAAGACGCCGGCGCCGCGCCAGAGTTCGGCAAACGACGTCTCGCGCAGGTTCCCCGCCGACACCGGCATGTACGGGCACGGCGTGACGTCGCCTCCCGGCGTGATCCGGCAGTAGTACTTCCCTGCCGGGCACGAGCCGTGCGCGTAGTTGCGGAGCAGCGGCGATTCCGGATTGAGCTGGTAGATGATGCGACGGAAGTGCGGCGCGCACTTCGCGCGGATCAGGAGGCCGTCGGCGCGACCGACCGGCGTCGACCACGGATCCTCGAAGGCGGCGGCCGTGGCCGGCGCCGCCGCGGGCGGGCCGGACGCGCCAACGCCGGTACCGCCCAGCATCCGCTGCACGAACGACGGCGGTCCCTGCCCGACGCCCTGCGTCGTCGCGAGGTAGGTGAGGATGCGCTCGTACGCCGCGGCGTCGATGTCCGTCAGCTCGCGGCCGCGCCCGGTGCGGACGAGGAAGAAGAAGTTCAGCACCTTCGCGCCGAGCTCCCTGGCGAGGTCGATCATCGCGGGGACGTCGTCCACGTTCCAGTCGGTGACGGACATGTGCAGCGAGAAGTCGAGCCCGGCGTCGGTGAGCACCTTCGTCGCGCGCACGGCGCCGTCCCACGAGCCCGGGAGGTGACGGAACAGGTCGTGCTTCGTCCGGTCCGTCGAATCGAGGCTGATGGATGCCCCGAGCACCCCGCGCTCCCGCATCAGCTTCGCTTCGCGCTCGCGAAGCAGCACGCCGTTCGTGCCGAAGACGGTGGTGAAGCGCTTCTCCGCGGCGTAGGCGGCGACGTCCCAGATGTCCTTGCGGAGCAACGGCTCGCCGCCGGTCAGGATCAGGAACACGTTCGGATTGACCTCGGCGATCTCGTCGATGACCCGGCGGCACTCGTCGGTGGTGAGCTCACCGCGGGTGTCGGCCCCGGCGAACGCGGACATGTAGCAGTGCGCGCACTCCAAGTTGCACCGCTGGGTCAGATTCCACGAGACCGAATACGCCGTGTAGTCGGACGGCATGGGGCTCAGGCACTCACCACGTCGGGATTATCCACCGCTTTCCGAGCGCCGGCTTCGCCGCCCCTGGCCGCTGCCACCTTTTCGACTTCTTCGCGCGTCATGTCCCGCATGAACCCGGCCGGCACGCGGTCGAGCCGCGCCGTCGCGTCCTCGGTCCACGCGAACGACGAGCCGCTCGCGCCGTCCGCCGACGCCTGCGGCATCTCCGCCGGCTCGAACTTCGTCTTCGCCAGCAGCGTGTCCCAGCCGGCGCCGAGCTTGTCGCGCCCGACGGTGTCCTCGATCATCGGCAGCGCGAGCGCGCACGTGATGACCGGGATCTTCCGCGACCGCGCGTACTTCTCGACGCGCGCCTTCGCGCGGCGCCGCAGGTAGGCGTCGGTGACCTCACGGAGCGCATCGCGCGCGTCCGCCGACCACTTCACCGGCACGCCCGGCATCGACTCTTCCTCCTCGATGCCGCCTTCCTCGCGCGCGATCGCCTCGACGACGTCCCGGGAAATGATCTGGAACTTCTCCGCCGGCGCTCGGCACACGGGGCACGTCACCACCGTGTTCGGGCCCTTGACGGTGTAGCCGCAGATCGAGCAGATCGCCGTCGCCGCCTGCTGCTCGGCGCGGAGCTTCGCGACCGCGAGGTCTTCCGCGAGGATCTGCATGCTCGAAGCCAGCCGCGCCGGCATGAAGATCGCCATCGCCTCGTCGATGACCTTGCTCGTGATGACCGTGTGGCCCTGCTCGATCGCGTAGCGCAGCAGCGCGGTGCGGGCGACGCCCTTCACCTGCGGCGGCACGCGCTCCATCCGCGCTTCCGCCTCCTCCGTCCACGAGATGATCTCTTCGGCCTTCACGTCGAGCGGCGGGTAGAACGTGCCGCCCGTGAGCAGCACGTTGCACGGGGCGAGGCGCATGAGGTTCTCGGTGTTCGAGCCGAGGTCGGTCTCCGTCGCGTCGGAGTGGACGCCCACGCGGCCGAGGATGAGCAGCCACGGCTGCTCCTTGCGCGTGAACGTCAGGATCTTCTCGAAGCACTTGCCGTCGAGCAGCGTGATGGCGAGGTCGACGCCGTCTTCGGCGGCGAGCTTCCGGCCGATCTCGAGGTGCGACTGGTAGATCTTCGCCAGCCCGGTATCGATGATCTCCTCGTGGAGCTGCTCCTGCTCCTTGAAGCGGAAGATCTTCGACGCCTTCTCGTTGAGCACGCCGACGATGCCGTTGAACATCGCGTAGTGCAGATACGGGTCGTACACGGCGACGGCGTGGACGGGGCGCCCGAGGGCCTTGCCGAGCGCGATGCCGAGCTTGAGCCCGTTGAACGACTGCGGCGAGCCGTCGAGGCCGACGACGATCGCGCCCTGCTGATCTTTCAGCGCGTCGGTATTGCGGATGATGAGCGTGTCCTTGCCCACCTTCCGCACGAAGCGCTCGGTGACGGAGCCGAGCTGGCTGTCCTTCACCGCGCCCATGCCGAGCGCGCCCATGACGATCAGGTCGTAGTCGGACGCCTGCACGTCCTCGACGAGCACCTTGTAGTGCTTGCCGTCCATCATCTTCCGCTCGAAGGCGAGGCCGGCGTCCTCCGCCTTCTTGCCCAGCACGTCGAGGTACGAGTCGGAGATGAGCTGCAGGCCCATCGCGATCAGCGAGTCGTGGATCTTCCGCTGCCGCTCGAGCTCGGTCTCGTCCTTGTATTCCTCCGGCAGCGTGTATTCCATCTGCTTGAAGCGATAGTCGTGCAGCCGGGCGGCGTACACGTGGCACCCCGTGACGCGCGCGCCGAACGCGCGCGCGAGCTCGATACCGACGTCGATGGCGCGGTTCGAGTACTCGGAGTTGTCCACGGGAACGTAGATGTGCTTGAACATGGCCCCTCCCTCGCGCCCTTCCGTCACTTCAGCTCGAAGTCGAGCGTCGCCGTGGCCCGGGGCCCGACCGTCACGTCCCTGGTGACGGTGACCGGATCCTCGTAGACGGGCCGCCCATCCTTGTCGGTGCCCTTCTGCCGGAAGCCTTCGTGCCACATCGTGATCTTGTACGTGCCCGGCGGAATGCCGTCGATGCGATACGCGCCCCGGTCGTCCGTCGTCGCGACGTACGGACTGTCGTGCACGTAGAGCCATCCCATCATGTGTGGATGCGCATCGCAGAGGAGGCGGACGGCGCCCGTCTTCGTGAGCCGCTTCGTGATGTCGACCATCTGCTCCTTGTTCGGGAGCGCGACGTTGAAGATGGTCGGCTTGCCGAGGAACCCGTGCGTGTTGTGCAGGATCGTGTCCGAGTTCTTCACGCGCGCTCGGCCGCCCACCATGCCGGCGGCGACGTGGGGCACGAAGAGACACCTCGCGTTGTCGATCACGACCTCGCCCTGGCTCTTCTTGCCGCGCGTGACGCCTTCGACGAGGATCACGCTGTCTTTCACGCCGCGGTCGGCGCCGACGACGAGCGCCTCGGCCGGCTTCGCATCGCCGCAGACGTCGCGGTTCTTGTTGACGGCCAGCGGCGGCAGCCTGGGCGGCGTGCCCGAGAACCGCACGACACCGCTGAGAATGCCGCTCTCGGGCACGGCGACGTCCTCGTACACCGCGTCGGCGGAGGTCACCACGGTCGCGAACAGCACGGTCGACAGCACGACGGCGCGGAACGTCACGCGACGGATCCTCTCAATGCTCGGGATTGATGAAATACTCCGCGGCGAGCCAGAGACTCCGGCTGTAGCGGAAGAACCAGAGCGGCAGCAGGAGCGCCGCCGGCACCCAGATCGCGAACTGCATCGTGAGCGACACGCCGCCGTACCGCCACAGCAGCAGATATCCGACCATCACGATGGTCGCGGTCACGCCGTAGTTCACGTAGATGGCGCCCACGAAGTAGCCCTGCGCGCGCTCGAACGTGAGCCCGCACCGCGTGCACGCCGCGCGCATCGTGAACCAGCCCGTGAACAGCGGGGTGTCGCCGCAGCGCGGACAGCGCAGCCGCAGCGCCCGTCCGAAGACGCGCGCAGCCCGGCCGAGCGCAGGCTCGTCGGGCATTCCGGCCGCCGTTCCCCCGCCCGGCTCCGGTCACGCTAGTGCTTGGCGCCCGCCGGGGCGGCCTTCTTCGTCTGCGTCTTGTGGTCGACCGCCATGCCGTCCGGCAGCAGCAGGAACACCAGCAGGGTGGCGATCGCGAGCGGCGTGACCGCGATGGCGCCGAGCGTCCGTGTCTCGAAGCGCAGGTGCATGAAGTACATGGCGACGAGCGCGGCCTTCCAGACGGCCATCACGACGAGCGCGGCGCCGACGACGATCTTCGACATCGGCAGGAAGACGATCGCGATCTCGACGACGGTCAGGACGGCGAGCGCCCAGAAGATCTTCATGTAATCGGGATGCTTGTGTCCGGCAGTCGCTGTCATGGCGTCGGCCTCCGAGGTGCGTCCGCGTATCTCACAGGAGGTACATGAAGGTGAAGACCATGATCCAGACCAGGTCGACGAAGTGCCAGTAGAGCCCGGTGATCTCGACGGCGTTGTAGCTGGCGGCGGGATCCGGCCGGTTCGTGACCCACCGGATGGTCGCGATCAGGTAGATGACGCCCGCCGTCACGTGCAGGCCATGGAAGCCCGTCACGATGAAGAACGACGCGCCGAAGAGTGCCGAGCCCCACGGGTTGCCGCTGATCAGCAGGCCTTCGTGAATGAGCTTCGACCACTCGTAGCCCTGGAGGCCGACGAAGATCGCGCCGCCGGCCGCCGTCGCGAGCAGGAAGAGGCGGCAGCGCGCGCGGTCGCCCTTGCTCAGCCACTCGAGCGCCTTGACCATCGTCACGCTCGAGCAGATGAGCAGGAACGTCATCAGAGCCGTCAGGTTGATGCCGAGGACCTCGTACGGGCTCGGCCAGTCGGCGCTCGTGGCGCGCATGGCCCCGTAGGAGGCCAGCAGCACGCCGAAGCCGACGGCGTCGCCGACGAGGAAGACCCACATCCCGAGCTTGCCCCAGCTCTCCGGTGTGAGTGGTGTCTCCGTAGGTTCCACGGCGCCATGCAGGGTGGCTGCGTCGGTCGTCATCGTGTCTCCTCGTTGGGCCAGGAATCGGTCGAATCGGCGCGCGGCCGCCGGCGCGACTGCCACCAGGCGCCGGTGAGGACGGCGCCGATCGCCAGCGCGACCGCGAAGGGCGTGAGGATCAGCCCGAGATAGGCCAGGTTGAAGCTGCGATCACCGAACGGCGAGCTGATGCAGCTCGCGCACGCCGCCGCGACATGGGGCAGCGCGAGCAGCACGATCGCACAGAGACTCGCGACGGTCGCCGGCGCGCCCATCACAGCAGGTACACCGCGACATAGAGGATCGGCCAGAGCCCGACGACGAAGTGCCAGTACAGCGCGCAGGCGCGAAGCCCGCCGGACCGTTCCGGACGGAACCGCCCGGACTGCACGAATACGAGCGCGATCGTCAGCCACGCGAGCGCGCCGACGACGTGGAGCGCATGCGCGCCGATCAGCGTGTAGAACGTCCCGCCGTACGCACCGGACGACGCCGTGAGGCCGAACCCGATCAGCCGCGCCCACTCGTAGCCCTGGACGACGAGGAACGTGGCGCCGAGCGCGGCCGCGACCTTCAGTCGCGTGATGACGCGCGACGCCGGGCCGCGGGACAACGCGCGCACCGCCGCGGCCACCGCGACGCTCGACGCGAGGAGCACGAGCGTGTTGACGCCCGTGACCGCGATCGGCAGCCGTGGCTGCAACGGCGGCGGCCAGACGGCGGCGGCGAAGCGCAGCACGAGGAACCCGGAGATCAGCCCCGCGAACAGCATCGTCTCGGCGGCGATCAGGAAGATCGTCGCGAGCCGCGCGTTGTCGAGCAGCGGCCGGCGCGGTTCCGGATCGCGGTCGTCGCCGTCGTCGCCGCCGGTCGGCCGTGGCGGCGGCGGCAGACCGCCGTCCGGTCGCCGGACGACGGGGAGTGCAGCGGGCGGCGCTTCGAGGATCGCCGTCATCGCATCACCACCGCGTCGCGACCACGAAGCAGCCGAGGACGAGCGCCGCGATGATGCCGATGAGCACGCGCAGCACCTGCCGGTTCTTTTCGTCGGCGCTCGGTGGCGTCGTCATACCTTGTCGAAGGCGAGAAGCGCCAGCACGACGGGAAGATAGAGCAGCGAGCCGAACAGCAGGCGCCGCGCCGAGAGGCTCGACGGCGTCCGCGCCTGCAGCGCGCCGAGCGCGATCAGGCCGAGGCCGCAGACGAAGGCGCCCGCGAAGTACACGACGCCGGACAGTCCGATCAGCGTCGGCAGGAGGCTCACCGCGAGCAGCGCGATCGATCCGCTGAGGATGTGCCGCTCGGTGGCCCCGCCGTCGCCGTCGACGACCGGCAGCACGCGCACACCGCCGCGCGCGTAGTCGTCGCAGTAGAGCCGGGCGATCGCGAGCGTGTGCGGGAGCTGCCAGAGGAACAGGATGCCGAAGAGCACCCACGCGCCGAGGCCGACGTCGTCGCGCGCCGCGGCCCATCCGGTGACGGGCGGCAGCGCGCCGGGAACGGCGCCGACGATCGTGCACAGCGCGGAGCGCAGCTTCATCGGCGTGTAGACGAGGACGTACAGCAGGGCGGTCGCGCCCGTCACGGCCGCCGCGAGCCAGTTCACCAGCGCCGCGGTATAGAGGACGCCGAAGACCGTGATGCCGGCGCCGAACGCGAGCGCCTCGAGCGGCGCCAGCCGTCCGTCGGGCAGCGGGCGCAGACGCGTGCGGTGCATGAGCGCGTCGACGTCGCGCTCGACGTACTGGTTCAGCGCCAGCGTGCCGCCGGCGGCGAGGGCCGTGCCGATCAGCAGGTGCACGAGACGCCACCAGTCGGCGTCGCCGCGCAGTCCCGCGTAGTAGCCGACGACGGCGGTGACGAGGACCATCAACACGACGCGCGGCTTCGTGAGCGCGACGAAATCCGCGACGACGCGCCGCCGTTCGCGGACGACCGCGCCGATCACGATCTCGGTCGACACCGGTGCGTCCTCGCACCGCGGCGTCAACGCGCGCTCCGGCCGGCCGCGGCGAGGGCGCCGGTCGCGACCGGTCGCGGCTCCACCGCGCTCGCCAGCGACGCGCGCGCCGCCAGCGCCATGACGAGGCCAAGGATCAGGCTGCCGACGAGGCGGTGCGACACGGGCATGGCGAGGCCGGTCATGCCGCCGCCGGGCAGCACGAGCTCCGTGAAGCGCACGAGCCACGCGGCGACGCCCAGAACGAGCTGCACGCCGAGCAGCGCGAGCAGCGCGATGGCGAGCGGACGGCCCACCGGATCGCCGGAACGGCGCCACCGTGCCGTGACGATCGGGAGGAAGACGACGACGAGGACCGCGCCCGCGAGATGCATCTCCACGAGGCCGAGGTGCGTCAGGAGCGCGCCGAGGACGATCTGGACATAGACGAGCGCCGCGGCCACCAGGGTCAGCCTGCGCAGCGCGGGATCGCCGGCGATCGCCGGCGACGGTGTCCGAGCGCGCGCGGACGCCATCGTCCCGATGACGACGACCAGCGCGAAGAATGCCTGCGCGAGACAGCCGTGCAGCACGGCCAGGCGGTATTCGAGCAGCACCACGCGCAGACCGCCGAGGATGCCCTGGAGGATGACGGCGGCCACGGCGACGAGCCCGAGCGTGCGGAGCCACCCGCCCGACGGCCACAGCGCCGCCGCGAGTCCGAGCGTGAGCACGCCGACGAGGGAGCCGAGGAGGCGGTGGCTGTGCTCGTAGAAGATGCCGCCCACCATCCCCGACCACGGGAACGTGAACATGTTGTGGCCGAACGTGCTCGGCCAGTCCGGGACGGCGAGGCCCGCCCCGGTGTTCGTGACGAGCCCGCCGGCGAGGATCAGCACGAGCGTCGCCGCCGCGGTGAGCGCGGCGAGCCGGCGGGCGAGATCGGATGATGCCATGCCGCTACGCTCGCCGCGAGCCGCGCCTCAGTGTCGTCCCGCCGGCGCGCCGGTCGTCGCCGGCTGCCACTGCGGCAGGAAGTCGTCCTTCGACTCGGGCGCGCTGTATTCGTACGGCCCGCGATAGACCGTCGGGATCTTCGGCCCCCAGTTGAGGTGCGGCGGCGGCGACGGGGCCGACCATTCGAGGGTGTTGGCGTTCCACGGGTTCGTCGGGGCCTTGGCGCCCTTGAACAGGCTCCAGAGGAAGTTGACCGCGAAGATGATCTGCGAGAACCCGAGCACGATCGCGCCGACCGTCATGATGACGTTCCAGTGCTGCTGGTGCTGCAGGAACTCGTACTGCAGCGGGTTGTAGATGCGCCGCATCTGGCCGCCGACGCCGATGATGTGCATCGGGAAGAACGTGACGTTGAACGCGACGATCGTCAGCCAGAAGTGGACGTGGCCGAGGGCGTTGTTCGTCAGGCGGCCGAACATCTTCGGGAACCAGAAGTAGATCGCGGCGAAGGCGCCCATGATCGAGCCGCCGAAGACCACGTAGTGGATGTGCGCGACGATGAAGTACGTGTCCTGGATGTAGATGTCGACCGGCGTCGACGCCATGAAGATGCCGGAGAGCCCGCCGATGACGAACATCGACACGAAGCCGAGCGCGAACAGCATCGGCGGCGGAAACGTGATCCGCCCGCCCCACAGCGTGCCGAGCCAGTTGAACGTCTTGATGGCCGACGGCACCGCGATGATCATCGTCGTGATCGTGAACGTCAGCCCGAGCGTCGGGTTCATGCCGGAGACGAACATGTGGTGGCCGTAGACGACCCAGCTGAGGAACGCGATGCCGATCATCGAGAACGCCATCGCGTGGTAGCCGAAGATCGGCTTGCGGCAGAACACGGGCAGGACCTCCGACGCGATGCCCATCGCGGGCAGGATGAGGATGTAGACCTCCGGATGCCCGAAGTACCAGAACAGGTGCTGCCACAGCAGCGGCTCGCCGCCCTGCGACGGGTTGAACCAGTTCGTGCCGAGCGTGCGGTCGAACAGCAGCATCGCCGCCGCCGACGTGAGCACCGGCAGCGCGAGCAGCAGGAGAATCGCCGTGATGAAGAGCGACCAGAGCGCCAGCGGCATCCGGAACAGGCTCATCCCGGGCGCGCGCATGTTGATGATCGTCGTGATGTAGTTGATCGAGCCCATCATCGAGCCGACGCCCATGATGAACAGGCTGATGCACCAGAGGTTCTGGCCCCAGTTGACGCCGGTGTACGCCGTGACGGAAGAGAGCGGCGCGTAGGACGTCCAGCCGGCGGCGGCGTGACCGCCGGGCACGAAGAAGCCGGCAAGGATGATGAGCCCGGCCGAGAACGTCGTCCAGAACGACAGCATGTTGAGCGTCGGAAACGCCATGTCGCGCGCGCCGATCTGGAGCGGGATGAGGAAGTTGCCGAACGAGCCCACGAGGATCGGCATGACGACGAAGAAGATCATGATCGTGGCGTGCATCGTGAACGCCATGTTGTAGTGCGGCGGCTCGATGATGCCCCCGGTCTCCGTGAGGATCAGGCTGAGGCCAGGCACCGGCGTCTCCGGCCACGCGAGCTGCCAGCGGACGACGAGCGCCAGCGCGCCGCCGATGATCAGCATGAACAGTCCCAGGAACAGGAACTGCTTGGCGATCATCTTGTGATCGGTCGAGAAGACGTACGTCCGGATGAAGCCGAGATCGTGGTGCTCGTGCTCGGCATGCGCGGCGTGACCGTGAACGGTCGTGGCGCTCATCGCTTGGCTTTCTCCTCCGTCGTCGTCGGCTTCGCGTCGGCGGGCTTCGATTCGGCGGCCGCGGGCGCCGCGTCGCCCTTCAGATTCTCGGCGGCCCACTGGTCGTAGTCGGCGCCGGAGTGAGCGAACACCCACGCCTTCATGCCCGAGTGCCCGAAGCCGCAGAGCTCGGCGCACGGCGCTTCGTACTTGCCCGGCTTCTTCACCTCGAACCACGCGGCGATCTCGCGTCCCGGCACCGCGTCCTGCTTGAAGCGGAACTGCGGGACGAAGAAGCTGTGGATCACGTCACGCGCGCCGAGATTTATCCGCACCGGCTTGTCCGTCGGCACGTGCATCTCGTCGAGGAACGTCTTGTCGTCGGGCGTCCCGAACTTGCCGTCCGCGCCGGGATAGGTGAACTCCCAGTTGAACTGCTTCGCGCGCACCTGCACCACGAAGTCGGTCTGCGGCATGGACATCTTGATCCGCGACCACGCGGGCAGGCTGAGGAACGTGAGCACGACCAGGATGAGCGTCGGGGCCACGGTCCACGCGATCTCGAGCGGCGTGCTGCCGTGCGTGTAGCGCGCCCGCCGCCCGGGCCGGTCACGATAGATGAAGAGAAACGCCAGGAACGTGACGGCGACGAGGAGGAAGGTGATCCCCGTGATCCAGTAGATCAGGTGAAACAGCCAGTCGATCTCATCGCCGAACGTCGCCACGTTCTCGGGCAGCCACCAGTTGAGCATTCGCGCTCCTCGGCCCGCCCGCGCGGGCTACTTGCCCTTCATCTCGAAGGTGACTTTGGTCGTCTGCCCGGCTTTCACGTCGACGTCCTTTTCCTGCTTGCCGAGCGTTTCGTGCCAGACCTCGACCTTCTGCTTGCCGGCGGGCACGTCGGTGATCTTCGCGACGCCGTTCGCGTCCGTCACCGCCGCAGGGCCGGGCGTCACGGCGATCCAGCCGAGCATCCAGCTGTGCACGTCGCACGTGACCTTGATGACCTCCGGCTTCTCGAACTTCTCGGTCATCGTCTTCTTGAACTTCGGCTGCGCCTTGTTGATGGCGGCGTTCGCCGTCGAGTAGGTGTGGATGTTGTGCAGGATGTCGTCGGAGTTCTTGATCTCGAGCTCGCCCGGGCTCATGACGACGACGTGCGGCACGAACTTGCAGCCCTTCTGGTCGAGAACGCCCTTGACGGCCTTGCCGCCCTTCGCGGCCGGCACGGACGCGACGGCGTGCGCCAGGCCCTTGTTGCCGCCGACGACGACCTTCTCGATCACCGCCTCGGTCCCGCACTTCTGCGTGTCCTTGTTCACCTTGAGCTTCTCGACGACGGGCGCGCCGTTGTACTTGACCTCGACCTCGACCGTCCCGCCGCCCTGCGCGGTCGCGACGTCCCGACCGCCGACGACGAACGCCGCCGCGGCGGCGACCGTCACGATTCCCACGACTGCCAGCGTCTTGCGCATCACTGATCGTCCTCCTCGGTTCTCATGTCGATCGGAGCCGGAGCGCGGACGCGCTCCGGCGCACGCGGTTGTCCCGTGTTCAGCGCCTCCGGTTCGCGGCTCGCACGACGAGGACCATCGCCGCGAGCGTGAGGAGAGCGACGACTGGAGGGACTACGAAACGACGGTTCGACTGCGGCTCCTCAAGGTGCAGATAGTACCACGATGTCAGGGACATCCGGACGCCCGTCTCCCCTTCGCCGCCGTCCCACGCCTGGAACGCGACGGGCGTGAACACGCCGGGCTGGAAGGTCGGGCGGTCGTCGCCCGTTGCGGCGAGCGCGCGCCGCATCACGAGCCGATACCGGCCGTCCTTGTACACGATCTTGCCGTTCACCTCGCCGCCCGCGATCGCCTTGATCTTCGCCGGACCGTTCGCCGTCGCTTCCATCACACCCTTGCCCTGCTCCCAGCGCAGCAGGTACACGGCGTCGGAATCGTCGCCCATCAGGAAATAGGGACGCTCGGGCCCCGGCGTGATCTTCGGCGGGAACTGCAGCGCGATCGCGTCGGCGAAGATCTTCTTCGCGGCGTCCGGCTTCGACTCGGTCGGGTCGTCCCACGTCAGCTGGAACACGATCTCACGCTCGTTCCACGCGCCGCGCACCGTCACGAGGTCGATCGACGGGTTGAAGTTCCGCGGATCGATGATGACCTGCCCCATCAGCGGCAGATAGCTCGGCGGCACCTTGCTCCAGAACTCCGCCGCCGGGTCGTCGGGGATCGCGTCCTTCGTCGCCGTGACCGTCACGAGCGTCGCGAACTTCGGTTCCTCGCCCAGCGAGATCACGTAATTCGTGACGTGCCAGATGTCCTCGGGCTTTTCGACGGCTTCGAGGAACGCGGGCATCGGCGTGCCGAGCACGCCGACGGCGAGCCGCGTCGCGATCTCCTTGCGATCCTTGCCCCCGCGAAAGGTCCAGCGCTTGGCGAGATTCGCCGGCGCGACCGGCTGTCCCCACTCGTCCTTGAGCTCGGGCCGCGACGGCCCGTCCGCGCGGCCCTCGTTGCCGTGACACTTGTTGCACTCGATCGCCTCGAACATCTCCTTGCCGCGCTTGAGCGACTCCGCCGACGACGCGACCTCCTTCGGCAGGTCGACCTTCTTCGGCGCGTCCTTCAGCTTGTCGCCCGCGAACGCCTTGATGTAGGCGACGAGATTCCACCGGTCCCTTTCTGGAAGAACCTTCCAGTCGGGCATCGAGGTTCCCGGCATGCCGTTCGTGACGACGTTGAAGATGTCCTGGTCGGTCGGCGTCTTGTTGAGGGTGGATCGGATCTTGTACAGCCCGGAGGTGAAATCCCGCGGCCGGGGCACGAGCAGCTCGGTCGCCGGTCCCTTGCCATCACCTTTCTCACCATGGCACAGCGCACATTTCCGTTCGTACACCGCTTTGCCGGCCCCAGCATCCCCCGCCTGAGCGAACACCGCGCGCGAACTGCCGAGCGGCACCGCGACGAACAGAAGTAGGGCGACGAGAAGGTGCCAGCTGCGAGGCGCCGAGGAGCGACGACTGAGGCGTACGCCGCGTACGCCGCAGGGAGGAGCGACGAGGCAACGAAGCAGATGGCGCCTTCTCGTCGGCCGCCACGACGCGTTGAGCGTCCGCATGAGCTAGTGGGACTCCCAGCGGCGCGGCTGCTGGCCGGTCGCATCGTACAAGTACATGATGACCTGCCAGATCTGATCTTCGGTGAGGCGGTCTTCCCAGGCGGGCATGACGGAGTTCCAGGGCGTGGATTCCTTCGGCAGCCCGGGTCCGCCCTTGGCGATGCGCCAGAAGAGGTACGCCTCCTGGAGCATCGCGATCGTCCCGGGATCGACGAAGTTCGCCGGCGGCGGGCTGAAGCCGTGGGCGAAGTGCCCCTGCCCGTCCAGGTTGTCGCCATGGCAGTACATGCAGTTGCGGATGTAGATCTCGCCGCCGGCCGCGACGTGTTGCTTGAACGCGCTCTGGTCCTTCCGCAGCGGGTTGTCGATCCCCTGGATGTTGATCTCCTTGCCGCGGAACTGGATCGACGCGGGCGGCGCGGGATGGACGGCGCGCAGCTCGGGCGGCGCCTGCGGCTTCGCGGCCGCCTGCGTGTATGCGTAGTACCCGAGGAGCAGCGGCATCACGATCATGAGCACCATCCGAAGCAGCCGGCGCTCCGGCTTCACCACCGTGTCGCGCAGCGGCGTCAGGAAGCTGCGCCACGAGTCCGCGTCCGACGACACGAACGCGAGGATGGCGATGAGGATGATCGCCATGTAGAGCGTGATCACGCTCCACGGCGCGGGCGGCTGGATGCCGAACCGGAACAGCACGAAGCACACGATCAGCACGACCACGGCCTGGACGAAGCGCGAGCGGAGGAAGCTCATTTGAGCGTCAGCAGGAAGGCGACGAGGTCGGTGTACTCCTTCGCCGTGAGCGTCGTGCCGAACGTCTGGGGCATCACCCCGGGCGGGAACCCGGAGACGGTGCCCATGCCTTTCGGATCGAGGATCTTCTTCATGATGTAGTCCGGCGTCTGGATCTTCGCGATCTGCGTGAGATCGGGGCCCACCGGCGAGCCGGGAATGTCCGCGGCCTTGTGGCACGCGAGACATCCGCCCTTCCCGGTGTAGACGGCCTTGCCGGCCTTCGCATCACCGGGCATCCGGACCTCCGCGGGCGCGCCGCCGCCGGCCGCCGCCGCGCCGGCCGTCGCGGGGATGTCGTTGAGCGCCACGTCCACGGTGCCGCCGAGCGACTCGAGAAACGCGGTGAGCGCCCAGAGCTCCGATCGATTGAGCGCGATCGGCGGCTTGTCGACCGCGGGCATGATCGGCGGATAGCCTTCGACGAGGAACGCGTTCGGATTGATGAGCGACTCGATGATGTACTGCTTTGCGCTCATCCCGGCCTTGGCCTTCGCCGCGCGGCCGCCGACACCGGCGAGATCCGGCGCCCGCGTGCCCTTCTGACCGATGCGATGGCAGATCTCGCACGTGCCCTTCGTCTTGTAGATCTCTTCGCCCGCCTTCACGAGCTGCGCGGGCGTGACGTTGCCGCCTTCGAGCGACAGCTCCTGCGGCGGCTTGGATTCGATCTGCGGAATGGAGTTCGCGTAGTACGTGTACGAGCCCATCACGACGAGCGAGAAGACGCCGACCTTGACGCCGACGGGGATCCGCATGTTCAGGGCTTCCCGTTGCCGCCGCCGGCGATGACCGGCGCGGCCCGGCCGTGCGCCTGCGCGCCCTCTTTGCCCTTCTCGCCGAGGCCCCCGAGCCAGAAGATGAACATGACGAGCGCGAAGAACGCGATCGTCACGAGCGTGATGACGTTCGACGCGTACCCGAGCGCCGGCGTCACCGCTTCCACCGACGTGTCGCGCATCACGCCATAGACATGCCAGTGCTGGCGGATACCGGAGCGCGCGAAGCCCATCAGGCCCATCAGCCACGTGAACGTGACCGCGAGCAGGATGAGCACGTACTGCGAGCGCGGCGCGATCGTGCCCCACCGGATCGCGCCGGTCGACCGCGCGCCGCGGAACATGAACACGTCGACGATCATGATCACCGCGATCGCGACGAGCACGGCGCCGACCTGGTAGACGGAAAAGCCGATGCGGACCATCGACTCCACGAAATAGCCGTAGACGCCGTAGAACGTCACGATCACGGCCGCGATCCCGAACATCGCCCACTGCACCGCCATGCCGGTCGTGACCCACGACTTGGTGGAGATGCGGTTCGCGCGGCGATAGAGGACGTACGAGAGGAACGTCGTCAGGATCATCAGGTTCACGGCGGTGTTCTTCGCCGACATGACGCCGAGGAATCCGAGCACCGGATGATGCGTGCCCCCCATGGCGCGCGCCTCGTCGAGCGTGACTACCATCGACCGCGGTGTCGCCCAGACGATGAAGCCCGCCGCCAGGATCATGAGCATGTACGGCACGTACTTGCGATAGCGCTCGGAGCCCGGGATGCGCTCCATCCCGAGCCAGAGGTAGTAGTTCGAGCCGATGAACAGCACGCCGATCAGGATGGCCTGGATGATCCAGAGCCACGACATGAAGCCGCCCATCATCGTGATGCCCATCGTCTGGTTGAACGCGTAGATCTCGCGGCCGAGCCAGTACCCGGCAAACGGCAGCACGATGAAGGCGGAGAGCGCGACGAAATTGCCGATGTAGCCCATCCAGTCGTAGCGCGCGCGCTCCTCGTCCGTCTTGGCGGCGAGGAAGCGGAACGCCGCGTACGCCGCGGCGATCGTGCCGCCGAACACGATGTTCGCGATCAGCCGGTGGATGTTGATGGGCATCCACGTGAAGTTGTTGATCGCCGCCCACACGCTGCCCTTCAGCGCGCCGGACTCGGTGATTCCGCCCGGTGAGACCATGAAGGTGACCCAGGAGTTCGCGACGAACAGGATCGCCGTCCCGAACAGGTTGGACAGCACGCCGAGACTCACGTGGATCCACTTCTTCGAACCGGTGAGCCAGTCCCAGCCGTAGTACCAGACGTACACGGTGAAGGTCTCCGCGAAGAACAGCAGCGCGTAGACCCAGTACGTCGGGAAGAAGATCGACGTCATGTAGTTCCAGAACTTCGGGTAGTAGCCGATCAGGAGGAAGAGCAGGAACGCGCCGAGGAGCGCCGTCGTCGAGAACGCGGCGAACGTCAGCTTCACGAACTCGTGCGAGAGCCAGTCGTACTCCGCCCGGCCGGTGCGCCAGCCGATGATCTCGATGATGACGGCGAAGATCGGGACGCCGAGGATGAACGCGGCGAAGTTCAGATGGAGCTGCGCGATCGCCCACACGGCGAGCCGCGAGCCGAACACGGGAAACTGCCGGTACGCGGGCTCTTTGGCGGCGTCCTGCGCGTCAGCGGGCAGCACGCCGAGCGCGATGAACGCGCCGGCAAGGGTGAGCGTGATGACGAGCAGCGTGAACGCCCATGCCGATCGACGCGCCCCGCCCCCCGTCTTCACGCCAGTCGCTCCTTGTTGCCGCAGGAAAAACGCCGGGTCGGACCGCACTCGCGGCGAAGCCCTTGTTAACAAAGTCACATGGGCTTTCAGCGGATGCTTTTTAGAGCAATGTACTTATGGTGTCAAGCGTTTTCCCGCCTGCCAAGTTTGACACTTGTGAGCCAGGTGGCTAGCATGACTGGGGGATGGCCCGCATGAAGTCCCCCCTCTCCCAGCGCATCCAGTTTTCGCTCGCCTACGTGCTCGTCGCGGCGGTCGTCCTGTCGTTCCTGCAGTCCTGGCTGCTCGCGCCGCGGACCGTCGAGATTCCGATGTCGAAGTTCCTCGATCTGCTGCGCGCCGACAAGATCGAAAAGGTCTCGCTGACCGAGCGCGAGATCCGCGGCATGGCGACGACGGGCGCGCTGCCGGCGCCGCCGTCGTCGGCCACGAGCGACCGCCTCCGCCAGCTCCTCGGCTCGGACGACGACATCCGCGTCTTCACCGTCACCCGTATTCCCGGCGTCGACGAACAGCGGCTCGTCGCGGAGCTCGAGCAGCGCAAGGTGGAGTTCGCCGGCCGCATCGAGACGACGTTCTGGAAGGATCTGCTGTTCGGCTGGGTGATTCCGCTCGCCGTCATGGTCGGTATCTGGATGTTCCTCATGCGGAGAGTCGGCGGGGGCCCGACGCAGGCGCTGTCGTTCGGCCGGTCGAAGCACAAGATCTACGACCGCAAGGAGCTGAAGACGACGTTCAACGACGTGGCGGGCGTCGACGAATCGAAGGCCGAGCTCGTCGAGATCGTCGACTTCCTCAAGAATCCGAAAAAATATCAGCGGCTCGGCGGCCGCATTCCGAAGGGCGTGCTGCTCGTCGGAACGCCCGGCACGGGCAAGACACTGCTGGCGCGCGCGGTCGCCGGCGAAGCCGACGTGCCGTTCTTCACGCTCTCCGGCTCGGAGTTCGTCGAGATGTTCGTCGGCGTCGGCGCCTCGCGCGTGCGCGATCTGTTCGAGCAGGCCAAGGACAAGGCCCCCTGCATCATCTTCATCGACGAGCTCGACGCGATCGGCAAGTCGCGCGCGGGGAACACGGGGTTCGTCGGCGGGCACGACGAGCGCGAGCAGACGCTGAACCAGCTGCTCGCCGAGATGGACGGCTTCGACTCGTCGAAGGGCGTGATCATCATGGCCGCGACGAACCGGCCCGAGGTCCTCGACCAGGCGCTGCTGCGCCCCGGGCGATTCGATCGCCAGGTGGTCGTCGACAAGCCGGACATCCGCGGCCGCGAGGCGATTCTGAGGTTGCACGCGCGGGCGGTCGTGCTCTCGCCGGACGTCCAGCTCGCCGTCATCGCCCAGCGCACGCCCGGCTTCGCCGGCGCCGATCTCGCCAACATCGTCAACGAAGCGGCGCTGCTCGCGGCGCGCAAGGAAAAGAACGCGGTCGAGATGGCGGATTTCGAGGAAGCGATCGATCGCGTGGTGGCCGGTCTCGAGAAGCGGAGTCGCGTCCTGTCCGAAAAGGAGCGCGACATCGTGGCCCATCACGAGATGGGCCACGCGCTCGTCGCGGTGTCCGTCGCGCACGCGGATCCCGTGCACAAGGTCACGATCATCCCCCGTGGCGTCGCGGCGCTCGGCATGACGTATCAGCTGCCGACGGAGGACCGGTTCCTCCTCACGCGCAGCGAGATCGAAGACCGCCTGGCCGTGCTGCTCGGCGGCCGCGTCGCCGAGGAGCTCGTGTACGGTGAAGCGTCCACCGGCGCGCACAACGACCTCGAGCGCGCGACGGAGTTGTCGCGCCTGATGATCATGAAGTACGGCATGTCGGAGCGCGTCGGCCTCGCGACGTTCGGAGATTCGGCCCCGATGTTCCTCAAGGGACAGCGGACGCCGTGGGGCGGCGAGAGGGAGTACAGCGAAGAGACGGCTCGGGTGATCGACGAAGAGGTCCGCAGCATCCTGGAACGCACCTACGACCGGGTTCGCGGCATCCTAACGACCAAGAAGGCCGTGCTCGTGAACGCGGCCGCCGAGCTGAAGCGAACGGAGACCCTCGAAGGGGACCGCCTCAAGCGGGTCCTCGCGGGAGAAGTGCTGGAGACGCTCGCATGATGCATCTGAAGCGGAGAACGTTCATCGCGGCGCTCATGGTCGCGGTCGTGTGCGGCGCGGCGCTCGGGCTGTTTGCGACGAGCCGCGGCGAAGGGCACCGGCCATTCCTGCCGGCCGTCGGCAGCGGCATCGACGCGCCGATCATCCCGGTGCAGATGCCGCTCAACACGGGCACCTTCGCGAAGGTGGCCGAAGCCATCAAGCCGGCCGTCATCAACATCAACACGGTCACGAAGGGCGCGGGTGGCGGCGGGCCACAGGGACGGACGCCGTTCGAGGAATTCTTCGGCGACGAGTTCTTCAAGCGCTTCTTCGGCGGGGATCCCGAGCGCATGCCGCAGCGCAGCCTCGGCTCGGGCGTCATCATCGACCCGTCCGGCATCGCGCTCACGAACGCCCACGTCGTCGAGAAGGCGACGGAGATCGAGGTCATCACGCTGGACGGCAGCAAGCACAAGGCGAAAGTGCTCGGCGCGGACAAGAAGACCGACCTCGCCGTGCTGAAGCTCGACGACGCCAAGGGCGGCTTCAAGGCCGCGCGGCTCGGCGACTCGGAGAAGGTCCAGGTCGGTGACTGGGTGATCGCCGTCGGGTCGCCGTTCGGGCTGCAGTCCACGGTGACCGCGGGCATCATCAGCGCGAAAGCGCGGCAGATCGGCGCCGGACCGTTCGATGATTTTCTTCAAACGGACGCGGCGATCAATCCCGGCAACTCCGGCGGTCCGCTCGTGAACATGCAGGCCGAGGTGATCGGCATCAACACCGCGATCGTCGCCGGGGGCTCGGGCATCGGCTTCGCGATTCCGTCGAACATGGCGCGCAAGATCGCCGTGGAGCTGCAGGCCAAGGGCAAGGTCTCGCGCGGATGGCTCGGCGTGTCGATCCAGCCGCTCACGGCCGAGCTTGCGAAGTCGTTCGGCGCCAAGGAGGTCAAGGGCATCCTGGTGTCCGACGTCGTTGCGGACAGCCCGGCCGCCAAGTCGGGCCTGAAGCCGGGTGACATCATCCTCGAGTTCGAGGGCAAGAAGCTCGAATCGCCCGGCGATCTCCAGCGTGCGGTCGGGCTCACGAACCCCGGCGCGGACTCGAAGATGAAGGTGTGGCGCGATCAGGGCGAGAAGATGCTGACGGTGAAGGTCGGCGAAGCGCCGGACGAGCGCGAAGCGCGCGGACCGGCAGGTCGCCCGAAGTCGACGCTGGGCCTCGAAGTCCGGCCGATCACGCCGGACATCGCGCGGCAGCTGAATCTGCCGTCGGCCGAAGGTGTCGTCGTGGCGCGCGTCGAAGAGGGCAGCGCGGCGGCCGAAGCCGGCGTCCAGCGCGGCGACGTCATCCGCGAGATCAATCGCCAGCGCGTCCGCACGCTGGCCGAGTTCGAGAAGCTCACGCGCGACGTGAAGGAGGGCGATCGGCTGACCGTGCTGCTGCAGCGCGGCCCGATGTCGCTCTACGTCGCGTTTACCGTCGGCCGAGGATAAATCCACGCGGGGGGAGCGACTGCTCCCCTCGAATTTCATCGACCTGAGCGTGCAGGACTCAAACGACCTGCTATACTCTTTGTTGGATTTAGGCCATGGCGCTGGAGTACAAGGACTACTACCGGATACTCGGAGTCGACCGGAAGGCGGACGAAAAAGCGATCAAGTCCGCATACCGGAAGCTCGCCCGCAAGCACCACCCCGACGTCAACAAGGGGAAGGACGAGAAGTTCAAGGAGATCAGCGAGGCGTACGAGGTCCTGTCGGACCCGGAAAAGCGCCGTCGTTACGACACGCTCGGGCCTGACTGGCAGCGCTATGCGACGGGGCCGCCGGGCGGCGCGCCCGGCGGCGGCTTCAGCTACAGCACCGGGGACGCGGGAGACTTCTCGGATTTTTTCCGCACGATCTTCGGCGACCTCGGCTCGCGGATGGGCGGTCGCGGCGGCGGACGCGGAGTCAACGTCGAGGATCTCTTCGGCGCCGGCGCGCGCCGGGCGCAGGGCCAGGACGTCCAGGCGAGCGTCGAGATCACGCTCGACGAGGCATACCAGGGCGCGCGCAAGGCGTTCACGCTCGAGAGCGAAGAGCTCTGCAGCGCGTGCCACGGCGCCGGCAACGTCGGCGGGCGGCCCTGCCCGACCTGCGGCGGCACCGGTGCGCAGCGCACGCAGCGCCAGGTCGACGTGCGCATCCCCGCGGGCGTCAAGACCGGCCAGCGCGTGCGTGTCAGCGGCGAAGGCACCGGCGCGGGCGGCGCGCGCGGCGATCTGTACCTCGTCGTGACCGTCGCGCCGCACCCGTTCTTCGAGCGCAAGGGCGACGACCTGAAGCTCGAGCTGCCGATCACGGCGCCGGAAGCGGCGCTCGGCGCGAGCGTGGAGGTGCCGACGCTGCGCGGCCGCGTGGCGATGAAGATTCCGCCCGCGACGTCGAGCGGTCGCACGTTCCGCCTGCCCGGGTACGGGATGCCGCGCATCCGCGGCGGCGGCAACGGCGACCAGCTGGTGCACGTGAAGGTCGTGATGCCGAGCGATCTCTCGACGGCAGAACGCGAGCTGTACGAAAAGCTCGAGACGCTGCGCACGGACAATCCGCGCGCCTATCTCGGGTGAGCAGCGGACGCGAACGGATGGGACACAGGAGCGGAGCAAACGGGGGCGAGGCGGATCCGGACGCAGGCCGGCCCGCTCGGGGGGAGCGGCGACGCTCCCTCCCGACGTACATCCAAGACAGAGCGGGCGTAAGAACACCCGCGGAGTAGAGCCGATGGTCAGATTCGACAAGTTCACCGTGAAAGCCCGCGAGGCCGTTCAGGCCGCGCAGTCGATGGCGGATCAGCACGAGCATCAGGCGATCGAGCCCGAACACGTGCTGCTCGCCCTCGTGCAGCAGCAGGAAGGCGTCGTCGGCCCCATCCTCGCGCGCCTCGGCGTGGCCGCCGACGCGATCCGGCGCGATCTCGACGCGGAGATCGCGAAGCTGCCGCGCGTGCGCGGCGGCACCGCGGGCCAGTACCGCGGCGCGCGTCTGAACGCCGTGCTGCAGCGCGCCCAGCAGGAAGCCGATCGCCTGAAGGACGAGTTCGTGTCGACCGAGCACCTGCTCGTCGCCATCGCGAACGAGTCCGGGTCGGCCGCCGCGCGGATTCTGAAGACGCAGGGCGTGAGCGGCGACGGCCTCTGGAAGGCGCTGCAGGAGGTTCGCGGCTCGCAGCGCGTGACCGACGAACATCCCGAGGAGAAGTACCAGGCGCTGCAGAAGTACGCCCGCGATCTGACCGACGCGGCGCGGAAGGGCCAGCTCGATCCGGTGATCGGGCGCGACGAGGAAGTCCGGCGCGTCATCCAGGTGCTCTCGCGCCGCACGAAGAACAATCCCGTGCTCATCGGCGAGCCGGGCGTCGGCAAGACCGCGATCGTCGAGGGGCTCGCGCAGCGCATCGTGGAGGGTGACGTCCCCGACGGCCTGCGCGGCAAGCGGCTCGTCGCGCTCGACATCGGCGCGATGGTCGCCGGCTCGAAGTACCGTGGTGAGTTCGAGGACCGGCTGAAGGCCGTGCTCAAGGAGATCATCGACTCCGAGGGGCAGATCATCTGCTTCATCGACGAGATGCACACGCTCGTCGGCGCGGGCGCCGCGGAAGGCGCCGTGGACGCCGCGAACATGCTCAAGCCCGCGCTCGCGCGGGGTGAGCTCCACTGCATCGGCGCGACGACGCTCGACGAGTACCGCAAGCACGTCGAGAAAGACCCGGCGCTCGAGCGGCGATTCCAGCCCGTCATGGTCGGCGAGCCGAGCGTGGAGCACACGATCTCGATCCTGCGCGGGCTCAAGGAGCGCTACGAGCGGCATCACAACGTGAAGATCAAGGATTCGGCGCTCGTCGCGGCGGCGGTGCTGTCGCACCGGTACATCGCGGACCGCTTTCTCCCCGACAAGGCGATCGACCTCGTCGACGAGGCGGCCGCGCGCATCCGGATGCAGATGGAATCGAAGCCGCAGGAGCTCGACGAGATCGACCGGCGGATCATGCAGCTCGAGATCGACCGCGTCTCGGTGGCGCGCGACGACGATCCCGCGTCGCGCGAGCGGCTCGGCCGCATCGACGCCGAGCTCGCCGACCTGAAGGAACAGAGCCACGAGCTGAACGCGCGGTGGCTCGCCGAGAAGGAAGGCGTGACGCGCGAGACGAAGGTGAAGGCGGAGATCGAGGCCGCGAAACAGGCGCTCGCGGAAGCGACGCGCACCACGGACTGGAGCCGGGCGTCCGAGCTGCAGTACAGCGTGCTGCCCCGGCTCGAGAAGGAGCTCGCCGACACCGAGTCGCGCACGGCGGACAACCACGCGCGCGGCCGCATGGTGCGCGAGGAGGTCGACGAGGAGGACATCGCGGCGACGGTCGCGAAGTGGACGGGCATTCCGGTCACGCGGCTGCTCGAGGGCGAGGTGCAGAAGCTCGTCCGCATGGAGGAGCGGCTGTCCCGCCGCGTCGTCGGTCAGGACGACGCGATTCGCGCGGTCGCGAACGCCGTGCGTCGCGGGCGCGCCGGCCTGTCGGATCCCAACCGGCCGATCGGCTCGTTCCTGTTCCTCGGCCCGACGGGCGTCGGCAAGACGGAGCTGGCGCGTGCGCTCGCGGAATTCATGTTCGACGACGAGCGCGCCATGATCCGCATGGACATGTCGGAGTACATGGAAAAGCACACCGTCGCGCGCCTGATCGGGGCCCCGCCCGGCTACGTCGGCTACGACGAGGGCGGTCAGCTCACGGAAGCGGTGCGCCGGCGTCCGTATTCCGTCGTGCTGTTCGACGAGATCGAGAAGGCGCACCACGACGTCTTCAACGTGCTGCTGCAGGTCCTCGACGACGGGCGGCTCACCGACGGCCATGGCCGCACGGTCGATTTCCGGAACGCCGTGCTGATCATGACGTCGAACCTCGGGAGCCACATCTTCCGGGAGTACGAGAGCCCCGAGAAGGTGCGGCCGCTCGTGATGCAGGAGCTGCGCAACACGCTGCGCCCGGAGTTTCTGAACCGGATCGACGAGATCGTCGTGTTCGCGCCGCTCGATCGCCGCGAGATCGAGCGCATCGTCGACATCCAGCTCGCGCATCTCGCGCGCCGGCTGGAGGGCCGGCGGATCTCGATCGACGTGACGCCGGCCGCGAAGGCGTGCCTGGCGCGCGAGGGCTACGATCCGCAGTTCGGCGCGCGGCCGCTCAAGCGCACGATCCAGCGGCTCGTCCAGGACCCGCTCGCCATGAAGATCCTCGAGGGCGAGTTCGCCGAAGGCGACACCGTCACCGTCGACGTCCATGGCGACGAGATGGTCTTCACGAAGACCATGACGGCCGAAGTCGTCGAGTAGCGCGACTCCCCGGGCCGGCGAGACAGCGCGCACGTCCTGTGAAGCTGAATCGCCGGCCCCCCGTGCGATCATCCCAACGCCCATGAGGTCTTCGTCTCGGACGCATCGCGTGCACCCCGCCTGGATCGTGCTCGGCGCCCTGACGTTCGCCATGATGGCGTCCACCGGTCTGCGCGCCGTCTTCGGCGTCTACATCAAGCCGTTGGAGGCGGAGTTCGGGTGGTCACGCGGTGAGCTGTCGGGAGCCGCGGCGCTGTCGCTGCTGTTGCTCGGCGCCTCCGGGCCGTTCCTCGGTCGTCTCGCCGACCGCTGGGGCCCGCGCCGGGTCATTGCCTCGTGCCTGCTGCTGCTCGGCATCGGCTCGATCGGATCGGCGTTCGTCCAGCAGCTCTGGCACCTCTACGTGACGGCCGGCGTGCTCATGGCCGTGGGCGCCGGCGGCGTGGCGCTCTCGACGGGCTCGACGCTCGTCGCCCGCTGGTTCGAGCAGCGGCGCGGCCTGGCGATGGGGCTGGCCGGCGGCGCGATGTCGGCCGGCCAGCTGGTCATCATCCCGATCGCGACGGCGTTGACGTTCTATTACGGCTGGCGCACGAGCTTCATGGCGCTCGGCATCGGACTCCTCGTGCTCGTGCTGCCGTTCGCGGCCTGGCTCATCCGCAACGACCCCGAGGAGCGTGGGCTCTCGCCGTACGGCGCGACCGGACCGGTGCGGTCGGCCGCGCAGGCGGCCGCCGAGCAGAAGGCCGGCCGCGTGTCGATCGTCGAAGCGTCGCGCGTGCCGCAGTTCTGGCTGCTGATGGCGACGTTCTTCGTGTGCGGCTATACCTCGAACGGCATGGTGCTGACGCACTTCATGCCGCACGCGCTCGAGCACAGCTTCACCGAGTTCCAGGCGTCCGCCGCGCTCGGCGTGATGGGCGCGATGAACATCCTCGGCACGATCGGCTCGGGGTTCATCTGCGACCGCTTCGGCCGCCGCGGACCGCTCGCCTTCTACTATTTCGTGCGCGGGCTGTCGCTGGTGTTCCTCCTCTACGTCTGGAACGTGCCGTCGCTCCACCTGTGGGCGGCGCTGTTCGGCCTGAACTACATCTCGACGGTGCCGCCGACGACGACGCTGACCGCGAACATCTTCGGCCGCTACTCCGTCGGCGAGCTTTCCGGCTGGATCTTCTTCTCGCACCAGGTGGGTTCGGCGCTCGGCGCCGCGCTGGCGGGCTGGGTGTTCGAGTGGACCGGCACCTATTCCGCGGCCTTCGTCTCCGCCGCGGTGATGGCGTTCGTCGCCGCCGGCCTGTCGCTCGCGATCCGCGAAGAGCCGGTCATCACGCGACCGACCATCGCGGCAGCCGCGGCCGTCTGATTGTCGTGGGGGCCCCGACATGGCCCCCACACCCCCCGTCGCTCGGAGGCGCCCCGGCGGAGCCGGGCCGCCCCTCGGTCACACGATGGCGCCCCGACATGGCCCCCACACCCTCCGTCGCTCGGAGGCGCCCCGGCGGAGCCGGGCCGCCCCTCGGTCACACGATGGCGCGATATCGGCCGTACACTCGCGCCAGACACCTCCAGGAGGTCCCCGGTATGCCGACCGTCCGACTGCGCGACGCATCCGAATATCCCGAGCCCGCGCGCAAGCTCTTCGAGCTGTCGAACGCGTGGTTCGCCTACGACTTCCCCGCGCCGCCGGCGATGAGCCGCGTGATGGCGTGGGACCCGGAGTTCGGCGGTCCGCACGGGCGCGCGATGAAGCGCGCGATGGCGCCGGGCGAGTTCTCCCGCGCGGAAAAGGAGATGGTCGCCGCGGTCGTCTCGGGCGCGAACGCCTGTCGCTACTGAGTGACCGCGCATACTGCAGCCGGGAAGCTGCAGGGCATGAAGGACGACGCGCTCTGGTACGAAGCCGCGCACGTCGTGGGCATCACCAACGCGCTCAACGTGATCGCCGACGGGCTCGAGATCGCCCCGCTGATGCCGGTTGACGAGGCGCGCGCGGCCGGCGAGCTCGCGGCGACGTTCGCGGAGATCCGCACGTTCTATGCGCGGCCGGATGTGCCGGTCCCGTTCCGCCTCATCGCGCACGATCCCGCGTACGCGCGCGACGTGTGGCTCGCGACGCGGCGCGCGTTCGACGACCATCGGCTGCCGCGCCGGCTGAAGGCATCGCTCGCGTTCGCGGTGTCGCTCACGTCGCGCTCGCGCTTCGGCAGCGACTTTCACCTCGGCGAAATGCGGCGGCTCGGCGTGTCGGAGGCCGGCGTGCGGGAAGTGCTGGGCGTGACGCAGATGTTTTCCAGCTACACGAAGATCGCCGACACGCTGCAGCTCGAGCCCGACATGGCCGACCTCGCCCCGCCGGATCCGACGCCGGCGCCAGGCGTGTAGTCATGGATCCGATCAGTCTCGGTCGCCTTCGCGTCAGCGCCCTCGTCGAGACCGCCGGGCCGACGCGCGCGACGTGGCTCCTGCCGAACGCGACGCCCGAGGCGCTCGATCGCCATCGCGCGTGGCTCGCGCCGCACTTCCTCGACGGCGGCGGCCGGCTGCTGCAGAGCGTGCACGCGTTCGTCGTGCGGACGCCGGACGTCACCGTGCTCGTCGACACCTGCATCGGCAACGACAAGGACCGCGGCGGGCGCCGGCCCTTTCACATGTTGAGGACGCCGTTTCTCGACGACCTCCGCAGCGCCGGCTGCCCGCCCGAGTCGATCGACGTCGTCGTCTGCACGCATCTGCACGTGGACCACGTCGGATGGAACACACGGCTCGACAACGGCCGCTGGGTGCCGACGTTCCCGCGCGCGCGCTATCTCTTCGCGCGCCGGGAATGGGAGCACTGGTCGTCCGAGACCGACGACGACACGAAGCGGATCATGGCGGACAGCGTCGGTCCGGTCCTCGACGCCGGGCTCGCGGATCTCGTCGCCATGGACCATCGGATCACCGACGAGATCGAGCTCGAGCCGACGCCCGGACACACACCGGGGCACGTTAGCGTGCGGCTTCGGTCCGGCGACGGGGACGCGGTGATCACCGGCGACCTGATGCACCACCCGGTCCAGATGGCGGAGTTCGGGTGGGTGACGACGTTCGACTCGGACGTGGAGGCGGCACGCGCCACGCGCCGTGCGTTCTGCGACCGCTACGCCGACACGCCGGTGAAAGTGCTCGGCACGCACTTCCACCACCCGACGGCGGGCCGGATCGTGCGCGCGGGCGACGCCTACCGCTTCGTGGTCTAGCCGCGCCTCTCGCGGATGTTGCGCGGCTCGAGGCCGACGGAGCGGCGACCGGCGAGGGTTAGCGGCCGATCGCGAGCGCGCCGCGACGCGGGTCGGCGGCCGCCCAGCGCGTGCCGTCGGCGCCGGCCTTCACGCCGCACACCGCGCCCGCGCGCCACTCCCACGCCGGCCATGCGCTGACGCGGTGGCCCATCGCGGCGAGCGCGTCGCATGTCTGGCCGTCGATGCGCGATTCGAGCTCGACCTTGCCGGGCGCGTGCGTGTGGGGCCAGAACGAATCGGGGAAGCTGCGCGACGCGAAGCGTGGCGCTTCGACCGCCGCCTGCAGCGGCAGGCCGAACACGACGTGATTCAGGAAGACCTGCAGCATCGCCTGCTGCTGCACGTCGCCCCCGGGCGTCCCGAAGCACAACGAAACGCGACCGCCGTCCAGCACCATCGCGGGCGCGGGCGTGAGCCGCGGCCGCTTGCCCGGCGCGACGACGCCGGGATGCGTGGCATCGAGCCAGCCCTGCGAGCCGCGCGGCGACACCACGCAGCCGACGCCGGGGATGACCGGCGAATCGACGTGCGGATCGCTCGGCGTCGCCGAGAACCCGTTGCCGTCCGCGTCGATGACCGCGACGTAGCTCGTGTCGAGCATGTCGTCGGAGCCGCCCGCCACCGCCGGCGCGATGCGCGGCGCCGCCGGCTCGGTCTCCCCGGCCGGATACATGTCCGGCCACGCGCGCTCGCCGACGAGCCGGCGTCGGGCCTCCGCGTACGCCTCCGACAGCAGGCGCTCGGCCGGGATCTTCACGAACTTCGGATCGCCGTAGAACGCGTGGCGGTCCGCGAACGCGAGCTTCACCGTCTCGATCAGCCGATGCAGATACGCGGGCGAGTTGTGGCCGAGGCGGACGAGGTCCAGGCCGTCGACGAGATTCAGCATCTGCAGCAGCACGGGCCCCTGGCACCAGAAGCCGCAGACCGCGACCTCGAGCGCGCCGAAGCGGCCGCGCATCGCGGGCTCGACCTCGACCGAGAAGTCCGCGAGATCCTCGAGCGCGAGCGGTCCGCCTTCGGCGCGGTGATACTCGGCAATCCGTCGCGCCGTCTCGCCGCGATAGAACTCGTCGCGCGCGGCGCGAATGCCCGCCGCCCGGTTCCCGCCCGCGTGCTTCTCCGCATCGATCATGCGCTGGAGCGTCTCGCCGAGCTCTTTCTGCACGATGATCGTGCCGACGCCCGGGGCGCGGCCGCCGGGCAGCAGGTGCGCCG
Organism: Candidatus Rokuibacteriota bacterium; assembly: GCA_016184365.1. Lineage (GTDB taxonomy): Bacteria > Methylomirabilota > Methylomirabilia > Rokubacteriales > CSP1-6 > AR8. Next base: position 87,849 of record JACPCW010000092.1, read on the forward strand.
ACGTCGGCCACTGACGGAACCGCGCTTCGTTCGCGGCGAACTGGTACGCGCTGAACGTCGAGACCGGAAACCCGCGCGATGCGTAGTCGAGCGCGGGCGCGAGCGCATCGGCGAACGACATCGTTCCCCAGCGCGCGAGCGCGGTGCACCAGGCGTCCGGCGCCGCGGGGACGACGGTGCGCGCGACTCCGACCGCGATCTGCCCGCCGTGCCGCTCGCGGAAGTACCCGACGGTCGACTTGCGCGGATACGGACCGACGCCCGACACCTGCCACGTCTCGCTCGTCTGGCCGACGTGCACGAGGATGGGCGCGACCCCCGCGACGCTCACCATGTCGGGATGAACGACGCCGAGGGTGAACCCCGCCGCCACGCCGGCATCGATGGCGTTGCCGCCCGCTGCGAGCATCTGGGCTCCGGCGCCGGCGGCGAGCGGGTGCCCGGCAGCGATCGCCCATCGCCGTCCGATGACCTGAACGGTCGCGGTGGGGTCGTGGCGCGGCGCGGAGCGGTGGCCTTCGGCGGAATCGAGACTCATTCTGGTCCGACCATCGTACAAGAACCGAGGTGAAAATGCCTCTCGTTTAAATGGTTTAGGCTATGAGCATGCCGCGACCGTTCATAGGTCTGACCACGTCCGTGACGATCGAGCAGTACCCGGAGCGCGCGTACGTCAACGCGGCGTACATCCGCGCCGTGCAGGGCGCCGGCGGCGTCCCGGTCCTGCTCCCGCCGCAGCTCGACGCCGAATCGGTGCGCGCGCTCTGGGAGCGCCTCGACGGTCTCGTTCTGACGGGCGGAGGGGACATCGACCCGAACCGCTTCGGCGAGCGTCCGCATGGCACGGTGTACGAGGTGTCGCCGGCACGCGACGAGCTCGAGCTGTCGCTCGTCGGATCGGCGATGGACGCGGCCGTGCCGCTCTTCGCGATCTGCCGCGGCATCCAGGTGCTGAACGTCGCGCTTGGCGGCACGCTGTGGCAGGACCTGCCGAGCGATGTCGGCATTGCCGTGACGCACAGCCAGAAGGAGCGGCGCGACGTCGCGACGCATCCCGTGACCGTCACCGGTGAGACGCAGCTCGCCGACGTGCTCGGCGCCCATGAGATCACCGTGAACAGCTTCCATCACCAGGCGATCCGGAAGCTCGGCGGCGGCCTGCGCGACGTCGCGTGGGCGCCGGACGGCGTGATCGAAGGCGTGGAGCTGCCCGAAGCGCCGGCGCTGGTCGTCGGCGTGCAGTGGCACCCCGAGGACCTCGTCGACGGCGACGCCGGCGCGCGGAATCTGTTCCGCGCACTGATCGACGCCGCGGCGGCGCGGGGGCGCCGCTGAGCTATCCGCGCGGCTTCACCCAGGTTTC
>JACPCW010000070.1 GCA_016184365.1 Candidatus Rokuibacteriota bacterium
GCCAGCGATTTCCAGCCGATGCCGTACCTCGGGAACGGCTCGCGGCTCAAATTCCGCGAAACAGGCGATGTGGCTGTGCACTTAAGAACGGTTCGTGAATGGCTGTCGATGGCTCCAAAGAACGAGTTCACGATTTTCTGGGGACCCCAATTGTACCGGTGGGTAGCTGCATTCTACGACGACGTCGTGGTGGCCGACCTCGGCACTTGGACGAAGTCTAATGACGCTGAAAAGTTGGAGGTTGTCGCGCGCATCTTGTCAGCGGCACCTCAGGGCTTCGTCTTCCATCAGCGAGCATTCGTGGTCGAGGCTCTTGAGCGGGCTGCGGCGGTCGGCCAACGGTCCGTCGATCGGCTCCAGTCGTCTCTGTGGGCATCGGCAATCTCTGGCACGAGACAGGGCGCGCCAGGAGAACCATTCCCGGAGGATCTACAAAGACGGGACAGTTCGATGCAAGCCCTCGAACGAATTTCCCGTGGGTCGCCCGCCTGGTCATTCTTCAATAGCTTGAAGTTGGATGCCGAACGCGACATCAGACGTAGCCGTCATGAAGATGCGGAGTTATTCACGGAGTAGCTGGTCTGAGATCGCCTGCACTTCTTTCGAGGTGCTCGGCCATCGGCCGCCGAGCGCAACCGCCATGCTGATGCCGCTGGGGCTGTCGGGGGGCAGTCAGCCACATGGGTTGTTACCCCGCCACTGCTGGCTCTTGGCCGTTTGGGCAGAGACGAGGCGCCGCCGTCCGTTATTAACACCCGCCGCGCCGCTGATCCCGACTACGCCGGATCGAAGCCGTACGGGCGCGCGACGTTGTCGCGCGTGATCCGCTTCCGCTCGTCGTCGGGCACGCCGGCGAAGACGCGGTCGAGCAGCCGCTGCGACTGCGGGAACGTGCTCTCCGTGTGCGGGTAGTCCGAGCCCCACATCATGAGCCCCACATCATCTGGTCGATGCCGATCAGGAGCCGGTCGCGGATGCCGAGCGCGTCCTCCTGGAAGCTCAGGAAGACGTTGCGATGAAAGAAATCGCTCGGCAGGCCGTCCTTGAAGCGATGCCACCACGGGCGCCGCGCGCGCTGCGTGTACGTGTAGTCGAGGCGGTCGAGGAAGAACGGCACCCAGCCGAGCTCGTGCTCGACGGAGCCGACGCGCAGCCGCGGATGGCGCTCGAAGACGCCGGTCAGGATCAGGTGCGCCAGCGAGACCTTCACGTACCGATCCCAGTTGGCGATCACCGCGGGCCGGGCGCTGCGGTTGTCCTCGTAACCGGCGCCGGGCTGCGGCCGGAACGTGGCGATGTGGAGGCTGAGCGGCATCTCGAGGTCCTCCGCGGCCGCCCAGAACGGATCGTATTCGGGACGGTCGTACGAGGCATCCTCGGCCGGACCGGCCGTGATCATCGCGCCGACGAGGCCGAGCGTCCGCGTGCGCCCGAGCTCGGCGACGGCGGCGGGCACGTCCTCGACATGGATCATCGCGATGCCCTTGAGCCGCCGCGCGTCGTAGCGGCAGAACTCGGCGAGCCAGTCGTTGTACGCGGCGAAAATCGCGGCCAGGAGCGCGCCGTCGGGAACCTGGAACAGCGAGAGTCCCTCGGTGGGATAGAGGACCGAGCCCCACACGCCGTCGAGATCGTTGTCGGCGAGGAACGCCTTCGGATCCCAGGCGCCCGGCCGGACGTCGGCGAATGCGCCCGCGGGCCGGAGCTCGTCGGGACGATCGAATCGCTTGCCGGTCTGGGCGCCGCCCTGGAACGAGTTGGTCCGTACACCGTCCACGATCCACCAGTCACCGTCGGCATCGGCGACGACGCGCGGCGCGCGATCGCGGTACTTCGCGGGCAGCCGGCCGTTCCAGGTGTCGGGAGGCTCGACCACGTGGGAGTCGGACGAGAGGATGGTGTACGTCAGCGGCACGGGCGGTCGCCTTCGACGATGATCCGCCACAGGACCCGGCTCTGGCGGCGGTCGTAATCGCCGTGTGCCCGGTGCATCGTCGCGCGGTTGTCGATGACGAGGACGTCGCCCTTCCGCCAGACGTGGCGATAGACGATCTCCGGCCGAATCATCCGGTCGAGCAGGCCGCTCATGTAGGCCTGGCTCGCCTCGGGCGTCATCCCGCTGATGTGCGTGGCCTTCGAGATGTGGAAATACACCGCCCGCGACCCGTGTACCGGATGCGTGCGCACCATCGGATGCTCGATCGGCGTGCCGTAGCGCTCGCGATCTTCCGGGCGCGTGTCGGTGTGATCGCTGTCCAGGCTGTTGAAGGTCGTCAGCGCGTCGAGGCGCCGGCGCTCGTCTTCCGGCAGCGCGAGATACGCCGCGCGCATGTTCGCCACGCTGGTCCCGCCGCCGGCCGACGGAATCTCGACGCCGTACAGGATCGTCGCGGCCGGCGGGCGCTCACGGTTGGTGTGGTCCGTGTGCCACCGCTCGGCCGGGCGCTGGCCGTTCCGGTGCCAGATCAGCCCGATCATGGGGAAGCCCGGCATGTGGTGCTGGGAGTAGTGCTGTTCCATCGGCGGCCCGAACACCGACGCGGCGGCGAGATAGTCCGCAGGCGCCAGGGATTGATCGTGAAACACCAGCGCGAGGTGATCGGCCAGCGCGCGTGACAGCGACTGCCGGGTCGACCCGTCGATCGGCCGGCCGAGGTCGATGCCGACGACCTCGGCGCCGAGCGAGGGATGCAGCGGCGTGATGGAAAGCGTCGAGCTCACGTTTTCCTCCGGCCGATGGCGGCGGCGGTTTCGCGGGCCGTGGTCGCGCCGCGCTCGGCGAACTGGCGGCAGAGGCCCGTGTAGGGCGCCGGGTCCAGCAGCGCGTCGAGCTGCGACGGCGTGAGCCCGGCGCTCACGTGCGGGTCGTTCGCGAGCGTCTCCCGGAACGGGCGCGACTCGGTGACCGCGGCCTGCGCCGCGTCGTAGACCGCGTCGTGCGCGCGCTGCCGCCCGATCTGCTTGCCCAGCTCGAGCATGAGCGCCTCGGCCATGATGAGGCCGCCCGAGAGATCGAGATTCCGCCGCATGCGCTCCGGGAACACCTGGAGGCCGTCGAACAGCGAGATCATCCGCTGGAGCATGTCACCGGTCAGCTCGCACGCGGGCACGAGCGCGCGGCTCATCATGATGCTCGTCGTGCGGTCCGCCTCGTGCTCCGTCTGCATCGCCTCGAGCGCGAGCGGAACCAGCGCGCGGATCTGCGCCGCCGCGGCGACGATGTCCTGCGACAGCTTCGGGTTCCGCTTCTGCGGCATCGTGCTGCTGCCCACGGTGCCGGGCGGCACCGGCTCCTCGACCTCGCCGAACTCCTGCTTCATCAGCGTGTAGATCTCGCGCCCGATCTTGCTGCACGTCGCCGCGAGCATGCCGAGCAGCAGCACGTACTCCGCCTGGTGATCGCCGATGGTGCGGGCCGGCACGCGCATCGGTCGCATCCCCAGGCGATCCGCCATCTTCTCCTGCGTCGCGAGGCCGGCGTCGCCCAGCGACGCGAGCGTGCCGGCCCCGCCGCCCAGCATCGCCACGAACACGCGTGTCTCGCACCCGCGCAGGCGCTCGACGTGACGGCACAGCTCGTCGATCCACACCGCGACCTTGAAGCCGAAGGTGGCGGGCACCGCGTGCTGTCCGTGCGTGCGACCCGGCAGCAGCATGTCCTTCGTGCGCACGGCGAGATCGGCGAGCGCGGTCAGGATCGCCGCGAGCTGGCGCAGGAAGATGTCGTGGGCGCGGCGGACCTGCAGGAGCTGGCCGGTCTGCGTGACGTTCTGCGTCGTCGCGCCCCAGTGCACGTAGCCGCCGGCATCGCCCTCGCACGCCTGGTCGAGCGCCCAGATGAGGGGCACGAGCGGGTGCCCGGTGCGCGCGAGGCCCGCGCGCACGGCGCCGAGATCGAGGTACTCGAGATGAGCCTTGCGCGTGATCTCGCGGGCGGCGGACTCCGGGATGACGCCGAGCTCCGCCTGCGCCTGGGCCAGCGCCGCCTCGACGTCGAGCCACGACTGGAACCGCGCGGCCTCGGTGAACAGCGCCCGGACGCCCGGATCCTCGATCCGGAGGGAGGTCGGCTCGTCCTGCATGCGCGCTTGTCTCGCACGGCGCTCAGGGGTTGTCAACGCCGCCGCCGACGATTAGAGCTTCCCCTCCCACGTCAGCGTCAGCAGATCGTGATCGCGGAGCCAGAGGCGCGTTCTCAGGTGGACGGCCGCGACGATTTCCAGGACGTGCGCCCCGTACCTCGTCACGTCCGGAACGATGACGGCCGCCGGCACGTCGGTCGAGACCAGGACGGGGACGAGACGCACGCCGCACGTCTCGCCGGGAGGCGGCATCACGACGATCGCGTGGTCCCTGCGAATCCGTCGCCAGCGCTCGAGCATGTCGCCGTCGACGAGGCTCACGTTGAGCGTGCCCGGATACGGATCGAAGCCGACGGTCTCTGCGACCGCCCGGCGAACCCAGTCGACGCGCATGAAGGCCGCGGCCTCGCCGGTTCCGGCTTCGATGACGCCTCGCAGAATCAGCGGCACGCGCCTATGGAGCGCGCCGGCGGACCCAGCCCACCGGGCGCGCGCACGTGATCAGCACGTTCTCGCCTTCGCGCTTCACGCGCCGCATGCCGATCTCGTGGAAGAACGCCGCCAGCGTGTCACGCACGGCCTTCGCGTCGTGACGCCAGTGGCGATTGAGCACGAGCGTGCCGCGGCGGCTGACGAGGCCGGCGAGCGCGCGCGCGAGATCGATCGCACCTTCGACCTCGAGGCCGTAGGCCGCATCCTCCATGATGAAGTCGAAGCGCCGTTCGAGGCGGGCGAGGCCCGGAAGAAGGTCGGCCGCGTCGCCCGCGCAGAACTCGAGTCGCGGCACCGCGTCGAGCCCGAACCACTCGCGCGCGACGTCGATGATCACGGGATCGCGCTCGATGATGGTGATGCGGCTCGGCTTCGTGAGGCGGCGCAGCAGGTGCACCTGCGTGCCGCCCCCGAGCCCGACGAAGAGCGCGGACGGTCGCGCGGGGAGCTCGAGGCCTTCGAGCGCCTTCCACCAGTACTCGCGCTCGACGCGCGACCAGTCACCGTCGAGCGGGTAGGTGGACAGCGTGTCGCCCGCGATGATCAGACGCCGGTCGCGCGCGTCGTCGAGCACGCGGATGCGGCCGGACATCTGCGAGCGCGTCTCGAACACCGTGCGGGACCGCCGGACCGGGCTCGGGCGGCTCAATCGTAGACGCAGAAGAACGTGCGCTCGTTCGTGGCGAGACCGAGCCGCAGCCGGCCGAGCACGCGCCGGGCGTGGTACGCCTCGTCGCTGGCCGGCGCGAGCCGCGCGATCTCGTCGTACGCGCTGATCGCGCGGCGCCGCGCGGCGTCGCGGCCGGTCTGATAGTCCTTCGCATCGGCGTAGGTGTCGCCCTCGGCGTGGGCGAGCGACCACCACGTCTCGTGCGCGAGCGCGACGGCGAACAGGCCGCGCACGCGATGCGGCGTGCGCGGCCGAGTAGCCAGGAAGCGCTCGCCCTCGCGGATGACACCCCGGAACTCGTCCGGGCCGCCCGCGCATCCGACGCCCGTGTCCCACCCGCGCTGGAGGCGGAGCACGAAGGCCCATTCGCCCCACGGCGTCGCCGGGAATTCCTTCCAGACGCGCGGCAGGAGATCGCGGCGATATGACCAGGTGGCGCCGAGCGGCGACCAGTCCCAGTGCAGGCCGCGCTTCGCGAGCGCGGCGCGCTTGCCGTCCCATCCCGGGACGTTCTCGCCCAGCACCTGAATGGAGTTCGCGATCAGGTCCGCCGCGAGCCGCCATGGAGCGCGGCGCGCGCCGGCGGCGCGCTCGGCGCCGTCGAGCACGCGCTCGAGGGCGGCCGTCATCTCCGGCCACGGGCGCGCCGGCTCCGTGCCTTCGTACAGGCCGCGCACCCTCGCGAGGAGCGCGACGACGTCCGGCTGGTCGCCCAGCGCCCGCCGCAGCTCCGCGTCGAGCGCGGCTTCCGAACGCTCGAGCCACGCGAGTCCGTCGGGCGCCGATTCCGCGCGTTGCCGTGCGTCGACGGGCGACCGATGCCGGACGAGCACGTCGATCGACGGCGGCATCGCGGACTGCGACGTGTCGCGGTAGACGAGGATCGCCGCCTGGCCGGCGGCCCACCGGTGGACGTCTTTCCAGAACGCCGCGCCGCGCTCCGCGACCGTGTCGCGCACGATCTCGGCGGAACCGAAGCGGCCCGCGAGGTCGCGAGTGAGCGCGGCGAGCGTCGCGGGCAGATTCGGGGTGGTCAGGCGAGATCGAAACTGCGCGAGCCGCGCGGCGGGCGCGCCCGGCGTGTCGAGCACGTAGAAGAACCATTCGTCGACGCGTCCGGCACGGCTGCGCTCGCAGCGGTAGCTCCATTCCTCGTCCGGCAGGAGCGAGCCGGACGCCGACCGGAACTCGACGCACGGGAGGGACGGGTGCGCGGCGCTCCATTCGGCGTACGTCGCCTGCCATCGAATCCCGGCGATCTCTTGGGCGAGCTCACCGGTCGTCGCGCCGGCGATCCCGGCCCAGCAGACGACGACGAGCACCGCCAGCGCCGCAGCGGAAGGGGGGTGCGGCCCCCTTCCGGGACGCATCAGCGTGGCTGCATGCGAATCGCGCCGTCGAGGCGGATCGTCTCGCCGTTCAGCATCCCGTTCGTGATGATGTGCGCGACGAGCGCCGCGTACTCCGCCGGCTGGCCGAGACGCTGCGGGAACGGCACCTGCTTGGCGAGCGAGACGCGCACCGGCTCGGGCAGCGTGCCGAGCATGGGGGTCTCGAAAATGCCCGGCGCGATCGTGCACACGCGGATGCCGTGCTCGGCGAGATCGCGCGCGACGGGCAGCGTCATGCCGACGATCCCGCCCTTCGACGCGGAATACGCCGCCTGGCCGATCTGGCCGTCGAACGCGGCGACGGACGCCGTGTTGACGATGACGCCACGCTCGCCTTCGGGCGATGGCGTGTTCTTCGCCATGTACGCCGCGGCGAGGCGGATCGCGTTGAACGTGCCGACGAGGTTCACCTGGATCACGCGGGTGAAGTCCTCGAGCTTCGCGGGGCCGGACCGTCCGAGCGTCTTCATCGCCGTGCCGATGCCGGCGCAGTTGACGAGCACGTTGATGCCGCCGAGCGCCTGATGTGCGCGCTCCATCGCCTGCGTGACGTCCGTCTCGCCGGTGACGTCCGCGGGCGTGAACACGGCGGCGGCGCCGAGCGTCTTGGCGACGTCGGCGCCGGCGGACGCCGGCCGATCGACGATGGCCGCGCGCCCGCCGGCGGCGAGGATCGTCTCCACCGTGGCGCGACCGAGGCCCGAAGCCCCTCCCGTGACGACGGCGCGAACCGAGCGAAGATCCATGACATGCCTCCTCGGGCGCGTAGTGTAGCCGACGCCGCGCACGTTTTCTCCGGCACGAGCGTGGCTGCGGCTTCCGCGGTATGCTCTGGGCGGTCAATGCGCTCGCGACACGTTCCTCACAATCCTCGCCGTGTGCTGTGCGTCTTTCCCCGCTACGCAAAATCGTTCGGGACGTTTCAGCATGCGTATCCGCTGTTCGGGGGCCGGGTTCGCGCGTTCATGCCGCCGCAGGGACTGCTCGCGGTGGCGAGTTATCTCCCGGAGCCGTGGGAGGTGCGGTTCGTCGACGAGAACTCGCGCCCGGCGACCGACGCCGACTTCCGCTGGGCGGACGTCGTGCTCACGTCCGGCATGCACATCCAGCGCGGACAGATCCAGGACATCACGCGCCGCGCGCACGCGCACGACAAGCCGGTGGCGCTCGGCGGTCCCTCGGTGTCGGGATGCCCGGAGTACTACCCGGACGTCGACTTCCTGCACGTCGGAGAGCTCGGTGACGCGACGGACCGGCTGATCGCGGAACTCGATCAGCGCGCGCAGCGCCGGCCGCGCCAGCTGCGGTTCGACACGGTCGAGCGCCTGCCGCTCAACGAGTTCCCGACGCCGGCGTACGAGCTGATCCCGATCCGCGAGTACTTCATCGCGAACATCCAGTACTCCTCCGGCTGTCCCTACAGCTGCGAGTTCTGCGACATTCCCGAGCTGTACGGACGCAACCCGCGATTGAAAACGCCCGCGCAGGTGCTGGCCGAGCTCGATCGCATCGCCGCGGCCGGCGCGACGAGCGTGTACTTCGTCGACGACAACTTCATCGGCAACCAGAAAGCGGCGCTCGAGCTCCTGCCGCACCTCGTGGCGTGGCAGGAGAAGCACGCCTACCCGCTGCGCTTCGCGTGCGAGGCGACGCTGAACATCGCGAAGAACGAGCGCGTGCTCGCGCTGATGCGCGAAGCCGGCTTCATCACGGTGTTCTGCGGCATCGAGACGCCCGAGCCCGAGGCGCTCCGGTCGATGTCGAAGGACCAGAACCTCCGCATGCCGCTGCTCGACGCCGTCCAGCGCATCAACGGCTACGGCATGGAGGTCGTGTCCGGCATCATCCTCGGCCTCGACACCGACGGCTCCGAGACCGCCGACCACATCATCGAGTTCGTGCGCGCGTCGAAGATCCCGGTGCTGACGATCAACGTGTTGTACGCGCTGCCGAAGACGCCGCTCTGGCGCCGCCTCGCCGCGGAAGGCCGGCTGCTGCCCGACGGGGCGCGCGAGTCGAACGTGGCGTTCAAGCTGCCGTACGAGACGGTGATCGACATGTGGCGGCGCTGCATCAGCGCCGCGTACGATCCCGACGCGCTCTACGAGCGGTTCGCGTGGAACGTCGAGCACACGTTCGCGAACCGCAAGGACTACCCGCGCAGCCCGCAGCGCGAGTCGTGGGAGAACGTCCGGATGGGGTGCGGTCTGCTGGCGCGCGTGCTGTGGCGCGTCGGCGTGCGCAGCCACTATCGGCGGACGTTCTGGCGGGTCGCGCTCCCGGCGCTCCGGCGCGGCGCGATCGAGCCGCTCCTGCACGTCGCGATCGTGAGCCACCACCTGATCGAGTTCACGCGCGACTGCCTGGAAGGACGCGGCGAGTCGTCGTTCTACTCGCCGGCAACCGCGAGCACGGAGACCACGGCCGTCCCCGCGTGATTTCGAGGAGCGCCACGGGTTTCCCGGGGCGCTCCGAGCGTTGGGGGTCTGGGGGCCATGTCGGGGCCCCCAGGTTCAATCAGTGACTCAAGCCGCTTCGCCGGTGTGCGCCCAGAAGTCGTCGTCACGCTCCGTCTGTGGCAGGCGCGGCGGGACCTTCCTCCGGTGGAAGAAGTCGCACATGATCCGGTTCGCCACCGCCCAGTCGTCGCCATAGACGCAGTGATGATGAGGGCACAGTCCGGCGTCGCCCGAGAGCTGCAGTCCACACGATGCGCAGAGGCTCATGCCGCGTAGGAAGTGCGAACGACGTGCCAGACCGCGAGCGGCAATTTCTTGCTTGGCGGCCCTCGGTGCTTCGCGTAGAGTTCGAGCGTTCGCCAGGTTCCCGATTGCCTCGAGGTGTGCGCATGCGGATCGGTCTGTGGGCCCTCTTCTTTGTGATCTGTAACATCGTCGGCGTCGAAGTCTTCAAGGCCGCGATCCTGCTGCCGTTCGACGAAGCGATCCTGCCCCGCGTGCTCGCGGTTCCGCTGGTCGGCCTCACCGCGCTGTCGGCCAGCCGCGTCGTCGGCCTGTTCAACACGCGCGAAAAGTAGCTCCGCGCCTTTTTTTCGCGCTGCGCATCGCGACACGTAAGTTCTACATGTTGCCGCGGTGGCACCCACTGTGCACAACGGTCCACTCATGAGGGCGCGGGATGGCGCGTCCGGCGAAAGGAGTTCAGATGGACATCCTTCTGTGGATCGTCTTCGGGCTGGTGGTCGGCATCGTGGCGAAGTTCATCATGCCGGGTCACGACCCCGGCGGGATCATTCTCACCATCGTGCTCGGTATCGTTGGCGCGATGCTGGGTGGATGGGTGGGGCGCGCCCTCGGCTTGTACTCGGAGGGTGAAGCGGCAGGCTTCCTGATGGCGGTCGTCGGCGCGGTGATCGTGCTGGCGCTCTATCGGCTGGTGCTGCCGGGCCGCACGCGCGTCTGATCCTGTTTGGGGGGAGCGACCCGCCGCTCCCCCCAACCCCCCCACCGGCTCGAACAAAGACGGGTTGCGCCGGCTGAGCCGGCGCTCGAACCGCCAACGAACCGTCTCCCGGTTTCTACAACTGGTCGCGTAGAGGGCCCGCCAGGAATTCGAGGAAGCGCGCCCACACGCCGCGGGCGCTCCACTCCTTGTACGTGACCTTCGTCGCGTGCCGCAGGTCGTCCAGGAAGATCTGCTCCATCCGCCGGCCGACGGCGGCGTTGTAGACGACGAGGTTCAGCTCGTCGTTCAGCGCGAACGAGCGGTTGTCGAGGTTCGTGCTTCCGACCGTCGACCACACGCCGTCGATCACCATGGTCTTCGCGTGGAGCAGTCCGGCGCGGTACTCCCAGATCTCGATCCCGGCGCGCAGCAGACGCCCGAACTGGCCGCGACTGGCCTGGCGCACGATGTTGTGGTCGATCGCGCCCGGCACGAGCACGACGACGCGCGTGCCGCGCTTGCGGGTGAGCAGAAGCTCGTCCTGCATCGCACGGTCGACCACGAAGTATGGGTTCGCGATGTAGATCGAGCGCCGGGCCGACGCGATGGCGAGCAGAAACGTCGTGTACATCGCGTAGCTGCCGCCGGCCGGTGAGCTGCGGATGACCTGCGCGTAGACCTGTCCCTTCGGCTGGAGCGGCCGCGGGAAGTAGGCGCCGCCGCCCAGCACGATCCCCGTCGTCTCGAGCCAGTTCTCGGCGAACGCGCCCTGCAGGTATTCCACGACCGGGCCCTGCACCCGGACGTCGGTGTCGCGCCAGTGATTCTCGACGCGCCCGTTGCCCATCCACTTCCGGCTGACCCCCGAGCCACCCGTGAAGCCGGTCCGGCCGTCGACGACGAGGATGCGCCGGTGATTGCGATAGTTCGCGCGGTTGAAGATCTCGCGCGTCAGCGGACGGAACCACGCGACATGACAGCCGGAGTGCCGCATCAGGTCCGTGTACTCGCGCGGCATGGCGAGCGCGCCGAACGCGTCGAGCAGGACGCTCACGCCGACCCCGGCGCGGCAGCGCTCGGCGAGCGCCTCGGCCACGTCGCGCGCCACCGGCCCGTCCTCGTAGAAGTACTGCGCGTAGGTGATCGTCCGCTCGGCGGCGCGGATCGCCTCCAGCATGGCGGGGAAAATCTCCTCCCCGTTCAGGAGCAGGTCGACGGTGTTGCCGCCGACGATCGGCGACGCCGTGAGGGCCTCGATGGTCGGGAAGAACGAAGGCTCGCCGAGCGCCAGGTCAGGCAGCGACAGGTGAGGGTGCACGCGGCTGCAGCCGGCGATGAAGACGGCCAGCATGCAGCCGGCGACGGCGAGCGCAAGACGCGTGGATCCGCGCATGAAATCTCCGGAACGTCGTGGCGTGTAAGTTGCTGCTGCCGGTTCAGAGCATACCGCCATGAAAAACGCCTTGCTCCTCTTCCTCCTCGGTCTCGCGGGCATTCCCTCCGGCCAGGAGCCCGCAGCGCTGCCGGCGGCGGCGGTCGAAACAGTCGTCGCGACCCCGGCCGGCACCATTTCGGCGGTCGAGGAGCTGCTCGGCGCGTGGCGCGGTCAGTGGGAGACGGCTCCGGGCGCGAACACGCCCGTGGAAGTCGTCTTCACGCAAGGTCACCGCGCGTCGACGGTGTTCGCGTACGTCACGCTCGTCGAGTCCTCGGGTGAGCGCACCGTTCGCCGTCTCGCGCGGCTGACCGAGGGCGCGCTCGAGCTCGCCGTGCCAGGCCGGGGCGATCTGGTGCTCCGGTCCGACGGCGACGCGCGTCTCGTTGCGCCGGGAGTGACGCTGGTCCGGCTGCGGCGATGATCCGCCTCTTCCGGATCGGCGGCATCCCGATCCGGCTGGATGCGGGCTGGTTCTTCGTCTTCGGGCTGATCGTCTGGAGCCTGGCGTCCGGGTACTTCCCGTACGTCCTGCCCGGCGGGTCCGACGGCGCGTACTGGGCGGGCGGCGTCGTCGCCGCCCTGCTCCTCTTCACGTCGGTGCTGCTGCACGAGCTGTCGCACGCGCTCGTCGCCCGGGCGCACGGCGTCGGCGTCGCCGCCATCACGCTGCACGTGTTCGGCGGCGTCTCCGAGCTCGAGACCGAGCCGCCGGATCCGCGCGCGGAGTTCGGCATCGCGATCATCGGGCCCATCGTGAGCGTGACGCTCGGCGGCCTCGCGTTCGCTGCGCGCCAGGTCGCCGCCGGTCACGACTGGCTCGCCGCGCTCTTCACGTATCTCGCCGTCGTGAACGTCGTCGTCGGCGTCTTCAACCTCGTGCCCGGATTCCCGCTCGACGGCGGTCGCATCCTGCGCGCGATGCTCTGGTGGTGGAGCGGACGCTTCGAGCGCGCCAGCGAGATCGCGAGCCGCGTGGGCATGGGCGTCGCGATGCTGCTCGCCGCGCTCGGTGTCGCACGGCTGCTCGCCGGCGAGCCGACGGGCGGCGTGTGGTTCCTGCTGCTGGGCCTTTTCTTGTTTCAGGCCGCGCGCCGCGCGCACGACGTGGCGCGGATCCGCAGCCGGCTCGCGCCCGTCACGGTCGCGTCGGTCATGACGCCGTCGGCGGTCGCCGTGTCGTCGCAGGCCGCCGTCGACGATGTCCGCAACGGCGAGCTCGCCGCGCTCGAGCTCGGCAGCCTGCCGGTCGTCGACGGCGACACGCTCGTCGGATTTCTGCGCCGCGTCGATGCCGACCGCGCGCGCGGCCGCGCGTTTTCGGTCGCCGAGGTGATGGCGCCGATCCGGCCGGATGTCGTCGTCGCGCCGTCCGATTCGGCCTGGCTCGCGCTGACGCGACTCGGCAACAACGACGTCGGCCGTGTCGCCGTCGTCGACCGCGGCCGGCTGGTCGGCATGGTCGCGCGCGAAGACGTCGCGCGGGCGCTGTCCGCCCCGCGCCCGTCCTTGGATCGCGCCGCTTGAACCACCGACTGGGGGGCCCCGACAGGGCCCCCCAGACCCCCCGGCGCTCGGAGCGCCCCGGGGAACCCGTGGCGCTCCTCGATGACGCGCTCGGACCCGT
>JACPCW010000071.1:0-18322 GCA_016184365.1 Candidatus Rokuibacteriota bacterium
GGCGAAGAGAACGGTGACCTGTTTCCGCTCGCCTTCGAGCGCGATGCGCGACGTGAGAATTCTGTCGGCGAGGTGCTTCGGCGTGTACGCGGTCGGCGAGTCGAATTTATCGGTCGGCGCCACCGCCACCGGGCGCGGTGCGCCGGCGACGGGATGACCGCACTCGCTGCAGAACTTCGCGTCCGGCAGCAGCTCGCGGCCGCAATTCGGACAGTGCATCGCCAGCCGGGCGCCGCATTCCGAGCAGAACTTCGCGCCCGGCGGGTTGACGTGTGCGCAGTGCTGGCATTTCACGGACGACATACGCGGTGGACGTTTTCCAGTGCGAGCCACGGTACCGTGCGGGTCCATGCCCGTCAAGGAAGCGGCCGCGCTCAGCGCTTCGTGGGCAGCTCCACGGCGCCGCCGCCGATCACCGACAGCTCGCCGTCCTGGTTGCGCGCTTCGTGCTCGATCTCCACGAGATGGCGGTCGCCCTCGGCGAATTTCCGCGTCACGCGGCCGTCGATGCGCAGCGTGTCGCCTTCGGGGTTGTGGCGGCGGATCTTCGAGTGCGCGCGGCGCAGCACGCCGTCGTCGCCCATCCAGTTCGTCAGATGGTGCGTCAGCCACGAGCAGCGCTCGGGCCCGTAGTCGTACGCGCCGGGCGCGCCGACCATCGTGGCGAACTCCTGCTCCCAGTGCACGCGCTCGGGGCAGTCCGGAATGCCGAAGCGGTTCTTGATGCCGAGTCCACGCGAGCTTGTTCGCCCGGATGTAGAGCCCGCCCCAGCCTTGCGCGTAGGCGATGAAACCGGTGACCGTCATCGGACCTTTCGCCATCGTCGGCAGCGGCTCGCCTTCACGCACGTCGTCCCAGTACCGCGGCGTCGCGCCGCGGACGCCTTCGTTCGCGTAGAGCGCGTAGGTGTCGGCGAGCTCCGCGTCGGTGTAGCGCTTCGGGGGCCTGGCCTTCACCGCGGTGTACTTCGTGCCCGACTCGCGCGCCAGGTCGCGGTCCGTGCGAAAGCACCAGCTCTCCGCATCCGCGACGCGGTCACCCTGCTGGTTGAAGAAGTCGACGTGGTAGACCTGCTGGATCGCGCGGCCGGCGAACGTCGTCTGGTGTTCGATGAGGTCGGACAGCCACGCTTCCGTCGCGATCGTGTCGTTGCGCCGCACGGGCAGATGCCAGCGCCAGTCGGCGCCCGCCCACATGGCGTGTACGCCGGGCAACCCGCCGACGTACCCGGAGATGATGCGGCTCGTCGCAAAGAGAAAGCTCGGCGGCGCGATGATGCCGCCCCAGCGCGTGCGCGCCGCGTAGTCCGGATCGCACCACAGCGGATTGTCGTCGCCGATCCCGTGCGCGTAGTGACGGATCGCGTCGCGGGTCGCCTCGTGACACCACGGCTCCAGCGTGTCGGTGATCTTCACGCCGATGCGGCGGCGCAGGTCGGCGAGGCCCTGCTCGGTGATCTTCGGAAAGCGCGTGGTCGATTCAGGCGGCATGCGTCGGTTCTCCATCGCGGAGGCTCTTGCGGTTCACCTTGCCGGCCGGCGTCTTCGGCAGCTCGGCCACGAAGGCGACGTGGCGGGGATATTCGTGCTGGCTCAGGCGCGTGCGCGTGAAGTCCTGCAGCTCGCGCGCGAACGCGTCGTCGGCCGCGCGCGCGCTGACGATGAACGCCTTCACGACCTGGCCGCGCAGCGCGTCGGGGACGCCGATGACCGCGGCTTCGCGGACGTCGGGATGCTTCAGCAGCACGTCTTCGATCTCGACGGCGCTCATCGTCCATCCCGCCGAGATGATGACGTCGTCGGCGCGACCGGCGTGATGGAAGTAGCCGTCGTCGTCGACGTAGCCGCGGTCCTTCGTCGGAAACCACGCGTCGCGCCGCCACACCTTGATTTCACCGAGCGTGTGCGGTGGGCAGGGCTGTCCGTCCGGAGCGTGTACTTCGACGCGGACGCCCGGCACCGGCTTGCCGAGCGCGCCGGGCTTGACGGCGTAATCCGGTGCGCCCGGATAGTCGGCGAGGATCACGCCGACTTCCGTCGTGCCGTACATGCTGCACGGCGGTGTCCCGAACGTGGTGGTCACGAAGTCGCGCGTCGCGCTGTCCATCGGCTCGCCGGTGAAGGACAGCTTCGTGATCGCGTACCGATGGGCGCCGGCCTCGCCGGAGCTCTTCATCATGCGGTAGTGCGTGGCCGCGGCCGAGAGGTTGGTGATCCGGTAGTCCTCGAGGGCGCGGATCAGCCGGACCGGGTCGAACTTCCCGGCCATGGTGCCGGTCGTCACGCCGAGCGCGAGAGGCGCGAGCGTGCCGTGCCACAGGCCGTGACCCCACGCCGGCGACGACGGGCAGAAGAACTCGTCGCCGGGACGGATGCCCGTGCCGTAGAGCGCCGCGACCATGACGACGACGATCGCGCGATGCGTGTGTTGCACCGCCGCCGGCAGCTCGCGGGTCGTCCCGGACGTGTACTGGAACACCGCGAGCTCGTCGGGGGCGCTGCGAACGTCGTAGCGCTCGGGATATCGCGCGAGGCTCGCCACCAGCGCGTCGTCGGCGACGACGACGTCGAGATCCGGAATCGAACGCGCGGTCGCGAGCTTCTCGGCGTTCGTGACGAGCAGGCGCGGCGTGCAATCGTCGACGCGCAGCCGGACGCCGTCGGGACCGAAGAGCGTGAAGAGCGGCACCGCGATCGCGCCGTGCTTGATCGCGCCGAACAGCGCGGCATAGAAGGCGAGCGACGGCTCCAGCATGATCGCGACGCGGTCGCCGCGGGCGACGCCGCGCTCGGCGAGCCAGTGCGCGAACCGCGACGACCAGGCGGACAGCTCGCGAAAGGTGACCACCTCGTCGCGGCCGTCGGCGTGCGCGACGCGCACGGCGACGCGGCCCGTCGGCGCGTGCCGGTCGACGCACTCGTGCGCGATGTTGAGCGACTCGCGATCGCCATCGAACAATGCCCACAGCGCGGCGGACGACACGTGTCGCTGGGCGTCGGCATAGCTGGTGTATTCGGTCAGCTTCGTCACGTGGTTCGGGCAGTATAAGGGGCAGAGGAGACCGGATGGACTTTCACGCGTTCATGTACGTCACGATCGGACGCCGCCACGAGCTCGAGCGCGGCATGGCCGGCAAGGACCCGGTGCTGTATCAGCGGATGCTCGACGAGATCGCCGAGTACGCGCGCACGTGCGACGCGACCGGCTGGTCGGGCATCGGCATTCCGGAGCACCACCTCCAGATCGAAGGCTTCGAGCTCGGGCAGGATCCCGGTCTGATGGCGATGTTTCTCGGGCATCACGGGCCGCGGCTCCGCATCGATCAGTTCGGGTACGTCCTGCCGACGCACAATCCGCTCCGCGTCGCGGAGCACGCGGCGACGCTCGACCATCTCCTCGGCGGCCGGCTGAACGTCGCGTTCGTGCGCGGCTACCAGGCGCGCTGGTTCGAGAACTACGCCGCGATGCCGGGCGTGAAGGCGACGGGCCCGTGGAACCGCAAGAGCGACGAGGACGCGCGGAACCGCGAGCTCTTCGAGGAATGCGTCGCGATCATCAAGACGGCGTGGACGCACGACACGTTTGCCTTCAAGGGCAAGCACTGGTCGTTCCCGCCGGAAGGTCAGCATCAGCCGCACACGCATCCCGTGTATCTGAAGTACGGCCGGGGCGTCGACGCCGACGGCACGATCCGCGAGGTCGGCATCGCCCCGCGCCCGCTGCAGAATCCGATCCCCGTGTATTCCGGATTCACGCACAGTCTGCAGACGTCGCTCTACTGGGCGCGCGAGGGCGGCAAGCCGATCGTCATGGCGCCGGAGATGGATTTCTGCGAGCTGCTGTGGCGGCGCTACCGCGAGGTCGCGGAAGAGCACGGGCGCAACATCCGGCGCGGCGACGAGGCCGCGTGGGGCGGTTATCTGGTGCTCGCGGACACGAAGAGCGAAGCGGAGGCGTGGGCCGAAGATTGTCTGTGGATGTGGGACGAATGGTCGGTGCCGTTCGGCCAGGGTCGTCCGCCGCTGCTGATCGGTGACGCCGACACCGTCACGCGCATGATCGAAGACGCCGCGCGCCACGTGCCGTTCAACGAGATGTTCCTGCTGTTCGGGCAGGGAATTCTCGAGCGCGATCGGTGTCTGAAGACCCTCGAGCTGTTCGCGGAGAAAGTCATCCCGCGCTTCCGGTAACGCGCCAGCGCCCATCCCTCGCCGGTCTGCGTCGCTGCGTCACACGCGCCCGATTTCGCACGAAGTCGAGGAACGTGTGCAGCACCGGGGACGCATCGCTCCGCCGCCAGGCCACGGCCAGCTCGAACTGCGGGCCTGCGTGATCGAGCGGTCGATGGCGTAGCTCGCGGCGCTCGACGGTCACGGCGGACGACGGGACGAGCGCGATCCCCATCCCCGCGGCCACCAGACTCAGGACCTGCTGCGGATGCTCGGCCTCGTGCCGGACCCTCAGGGTGAAACCCACGTCGCGGCAGAACGCCACCACGAGATCGTGATACGCCGGCGCCTGCTCACGGGAGAGGAGGATCTGCGGCTCGTCGGCAAGCGTGTCAGGGGGGACGCGCGTGAAGCTCTCCAGCCGGTGGCCTTCGGGAAAGGCGACGACCAGTGGCTCAGCGAGGATGGTTTCGACAGCGAGGTTCCTGTCGTGCACGGGAGGATACAGAAATCCGACCTGGATCTGCCCAGCGCGGAACGCCAGGATCTGATTGGGCACGTTGAGCTCGCGGAGCTGAACGTCGACGTCGGGATGCCGCTCGCCAAAGGTCCGGATGATGCGGGGCAGGATCGTGAGGTCGACCCACGGGGCGAAGCTCACCACCAGACGATCCACCTGGCCACGCTGCGAGCGCTGCGCCGCCTCCGCCGCGCGCTCGACATGGAGCAGGATCGCCTTCGCCTCGTCGAAGAAGACGCTTCCCGCCTTCGTCAGCTCGACCCGGCGCTTCGACCGATCGAAGAGCGCGACCCCGACCTCCGCCTCGAGCTTCAGGATCTGCTGGCTGAGCGGCGGCTGGGCCATGCGAAGGCGAAGCGCCGCCCGACCGAAATGCAGCTCCTGCGCGACGGCCACGAAATATCTGAGATGCCGAAGCTCCACGTCGAAGCCGATGATATCCAGCGCGTCTCAGAATGCAACGACAGAGATATTTGACGTCTGGCCGGGTGAAGCGCAAGCTCCGGGGCCACAGACCATGGCGCCATCCGTCGTCGCCCGATATGCGTTCCCCTTCCTCGCGGTGGCGCTCGCCTCCCTCTTGCGTGGGGTGCTGGTCCCCGTCCTGGGCGAGGGCGTGCCGTTCATCCTCTACTTCCCGACCGTTGTGCTGTGCGCATGGTTCGGCGGACTGTGGCCGGGGCTGCTCTCCGCCGCCCTCGGTGGCTTCGTCGCCTTGTACTTCTTCATTCCGCCGTACCACTCGTTCAAGGCGCAGGATCCGACCGCGCTGGCGCAGCTCACCGTCTTCCTCGTCGCCAGCACGCTCATCAGCCTGCTTGCCGACCGCCTGCACCAGGCGAGGCGGAGAGCCCAGGAGGGCGAAGCCCGAGCACGGGAGGAGCGCGAGAGGATCCACGTCACGCTGACCAGCGTCGGTGACGCCGTCATCGCGACCGACGACCGGGGTCGCGTCACGTTGATGAACGGCGTGGCCCAATCGTTGACCGGGTGGAGCGATGCGGATGCCATGGGCCGGCCCCTGGTCGACGTCTTCACGATCCTCAACGAGGAGTCGCGCCGCCCCGTCGAGAGTCCTGTCAGCCGGGCCCTCCGCGAAGGTCAGATCACGGGCCTCGCGAACCACACGGTCCTGGTCTCGAAGGACGGGCGCGAGATTCCCATCGACGACAGCGCCGCACCGATCAAGGACGCAGCCGGCACGCTGCTCGGCGCCGTGCTCGTCTTCCGGGACATCAGCCAGAGGCGCCAGGTCGAGCATGACCGTGCGACGTTGCTGGACCAGGAGCGCGCCGCGCGAGCCGAGGTCGAGCGACTGGCCGCCCGGCAGCGGCACCTGCAGAGCGTCACCGACACCGCGCTCTCGCCCCGCGCACTCGACGATCTCGTGCCGGAGCTCGTGGGTCGCCTCCGCGCCGCGATGGCAAGCGATACGGCAACCATCCTGTTGCTCGCCGAAGATGGTGTTCATCTCACACCGTTCTACTCGGCTGGACTCGACGAGGATCCGCGGGCGGACATTCGGATCCCGCTCGACCATGGGGTCGCCGGGCGCATCGCCCTCAGCGATCACGGACTGATCATCGACGACCTCACCACGGTCGAGGTCGTGCGCCCGATGCTGGCCGAGCGCGTCAAGTCACTGGTCGGTGCTCCTCTGAAGGTAGGCGGGCGGCTGCTCGGCATCCTCCACGCGGGGGCCGCTGAGCCCCGCCACTTCACCGATGACGATCTCGGCCTCCTGCGGCTCGTGGCCGACCGCGCCGCCCTCGCCATCGAACGGACGCGGCTGGACGAGGCGGAGCGCGCAGCCCGCGTCGAGGCGGATCGGCACCGAGGAGAAGCGGAGACCATCGCGGAGGTGGCGCACGCGGCGCGCGCATCGGCCGAGGCGGCCGAGCGCCGCGCGTCGTTTCTCGCCGAGGCGAGCCAGCTCCTCGGCGCGTCGCTGGATTACGAGACCACGCTGGCGAGCCTGGCCCGCCTCGCCGTGCCCCGTATGGCGGACCTGTGTGCCGTCGACATGGTCGAGGAGGACGGCACCGTTCGTCGACTGGCGATCGCGCACGTCGATCCGGCGAAGGAGACGCTGGCTCGCGAGCTCCGCGAGCGATACCCGTTCGAGGTCGGTGCCACGTCGGGCGTGCCCCAGGTGCTCCGGACCGGGCAGTCCGAGTTCCTTCCCGAGGTCTCCGAGTCATTGCTCGAGCGTCGGACGCGGGATTCCGAGCACCTTCGTCTCTACCGTGCGATCGGCGTGAGGTCCGCCATCATCGCGCCGCTCGCCGCTCGCGGGCGCGTGCTCGGCGCGCTGACGCTGGTCTACGGGGAGTCGCAGCGACGCTACGACAGCGCCGACCTGGCGCTCGCCGAGGATCTCGCTCATCGGGCCGCTCTTGCCATCGACAACGCACGGCTGCATCGGGAGACGGAGAAGGCGGAGCAACGCCTTCGGCTGGCTCTCGAGGCGGGTCGCATGGGGACGTGGGAGTGGACGATCGCGACCGGAGCGTTGACGTGGTCGTCGAGCCTCGAGGCGATCCACGCCTTCGCTCCGGGAACGTTCCCCGGGACGTTCGAGGCATTTCGGAGCGAGATCCACGCGGAGGACCGAGATCGCGTCCTCCGGGCCATCGCAGCGGCGGTCGAGGACCGGCGAGACCATCGGGTCGAGTACCGGATCGTGCGCCGGGACGGCGCGGTGCGCTGGGTGGAAGGCCGTGGTCAGCTCTTCTCCGATGCCGACGGACAACCCGAGAGGATGCTCGGCATCTGCACGGACGTCACCGAGCGCAAGCAGACCGAAGAGCGGTTCCGCCTCGCGGTCGAGGCCGCCCCCACCGCCATGGTCATGGTCGACCAGCGGGGCACGATTCGCCTCGTCAACGCTCTCGCGGAGCCGCTCTTCGGGTATACGCGACCGGAGCTCCTCGGACAGTCGATCGAGCGACTCGTGCCGCCGCGGCTCCGCGGCGGACATTCAGGATATCGGGGCGCCTTCTTCTCCGACCCCCGACAACGCGCGATGGGGAAAGGCCGCGAACTGTACGCGTTGCGAAAGGACGGAACCGAGGTTCCCGTCGAGATCGGGTTGAGCCCGCTCGAGACCGCGGATGGCCTCTTTGTCCTGGCGGCCGTCACCGACATCGCGGCGCGCAAGCAGGCCGAGCACGAGCGGGCGGAGCTCCTGATGCGTGAACAGGCGGCACGCCAGGCCGCAGAGGCTGCCAACCGCACCAAGGACCAGTTCCTGGCGGTGCTGTCGCACGAGCTGCGGCAACCGCTCAACACGATGCTCGGCTGGCTGAGCGTACTCAGGCATCAGCGCGTCGACCCGATGCAACAGGAGCGGGCGCTCGACGCGGTCGAGCGGAACACACGGGCACAGGCGCGAATGATCGATGACCTCCTGGACATCGCGCGCATCGAAGCGGGCAAGGTCACGCTGGAGCGCCGCGCCGTGAGCCTCGGTCCACTGGTCGCCGAGATCGTGGAATCGCTCCAGCACGAGGCCAGGGCGAAAGCGTTGACGCTCGGGACGCAGCTGGATCCGACAGCGAGGTTCGTGTTCGCGGACGTCGATCGCCTGCGCCAGGTCCTCATGAACCTGCTGTCGAACGCCATCAAGTACAGCCCGTCCGGCGGGCACGTTCAGGTTCGCCTGACCGCGGAAGACGGCGTCGTCCGGATCGTCGTCAGCGACGCCGGCGTCGGCATCGAGCCCGACTTGCTTCCTCACGTGTTCGAGCGGTTCCGTCAGGCCGATGCAGGTTCGGCCGGGCCCCGAGGCGGGCTCGGGCTCGGGCTTGCGATCGTGCGGGAGATCCTCGAAATGCACGGCGGCGCTGTCGAGGCCCAGAGCGACGGCCGAGGCCGGGGCGCGACCTTCACCATCACGCTGCCCATGATCGCCGGATGAGCGGCCGTGGCTACTTCGGCGCCGCTCCCTTCGGCATCTCGAACGCCGCGAGCTTTTCGACGATCGTCACCGCCACGCTCGTGTCCTTCTCGCCGAGCCCCGCGGCGAGCGCCGCCTGCTCGTAGCGCTGCGCGACGTTCGCGAAGCTCACCGGCACGTGCAGCTCCTTCGCGATCGCCGTGAACGTCTCGAGGTCCTTGTTCATCAGCTGCACCTTGAAGCCCGGCTCGAAGTCGCGCGGGACGATCGCCTTCGGAATCCGCTCGAGCGCCTTGCTGCCGCCGCTCGACGCCTTGACCACGTCGTAGATCGTCATCGGGTCGAGGCCCGCTTTCACGCCGAGCACGAGGCCTTCCATCATGGCGAGCGAGTTCACGCACGCCATCATGTTGTTGATCGCCTTCACGATGTTGCCGGCGCCGACCGGGCCGACGTGAAAGACGTTCGGGCCGATCGCCTTCAGCACGGGCTCCACGCGCTTCAGGATGTCGGCGTCTCCACCGACCATCAACGCGAGCGTTGCGGCGCGCGCGCCGGCGACACCGCCGCTGACCGGCGATTCGAGAAAGTGCACACCGCGCTTCTTCGCCGCGGGCTCCAGCTTTCGCGGCGTCGACGGGAGCACGCTGCTGAGGTCGATGAGCACCGTCCCGGGCTTCGCGGAGTCGATCAGGCCGCCGGGCTCGAGGTAGAGCGCCTCGACGTCCGGTGACGCCGGCAGGCACGTCAGCACGATCTCGGACTGCTCGACGACGTCGCGCACGGACGCGCCCTGCTTGGCGCCGGCCTGGACGAGATTGGCCATGGCCCGCGGGCTCTTGTCATACACCGTGAGGGACACGCCCGACTTCAGCACGTTGCCGGCCATGGGATTCCCCATGTTCCCGACGCCGATGAATCCGACGAAAACGGCCATGTGGGTCGACTCCTTGTCGCAGGTTGGGTGCGAGACGTCGACGTCGACAAGCCCGCCGCTCGCGAGGTGCTCGTTCGCACCGTGGCGACGGGCGTCTGCCACAGCGACCTGCACGTCGTGGACGGCCAGTCGCGCTACTCGCTCGCGCGCCCGATGGTGCTCGGCCACGAAGGCGCGGGTGTGGTCGAAGCGGTCGGCGCGGACGTGGCGACGGTGCGTCCGGGCGACCACGTCGTGGCGTGCCTGTCGGGCTTCTGCGGCACGTGCGAGCAGTGCCTCTCCGGCCATCCGAACCTCTGCGTCACCGGGTTCGTCAATCGCGCGAAGGGCGAGCCGTCGCGACTGTCCCAGAAGGACGGCGGACTCACGCAATTCGCCGGCATCGGCAGCTACGCCGAGCGGATGCTGCTGCACGAGAACTCCGTCGTGAAGATCGATCCCGCGCTGCCGCTCGATCGCGCGGCGCTCGTCGGCTGCGGCGTGCTCACCGGCGTCGGCGCCGCGCTCCGCACGTCGGGCATGCAGGCGGGACAGACGGTGGCGGTGTTCGGCTGCGGCGGCGTCGGCCTGGCGATCGTGCAGGGCGCGCGCATCGGCGGCGCGAGCCAGATCATCGGCGTCGACATGTTCGACGGCAAGCTCGAGATGGCGAAGCGCGTCGGCGCCACGCACGTCGTGAACAGCGCGAAGGACGATCCGGTGAAGGCGATTCGGTCGCTCACGGGCGGCGCCGGCGTCGATCACGCCTTCGAAGCCGTCGGCAACACGACGCTGGTGCGGC
This sequence comes from Candidatus Rokuibacteriota bacterium, assembly GCA_016184365.1. Taxonomy (GTDB): domain Bacteria; phylum Methylomirabilota; class Methylomirabilia; order Rokubacteriales; family CSP1-6; genus AR8. The sequence continues at coordinate 10,307 of JACPCW010000071.1, forward strand.
AGGCGATCGAGAGCCTCGCCATCCGCGGCACGGCGACGATCGTCGGCGTGCTGCCGCCGGACGCGAACATCGAGTTTCCGTGGATGGCGATCCGGCCGGAGTGCAAGGTGCAGACGTCGCGCATGGGCAGCAACCGGTTCCGCACCGACATCCCGCGCTATCTCGAGTTCTACCGGCAGGGCCGGCTGCTGCTCGACGAGATGGTGACGAAGCGCGGGAAGCTCGGCGACATCAACGAGGCGTTCCGCGCCATGAAGGCCGGCGAGGTCGCGCGAACGGTGCTGACCTTCGATTGAGCGTGAAACATGTTATCGTTCGGCCATGAAGACGATCACCGTCCGTGACCTGCGCCAGCGCTGGCCGCAGGCCGAGGCGATGCTCGAGCGCGAGCGCGAGATCGTCGTCACGCGCGACGGCAAGCCGGTGGCGAAGCTCGTGCGTTTCCGCGAGCGCGCCCCTCGTCGCAAACGGTTCGATGCCGATCGTCATGCGGCGTGGCAGCGCCGCATGTTCGGGCGCCGCACGGTCCGGTGGGTCGACGAGTTCCTGATCGCCGATCGCGAGAGTCGCTGAACCGCCGGTGGTGTACCTCGACAGCAGCGCGTTGCTGAAACTCCTTTGGCCGGAGCCGGAGAGTGAAGCGGTTCGGCGTTCCGTCACGACCGAAGATGTCGTGATCGTTTCGTCGCTGGCGGACCTCGAAGCGGAGGTTCAGGTCACGTCGGGATGGCTGGCCGGACGCTACGGCACGGCGGCGTTGCGGCGGCTGCGCGCGCAGCTGGCGGCGTACCGCGTCACCGATCCATTTCGGTTCAGCGCGCTCTCGGGATCCGTGTTCGACACGGCGCGCCAGCAGCTCCTGGACCTCGGCCGAACGCACTGCCGGACGCTCGATCGCCTTCATCTGGCCGCGATGACGGAGTTGGGCGTGAGGCGTCTCATGACGCACGACGACGCGCAGGCTCGTGCGGCGGCGGCCCTGGGGATGGAAGTCGTCATGCCGGGACGGGAGTGAGCCGGTGCTCAGCGAGAAAGACAACCGCGTCCTGACCCAGGTCGGCGCCGGCACGCCGATGGGCGAGCTGCTGCGGCGGTACTGGATGCCGATCGCGGCGGTGACCGAGCTCGACGACGCGCCGACGAAAGCGGTGCGGCTGATGGGCGAGGATCTCGTGCTGTATCGCGACAAGGGCGGCCGCTACGGGCTGCTCGACCGTCACTGTGCGCATCGCCGCGCCGATCTCTGCTACGGCTACGTCGAGGATCACGGGCTGCGCTGTCACTATCACGGCTGGCGGTACGGCGAGACCGGGCAGTGCCTCGCGCAGCCGTACGAGGAAATGGCGCATCCGGAGGCGCGGTTCAAGGACCGCATCCGCCTCACGGCGTATCCGATGGAAGCGAGGGCCGGGTTGCTCTGGGCGTATCTCGGTCCGGCGCCGGCGCCGCTCGTGCCGACGTGGGAGCCGTTCACGTGGACGAACGGTTTCGTGCAGATCGTGTTCTCGGAGATCCCATGCAACTGGTTCCAGGCGCAGGAGAACTCGATCGATCCCGTGCACTTCGAGTGGCTGCACGGCAACTGGTCGCGCACGCTGCGCGGCGCCGGCGGCCGGGCGCCGACGCATCTCAAGATCCGCTTCGACGAATTCGACTACGGCTTCGTCTATCGCCGCGTGCTCGAGGGCCAGTCGGAATCCGACGAGCTCTGGACCGTCGGCCGCTCGTGCCTCTGGCCGAACTGTCTGTTCACGGGCGGTCATTTCGAGTGGCGCGTGCCGATCGACGACCATCGCACGCTGAGCGTCGGCTGGTTCTTCGACCGCGTGCCGAACGAGATGGAGCCGTACACGCAAGACCGGATCCCGTACTGGTACGGCCCGATCCGCGATCCGCAGACGGGGCGCTGGATCACGACGCACGTGATGAACCAGGACTTCGCCGCGTGGACCGGGCAGGGGACGATCGCCGACCGGACGCAGGAGCATCTCGGCGAGAGCGACCGCGGCGTCATCATGATGCGCAGGAAGCTGCTCGACCAGGCGGAGGTCGTCGCGCGCGGCGGCGAGCCGATGGCGGTGATTCGCGACGCCGAGCTGAACCGTTGCATCACGCTGCCGATCATCGGCCGCGACCGCTTCGTGAACGGCGCGTCGCGCGCGAGCTTCAAGGAAGCGAACAGCACGCCGGGCGCGTTCCTGCCGGAGGGCTTTCCGTTCGTGGCCGGCCAGCCGGAGGAGGTCCGCAAGGCCTACCGCCGCGCGATGGGCCTCGACTGAGTCACCGGCTCCTCCCCGCCGTCGCCGGCGCGCTGCTGCTTGGCGCGTGTGTGTCACACCCTCGCTATCCCTGGAGCTGGCCGCAGATTTCGCCCGCGTCTGCGGTCCCGTGAAAGAACTCACGGGCCTCGACCGACTCACGCGCTGCGGGCGTCCGTGCTCCCCGGAGGCCGATACGTGACGCGGATCCGCGCCTTCGACGGCGCCTCCGGCTGCGACGGAGTGATCCACCTCACGTGAGCGACGTCGTCCAGCCGGTCGAGACACGACGAGCAGATCCCGACGTCCACGTCGAACTCGCGCGACTCGCCGAGGCGGAGCGCCGCCGTCCACGCGACTCGGCGGTCCATCCTGAGCCGCTGCGCCAGGCAGTCGCCGCAGAAGGCGTGCCCGGGGTGCGCCGAGAGGAATGTTGCGACACGCTGGACGATCGGAGTGTCCGGTTCGATGTGAACACTAGGCACCGACGGCCCGTGACGCGCAATAGGCCATGAGACCTACCGGGCTGAGCGCGCCGTCAGGGCACCCGGTCGCGCAGGGCGCCCGTCACGCCGCGACGCTCGTCGCGGCGTCGTAACCGGCATGCAGCGCCGCGAGGTTGAGCTCCGCGGTCCCCCGGGGCGCTCGGGCGGCCACCGCCTTCTCGAGACTCGCCATCGACACGAGCGGAACGAATCGGGCGAGCGCGCCCAGCATGACCATGTTCGCGGTCTGCCTCCGCCCCACCCGGTCCGCGACCTCGGTGACCGGGACGCGATAGACGCGGCCGTCGACGGCCGGCACACGCTCGACGAAGAGCGGATCGACGATCAGCACACCGCCGCGCGCGAGCTGGGCGCTGTTGTCGGCGGCCTTCTGCGACATCGCCACGATGACGTCGGGTCGGAGCGCGCCGGGGTAGTTCACCGGCTCGGACGCGCTGACGACGTCGGCGCGCACGGACGCGCCGCGTGTTTCGGGGTCGTACGTCGACGTCTGCACCGCTTCGAGCCCCTGGTAGACACCGAGGGCCTCGGCCAGCACCACCGAGGCCAGCACGATGCCCTGCCCCCCCAGTCCTTCGAATCGGACCTCGATCCGCTGGGCCATACGGCTACCGCGCCTTTCCCTGCACGCGGGCGATCAGCCGGTCGTATTCCTCGCAGAACTCCGGCGCCTCGCTCCGGTGCAGCTCGCCGATGACGAAGCGGCCCTCGAGCTGTTCGGGCGAGAGCCCGGCCGCCTTGCCCGGCGTCACGGCGTGCTCGCGCTGCCACGTCAGCATGGCGGCGCCGTCGCCCTGCTTGTTGTACCGCCCGTAGATCTCCGTGCACTGCAGCAGCACCTCGACCACCGAGAAGCCCTTGTGCTTGATCGCGTTCCGGATCAACCGGGTGGTCAGGTTGCCGTTGTAGGCGATCGAGCGGGCGACGTACGTCGCGCCGGCCGCGCGGGACAGCTCGCAGACGTCGAAGTTGCGCTCCATCATCCCGAACGGCGCCGTCTGCGCCCACGCGCCGTGCGGCGTGGTGGGGCTGAACTGGCCGCCGGTGCGGCCGTAGGTGAAGTTGTTGAAGAGGATCGCGGTGAGGTCGATGTTCCGGCGGGCCGCGTGGATGAACTGGTTGCCGCCGATGGCCAGCCCGTCGCCGTCGCCCAGCAGGCAGAGCACGGTGAGCTCCGGCTTCGCCAGCTTGATGCCCGTGGCGTGGGCCGGCACCCGGCCGTGCAGGCCGTGGAACGCGTCGAACTTCAGGTAGCTCGTCGCGTGCGCCGCGCAGCCCACGCCGCTCACGACGGCGATGCGGTTCGTGTCGAGGCCGAGATCGTCGATGGCGCGGATCATCGACTGGAGCACGATGCCGATGCCGCAGCCCGGGCACCACGTCGTCGGCGTCCGCTCGGCGTACACGTACGTGTCGAGCAATCGCGAGAGCGGCTTCACGCTCATCCGAGCCCCCTCTCGATCGTGTCCAGGATCTCCTGCGGAGTCACCGCGCACCCATCGACCCGGTTCACCTTGAGGACTTGGGCGCGACGATCCTTGGTCGCCTTCACGACTTCGCCGTGGATCTGCCCCAGGTTCATCTCCGGCACGACCACCCGCCGTGCGTCGCCGATGATCCGGCCAACGCGGGCGGTGTCGAACGGCCACACCGTCACGAGCCGCAAGAGGCCGGCGCGCCGTCCGCGCGCCCGCGCCATCACGACGGCATCGCGGGCGGCGCGCGCCGTGGTGCCGTACGCGACGACGACGATGTCGGCGTCGTCCAGCAGGAGCTCCTCGAGATCGACGATCGCGTCGAGATGCCAGCTGAGCTTGGCGTCGAGATGCTGCAGGAGCGCCGCGAGCTCGGCGGGCTTGCCGGGATTGGGAAAGCCGTCGCGGTCGTGCACCGAGTACTGGACGATGTAGTGGTAGCCGGTGCCGAAGTCCGCCATCGGCGGCACCTCGTCCGGCGTCCGGAATTCGTAGCCGTGGTATTCGTCCGGCCGGCACGTCGGCCGCGGCCGATCGACCAGCCGAACGTCTTCGAGACGGGGCAGCGTGACGACCTCGCGCATGTGGCCGACCTGCGCGTCGGACAGCAGGTAGACCGGCACGCGATAGCGCTCCGACAGGTTCACCGCGCGCACGGTGAGGTCGAAGCACTCCTTCACGCTCGACGGCGCGAGCGCGATGACGGGATGGTCGCCGTTCGTGCCCCAGCGCGCCTGCATCACGTCGGCCTGGGTCTGGTCGATCGTTCCCGTGCCCGGTCCCGCGCGCTGCACGTTCACGATGACGACGGGGATCTCCGCCATCGCCGCGAGCCCGACGTTCTCCTGCATGAGCGTGATGCCCGGCCCGCTGCTCGCGGTCATCGCCTTGACTCCGGCGGCGGACGCGCCGAGGCAGGAGCCGAGCGCGCCCATCTCGTCCTCCATCTGGATGAACTTGCCGCCGTACGCCGGCAGCTCTCGCGAGAGCACCTCGCCGATCTCGGTGGCCGGGGTGATGGGGTAGGCGGCGAAGTACCGCACGCCGGCCGCGATCGCGCCCGCGGCGCATGCCTCGTTGCCCATCATGAGCTGCCGCTGGCCGAAGTTCATACCGGCGCTCCTGTCGGCTCCAGGCTGATGCACCATTCGGGGCACAGGATCTGGCACAGCCCGCAGCCGGTGCAGGCGCTGAGGTCTCCGACCGCCGCCTTCAGCAGGGGCGGCACGGCGAGCAGCACCTTCTTCGGGCAGAGATCGATGCAGATCCCGCACGACTTGCAGTGCGCGTCCTCGATGACGATGTCGACCCGCGCTCCACCCGCCACGTCACGACCTCCTTCGGCGCTCACACCGCACCCGCGTGCCTCAGCGCCGCGACGTCTTCTTTCGTCAGCCCGAGCATGTCGTACAGGATTTCCTCCGTGTGCTGGCCCAGCAGCGGGGCCGGCCGGAACTCCTCGCCGGGCGTGCCCGTCATCTTCACGGGATTGCCGGCGATCTTGACGGGGCCGCAGAGCGGGTGGTCGACGGTCACGACCATGCGGCGCGCCGCAACTTGAGGATCCGCCAGCGCCTGCGCGACGTCGTTCACCGGCGCCGCCGGGATGCCGGCGGCGTCGAGCACCGCCAGCCACTCGGCGGTGCGCCGCGCGAGCAGCGCGTCCTGGATCCGCGCGATGAGCTCCTCGCGGTGGGCGAAGCGGTTGTCCGCGCCGACGAACCGCGCGTCCTCCGCCATCTCGGCCATGCCGAGGACCTCGCAGAGGCTCCGGAAAAACCGGTCGGTGACGGCGACCAGGATGATGTACCCGTCGGCGGTCCTGAACCGCTGGAACGGCACGAAGTACGGATGACTCGAGCCCGGCTCCGGCCCGGGGATCGCGCCGAGGGAGAAATAGTTGCTGACGTGATAGCCGAGCATGGAGATCTGCACGTCGAACAGGCTGACGTCGATCCACTGGCCGTGCCCGGTGAGTCGCCGGGCATTCAGCGCGGCGGCCACGGCAAAGGCCGCGAAGACGCCGGTCGAGTAGTCGATGAAGGACAGCCCGCTCTTCACCGGTGGCCCTCCCGGCTCGCCCGTCACCGACATCGAGCCACCGAGCGCCTGGACGACGTGCTCGTAGCCGGCCTTGTGGCGGTACGGCCCGGTGTGACCGTACGCGGTGATCGAGCAGCAGATGATGCGGGGGTTGATCCCCTTCAGCGCGTCGTAGTGCACGGCCAGCCGCTCGGTCACGCCGGGCCGGAAATTGTCGACCACGACGTCGGCCTTCTCCACCATCCGGTAGAAGACCTGGCGGCCGGCAGCACGTTTGAGGTCGAGCGTCATGCCGCGCTTGTTGCGGCTCATCGTGAGCGTGTACGGCGTCTCGCCGTTGACGTAGCCCGGCGGAACGTGCCGCGTGGGATCGCCCTCGCCGGGCTCCTCGATCTTGATGACGTCGGCGCCCAGGTCCGCGAGCAGCATCGAGCAGTACGGCCCGGCGAGGAAGTGCGTGAGGTCGAGCACCGTCACGTCGGCCAGGGCGCCGGGCGAGCCTCCGACGGCCACGCGCATCATCGATCAGCGGCGCCCACGTCGTAGGGCCAGTCGATCTTCCGCGTCACCATCTCGCCGTGCATGCTGTGGATCGCGACGCTCTGGCTGCACGGCGGGGCCCAGCCGCCCGACACGGTGATCTGCAGATGGTTCGGGCCCACCATGGACGGCACCAGCTCGTCGTCGTCTTCGCCGCTGACGAGCTTCGTCCAGTGATAGGCGTGGGTCACGGACAGTCCGCCGGTCCGCTTGATGTCGCGGAACGGACGGCGGCAACGCGTGAGCAGCTCGTCCCGCAGACGTTCCTTCGTCCATCCCGCGTCGTGGAAGACGCGCGCGAACTGCGGATTGATCACGAGCAGCTTCTGGCACGCGCCCTGGAAATGCCCGAGGTGGCAGATGGTGTCCGCGGTCACGTACAGCACGTTCTCGATCGGCTGCGCCCCGGTGCCCGCCCAGAACTCGTCGTGGAAGCCGACGGGGAACATGGACACGGCGCTGTCTTCCGGGCGGAGCCCGTTCGTGACGTGGATCGGCGTCCACGGGTTGCCGTCGTCGGGAGGACGCTCCGCGACGACGTAGCTCCAGCGCCCCGGCTGTCCCATGGTCGCGTGCGACATCTGCCCGGGCCGGCCCATGCCGACGTTCCACAGGATCAGCCGGATCGCGCGCCCGATCGTGGCGTTCGCCCGGTGGCCGCTGCCGGTGAAGACGCCCTCGCCGTAGTTGAAGCCGAGATGCTTCACGACCGGCCCGCTGATGATGGCCAGCGGCGCCGGACCCGCCGTGGTCGCCTGCACGCGCATCAGCTCGAACGTCGGATCCAGCATCGCCTCGACGGCGGTGATCACGACGGGCAGGTACTCGGGCTTGCAGCCGGCCATGACGGCGTTGATCGCGATCTTCTCGATCGTGGCGACCCCCTCGCCCGATGGCACGACGCCGACGACGTCGTGCGGATCGCGTCCGACGTAGTCGATCATCGCCCGCACGTTCTTCTCCGTCGGCGGGAACACCGGCAGGCCGTCCGTCCACTGGCGTTCGTAGGCCATCTCGATGAACTGGTCCATGTCCGAGACGTCGTAGAGCATCGACATCGACGCGGCCCCCTTACTTGCCGACCGCGAGGATGAAGCCGGTCACGTGCTCGGTCACCTCGTGCGCCTTCTTGAGCACGTGCGCCGGCGGATCCTCGCTCGGCAGGTCTTGCGGATAGATCAGGATCGGAGTCTC